>NFUO01000160.1 GCA_002197545.1 Acidobacteria subdivision 2 bacterium RH1 MAG20 | reverse complement strand
TCTTCATCCAAAGCCTCCACCCTCTCAAGGTTAGGTTTTGGCCGAAGACTAACATCCACTTTGGTTCAGAAATACCGAGGCCGATCAGCTTCTTTTGAGATTTCACGATTGTAGCTGATACGAGCCATTTCGTAATTCCGGGCCCGTGGTTCGTAAACATCACGTATGTTCGATTATGATCTGGCTTCGAGGGCGTCCATGGAGAGCGACACACGGCAGATCGCGCTTGGGTTGCGCCACGGAGATGTCGTTGTCCTTGAGGCGCTGGTCGGGCAATATCAATACAGGCTTGTTCGCTATCTCATCTACCTGCTGGGCAGACGCGACGGAGTTGACGATCTGGTGCAGGAGACGTGGCTGCGGGTTCTGGAGCGAGGCTCCTCCTACGACGGGCGCTCCCGCTTCGAGCCCTGGCTCTTCCGGGTCGCACGCAACCTTGCTGTAGATTCCATGCGTAAGCGGCAGAATTTAAGTCTCGACTCAGACGATGAGGACGGCCCTGTTCGGCCCTCGCCTGCTTCCAATCAGCCCTCGCCCTACACGCTTGCTGCCCGGACCGAAGACGCTAAGCGGGTTGCCCACTCACTGCAGACTCTCGAGCCCATATATCGCGAAGTGCTCGTCTTGCGCTTTCAAGAGGACCTATCGCTGCAGGAGATATCCGTCGTTGTGGGAGCGCCCGTCTCCACCGTCGCTTCCAGAATCTATCGAGGGCTGGCAACGCTGCGACCGCAGTTCGAGGGAGAAAAAGCATGAGCATCGACCACCACGAAAGCTTCCGGCACATGATCGACGAGAGTTTGGCGGGCACCATTTCGGCTGAGAGGGAACAACGTCTTCGCCAGCATCTCGACATCTGCGCTCCATGCCAGGAGTACCTCAGCGCCAGCAACAGGGTTATCGCAAGCCTCGGCGGTCTTTCCTTCGAGGTGGACCCAACCCTCAATGCCAAGGTTCTCACGTCTCTCCGGATACCCGCCGAGCCACGCCGCCAGCGATGGGCGCTCATCAGCGTTGTCGCAGCAGCACTCACCATGGGCGGCTTCTTCGTCGATCTGCAATTCGGGCGCCTGATAGCTTCTGTCTTTGATATTCAGCGCATGCCAGTGCATTATGATCTGCTCTCTCTCTGGATCGTTCCCTCGCTCTGTGTCTTTTTCCTGTTCCCGCTTCTCCCACTCTTATCGAAGCCCCGCTCTTACCGGAAAGAAAGGTCACTATGAAACTCAGTCTCTACCTGAATTTCGTTCCGAAGAAGATTCAGCTCCTGGCTTTAGTTCTTGTAGGCTTCTGTCCGCTCATCGGGCTGCTTTTTGGAAACATGACCGCCCGCCAGGGGGCTTCGTTGCGGATTATGTCCTTCTATGGAATCCGCGGCCTCATGGTCGGCCTCGTGGTCGGCATCCTACTCGGCGGCTGGTTTCTATGTCTTTACTTGAATACCATTCCGACGAAGATTCGGCTCCTGGCTTCGGCCCTTGTAGGCTTCTGTCCAATGGTCGGACTCGCTGTTGGATACGCGACCGCCCGCCCGGGCGCTGCGTCGCGGATCATGTCCCTCTACGGCACCATCGGTCTAGTGGTCGGCATCGTGCTTGGCAGCTGGCTTCTGTGTCTCTACTTTAATGTCGTTCCGAAGAAGATTCAGCTCCTGGCTTCGGTCCTTGTAGGCTTCTGTCCAATGGTCGGACTCGCTGTTGGATATACGACCGCCCACCGGGGGGCTGCGTTGCGGACCATGTCCCACTATGGCAGCGCCGGCCTCGTGGTCGGCATCCTGCTTGGCGGCTGGATTCTGTGTCTCGGGTTCGTCTATGCGGACGCCTGGCGGCGCGGTATGAGGCCAATTCTATGGGTTCTCGTCACAGCCTTGTTTCCCCACGCGCTCGGATTCCTTCTTTATTTCGTCATGCGCCAACCGATCGCGGCCACCTGCACCGACTGCGGATTGCCCCTCTCGAACCATCCGCGATTCTGCTCCTGGTGCGGCGCCTCACTCGCTCCACCGAATGCAACAACGGACCATTCGCCGCAAGCCCGTTTGGCTCCTGAATGATAACTATCCGGAAGCCTTCCGAAGATAGGTAGGTGAAACGCACATCTCGCCACTTGAGAGGTATAGGCGGTTCGTCCAAAGTGCCAACGCATCATTTACCGCGATTGCGATCTCCTGTTCAGACCCCAGGTTGCGCTCCGTCGTCGAAGCGGCCCGAGACAGCCTCGTCATCGGGAAAGGCTAGCCAAACGCATACAGCAATTACCGCCTCAAAACCACGACAAATAACTACTCAAACAACATCCTCGATCTCTTGACTGGCCCTTTCGCCTGCCCTGCGCCGGTTAGTTAGTTTTTTT
This sequence comes from Acidobacteria subdivision 2 bacterium RH1 MAG20, assembly GCA_002197545.1. The sequence continues at coordinate 119,548 of NFUO01000160.1, read as the reverse complement.
CGTAAATCGCTTAGAACGGCCAGCAAGAAATTTCCCCAAAAAATCTTCCCAGGAATGGCATAAAATATACTGTTTACCAACATGATGTCGAATAAGCTCGTGGAGTTCTACTCCTCCCCTCACCAAATACAGCGGAGTACCAACAGAGTGGCAAATGTGAACAAATCCGCTGCTAGGGCCAACAAATGCTGCACACATGGATAAGTTTTTAACAACCTCTTAAAGGCTCATGGACGCCGTTAAGGCAATGCCTTCGTAGCCATTCTCAAATAATGAGCTTAAGAATATTTCATGAGACTCGCTCTTTAGGCTAGCCTCTTTAAAGGTGACTGCGGCATCATGTTGATAACAAATTCTACGACTCCTCCAATTAATCCAACTGAACCAACGAAGTCGAGTGAAATGGTATGGCAGATTCCAAATCTCTTGGCGATCTACAAGTGCAGTCGGCGGATAATCAACTAAACGAATCCGGCCAGAACTAACCATCAGTTTCAATATTCCTTGAAACCTCTCACTGCGGTGCAGATGAGTGTGCCATCGCGCCGGAAGCGTACTGAGTAATATTTCCCGTTGAGTGTTCGCGCTGAGCGTTAGTAGATAATTAACCGTAGCCCAATGATCGCCAAGTCCGGATGATCGCGCACCCCAAATCCATCCGTCGATATTTGCAATGTGATTCTGAATACTCATCTTACCTCGCTCGAAGCAATCCGCACCCATGTGGATCTGCTGCGAATGTACACAGCCATTGACATATTCGGCTGTGATTTAGAATTCGGAAGGCACGTTGGTTATTCAAGATTATCTGAACAAAGATCAAGTGGACAGACTTCAGGTCGTAATTGTGCTATGTCATGGTCTACCATAAGTTTAATCAAAGAGGCGAACGTTGTCGTAGGCTTCCAGCCGAAGTTGTGATGTGCAAGCGTAGCGTCGGCACGCAAGTCAAGAATTTCATTTGGTCTGATCAATGATTGATCAATCTGAATGTAGTTATTTAGTGTATCCAAAAATTCTTCGTTGTCTTTGTACGAGCGAAGAAGATTATAGGCCTGTAAAAGAAATTCCTGTACGCTGTGCGACTCACCCGTGCCTACCACGTAATCCGTTGGGGCTTCCTGCTGGAGCATTGCATGCATAGCTCTTACATAATCACCGGCAAAACCCCAGTCACGTCTAGCATGAAGGTTTCCGAGGCAAAGTTTAGTCTTACTCCCTTGAAGCCACCTACCTGCTGCCTTTGTAATTTTACGGGTAACCATTTCGGGCCCGCGCCGTGGGGATTCATGATTAAAGAGTATGCCACCAACAGCAAAAATGCCCCGCTGGCGATATGCCTGAATCAAATTATGGGCTGCCACCTTCGAAACCCCATAAGGCGATACAGGGGAAAATGGTGTCGTTTCATTACAAAATCCACCAACATTTCCGAACATTTCTGAACTCGATGCTTGGTATAGTTTGGTGTTCGGCTTCTTTCGCACGATGATATTCAATAGACGCGCCAAGCCCCCGACATTGATATCATGCGTTTCTGCCGGGCATTCCCAGCTCGTCGGTACAAACACCTGCGCGCCAAGATTGTATACTTCATCGGGCCATGACTTGTGGAACGCAGTCTCTAATGATTCTGAATCTCGGAGATCAGCGTACAGGAAATTTACAGAATCTCCGATAGGCTCAAGGAACGAGATGGACAACGGGGTCCGCCGTATCAATCCGTAAACCTCGTACCCTTGACTCAAAAGGAATTCTGCTAAATAACTTCCGTCTTGCCCAGAAATACCGGTAATCAAAGCTCTTCTCATTATTGACGTACCAATTCTCGCAAAATCGTTTTCAGCGAACTCAATCTAAGGTTTTGGGAGACCTAAGAGCGAGGCATCGTTCACAGTATCCTCTTGAGCTTGTTCGCAGGCACTCAAATAGTCGCAATCCCATGTTTGATCAGTAAAAGAATGTGCCGCCGAACTGTGTCAGGAAGCCGTGTTTCATCCGATGTCAATGAAATCAATTGTCCGACACTTATACTTTCAGAGACGGTCTCCTTAATAGAAAGTAACTGAATCAAGCGCTCCAACAGGGACTCGTCAAACACTAAAAGTCCCGTAAGCTCCATCTGAGTTATACGAATCAACTTTCTGACCGAAAGGGCATTATTGCCTGTCTTTCGGATCGTGCCATCGTCTCTGAGTTCTTTTGTGGAGAAATGCCCGAAACAATTGAAATAGGCTGGTTGGTCAAAGCGCCGAGCCGTGGGGCGTGGTTGAACTTTATCGGCGATTGTGGCGAGTTGAGTCCACAATTCGTCGTAACGAAGAGCAACGCTGGCGTAGCTGAATTCAGCCACCGCTCGGGCACGTGAACGTTCTGACATAGTGGCACGTAGATCAGGACGGCGAATGAGAAGCTGGAGACGTTCATGCATGCATTTAATATCGAGTGCAACTGATTGCCCCTGAACTACGTGATCGTATTGCCATCCCAACATGTCGCCCGTTGCCACAAGCTCTCCATCACATCGACCCCAGCACGTTGGGATGAGAAATCCCGTTTCTCCATCCAAGACTGTATCCCGATACCCGCTCCAATCGGCAACAACCTGTGGCAAGCCGCAGGCCATGGCCTCGACGGGGGACAGACCAAATGACTCTTGCATACTATCGCATGGAGCTACAAAAATGTCCGCAGCTCCGAACAATTGTTCTTTATGAATATCGGATACTTCACGCAGCAAAGAGACGTTTGTCGCTAACCCCATTTCTTGTACAAGCCCCAGTAACGCCTTGCTGTAGGATTCTGGACCTGTGCCAGCTACCATGAACATCAGATTAACGCTAGGATTTTCAGCCACAAGGTTCCGAATCATTGGCAGGAGCGGGGCAAGATCGGCTTTGACTTGAGAAAGATAACCGACGTAGAGCAAAACCATTGCATTATATGGAATGCCCAACTGCTTCCGAAGGGTAGATTTATCACGAGGCCGTAATTTATCAGTATCCACGCAGAGTGGGATGACATCCGTACGCCCTCCATATTTTAGTTCAGTCCCAAATTGCTCATTGAACGAGCCCGAAATCTCTTCCAAAATATTTACAAGGGCCTTTTGACATGCACGGCTTGTACAGATAAGCGAGTCGCAAGCATAACTGGGTGTAAGCATAGCTCTCAAAAACTTGTCATACAACCAAGAATGCGTGGAGAGACCATGCTGAACGCTTATTGTCGGATATACTCGGGAAGAAAGTGCGTCACGCATCCTCAAAGCAAATTGATTGTCCCCATAAAGATCCAACCATATGTCTGGTGCAATAGATTTCATGCCGTATTTAATCACTTGCGATGTTGAGTGAATCTCTACAGGTTGATGATCGTCGTGCTGCAAACAGGCTACTGCCCATCGATTGAATTCTTCGCGTCGAATATCCGGAACTGCAAACGCAAACCTAGCACGCTGACTATGCTTGAGGAGGGCCTGAAGTAAATAGTCTATTGCTACCCCGTTTCCACGAACATGAGAAGAAGCCAGTATTTCAGGATGCATTTTGCGTGTAAGTTTATTTTCAGTGCGCGTAAGCCACCCAAGAAGTCCGCTAGGAGGTCTCCGGACATTTTTCAACTGGCCGCCATGTAGTTGATTGATCATCGACACGCATCGCATGCGTTTGTCAGAGGTCGCAGTATCAACCTGTACTTCGTTTTCAGTCATTTCGTCCGCTGCATAAGATCAGTTCTGGGTAGGTTGGTGATTAATTTGGTCCACGACGATAACGGTCGATGGAACCTTGGCGACTTGAAGCCTCAACCCTAACTGCTCGCGAACCGCGTCAAATACTGTAGCAGGAAGGTCGTCGACATCAATTCCATATTTCTTCTGCTCGGCTACCGCAGCATCGTCAATCGGACGCCACATCAATTTGAAATCAAATCCGCCGGAAAGGTGCGTTGCGTCCACCACGGGCCTTCGGAGTACCTTTTCCAGCGCCGCTGCAAGTTCTGACATCGGCATATTCTTGCCACCAATAATTGTACGGCCCCGGGTCGCCCCGTGCTCCCCTTTCAGTTTTTCCAGCATACTCGAAGGCTTGACCAAGACCTTTTTATCAGCAACCAGTTCATAGCCGGACACGGTCTGGCGCTCCTCATGCCATTTCAATCCAAATCGCTCGATCAAAAGCGCTTTCATCATTTCGGCTGAGGCAAACTCGCCGACCGGCGGTCTTGCATCAAGGTCAAATCTGGAATTATCGAGCCACGAAGGTGCCTTCAGAGCATAGTCACTAACGGATAGTCCTATCTCTATCCACTGACTTAAAGGCATATTCACGATCCGAAACTGCCCTCCGGGCCCATTGCCAGACATCGACGACCCTATCCCCCGTTTCGGGTTGCTCGGCTTAATGGCAGCCACCTCAAACTGCAAAGACTTTGCCCGTTTGGGCGGCTGTGCGATCGCGATACTCGCCGAAACAGCACCAAACGCGATTACCGCAGCGAACCTCGCCAGCACCGATTGAGTCATAATCCGTCTCCTGGAACAAATATCCAAAAAAAAACCCGATCACAGGGATACTGAACGGACCAAATGGAGTACCTTGTCTTCATCGTCCGGATTAAGCTTGCCAACCCATGCACCAAGGACCGTCTTGCTCTGATCCAGGACAATGAGAGTTGGGGTTGCGGACACTTTGAGCGGCGTATCCTTGAGTTGGATGATCCGGTCCATGTGCACCTTATTTGCGGCAAGAAAACGTTGGTTCGCGGCTTTGTCATCTGATGTCGCGCTCACAACTTCCACGCCAGAATCATTCGCGGCGCGAACCAACCTAGCATAAAATGGCATGCTCGCCCTGCAGAAGCCACATTCGGCGCGTTCGACAACTACCACAGTCCGCTTGGCGTCCGGCATCGTTTGCCAGATAGTGCGAGCTATGTGGTCGCCGCTTTTGTACGCGAATGGTCTCTGATCGTGACTCAATATCTTCCATAGCGCGACACAAAGCGTCACGATCATCAAAATATGCGTAACCTGTCCCAGCGTCGGACGTATTCTCAAATTTCACCCCGCAACTTCCTAATGTTGTCGGTGGCTGTCGGCTTGCTGCCTAGCAGCCACCGAATTCATCTAGCTTCCGTAGGCAGTGCATTCACAGCTTGGGCCGGAATAATTGCAGCATGCGTAGTAACCGGTCGGGCATGATACCTGACATGATTGACCTATGAACCAAATTGTGTCGGAAGCGGAGCACGAGTCGGCAGGATAACCTCCGGTATCGCATGCTAGCGCCGTAGCGACTCCTGTTGCTAAGCTTAAAGCTGCTGTCACAAGAATCCTAAGCATCTTAGTTACCTTCATAAAGTCTCCCTTTGGATTGATTTATCAGCCTTACATCTATAGGCGACGTATGTACAGACTTCGTTCTGTAGGTCATCGTGCCGTAGCGACTGCGTTCCCAGAGTCAGACCCGCAGTCTCAAAAGTCCTAAATTTTTATTTACCGATATAAAGCCCCCTTTCGGGTTGAATTAATAATATGAGATGAATCCCGCCACTATTCATTACGGTAGATTAAACGTTGGCAATCTGATATCTCCTAGAGGCCGCAGCTGCCTCGCTTCGTCGAGTTGCGTGAAGCGACAAAGGCAGCGTGAGTATCAAATCCGGCCACGCTGTTTGTCGCAATGCCAACTCCATAGTCCAACTGCTCTCCTTTCAATGGTAGGGGGATCGATTTCTTTGGCGCAGTAGTAAACACAAATCGCGAAGAGTCAGCAAATACAACGCTCAGCAGATTGCCTTGGAATTCAATATGGACGCGGCCGGCATGAGCAACCACATTGGGCGTCGGTACGATATGCTGCACCACGAAAGCGCCAGAGAGGGTTGTGTGAAGGAGGCGCTCCCAAAATGTAGGGTGATAAGACGCACATGTGATGAATGTCAGCTTCTTGTCGGACGACGACGAAATTGTAACCAGTCCATCAAGACTTGCGGGCGCAACTGCCATCCTTCCCGGTGTCGAGATTGCCGATGTCTTGATAATCGTTGCGCAGAGTATGACGAACGCCAAGCAAATCGCTCCATAATATATAACCCGTCGCCTAACTAACATGCGTTACCCTCTCTGGACAAGGCGCAAATTACGAACACATCTGCTTATTGATAATTGTTAGCAAGTCCCACTAATACACAAGACACACGAGACCCGCGCAAACCAGCTTTAATATTGTGGATTTGTCATTTTAATGATCATTTCTCCTTCAGCAAGGAAGACACTTTGTGAGTGCCTGTAAACAGTGCGTTACAAAATCATCGAATCTCAGGCGAGATACGAACCGGATGCTTTTGTAGCGTGGAAGTCAAGCCTTGTCAAGAAAAAAGAAACATTATTTTAAGTTGCTTATCCAATTGACTCAGGTAGCCCCAACCTGTAGTGTTCGTCTGGATGGAACTTGAGGATTACCCTCGTACCATTGGCTTAGTTGGAGTCGCGGTTCAGCACGAACGGGCCGGCCGGGGGTAATTGTTTCAACTGCGCTGGCCGACAGGACTCCGATGTCGAGTGCTGTCTCGGCACCAGACCGAGCCATGCTGCGAACTCGCGGCCGTTGTGGAAGGCTGCTCCGTTGCTGATCGCCGCGACGATGGCGGTCGCGATCAACGGACCGATGCCGGGGATCTGCCGTAGCCGCTGACAGACTGGGTCGGAGGATGCGATCTGTTCCACCTCCCCGTTCATCGCCACGATCTGCTGCTCGAGTTCCTTCCACTCGCTCCAGAGGAGAACGGTACCGACTGCGTTGAGGGCTACGAGGTGAAAGGTCGTCTTGCCAAGATCGATGCCAACGGAATGAATCTGCATAGGATGATCCTCCTTGTACCTGTCAACACGATCACTCACTCAAAGGGAGAGATCAAGCGGCGGACCATCTCATTAAAGGAAATTTATGCTAAGAACCGCTGGAGGCGTTTCTAGGGGTTCGGAGGGGCCTATATAGCCACCCTTGGCTACCCGTTGCTCTGTGGCTCGTTCGAGGTAGACGGTATTCCAGAGCGTAATCGCAGCCACAACTCTCGCCAGTTTAAGAACTTCAATGAATATCTGTTGCCTGCTCAGAAGTTCGCGGTGCTTAAGGGCGCACATGAACTCCCTTTTGCTGTCGATCCATTCTGGGAAGTATATTTGAAAGCGCGGCTCGACACGATAGACAAGCAGCTCCAATTGGTCGATCAGATGGCCGCCGCCCATGATTTGCCGTATGCAATCCTGACCGACGCAGGCTTGAAGATCACGCCGCTTAATGCGACGGTGCCGCAGGCAGCACAGAACCTGATCGATCAGATTTCGGCATCACTGCCGCACGTCAAGATTACGGAACTGCTTTTCGAAGTCGATACCTGGACAAATTTCACAAAGCATTTTACTCATCTGAAAAGTGGCGATACGGCAAAGGACCGGATACCTCTGCTGACCACGATCTTGGGCGATGCAATCAACCTTGGCCTGACCAAAATGGCGGAATCCTGCCCTGGAACCAGCTACGCGAAACTCTCGTGGCTGCAAGCCTAGCACATCCGCGACGAGACCTACGCCGCGTCCTTGGCCGAGCTCGTCAACGCTCAGTTCCGGCAACCCTTCGCGGAGAACTGGGGCGACGGGACTACATCGTCCTCGGACGGGCAACGCTTCAAAACTGGAGGCAAAGCCGAAAGCACCGGCCACATTAATCCCAAGTACGGAGCCGAACCGGGCAAGCTCTTCTATACCCATATCTCGGATCAGTACGCGCCGTTCAGTTCCAAAGTCGTCAACGTCGGTGTGCGCGACTCCACCCGCAGCGTCACCTTGCAGGCTTCCGTGGCATCCTCCAGGCCGATGCCTACGCCGGTTTCAACAAGCTCTACGAAGATGGCTCGATCCGCGAAGCACCGTGCATGGCCCACATCCGGCGCAAGTTCTACGACCTGATGGAAGCGCACCAATCGCCCATCGCCACCGAAGCCATCGAGCGGATCGGACGGCTCTATGCGATCGAAAAAGAGATCCGCGGTCGGTCTCCCGACCAACGCCGAAGCATCCGCAACGCTCGAGCACGGCCGCTGCTCAACTCCATGCATCTCTGGCTCCAGACATCGCTCGCCACGCTCTCGCGCAAGTCCGAGACGGCGGCCGCGATCCACTACGCCCTTACGCTCTGGCCCGCGATGGTGCGCTATGTGGACGATGGCCGCATCGAGATCGATAACTCGGCAGCCGAGCGGTCGCTGCGCGGCGTCGCCGTCGGACGCCGCAACTATCTCTTCGCCGGCTCCGACCGTGGAGGCGAACGCGCCGCCGTCTTCTATACCTTGATCGAGTCGGCCAAGCTCAACGGGCTCGATCCCGAAGCCTACCTGCGGCATCTGCTGACGCACATCGCCGAACACCCTATCTGCCGCATCGAGGAGCTCTTGCCTTGGAACTTCGCCCGAAGTCTCGAACGCGTAAACCAACTTGCAGCCTGAAGCAAAGTCCAGAACCAGCCAGCGACACGATCGCGGATCTCCTGCCCAACCTCGCCAACTTCATCGAGGATGGCGAAATCACCGTCGGCATCGTCTACCCGGCAGGCTGCGTAGCCACCGCCGCTGACGAGCATGCCTCCATCGCCATGCTCGTGCGTCGCAAGAACGAGACGCTCACTGAGCTGCTGACCCGTCTTGACTACGCCATCGGACTTGCCCTCACAGAAGACATCTTCACTGACGAAGTCAACCAGCGCCCCAAACGCAAATAGCACCCAACTCACACAGGTTGTGTCCACAAACTGGTTGTGGAAACAACCTCCCCTCAACAAAACGTCAAGACGGCCAAAGAGTCACGCTTACTCAATTTGAGCGGGACCAGAGCCATCAGAACAAATAGTTTGCCCAGAATTGATGACATAGACCTTTGCCGAACCCCAGCAGAGGTCGACAAAATCGGACCCTAAAGCCGGCAGATGTGGTGTCGCCAATCTCGATTGATGGTGACAGGGCAATGCAATTATTTAGACAAATCACTTTCGCAGAGCAAGTTCTGCAAAGTCAAGACCGAACGTGCGATGGGGCTGTTTCATATATCCAACTTTCTCACTGTTCGTGAGAATCCGAGTTGCCGGTTTGAGATCTTGCTTGGTTTTGACGAGAGCCACGGCGTCGGGTTCTTTTCCTAATGTTGCTTAAGACTTCATTAATGGCCCTTTAGTCATGCAACAGCGGGACTTATAAAGCATCATTTCGTCTCCTTGATTTTGGGCGCACTCGTGTATTGTCTTCCAATTCAACAGCATGCCAAACTTGCATATAATAAATGCCAAAATGACATTATTGTCGAGTAGACTATGAACATGACTACGACGGTTCGTAAATCCATCGCGCAGTTTGTTCCATCCCTGGGTTCACCCAAGACGGCGAAGATCCAGCCAGGCAGGAGCTTGGGACTCAAGCAAATGGCGACCCCTACTTTAATTAAGGTGATTACCACAGGCCTGCGCTGGTCCGCGGTCAACAGCTTTCTGCAGGAATCGGGCTTTACGCAGCAGCAGCTTGCAGAGTATCTCGGCGTGCCTCTCCGGACTCTAGCTAGGCGCAAAGAAGGAGGCGGGTTGGACGAGAATGAGTCCGAACGACTGCTCCGACTCTCAGAGATTTACGATGCTGCACTTCATCTCCACGATGGGGATAAAGCTGATGCTCGTGAATGGCTGCTTTCTCCCGTACGCGGACTGAATAATGCCCGACCAATTGAATATGCTCGATCTGATTTCGGAGCACGAGAAGTTCGGAATCTGATTGGCCGGCTTGAGCACGGAGTTTTCTCTTGATCGAAGCATGGCGCATTGACCGAAAAATCTATCGGGGAACAGCATTCACAGGCGAAGGTGCAAGACTCAATGGAGCTCGATGGAATAGCGAGGGTGTTTCAGTGGTGTATACCGCCGAGCACCGCTCTCTAGCTATGCTGGAAGTCCTTGTCCATCTGAGAAAACCAAAGGACTACGAACTCTATTCAGTCAAATTTGACGAATCTTTCGTCCAGGAACTGGCCACCGCCAACCTTCCTACAAACTGGGACACCGAGCCTCCAACGAGCGATACCCAGGGCATAGGCGACAACTGGGTCATGAGTGCATCCTCCGCTGTCTTATCCGTTCCAAGTGCCGTTGTTCCAGAGGAACGAAATTACATCCTCAATCCACGCCACCCAGACTTCATGCACATCCACATCGATGGGCCATTTCCCTGCTATTTCGATCCACGTTTGCTTAGCTGATTTTTAGCCAAGTCGAAATGGGGTCTCATAATCAAAGGAGCGGTAGCACCAATTCGACGACTCCCTGGTCGGACAGTTCACGGCGCGAAAAGATCGGCAATGCCGTTCCTCCGATTACGAAGAGGCAATGTGGGCCATCGTAGCTTAACCACTCCTTGAAGGACCTCGCCCAGTGGGCTCGCGAACAAAGACTAACCTTTCGTAAGAGCTGTCTACCAGTGAACAAGGCGACTGTCCACGGGATGCTGCGAAATCTGATCTACATCAGAAAGTTTATCTGGGACGGCAAGGAATACGACGGCTTTCACGAACCGATCATTTCTCGCGCCCTCGGGGATCAGGTTCAGTCGATCCTCGACCGCCGCTATTCAAATCACTATCGGGTGATTAAGCACGACCTGCCTTTTGCTGACTTGATCCGCTGTGGCCATTGTGGATGCACTGTCGTAGGTGAAATCAAAAAGGGCAAGTAAATCTACTACCGCTGCACTGGGCAACGGGGGAAGTGCTCGGAAAAGTATGTTCGTCAGGAGGTCGTCGAGGCTCAGTTCTGCCAGGCAATCGGTATGATTTCCTTACCAGAAACATTTGTTAACTGGGCCGGCGAGCTTCTCCGTGCGAGTTGCGCAAATGGCCCACGCATAGTGAGCGCACCAACCGATTCTCTTCATCTTCCTGAAGAACGTCTCTTTGCTTCGTCTGAGGCCAATCCTGCAATCGCATTTAGCTTTTCGAGCAATCCTGATGACTGTATGAGCTCCCGTATTTCGAGGGCTTGTGCTATTCTCCTCGCCCGAATACGCCAATAAACTACCACTCAAATAGATTCTTGAAGGAAGGCATACCTCTCTAATCCACAGCTTGGAAGCGTTTTAACTCCTACTGAAAAACTACCTGCTACTCCGACTGACGTTCCATACGCAAAATATCAAGCGCCCGCTATAGATGCAATGAGCCACGCCCTTAACTGAATCTCACGGAGGAATCCTGAGACACGAGAAGGGACAGCTCGGAGTTGAACGCTGCCCAGAACAACACACGATCTGCATACTGCTGGTGAACTATCCGAACCGATAGTCTGAAAGAAATTGCAGCTTCGGATGAGATCGTAAACTTCCAGCAGCTATTCAATGCTCAACGGAGCCCACAAAGTCCCCCCCATCCGTGCGTCTAGGGTTCTTGCTTTCGATCTCCTGAAACTCTGGGATGTCGTCGCCCCAAAACGAGAAGATGAGTTTCAGCCTACCCTTCAGCACACGCAACCAGATACATCGCCAAGGCACTCAAGGATGAACTCCTTCAAGTGCGTATGGCCAATCCTATATTGCCCGATTCATGAAAATGCAAATCCAATAACAAACCGCGTTTTAACGGGAGATTGGTGGATTATCTCTGCGAACAACTATCCCTACTTCAGTTCGAGGTAGGGATTTTTTGTCCATTCTCTGGGCTCTCATTGAGTCATGCACAGACTAGTCGCGCCTCAGGATCGGTAGTTGAAGTTCCAGATGATGTCAAAGTCACATCAGACAGGCTATATTCTTTCAATTTCCTATACAGCGTTGTCTTACCGATGCCGAGTAATTCAGCGGCTTTCAATTTATCGCCGTTTGTCTCTCGCAACGCATCCAGAATTGCGCGTTGCTCCACCTGCGCTATAGAAAGCACGCTCCGTTTGCCAGAAGAACTATCAGAATTAAAGGTGGAATCCGGAAGCAAGCCCGTCTTTGAATGTTTATGAAAATGCAAGAGTTTCTGAGATAAATGAATTGGCTGGAGTTCGAGTTCGGATGATTGTGCACACGCGCGCGCGATCGTATTTTCCAGCTCTCGTATATTGTCAGGCCAATCGTAAGTTTCCAATAGCTGAAGCGTTTCATCGGACAAAGTGCGAGATAGTCCAGTCTGACGCTGAATCTTTTCGAGAAATCGCTTTGTAAGAAATGCAATATCGTCTGGGCGACCTCGTAAGGGTGGAATCCTTAAATTCACCACAGATAGAAGCCTATAAAGATCCATTCGGAACAGCCCTTCTCTTACCATCTGAACCAGATCTCGACTCGTTGCTGCCAGTATTCTCACTGATACCGGAATTGTTTTCGACCCACCAGGGCGCGGGATCGCTTTCTCGCTGAGAGCCCTCATGAGTCTGCCTTGAAGCTCCAAGGGCAGATCTCCAATCTCATCGAGAAAAACGGTGCCCCCCTGCGGCGAACCTAACAGGCCGTATTTATGGATGTCTGACTTTCCAAGTAAGTTTTTGGCATCGCCGAAAAGCAAATTTTCTAGTAAGTCCGGTCCCAGAGAAGTGCAATCCACCGAAACAAAAGGTTCCGTCGAGTGAGGGCCATTAGAATGGATGGACTGGGCTACCATCGTCTTGCCCGTGCCGCTCTCACCGACAATCATTACGGGATGTGCCGAATGAGCAACGTTAGACAAGATTCGGTACAGCTTCTCCATTTCTATTGACTGACCGAGTGCGTCAATTATTCCGGCTCCAAAAGGCAATGCCTCTTGAAGCTGACGTCGCTCCACACCAAAGTGCCACCGCCTGGCTGCTCGCTCAAGCGCTTCGGTCAGCACATTCAAAGGAAACGGCTTTGATAGATAGTCGCAGGCTCCCCTTCTCATCAGATCTACGGCAGCCTCGATTGTTGCGCGAGCACTCATTACGATGGTCGGGGTCTCTGGATAAAGTGCCTTCATCTCCTCTAGTAGGGACTGGCTTCCGTTTTCAGGGTGGGTCACATCCAGTAGCAAAATGGCTATTTCTTTGTGCTTTAGAGCTTCCCGAGCAACCTCTGTACTCTCTGTTTCAGTAACTATAAATTCAGAGCTTTCTGCAATTTCGCAACAAGCCCTGCGTACTTGAATATTCTGATCCACCACAAGAAGCTGCAGTCCTCGTGATTTGCAAAGATTAGGATTGTTACTCGAACCCTCATTTGGATTGAGGATAAACTGCGAAGATTCTCTCGGAATATTAAAATGTTTGAACTTTTCAGAGGCAATATTGCTCAACGGTGCGCTCCTATATTGTTGCGTGAAGCTGTTTTGTATAAAGCATTTGCTGCGAACAATGCAACATTCGACAGGCGAATGGTCAATACGAGACCGGTTTACTTATCAGTAATATTCCACATTGTTAGGTCTTGATACTCCTTGTGCTATTCCACAAATGGGGGATGACTAAAGATGTACCTTTAGAGCACTCGCCTATAGTTCTTCGCATAAATCTGGTTATGAGATCCCATTGTGCCATCATGCAGTGTTCCAATCACGCCGATATATGAATCATCGCGGGCAAAGGGGTATTCACGGTGAGTTCGATTCGTGTGAAAATTCTAATCTTCTATTGTTTGACGGTTAGCAGTTACTCCCGCTACCTTCTCGCGTCTGGTCATCCATCGCAACTCCACGAGAAATGTCCGTCCTTTTTCGTCCTCACACTGCCGCCGAATTTACAAGCATCATTGAGCAATAAGCTAGAAGGCTGCATATTCACAACCGCATCAGATGCGACATCCCTTTTTGCTCCGGCATCAGGACTGCTTTCATCGTCAACTGAAATATTACGAAGCACGTCGGCCAAGACTGATAGCTCAGGAAGTGTATTCGGAATGGTGCGGTCGTCTGTCCGTGTAGAAGCCAGTCGTACCGAACAGGACAGTGATGAAGGGTTTGAGCGTCGAATCACAACAAAAGAAATCGAGAGTTCTGCCGGAACCTTTGGGGATCCATCGCGCTTTATGCAGATGTTACCAGGAGTTGTTTCTGATAATGATGAACGAAATGATTTCCTAGTTCGCGGAGGTAACCCAAGTGAAAATCTCTTTGTAATTGACAACATCGAGGTCCCTTCAATCAATCAGCTCGCACTTTCGGATACGACTGGCGGATTCGTATCAATGATCGACAATGCTGCGATCCAACAAATGACCTTGCATACCGACGCTTACGACAGCAAATTTGATCAACGATTATCATCCGTGCTGGAGATTTCCACACGTCCTGAGACCCCAGTAAAGTTCCATTCCACAGCAGAAGTGGGTTTGGCGGGTGTCGGTGGGGCAATTACTCGCCCATTAGGACGCGATGGATCACTTTTTGTCTCTGGGAGACAGAGTATCCTCCATCTGCTTACGAATGACATTGGTCTGAATGGAGTACCCATTTATCAGAATGAATTAATCCGTGCCGACAATCAAATCAATGAGAAAAATAATTGGTGGGGATTATCATTGACCGGTATAGATTCAATCAAAATTCGGCCAAGTGCAACAGATAGTTTTGAGACCAACCCATTTGATATTACTTATGAGGGCTGGAGAAATACGTCGGGAGTCAACTGGCAGCATGTCTTTTCCCAAAAATCATTTGGAATCTTAAGTCTCGCAAACTCGCAACAGTCACAAACTATTCTCCAGGCTGATCAGCTTGATTCGAATGCGATTATCTACAACGAAAAGACAAGCGATGGAATCACAACGGCTAAATACGACTGGGCGGCTGAATTTTCCCGAGGGCTCACAGCGACGACAGGAGTAAGAACAGCAGTGAACCGGTTGAACTATATAGTTCAGCAGCCAATTGGATTGCAAAACCCTTATAGTACAAATCCGCTAGCAGTGGACGCGACCTCATTAAACCGAAGATTTTCTACGGCGGATAGTGCCGAATATTGTCAGGTTTCATTTCTTTTCCCACATCAAATCAAAGTTGTGGCAGGGCAAAGACTCACGCATTGGGCCTTCGGAGGACATACCGCGTGGACACCCAAGCTGCTTGTAGCGACTCCAATTCGTGGAAGGCTAGTCCATCTGGGATATGCGGAGTACGCCCAAACTGCCCCCTCAATATATGTATTGTCTTTCAACAATCAACAGACGTTAAAACCCATGCGAGTACGGCAGATTACGGGTGGTATCAGCCTGGTGAACAAAGGAGCCGTTCAGGCAACCATAGAAATATATCAAAAACAATACGTTGATTACCCAGTGGCTATCGATTATCCGCAATTGTCGATGGCCAACATCGCAGACACCTTTGGCGAGGCATTCCTTATGTTTCCCATGACGAGCAGGGGAACGGGTTTGGCTCGGGGGGTAGAATTTTCGATTGAAACTAGACCCGCATCGCGGCTTCGGGTAGTAGGTACCCTCACCTATGCTCGAAGCTGGTATGCCGGGTTGGATGGAGTATTGCGACGCGGCAATTTTGATCTTCCGCTAGTGGCTAACGTGGGGATCACCTGTGACATCATGAAGAACACGGTGATGACAATCCGTTATAGTGGAGCATCGGGGAGACCATATACCCCTGACAATCTCGCCTTGAGCCTCGCACAGAATCGCGATGTATATGATACGATGCGCATTAACGGTTTAAGGTCGGCGGCTTACAGTCGACTGGATTTCCGCATTGCGCATAGCCAAAATTTCTACCGGGGGATGATAGTGTGGCATGTCGGCCTGGAAAACGCCTTGGGAACAAGCAATTTTTATTCGAATCAATGGCGACCAAGGTGCCCACAGTGTGGCGTTCTGGAACAGGATCAGATGCCACGTTTTCCAGACGGTGGGGTTAAGTGGTCATTCTAAAATTGCCCGTCTCTTAGTTTGATGTTGATCACCAAATAGCCTTTGAAAGGCTGGGCAAAACCACCAGTGTTTTGCCTCGCCAATATCCAATGATACCCCGCAGAATGACCCTGAGTTCGGTTTCGCGAAAGACCTCTTCTTCATGCTCCATGATGAATTGGTTGGCATCAACTTGGGTCTCAAAGACAATAAAATCGCTGGGATGATCAGCAATGTCTTTTCTGAGACTTTTAGCAATTATCGTTGCATTGCCAGGGCTTTGTACTTGGATGACTCTCTTTGGCGGAATTGGATGGAATTCAGGAATCGTAATAATCGAAGTGCTTAATGGCCACGTGCCTATAAAGAGGAAGATTCCAACGAGACTGTTTCTCTGTTGAATCGATGACATTTATATGAGTATGTGTATTCCCTTGGCGATGCGATATCCCCGAAATGGGTGATATAGAGCAAAACGGTTGCGCCGTCTGTTGCTGCAAAAAGAATATCCCCACTTGAAATTGAATCCTTTTGACTGTTGATTGGATTATGGTGTCTTACTCTGAGACAGAGTAAAGGCTATTCTGCGATGTCCGATATTCTCCGTGAGGCCCGATATGCGCATCACGGAACGCAGCTCCTTTCTTTCGCTTCCTATATTTTGTTCAAGCAGCTTTTCGGCTCTTGTTTGTCTCGCTTTGCTCGCACTAGTTGGGTTCGCCGGTTGCTCTGGTAATCAAGATCAACCATCATCCTCGGAAGCAATAATTATTTCGGCACCGAGCGGAACAATTCGTACAGATGACAAAGAAATTCTTAATGCCACCCAGAAAGGCATTTCTGTAAATGGTGGACAGTGGATGGTTTTAGGCGGTTCCGCAAATGGCCAAATCGACCCGGATGGAACATATCATGCACCTAATATCGTCCCAACACCAAATACGATAAGCGTTGCTTATGTTGTAGACAATAAAACCTTTACATATCCAATTCAGATATTGAATGCGATTCCTGTCTTGAGCAGTGCATCGCCGACGATACTTCATAGTTTCACCAATCAAGTTGCAATAACCGGAAGTAATTTTGTAAAGGGTGCTACCGTTCTTGTAAATGGACAGGCCACAACTACTTCATTTATCGACAGCTCGCATTTAACTGCAAGCATATCGGTAGCTGGAATTGTAAGTTCTTCAGTAACAATTTCTGTTAGTAATCCAGCACCAGGAGCTAGCACGAGTTCTTCATTGTCTTTAGCTGCATCAGTAACACCAATATCCATCTCCCCATCTTCTCTGAACGGGGGCACAGTGACTCTTGCAATCTCGGGTAGCGGTTTCACAACGGATATGGTTGCGTCTCTGGACGGCCAAGTATTAGCTACCACTATAAATTCGGGATCATCGATGACGGCTACTGGGTTTTTAGCGCCCTGGCGCACCGGCACAGTACAGATGATCATCTCCTCAAAGACGACATCAACAGTCTTGGCCGAAGAATCAATTCCAATTGCACCCACAGCCGTCTCATTCGACGCAGCTGCACGGTTTCTCACCCAGGCTGGATTTGGCCCTCGCCCAGATCTAATTCAGCATGTGCAACAAGTGGGCATGGATGCGTTTATCACTGAACAACAAGCTCTACCAGTAGTGCCATATCAGACAACTGACATGGGAGTGATCACAATTGTCAACAGAGCTGCACTCGGCACAGCACCTCTGCAAATGCGCGTGGCATGGGCGCTTCAAAGCTTTTTGGTAAGAACTGGAATCTTTTACCAAGTGACCAATTTTCCTTTTGAAGAAAAAATGGAAGCGGATTCCACTGGAAACTTTAGAGACTTGTTAACAGATATATCTTCCGACCCTTCAATGGCGATGTTTTTGAATTTGGAAGGTAATGCGGCACCCAGCGACCCATCCGTTCATCCCAATCAGAACTTTGGGAGAGAACTACTTCAGCTCTTCACAATTGGGACAGTAATGCTCAATGATGATGGAACTGTTCAGACTGGATCCGACGGCACTCCCATTCCAGCGTTCAATGAAGACACGGTGCTTGAAGTAAGTAGGGCACTTACGGGCTGGGTAAAGGGTCCATCAATAAATCCTGGCTACACGTTTTATGGAATTGATTGGAGTTCTCCATTGGTGGCCAATGAATCGCAACACGATAAGGGTCAAAAGCAAATATTTAACACTATTCTTCCAGCAGGACAAACTGCTTCAGAAGATCGAGCAATGACACTCGATGCAATATTTGCTCACCCAAATCTGCCGCCCTTTGTAAGCCGCATCCTCATCCAGCGTATGGTCAAAAGTAATCCATCCCCAGACTATGTGAAGAGAGTGGCCACCATTTTTAAAGATGATAGCCGAGGGGTTCGAGGTAATATGGCGGCCGTAATTAGAGCGATCCTGCTCGATCCCGAAGCTCGTTTAGGTGACACCACTCCCTCTTCCTCGGATGGATTTCTCCAAGAACCTTACCTTTTTGAGACGTTTGCAATGAATATCATTGGTTGGACCGCCACCGATTCCCAACCATCGTATCTACCGTGCGTAATAGGTGAATGCATCTACGCTCCCACCACAGTATTCGGTTTCTTTAGTCCGTCTTATACAATTCCTGGTACGACTATTAACAGTCCTGAGTTTCAGATACTGAATGACATTACCCTCATAAATCGCTCCCAACTGCTTTGGGGAATGATTACTGGTCTGCAGGGAGGGTTTCCAACACCGAATACCGCCGGTTGGCTTTACAAAAACTTTAAAACAATCCCTGCTCTGGTAGATGCTCTAAATCATCTTGCATACCACGGTCAAATGTCGACTGAAGAGCAAAATTTCATCATAAATTACTGCACTAACCTCCAGACAACTGATCCATTGCTTGCGAGAGAGTCCGCTATATTTCTCGCTTTAAATGCCGATAACTATACCGTGGCCCACTAAGGAGAGCTGATGATTACGCGGCGTAGATTTCTAAATATTAGTACCTGTACCGGCATGGTGGCAGCTACTATGCCTCTTTGGTCAAGTATTCTCAGCAATGAGGCATTCGCACAGACAGCGAACGCGTCTTCGTATAAGGCCATTGTCCTCGTTACTCTAAATGGCGGAAACGATGGAAACAATATGGTCGTGCCAATCAACACAAGCTTTTATAGTCAATATGCAGCCCTTCGAGGCCCCGTTGCGTTGGCACAGGCATCCTGTATTCCCCTCAACGGAACTGACAAATCCAGTTTAGGAACTGTCGGACTGCATCCTTCGCTCGTGAACGTTGCGGCAGTTTTCAATCGGAAACAGGCCTTAATTGTTGCAAATGCCGGACCGATGGTCACGAGTGCGACAAAACAACAATTGTTAGCGGATGTTTCACTGCAACCGGGATCGCTCTTTTCTCACCCGGCTGGTATTGCCCAATGGGAGAGTGCAACGACTCTTGCTTTACCTGATACGGGGTGGGGCGGGCGAATTGCTGATATCTATGCGCCATTATCTGGTTCTCTTCCTCCTGTTTTGTCCGCTTCCGGAAGTTCGACCTTTTCGGTTGGACGTACTGTGCAAGGTATCGCGATACAGGCGGGAGGGACAGGGGCCATCGCTGTGCCAATTGGCCTACAAACAGCGAGCCAGAGCATCGCTCAGCAGGATTTGTCATCCGACAATCTGCTGGTCTCCCAAGTTGCACAGTTACGCAATTCCGCAATGACGGAACAGGCAATCCTAAATCAAGCTGCGGCCTATGGCCCTCCTCCCAATGCTGCATTTTCCAGTAGTGCTTTCGGTTCAGCCATGAAGCAGATTGCCCAAATAATTAATGGCCGTTCAGTCATCGGGGCCACACGGCAACTGTTCTATTGCAAACAAGGAAACTATGACAGCCATCAGCAATTGATACCCACTCATGCTCAGAACTTAACTGACCTTGACACAAATCTGGGTGCATTTATGAATGCTCTCGATGAGACGGGTCTCACAAATCAAGTCCTTGTTTGCACCCATTCGGACTTCAATCGCACTATGCAATCCAACGCGACTCTTGGTACGGACCATGCGTGGGGGAATCATCAATTGATTCTTGGTGGAGGTATTTCAGGTGGCCGAATTATTGGTACATTCGCCGATCTCGATCTAGGAGGGAGTTGCGATCTTGGCACACAAGGTCTCTGGATCCCGACGACATCAGTCACTCAAATGACGGCGGGCATTGGAAGTTGGATGGGATTGAACGCGAATCAAATTTCCGGGGTCTTCCCTGACCTAACAAATTTTCAGGGAGGAGCCATTGAGCTTGTCTAATATAGACAAATGATGACGGCTGTACACCGGATCGTCTCGGATCACACACATTTAGATTCTGCGAATAAGTGGTTTCAACAAGTGTTATTTACCAAAGTATCAGTTCTCAACTAATTAGGTGAAACAACTATCCAGGACGCTCCGGCAATAATCGGATCAACAACAGTGGCCCGAATGCATAACGTATCGCCCGAACCGACTTGTAGAGACGACCCATCATTAGCCACTTGACCATTTACCGGCACTAACGTTGCGACGACCCCAGAAAATATGCGCACACTCCATGAACTGGTCGCCCAGAGGGGTGAGATACGGTAACGATCTGGTCATTTGGCTGCAAGCCAACCGCTCCTGCCCATTGTGCGGGAATTCCACTCCCGAGATCACTCCATTTTGGTATTTCCGGACATGTCCGCTCCTGACGTTCCATAGTTGCCCGTGAATGGAAGATAGAAATCAAGTCCAGCCAGGGGATCCAGGTTACTAAATCTAGTATCGGTCAACGCGACGGTAGTGGATGCCCCTGTAACCTCGCCTGTAACAATCAAGGAACCTGAGATCAGTCCTGATTGAGCTGGACTGAAGCTCATAGCAATCTGACATGACCGCGATCTCTAAGTACAGGATACTGGCATAAGGGGATAGAATAGGAATCCACTCCAGATCGCATGGCGATGAGTTTAGAACTACCAGTTCGATCGCGGGGGTAGCCAGAATGATAGAAAGTCTATTCGCCTTTGAAAGTTCACGATCAAGACAACGTGAGGCCCCCCTACTCAAAGAGCGCGAACAATATTTGTCATATATGCTCGATCAGGGCGTCAGCAAGACTCATGTGAAAGGGATCGCAACGATGCTGCTACATATCATGCGATTAATGAAATTTAATGACCTTCGCGTTGTCGATATGACGGAGATTCAACAAGGTAGCCAACGCTGGATAACCGATACATGTCACAAACTTACCTATAAAGGAAAGCCATCGGTTGATTCGTTTATATATGTAGCTCGAAAATGGTTACGGTTTCACAACCTAATAAGCCTGCCTATCAATACTTCAGATCCTACAAACACAATTGTTGAAGAATTTGTTCACTACTTAGAAGCAACACGCGGAATGTCACATCGGACGACGCGAACTTATGGCTCTCGTACACTCCAATTTCTAAAATGGGCTTTGGCTCGCCATGACCAGATATCTATGATTTCGTTAACTGATGTTGATAACTTTCTTGAAATCAAGCGAAGCGAAGGGTGTTTACCAAGAACACTTGGATCATTTTGCGGAGTATTTCGATGCTTTTTTCATTACGCGAAAATGAGAGGTTGGAATCAGTCCGGAATCGCTCAAGGGATACACGCCCCTCGATCATCGAGGTTTAGTACCTCTCGAAAAATTATGCCTTGGGAAGTTGTCCGGCAATTGCTGAATACCGATGTCCTTTTGACACCAGCAAACCTGCGGGCCACAGCAATTTTATTTCTGTGCGCCATCTATGGACTCCGAAGCTCGGAAGCTGTAAATCTAACATTGGATGATTTTGATTGGGTAAATGAGACTTTTATCGTAAGGCGAGCCAAGCGCGGAAGAGTCCAACAATATCCAATTCAGTTCGAGGTCGGGAACATTATTATCAAGTACCTCAAGCTTGGGCGCCCTCATTCTTCGTTTAGAAATCTTTTCTTAACTTTGAGGCCCCCGTATCGGCCAGTCCACCCAGCCACACTGTGGATAATCTTTATGCGGCGAACTCAACGCCTAAAACTTGATATAAAACCATTCGGCGCACACAGTCTTCGCCGCGCCTGCGCGACCGAGCTGTTGCGCAAGGGTTCATCGTTGCGGGACATTGCGGATTTTCTCGGGCATCGTGACCTGAATTCTGTGAGTATTTATGCAAAGTATGACCTAGATTCTCTTGAAGAGGTGGCGTCCTTTAGCTTGGGTGGTCTGAGGTGAAATTTACTTACGGCGTCCAGCAATATGTCTTGCGGAAACATACAGAAGGCATCGCATTCGAGACTGGAGAAAAATATCTGACAAGTCTAGGCAGATACTTAGGCGATGCTCATCTCGGTCAAGTGAAGAGCCAACAAATCTTAACGTTCTTAGATGATTCGTTAGCAAACGCTACTACGTGGCGGCTAAAGTATTTTGTCGTGCAGCGCTTTTTTGACTTTTGGGCGGCTCGTGGAGTGGTGACAGAAATGCTCATGCCACCCATACGACCGAAAGAACGGCAGGGTTTTTTACCACATGTTTATTCGCAGGCGGAATTAAAGATTCTCCTGAAGGCGACTGCGACGAACGAGAAGTCGAAACTTTGCATTCCTTCTCGCACAATGCGCGTATTTATCATTCTTCTGTATGGCACGGGGGCACGTATCGGAGAACTTCTGAGTTTGTCGGTTGAAGATGTCGATCTGGAACGCAGCAGCATTCGTATTACAAATATAAACCCCAATCGATGCCGGCAGATTCCGATGTGTGCGGATCTATGCCAAGTGTTGCAAAAGCTTCTTTATGAGCAGCACTTCACTTTTTTCCATCCAGAAAAGCACTTCGTCCTGTTTCGCCATGTTCGTCGACCCTCGATCCGTTCAATTACTACAGCTAGCATAGGCCATGCGAGCCCATCGGAAAGAAGGGAATGTCACCGTACGCTCACCTCCTCGCGAGGGGGGTATCAAAAGGGCACCGTCTACCCGAGCGGGAAGAAGGTTAAGATGCAGTACGGCAAGTAAACCTGCTGCAACGTTTTAGCACTCCGCTAGGCAGCATAGCGTTGCACTGGCTGGCAGAATTTGTTGCATTCAGCACCGGCCTGCTGCACTGCCACGTCCGTACAAATTCCGCTTTATGCTGGAATGCTCTGAACACCATATTGGGATTAGACTGATGTGTCGGCCGGCAGTCTAATCCCAATGGTATCCCGGAGGCAATGCGTACTCGGTTCCACGAACGCAAACAGAACTCGGAGCCTCAAACTGCAAATACAACTTTCTCGCCTCATCATCAGTTAAAGAAAACTGACTATGTTCCCCACGCTGCCATAAGGTTAACAACTCACGAGTCGCTTGAGATCGTCGTTCTATGCCCCACGCTGACTTCTCAGAGAGAAAGTTCTTTGCTTGCACCGTTGCAGTTGTTTGTAGATCCCGAGCAGAAAAGTAGGTTTTTGCACGATGGCGCGACTGAATAGACTTTGTCCTCTTGTTATCGGTTAGTTTCCCCCAGATCAGCTGCGCTTTAACAGAAGGAGAGCACTGTAATCCACTCAGCAGTTCTGCAATGCGCAAATCTATCAGTGCTAGAACCTCGTACGTCTGATACATCTCGAAGTTTTCCTTCCATTTGGAAGGCGTATGTCGATGCTGGAACGCAGCAACTACTTTTCCGAGATCGTCAATCGGAATGTCGTTCGCGATCTTAAGGTAGGTGTATTCGATGTCTGGAAATCTCACATGCTCATATAAGTACTGAATATCAGGCATCTCTCCTATATGCCTTTGATGTGCAGATCGAAAAAACCAGCTCAAGTCGCCAATCTCTTCCAGGTGCAATCCATGACCCTCTATGCTAGACGGGGTCACCAAGGGATTCTCCCTTAACATCTTGAATCCGCGCGTCAAATACACTTTTCCATCTTCTGCGGGCAAATCACCGAATCTGTTCACACGCCTGAACCAAGGAAATTCTGGATACCAATCAGGATTGTCCTTCCACCAATCAACACAGAGCTCCCAGTAATACACCCACCATCTACGAACTTCAGCCTGGACATACCACGCCAATGGGCTGTAGTTGATTCTGGCGATTTCCTGTTTATGCTCCGTTAGCCAAGCGAAGTTCTCCGCCGAATCGAGATTTGTACAGAACGCATTCTTTCCCGGGCGTCCTCGGGCAGGTTTGACGAAAAATAATTTCTTGAGTGGACGTGGCATGTTCTCACCTTCACGCATGCTCTTGAAATCTCTTTGGCACACGAAGATGTTTCGAAAATCAATGTCTACACGAACGTATTCGGGCTTGATTATCCCCTTACGACAAGGCTTCTGTGGCTTACACAATTACCGAAATTCCGGCTGTTCCGATTCGGTAATTTGGTGGACCATTCTTGTGCTGGAATGAAGTTAACGAGAAACGGCACACACTATGCAAGTCGCGGGAGGCAGAGGTGAGCGAACAATCCGACATTTTCACGGACAACTATCTCGTCCAATCCGAATATCGCCGATTCACTACCAAGCTCAATGAGGTTCTCCATGACATCCTTAAACATGGGTATGGCGAGGCGATGATCCGCATTTCAATCTCAAAAGAGAACAAGCGCATGATCGTGATCGAGGCCGGAAAAAGCTACCAATACACTGTTCATCTGTCTGAAATGCAAAATTAGCTCTCGAATCCGGACTCCTGAGACTGGAGCCTTCACCACAGATTACCGCCGCATGACCCGTGTGACTCGGGCGTAGGCGTTCCGGGCACACCGCCTAAGGAACGGAATACGTATGGATCCGCGGGACGAGTTACTCGCTGACACTCAGCGCAAATTTGCAAAATTCGCGGATCGCCTGACATTGGAGGAGGCCCGGGAATGCCAGGCAAATATCGCCGGATTTTTCCGGCTACTGATCGAGTGGCAAAGCAGGGCTGAAGATCAGACGTCCTCGCCCAGTTCGGACCCAACAGACAACGACGATTCCACGCTGCGCTCGCACTCACAGAGAAAAGAATCCCATACCTTCGCTCGCCTCCACTAGCCGGGATGCATGGATAGGCGGAGGCTACGCGTTTATCAACCGAAAAATGGTAGGCCGGACACCACAACTACGTTTGGATCCAGAAGCGCAAGTTCACGTTTCATTCATCGAACGGAAAACACAGCAAAGTGGCCGTATTCCGGACCCTGTGCTTTCTGAAAAGACAAGAATCATGGAGTTAGTCAGTTTATGCCAAGAAAGACACTAAAGAAGATCCAGCATTCCGAATCCGCAAGCGGCGACCAAGCTGTAATTTACTTCCGTGTTTCGTCGAAACCCCAAGACGAGGATGGTTTTTCGCTTCCTGCACAGCGCAAATTACTAATCGAATATGGGCATTCTAGTGCGCTGAGAATCGTGGAGGAATTTGTTGACATCGAAACTGCCAAGACAAGCGGAAGAAGTGCCTTTGGCCAGATGGTCAAGTTCTTGCAAAAGAATCCTTCAGTAACACACATCCTCGCAGAGAAAACTGACCGTCTATATCGCAACTTCAAAGACTATGTATTGATTGACGAATTAAGATGCACCCTACACCTCGTAAAAGATGGCCAGGTTCTTTCTGCCGACTCCAGGTCTTCAGAAAAGTTCCTTCATGGCATCAAGGTTCTCATGGCGAAGAACTATATCGATAACCTGAGCGAAGAGGTACGTAAAGGAATGACGGAAAAAGCCGAACAGGGCATTTGGCCGTCACGCGCACCGCTTGGCTACCTGAACGCTAAGCTACCCTCGGAGAAGAAAGGCATCGTGCTGGACGAGAACAGAGCCAAACTTGTACGCCGGATTTTCGAGATTTATGCAACAGGCAATTTCTCGCTAAAGCAACTAACCCAGTGGGCTGCATCTGCAGGGCTCACTTTCCGCGGGAGTGGCAATCCCATAAACAAGGCCACAATTCAAGGTATTCTGCACCACCTGATCTACACAGGTGATTTTGAGTTCAATGGCAAGCTGTACAAGGGTATCCATGAACCTATCATCTCCCGCGAACTCTGGAACGAGGTGCAGTCAGTTCTAGACCGCAAGTATTCGAATCGCTACCGAGTGATTAAGCATGATCTTCCGTTCTCGGGTTTGATCCGCTGCGGTCACTGTGGCTGTGCCGTTATCGGCGAAATCAAAAAGGGAAAATATATCTATTACCACTGCACTGGCCAGCGTGGAAAATGCCCCGAAAAGTATGTGCGCCAAGAGATGATTGAAGCTCAGTTCTGCGATGCAGTTCGTAGAATTGTCTTACCAGAACCATTCGTAGGATGGGCAAGTGATGTTCTTCGTGTAGCTAACGCAGATGATGCTTGCCTCCGCGAGGAGGCGGTCAGTCGTCTCACCACAGAAAGAGCGAGAGTCATAACACGCCTAGATGCGATGTATATCGACAAACTTGAAGGCCGAATAACAAGAGAAATATATGATCGCCATGCTGGGCAATGGAAGCCAGAACTGGACCAGCTTGAACGGGCAATCGAACACCACCAAGCAGGCAGCAATAAAAGCTACTTGTCGGAAGGGATGCAGCTGCTGGAACTTGTCAAAATATTGCCAGAATTATTCGAACGGCAGCCGCCACGCGAAAAACGCGAACTTCTCAAATTTGTCATATCGAACTCGGCCTGGAAAGAAGGTACGCTAACTGTGACTTACCGCCAACCGTTTGATTTATTTACCACTTGGAGGGCAACAATGAACAAAGAACCAGCGTCCAATGGGATGAAAAACGGCCAAAATGAAGATTGGCTCCTGAGGTAGGACTCGAACCTACAACCCTTCGGTTAACAGCCGAATGCTCTGCCATTGAGCTACTCAGGAGTATGCATGAACGCGGCAACAGACGCGCTGCGACTATGTCATTTATAACAAATGCAAACGAGTGGGTCAAAAGTCCCGCAGCGCTATAGCCAACATCGTGTCATGAGTCAGTGCCTACAACACGAAGTTTTAGCAGAAATAGAGAGAAAGACCATTTGACGCCTTTGCAAAACCGCCTCCAGATTTCCAAAATCCAAAAGTGTATCCTCCAAGTTATATCCAAAGAGTCACAAAGCACCCGTCACTCATCTAGGAGACATGTACAGAAGCAGGATTGCTTCTGTGGATCTTTTGAACACGCCAATACCACCAGAACGCCAGAATAGCTGAGCTCATTACAATGAGGTAGCTAATGGTGCCTGCAAGCTCGACGCGTCTCTCGAATCCTTTTGCGATGATTAACTGCCACATACCGGAAGTTTCTTTGCCTCCCAGCATCCACTGACCATAGTTCCACGCGGCATGAAGCCCAATAGGCATCGCGAGGCCTCTGGTTGCCAGAGATGCCATGCCGAAAAGCAGCGATCCGACGGCAGCCCCCAAAAATGCATGCACCCAGGTCATGCCTCCAGCCATATGCTCCAAAGCAAATACCACAGCCACAATGAACTGGGCACCCCAAAGTCCAATGGACTGGTCCAGGCTCCGCAGCGGATACCCATGAAACGCCAACTCCTCTCTGCACGCCAGGACAAGATAGATGAGGAGAGGAGTAACTGCAGCAGCAAAACCAACACCGGGTACCCGAACCCATCGGATATGTCCTGAAACGCCTACCAGAGCCAAATGGAGAACAGCTAAAAACAAACCAATCGAAAACCCGGTAGCAAATCGTGGCAGGCTCTGTCGCCCAGGCATGGCGCCGGCATTCTCAAGCCGAAGGCCTTCCCAGCGCACAAACAGCAACGTGAGGACGAGAGCGCCGAACCCAGCGATTGCTCCCACAGCAAACTCGGACCACCGCCCGTGAAACTTCGGCGTCCACCGTGAGGCAGTGGCCAACACAACGGCACAGCTAAGAAAAAATATCAAAACACGGCCAAGTGTTCGCCACCATGAAGAAATCGCCGAGCTTTCAGGCATGAGAAGCACTCCTGACTGCTTGAAGTAGTTAGTTTCGATACGAAATCGTCGCAGAAAAAGTTCCCAAAGCCCCATCGCGCGAAATGCTAGGTGCCAAGCCTTGCATTGATGTGCCCTATGGCGTCATCCTGTGACTGAATGAATTTTGACTCAGTGACGGCAAGGACGGGACTGCTATGGCGGTCAAGGCAACAGCCCTTGGCTGCGCTGGGCATCGTGCTGCTGGTAATCTTCCTGGCTTGCGCGTTGTTTGCGCCCTGGCTGGCCCCATATGATCCTGCAAAGTTGGACCTGACCGGTCGGCTAATGGCGCCAAGTGCGACCCATTGGTTTGGTACCGATGAGCTCGGGCGGGACATTCTCTCGCGGACCATCTATGGCGCGCGAATTTCGATGATCGTCGCCGTAAGCGTAGTGGGGCTATCGCTGGCTGTGGGTTTGGTCGCGGGCTGTCTGGCTGGCTTCTACGGTGGAGTGACGGACACAATTTTAAACATCTATGTGACGAATGCTTTTATGGCGCTGCCGGGAATCCTACTGGCAATTGCGTTTGTCGCATTTATGGGGCCTGGCCTGACGAATGTGATTCTCGCCCTCGCCATCTCCGGCTGGGTCGGCTATGCAAGGCTGGTGCGAGGGCAGGTGATGGCGGTGAAAGAACGCGAGTTTGTGGAGGCAGCCCGCGCTCTCGGTGCGTCGGATTTACGCGTGCTTTGCCGGCATATTCTGCCGAACATTGTGCAGCCGCTGATTGTCCAGGGAGCAATCGGCATGGCAGGAGCAGTGCTCGCGGAGGCTACACTTAGCTTTTTGGGACTGGGAGTTCCTCCGCCAGCGGCGAGCTGGGGATCGATGCTGAATGATGCACGGTCGCACCTCTTCGACTCACCCCATCTGGTCTTCTTTCCAGCCATGGCGGTGATGCTTTGTGTCCTGTCGTTCAACTTTATCGGCGACGCGCTGCGAGACTATCTTGATCCACGCGCACAGATGGAAGCTGGCCTCTGAACGGCGGTTTTAGTTCTGGTTGTAGTACGCCGGATTTGTAGCGCTATATCGGATATGCTTGGGGCTGAGGTTTGGGGGCATTTTATGCGTAAGAGTATCGTTTCACCATCGCCTGTGGCTGCAACTCCGATTCGGGACCTCTGGCGCGATCTGGAGCGCATTGCGCGGGTGGAGATCACGTCGGAAGATCCCACATTCCCCATTGAACATGCTTTAGGCAAGACCGCCGCAACTGGCTGGCGAGCCGCAGGGACAGGGCCGCAGGTAATCCGCCTACACTTCGACGAGCCGCTGACGATCCACCGGATTCAGTTGCACTTCATCGACAACGCAGCGGAACGGTCACAGGAGTTTGCCATCTATACCGGTGCGGGAACGGAGCTGCATGAGGTGGTGCGGCAGCAATTTACCTTCAGTCCGGGTGGCTCGACGGAGGAGATTGAGGACTACACGGTAGCGCTCGACAGAGTGACGGTGCTGGAGTTAAAGATCGATCCCGACCGGAGCCACGATCCAAAGCTAAGCCAGAGCTACGCCTCGCTGCAGAGTCTACGCTTGGCTTAGAGCAGTTTTGTAGACGTTATAGAGTCAGCAAAAACGTTGTGTCATTCTGAGCGAAGCGAAGAACCCCGGTATTTTGTCTTTGCTGTTGCCTGTTCTTAATCCTCTACACCTGCGACAAAACTGCTCTAAACGCTATGTTGATTGGGGTAATTTCGGACACACATGGACTATTGCGACCGGAGGCGGTGACTGCCCTCGCTGGAATGGATCACATCCTTCATGCCGGTGATGTAGGCGACATACGCATTCTGGAGGCGCTGAGAGAGCTTGCGCCGGTGACCGCGATTCGAGGCAACATCGATCGCTGGGGAGAGTGCGCCGAGCTTCCTGCAACCGATGCGGTAGAGGTGGGTGGAAGGCTGTTCTATCTCGTGCATTCAGTGACGGATCTGGATATCAATCCTGTCGTCGCCGATGTCGCAGTGGTGGTAAGCGGACACTCGCATAAGCCTTCGTCTCAGATAAGGGACGGAGTGACCTATCTGAATCCAGGCAGCGCAGGGCCACAACGTTTCAATCTACCCGTGACAGTCGCGTTCGTAACGGTGAACGAAGGTGAAATAGAAACTAAATTGATAGATCTTCTACCGTAGTTAGCTATTGGCTGCGCATGCGCGGATTGGCAATCGTGTAAGCCACATCCGTAAGCAGATTGATCCCAACATACGTAAGGCCCACGGCAAGGATGCACCCCTGCACCAGCGCATAGTCGCGATTCGAGATCGCCGATATAGTCAGGCGGCCAATACCAGGCCAACTGAAGATAGTCTCCGTGACGATAGCTCCGGAGAGAAGCGAACCGAACTGCAGTCCGATCACGGTGAGCACAGGAATAAGCGCGTTCCGCAGCGCATGGCGATAGACGATGGTGTTTTCGCTCAGCCCCTTCGCTCTGGCAGTGCGAATGTAATCCTGTGAGAGCTCTTCAAGCATGGCAGTCCGCACCATGCGCGTAAGGATGGCAGCCATCCCCAGACCAAGCGTGATGGCCGGAAGAATCAGATGAACAAGAAAATCCCCTACCCCTCCGGTTCCCGCAGTCGAAACCGGGAGCCACCCAAAGTAAATGGAAAAGATAAGTATCAGAATGGGACCAAGAGCGAAGTTGGGGAACGAGAGCCCGACAAGCGAGATCACGCCAAGAGTGCGGTCCTGCCAGCGATTGGTGTGAAGCGCTGAAAGGATGCCGGCCGGAACCGAGAACGCGATACCAAGGACCATCGCAGCCAGAGTAAGCGCCAGCGTATAGGGATAGCGCTGTAGTACCAGGTGCATGACCGAGTCGTGAAGTCGCAACGACTGCCCAAGGTCGCCATGGAGAATGCCGCGCCAGTAGCGGACATACTGCTGGCTGAGCGGAGCATCGAAGCCGTAAGCATGGCGCAGGGCAGAGATATCCGCAGCAGAGGCGCCCTCACCGAGCATCTGCACGACAGGGTCGCCCGGAACAAGATGAATGAGAAAGAAGACGACCGAAACGACAACCCATATGACCGGCAGCGTAAACAGGATGCGGCGAATGGCGTTCCAAAGGGCAGACTTCATGCCGTCGCTTCCCTACTCTTCGATTCGAGGGCCTTTGCAGGCGTCGGCGTCTGGACGGTGACGCGGCTGATGCGCCGCCCGTCCATCTCTGCAACAGAATAGCGGCGACCTGCATGTTCGATGCTCTCACCCACACTAGGAATGTGCCCAAGATGCGCCAGCATAAACCCCGCAAGCGTCTCGACTCCAGCCTCGCGAGGAAAGTTCCAGTGAAGCTGCGTACCCAGATCGCGAAGCGTCGTACTGCCGTCGAGCGACATGGCTCCCGTCGAGCTAAGCAGCGGGCTGCGCGGAGCAATGTCAAACTCGTCGTCAAGCTCCCCGACGATCTGCTCCAAAGCGTCTTCGGCGGTCACTATCCCTACCGTCGACCCAAATTCATCCACCACAATGGCCATCTGGCGGCGGCGCTCCTGAAACTCTTGCAAAAGCTCGACAGCCAGCTTCGTCTCAGGAACGACCGTAAGCCCATGCATGACCTGCCGCAGCGTAAGCCCCGACGCTCCTTTGCCGCCAAGGGCAAGCGCCACTCCGCGAAAGTGCATCAGCCTCGAAATGTCCTTGGAGTAGACAATGCCAATAATGTTCTCCGGCCCTTTAGCTGGCTCATAGATCGGGATGCGCGAGTGCTGTTCTTCCACGATGCGGGCACTGGCCTGCTCCACAAGCAGGTCCGCAGGCAGCGAAAATATCTTGCCACGCGGAGTCATAATCTCGCGAACAGTAACGTGGTTCAGCTCGATCGCCCGATGGATGATCTCCTCTTGAAAGACAGGCAGCAGTCCCATCCGGCGAGTCGCAGTGGCAATCAGCTTGATCTCTTCCGGCGAATGGACAGCCCCTTCGCCATGCAGCGGCGCCCGAAATAGTTTGAGCACCAGCGCGGCAGAGTGATTCATCAGGTTGACGGCGGGGCGCGTGATGCGAATGAAGACGTCCATTGGGCCGGCAACGGCAAGAGCGATCCGCTCGGCACGCTGCAACGCAAGCGACTTGGGAACCAGCTCACCCAGCAGAACTTCAAAGTAAGTGATGAGCGCGAAAGCGATGATGACCGCAGCGGTATGGGCATAAACAAGAGCATGCGCAGGCAGGACATGGAGCCAGTTGTGCAGAAGTTGAAGAATCATCTCCGCCACCGCCGGTTCGCCGACCCAGCCAAGGGCAAGTGCCGCCAGAGTGACCCCAAACTGGACCGCGGGAAGAAACTCATCAATATTGTGTTTAAGCTGAAGAACAGTGCGCGCTCCGGGACGTCCCAGCGCGATAAGCTGCTGGATGCGCGTCTCGCGCACGCTGACCAGGGCGAACTCAGCCGCGACGAAAAAGCTGTTGGCCAGGATAAAGAAGGCCACCATAATCGCGCGGAAGAGCATCCATTCGAGCATTTACAAAGTGTAACGGCTGGAGCATTTTTATAAATGCCATAGAGCCATCAAAAACATGGGCCATTCTGACCCTGAGCGAGCAGAGCGAGTCGAAGGGGAAGAACCCCGGTATTTCGTCTTTGCCTTTGTTGTTGCCTGTTCTTTACCCCTCTACACCTACTCCAAAACAGCTATAAATACGGTCAGACAACTCAGGGGGAACAACCACTAGCAAGAGCAAAAAAACGGCCCGGCTGGTTTGCCGGTCCGTTCGAGATGTTGGGTCAAAACTTACGCGAGAACTTTAAGCACGGACTTATCGATGGTGTCCTTCGGAACATAGCCAACGATCTGCTCGGCCACCTGACCACCCTTGAAGATCAGAAGCGCGGGAATACCGCGAATGCCGTAACGAGCAGGCGTTGCAGTGTTGGCGTCAACGTCCATCTTCATCACCTTGAGCTTGCCCTGATAAGAGGTGGCAACCTCATCAACAATAGGCGCGAGAGCGCGACACGGGCCACACCACGCAGCCCAAAAATCTACCAAGACGGGTTGGTCCGATTGAAGGACCTCTTTTTCAAAGGATGCATCGTTGATGTTCGTTACGAACTGTCCTGCCATGTACTTCCCTCCGGATGTTCTGCCGTTGTAAAGCAGTCCTCTCAATAATAGATGCTCAAGGGGTTGGAGAGTTTCAGGAGGGGCGTATGTACCTGAAAAAGCGAATACCAAAAGCAAACGCCCGGACCTCTAATAAAAGAGGTCAACGGGCGG
Source organism: Acidobacteria subdivision 2 bacterium RH1 MAG20 (assembly GCA_002197545.1). Next base: position 86,442 of record NFUO01000160.1, on the reverse strand, counting down.
CGTAGCAGCCCTCCCCAGAACTGCCCACACGAGCTAAGGTACGGAGGAAGTCGAGAAAGGTAAAGAAATCTTAGGTAACTTGTTGAATGATTACCCTGTTCCGCTACTTCTGGATGAAGGTTCCGGCAGAAATTGTGGTCTGGATAATCTCAAGATCGGGATCGGCCGCAGCCTGACGAATGATGGCGGGTAACGTGGCCGCTGCAGCCTCCTCCGCAATGATAAGAACCGACGGCCCAGCTCCACTTAGGGCCACCCCTAGGGCGCCAGAGGAGCCAGCAAGGGGCAATAGCCGGACCAAAAGCGGACAGGCCTCCATCCGGTACGGCTGGTGGACGCGGTCCTGCATGGCGGTTCGCAGCAGATCGCCGCGATTGAGGGCAAAGGCAGACACCAGCAAAGCCACATTTTGCAGGTTACATACGGCATCGGCACGAGAATAGGTAGCAGGCAACAGCGCTCGCGCCTTCTCTGTGGCCAGGCTGACCGATGGCAGCGCAATCAGCAAGTTCCACGTAAGGTTTTGGCCGCAAGTTGCTGTTAATACATGGCCTTTTTTATCCGACGATGCCGTCATCCCACCCAGATAGCAAGCCGCTACATTGTCGGGATGCCCCTCGCGGCGGCAAGCCTCTTCAAGAATCTGTTGAGCACTCCAGCCAAGATCCCCGAAATAGTCAGCCAAAAGAACCCCGGCAAGCAGCGCGGCAGCGCTGGAGCCGCAGCCCATCCCAAGGGGGATCTCATTCTCTAGCTCAAGATGAAGCGGCACAACAGGCTGATGACTAGCAGCCAGAACGCTCTTATAAGTGGAGAGAATAAGGCTGTTCTCAACATCGCCGCAGAGGTCAGCGTTACGCCCCGTGGCGTCGATTCGGAAGGCATCCGCTGCCACCGCGTCGATAGTCAGATAGATCGACATAGCCAGACCCAAAGCATCAAAGCCTGGGCCAAGGTTGGCGGAGGTAGCAGGTAAACGAAGGCGCAGCGACTTTGCCGGCGACGTCATACAGGCTGGGTCAACTTCATATGCGACTCAAGAGCATGTAGAACCGTATCTGAGTCGGGCTCAAGAACGATAGGCGGCTTACGCAGAGCGGTATGCAGGGCCTGATCGGCAACCGAAATCTGAGCGTTTTCCGCCTCTGTCAAGAGCTCTCCCCGGTGGTAGTCAATGGTGTACTGGGAGTCCTTGAGCGTGTGTCCGGTAAGGATGAGGACGACGCGCTCCTCGCGAGAGACCTTGCCCAGGGAGACGAGTTTTTTGAGGCCAGCGAAGGTAACCGCAGAGGCGGGCTCGCAACCTACGCCTTCGGCGCCGATCTGGGCTTTGGCGAGGGCGATCTCCTGCTCGGAGACCTGTTCGCACCAGCCGCCGAGCCTGTCGATGACATTGGCAGCCTTGCGCCACGAGGCGGGGTTGCCAATGCGGATGGCAGTGGCACGGGTATCTGCCGTGACCGGGCGCATCACGCGGTTGGAATCGATAAACCAGCGATAGAGAGGGTTGGCCCCCTCAGCCTGAATGATGCTGATCTTCGGAATGCGAGATATAAGACCGAGGCGGTGCATCTCGGTAAAGCCCTTGCCCAGCGCGGAAGAGTTAGCCAGGTTGCCGCCGGGAACAATGATATGGTCGGGTACCTGCCAGTCGAGTTGTTCGAGAATCTCAAAAGCAGGAGTCTTCTGGCCTTCGAGCCGGTAGGGATTGACCGAGTTCAGCAGGTAGATGGGAAAGCGCGTCACCAGATCGGTCAGGATGCGGACGCAGCCGTCGAAGTCGGTCTTGAGTTGAATGGTGAGCGCACCATAGTCCATCGACTGCGAGAGCTTGCCCCAGGCGATCTTGCCCTCGGGGATGAAGACGATGCTGCGCAGACCGGCGCGGGCGGCATAGGCGGCCATGGCAGCCGAAGTATTGCCCGTAGACGCGCAGGCGACCCACTCGAACTTCCGGTCGGCGGCGACGGAGAGTGCGGCGGTCATGCCGGTGTCCTTGAAGGAACCGGTTGGGTTCATGCCCTGGTGCTTGGCGAGCAGCCAGTCGAGGCCGATGGCCTTGGCGCAGCGCGGCAGCTCGTACAAAGGCGTGTTGCCCTCGCGGAGGGTGACGATGTTTGCCGGGTCTTCGACGATGGGCAGCAGATCGCGAAAGCGCCAGACGCCGCTCTGGTCCACCGGCATGGTGGAGGTGCGGCGCTCCTGCCACAGCCAGCGAAGCGCGCTGGCGTTGGGCAGATTGCTGTTCGTAATGTCAGAGGCACCGTTGCTGGTCGACGACCAGGGGTAGATGACGTCATACAGACCATTGCAGTCCGGGCAGCGAAATATACTGTTGACGGCGCTGCCGGCGATGACGGCTCCGCATTCTGTGCATCTAAGTTGATGAGTCGCGACTTTCATTGTTCTATCTAGGTTACCGTAAAGAGCGGAGTGGACCAAAGATGAGAGCTATTCTTCTTTGCCTGGTGATGTTGAGCGGGTTCTTCGGAGCAGGTACGGCATGGGGACAAAAGGAGCTGCATGTGGCCGCGGCAGCGGATTTGCAGCCGGTCATGCCGGTGCTCGCCGCAGCCTACGAACATGCAACCGGAATAAAGCTGGTGGTCAGCTACGGATCGTCCGCCACGCTGACGACCCAGATCCTGAACGGCGCTCCAATGGATATTTTTCTGGCAGCGGATTTTGTCTTTCCCGAGAAAATCGTAGCCGCTGGACTGTCGGACATGAAGGAGCCTGTTGCTTACGCAAAGGGCACGCTGGTTCTGTGGGCGCGGAAAGACTCTCCCTTGCAGCCTTTGACCATCGATACATTGACCGATCCGCGAGTAACCCGGATCGCCATTGCGAACGAGCTTCACGCGCCATACGGACGGGCCGCAGCAGCCGCGCTGCAGAAGTTGAATATCTACGACAAGGTGGCTCCGCATCTGGTCGTCGCAGAAAATATCGCGCAGACGGCGCAGTTTGTGGAGTCGGGCAATGCTCAACTCGGACTGATTTCGTTGACGGCAGCCAGTACAGAGCACTTCAAACAGATTGGAACGTATGTTCTGGTGCCGAGGGTCTATCCGGAGATGCGACAGTGCGCCGTGGTAATGATCAAATCGACACAGCGGCCCGAAGCCCACGCCTTTCTCGATTGGTTACTCACGCCTGCGGTACAGGGAAACATGAGCAAACTAGGGCTGTCGGCAGTGCAGTAAGGCAAGCCGCCGCCAACCCCTTTTGCAAAGTGTATAGACTGGCGCTGTATGGATTTTGAGGCGCTTTGGTTGACGTTGCGGCTGGCTGCGAGCACAACAGCAATTCTGCTGGTGTTCGCCCTTCCGCTGGCGTGGTGGATCGCCTCAGGCAAAGGCGCAAGCCGAGCAGTAATACAGGCTCTGGTAGCTCTACCTCTGGTGCTGCCGCCTACAGTGCTTGGATTTTATCTTCTGGTCATGCTTGGCCCTCTGACCCCTCCGGGACGTGTGCTGACGCACATCTTCGGCCACTCGCTGGCCTTCAGCTTCTCCGGCCTTCTGGTGGGATCGGTGCTGTACAGTCTGCCGTTTGCGGTGCAGCCTCTGGTTGCAGGATTTGGCTCCGTAGATCGCGGCTACATCGAAGCCTCCGCCGGACTCGGAGCGTCTCCATGGCGAACCTTCTGGAGCGTGGCGATGCCGCTGACACGCGGTTCCCTGCTGACCAGCACCGTGCTGACGTTCACCCATACCGTGGGCGAGTTCGGCGTTGTGCTCATGCTGGGCGGAAACATCCCCGGAGCCACGCAGACGCTCTCCATCTCGCTCTACGACCAGGTGCAGGACTTCAACTACGCCGCCGCTAACCGGACAGCCCTTGTACTTGTCGTAGTTTCCTTGGCCTCCCTGATTGTGATCTACTCGCGGCGCGGAAGCGGACTCGGGCGGGGTGAACTTGTCTGAGCGCACGCCACACCTAAGTTTTTCCATGCAGCATCGTCAGGGAACCCTCGCCTTCGACGCAGCCTTCGAGTTGACCAAGCCATGGACAGTGCTATTCGGCCCATCAGGCAGCGGAAAGACAACAATCCTGCGAGCCATCGCCGGGCTGATGCGGCCAGCAAAAGGACGCATCGTCTTGCACTCCTCTGTGCCGACCGTTCTATTCGACAGTACAACCGGCACTTCCCTACCCTCCCATCGACGCAGCATCCGTCTCGCAGCCCAGACAGCTTCTCTCTTCCCCAACATGACGGTGCACCAGAATGTGGCCTACGGCGTCCCGGCAACGTCACCTGAAATCATCGAAGAGGCATTACGGCGATTTCGACTGAAAGAATTAGCAAAAGCAGTGCCCTGGAAGCTCTCCGGAGGAGAGCGCCAGCGAGTAGCCGTGGCCCGTGCCGCAGCCTCAGCCATCACCGTACCCAACAGCCTCCTGCTGCTGGATGAACCCTTTGCAGGCCTGCATCTCCCCCTGCGCGACGAGCTACTCGAAGACCTGCGAAGCTGGCTCGCGGCAACGAAGACACCGGTCCTATCCGTGACGCATGACGTAGGCGAGGCATTTCAATTAGCCGCCGAGGTCATCAAATTCTCCGATGGCAAGGTACTGCAACAAGGCCCAGTAGAAACCGTACTCGCAGAGGAGCGAAATCGTCTGATGACCCAGCTTTCCCGCAGCCAACAAAATAATCCTTAACCGCCCGGCTGAATCGGCTCCTGTTCAAGCAAAATCCCGAAGCGACTCAAAACCTCATGCCGAATACTGTCCCGCAGCGCGATCATATCGGCGGCAGTAGCATGTCCCCGATTGATAAGCGCCAGCGTGTGCCGCGAAGAGATTCCCGCATGGCCAAGAATGAATCCCTTGGGAAACCCAGCCTTCTCAAGCAACCAGGCAGCAGGCAATTTAATCTGTCCATCAGTGGCAGGCCAGTGAGGAATCTTGCTCGCAGACATATGAAGATTTGCAGCGATCTGGCCAAGCACAGACGAAGCGACAACAGGATTCTTGAAGAATGATCCCGCACTCCGGCAATCTGCCTCTCCCTCCACCAGAAGCATCCCCTTCCCATGGCGAATAGCCCGTACAGCATGATAGACATCCAGCGGCGTCGGCGCAGGTCCCGTCGCATCCCAGCCCGCAAAGTGGCGTTGCAAATCGGCATAGGACAGCTTCGGACGAGCCGCAAGATCAAACCGAAACGTCACAGCGGTAACGATGTAACGCCCGCGCTGAGTGGTATTGAAGATACTCCGGCGATAAGCAAACCCACATTCCCCATGCGAAAGCACCACGAAATCCATCGCCTCAAGATCGAAGGCTCGAACCCCAACAATAGTGCCAGCCACCTCCTGGCCATAAGCACCCACATTCTGCACCGGCGTTCCCCCGACCAGCCCCGGTATTCCGGCAAGACATTCGACGCCGCTGATTCCCTGCTCGCACACCTGCAGCACAAAGGCATCCCAGTCCATGCCCGCAGTAGCGACATAATCGGCATAACGTCCATCTGAGGACGACAGCACAGGGTCATCGATGGCAACATGAATCACCAGCCCATCAAATCCCTCATCGCCGACCAGCAAATTGCTCCCCCCACCCAGAACAAAGATTCTGAACCCCCGCCCGCCAGCGAATTTCACAGCCTCGCGAAGCTCAACCTCGCTCGTAACCTCACAAAAATAGCGCGCGGACCCGCCAATGCGGAACGTAGTATACGGAGCAAGCAAAACCTGCTCCTGAACGCGGATAGGAAGAGTCGGCACGGCTTAGAGACTACAACACCCGGCGCCCCTGACTAGCGCCGCACTCGGCGAAACCGTACAATCGAACCAGGCGGTCGTCCATGGCCGTCCCAGGAGATGCTCATGTATCCAGAGATTATGGTAATTCCGATGCGCGAAGAGCTTACCCGCGCCGGCCTGTCCGAGGCCCGCACCGCAGTCGATGTCGATGCCGCCGTAGCTCAGCCGGGAACGACGATGGTGGTGGTGAACTCGATCTGCGGATGCGCCGCCGGCAAGATGCGTCCCGGCGTTCGTCTCGCGATGCAGCACAGCGCCAAGCCTGACCACGCGGTAACGGTGTTCGCCGGCCAGGATCGCGAAGCGACCGAGAAGGCGCGCAGCTACTTCGGCGGCCATCCCCCAACCTCGCCCGCGATCGCAATCCTGCGCGACGGACAACTCGTCTACCTCATGCAGCGCTCGGCGATCGAGACCTCGACCGCACCGGCAATCGCCCAGGAACTCACCCGCGCCTTCGACACCTACTGCGCCAAGACCACCGCATAAAACATCGCGTAAAAATTAAGCTATAAAGAGAGCTGGATACCGCGCTTAGCGTTGTCCGGCTCAATTCATTTAAAGCAATTCCAATATGACCGTACCCGTAATAGAAATTGTCATCCTGAGCGCAGGCGGCGCTTCTGCCGCCGCAGTCGAAGGACCTGCGGTTCTCTTCCCTGGCACGCCTTCTCTGAAACCCCGCTAAGCCCGCTCATCCCCAGCCATCTTCCGCCGATGAAGGGAGCAGCCATGTCCGCCTTCAGCTACATCCCCTCGTCGTTTCGGCCTCTTCCCACCAGAAAGCCACTTAAGGAGGCCATCGCCCCACCGACGCCGCACTACACCAGGGAATGGCCAATCGTCGGCGACAGCGCCGCGATGAAGCGGCTTCGCCTGCAAATCCGTCGCATCGGCCCGCACTTCCGCACCGTGCTTCTCAGCGGAGAACCCGGCACCGGCATGCAGACCACAGCACGCGCCCTGCATCGAACCAGTCTTAGCGCAAAAGGGCCTTTTATCGCATCGGCCTCCGGCAACCGAATCAGCTATCTCATGAAGCTGGCCCAGCACGGCACACTCTTCTTCGATCACATCAACGAGATGCCGCTCGACACCCAGGACGAGCTGCTGGAGCTGTTGTCCCGAAATGACTGGGCGCAGAATGGCCTCGCCTCCCCACACCGGATGCATCCACGCATCATCGCTTCAACCAATCAAGACCTGCGCGCTTTAGCCGCCTCGGGACAGTTCCGGCAGCAACTCTATCAGCGGCTTGCAATGGTGCAGATCTCACTGCCTCCCCTGCGAGAGCGGATCGAAGACATCCCCACGCTGGCAGCACATTTTCTCAGCAGCTTTGCACTGCCGTATCGGCAGAACATTACCATTGCGAACGACACAATGGAGTTTCTGCGGTCTTACGCATGGCCCGGAAACGTCCGCGAGTTGGAAAACATGCTGAAGAATGCCGCCCTGCGAACCGAAGGCAGCGTCATCAGGACCGAACAACTTCCAGAACTGGCACAGGCTCTCAGCACACATCAGGAAGCCCTCAGTCAAAGCACCAGTGAACCAGCACGCCTGCAGGATGTAATAGAGCAGCATGTACTCCAGGTCTTGAAAGATTGTGCAGGCAATAAACTGCGTGCGGCAGAGTTGTTGGGAATCAGCCGGTCCACACTCTATCGAATGTTGGACGCCTGCTCTCCCGTAACCCAGCTCGATAGACAATAGAGCAACGCAACACAAATCGGTGTCTATCGGTGCAGATCGGTGTTAAGCATTAGCTCCGCCAATTCACCCTGGCATATTCCGAGTTGAGAGCCCGCAGGTAAAATCAGATCAAGGTAAGCCAAACTACCGTGGCTCTTCGGGCCCCAAAGGACCAGTTTGCGAATTCTGATCTACGGCCTCAACTATGCCCCTGAGCTAACCGGCATCGGCAAATACACCGGCGAAATGGCCTCCTGGCTCGCCGCTCGGGGCCACGAGGTCCACGTCGTCACCGCCCCTCCCTACTATCCCGCATGGAGCATCCGCGAAGACTACCGCGGCCAGCTCTATCACACAGAGAAAATTCCTGGCGAGCCAATCGTCTACCGCACTCCGCTCTACGTCCCCGCCAAACCCACCGGCCTCAAGCGCATGATGCATCTCTTCTCCTTCATGCTCGGCAGCCTGCCCGTCATGCTCCGCGAGATCTTCTGGAAGCCCGAGATCGTCTTCACCGTCGAGCCCACCTTCTTCGGCGCGCCCCTCGCGCTTCTCGTAGCTCACGCCTCAGGCGCCGCCTCGTGGCTCCACGTACAGGACTTCGAGGTAGACGCCGCCTTCGATCTCGGCCTCCTTCCCGCCGAAGGCCTCATCCACGACTTTGCTCTCAGACTCGAAGGGTTCTTCACCCAGGCCTTCACCCGCGTCTCCAGCATCTCGCATAAAATGGTCGAGCGCGCCCTCGCCAAAGGCGTACCCGCAACTCATACCATCCTCTTCCCCAACTGGGTCGACGTCGACGCCATCCACCCCCAGCCGCAAAACGCTCCCAACAGCTTCCGTCGCGAACTCGGACTCCCCGCCTCTGGAGAAAACGCAAAGATCATCGTTCTCTACTCCGGCAACATGGGCGCCAAGCAAGGCCTCGAACTCCTCGCCCCTCTTGCTCTCACGTTCGAAGACAACCCACGCGTCCACTTCGTCTTCTGCGGCGACGGAGCCTTCCGCCCGCAACTCGAAGCCCTCGTCTCTCACCACGCCAACGTAACCCTGCTGCCGCTGCAACCTTTCGCTCGCCTCAACGACCTTCTCAACGCCGCCGACATCCATCTGCTGCCCCAGCGCGCTGGAGCAGCCGACCTCGTCATGCCCTCCAAACTCACCGGCATGCTCTCGAGCGGCCGCCCCGTCATCGCCACCGCCGATCCCGGCACTCAAGTAGCCCACGTTGTCGAGGGCTGTGGCCTCGTCGTCCCCGCCGAAGACGCTCCCGCTCTCCATGCCGCTGTGCAGCAACTCATCGACGACGAACCCCTCCGACGGCAACTAGGCGCAGCCGCCCGTCGCTACGCCGTCGAACATTTAGGCAAACAGCAAGTTCTTGAGCAATTCGAGCGCGACCTGCAAGCACTGGCAACTTAGGCCATCAAGTAAACTGATACGAGTCAACTGCGGCACCAATAAAGGAGAAATTCCGCTTTGAAGAAAGCCCTCATCACAGGAGTCACCGGACAGGACGGCGCCTACCTCGCCGAGTTCCTCCTCGCCAAAGGCTACGAAGTCCACGGCATCAAGCGCCGTTCCTCCCTCTTCAACACCGCCCGCATCGACCACATCTACGAAGATCCCCACAACCCCTCGCCGCACTTCATCCTTCACTACGGCGACCTCACCGACTCCTCGTCGCTCATCCACATCGTCCAGAAGGTCCAGCCCGACGAGATCTACAACCTCGGCGCCCAGTCCCACGTTCAGGTTTCCTTCGAGCAGCCCGAATACACCGCCGACGCCGACGCCCTCGGCCCCCTGCGCCTTCTCGAAGCCATCCGCATCCTCGGCCTCGAAAAGAAGACCAGGTTCTATCAGGCCAGCACCAGCGAACTCTACGGCCTCGTCCAGGAGGTCCCGCAGAAGGAGACCACGCCCTTCTACCCGCGCTCACCCTACGCCGTGGCCAAGATGTACGCCTACTGGATCTGCGTCAACTACCGCGAGGCCTACGGCATCTACGCCTGCAACGGCATCCTCTTCAACCACGAGTCGCCCCTCCGCGGCGAAACCTTCGTCACCCGCAAGATCACCCGCGGCCTCTCTCGCATTAAAGTCGGCCTGCAGACCCAGCTCTTCCTCGGCAACCTCGACTCCAAGCGCGACTGGGGCCACGCCCGCGACTACGTCGAGATGCAGTGGCTGATGCTCCAGCAGGAAAAGCCGCAGGACTTCGTCATCGCCACCGGGCGGCAGTACAGCGTCCGCGAATTCGTCCAGCGCTGCGCCAAACTCCTCGAACTCGACCTGACCTGGCAAGGCAGCGGCATCGACGAAAAGGCCGTCGACTCAAAGGGGAACATTGTCGTGGCGGTAGACCCCCGCTACTTCCGCCCTGCCGAGGTCGAAACCCTCCTCGGCGACCCCTCCAAGGCCCACCGCGAACTAGGCTGGACCCCCCGTACCACCTTCGACCAGCTCGTCGAAGAGATGATCGCCTCCGACCTCAAAGCCGCCCAGCGCGACGCTCTCGTCCGCAAGCACGGCTTCGAAGCCTACAACGTCCGCGAGACTTAAACCTTTCGCCCTATAAAAACATGAAAAAAAACTCCCGCATCTACATCGCCGGTCACCGAGGCCTGGTAGGCTCCGCCATCCACCGCGCCCTCGCCGCCCAAGGCTACACCAACCTCCTCCTCCGTACCCGCTCCGAACTCGACCTACTGAACACCAACGCCGTCAACAATTTCTTTGCCAAAGAGAAACCCGAGTATGTCTTCCTCGCCGCCGCCAAAGTAGGCGGAATCCTTGCCAACAACAACTATCCTGCCGACTTCATCCGCGACAACCTCATCATCCAGACCAACATCATCGAAGCCAGCCGGATCAATCACGTTGACCGTCTCCTCTTCCTCGGCTCCTCCTGCATCTACCCCAAATTCGCTCCCCAGCCGATGCCCGAGTCCTGCCTCCTCACTGGCCCCCTCGAACCCACCAACCGCCCTTACGCGCTCGCCAAGATCGCCGGCATCGAAATGTGCTGGAGCTACAACAGGCAATACAAAACAAAGTACCTGGCCGCCATGCCCACCAATCTCTACGGTCCCGGCGACAACTTCGACCTCAACACCTCCCACGTCCTGCCCGCCCTCGTCCGAAAAACCGCTGAAGCCATCAAGTCCGGGGCCAAAGAAATCACCGCATGGGGAACTGGAACTCCCCGCCGCGAACTGCTCTATTCAGATGATTTAGCCGAAGCCTGCCTCTTCCTGATGAACCTCGACGAGACCCGTTACAACACCCTCCTCACCGAAGATGCTCCGCCCCTTATCAATATCGGCACCGGAGAAGACGTCACCATCCGTGAGCTGGCCGAAATCGTAGCTAAAGTCCTTGGTTTCAATGGCCAACTAGTCTTCGACACTACCAAACCGGACGGCACTCCCCGCAAGCTTATGGACGTGACCCTCCTCCACAACCTCGGCTGGCACCATACCACCAGCCTCGAGCAGGGAATCCGTCGCACGTGGAAAGCCGTTGGTAACCAATTCGCCTGATTTCGACAAATTTCCTTAACTTCATCCATTCAAAGAAGATAGGGACGTACTGAAGGGTCTGATACCCCAAAAGTGCTATGCCCTAATTAGTTCCTGAAACCTAGAATCACGCACATGGAGCCCTCCCCAGAGCACCGTGTTCAGCCATTGGCCCCCTCTCCGCGCAGACGAAGCTGGATGTTGGCTGCAGCGACTGTGATGCTCCTCGCAATCACTCCAGTTCTCCACGCCCAGTCCATTCTCAACACGCCTCCCAACGTGGCCGAGCAGTTTCTCCTCGCCGCCGCCAATCAGGATCGTGTAGCCCGCGGCCTTCAGCCGCTCCGCCTCGACCCCACCCTGGCCCAGGCCGCCCTCGCTCACGCCCGCGAAATGGCCGCTCATCGCGAAATCTCCCACCAATTCCCCGGAGAGCCTAAACTCTCCGACCGCGGAGCCAACGCCGGCGCGCACTTCAGCCTCATCTCCGAAAACGTAGCCCAAGCCCCTATCTCCGCAATGATCCACGATCTCTGGATGCACTCCGAAGGTCATCGCGAGAACCTTCTCGATCCCAACGTAGATGCCGTCGGCATCGCGGTCATCGAGCGCGACCATGAGTATTACGCCGTAGAAGATTTTGCCAATCTCGTCCAATCGCTCAGCTTCAACGCTCAGGAATCGGCTGTCGCCAATCTTCTCGCCAAATCCGGCATGGAGATCGCCAACGGCAAAGTCATGAGCGAACAGGACGCCCGCCAGACCTGCAGCATGTCCACTGGGTACATCGGCTCACGCCCGCCGTGGTACATCATGCGCTACACCGCTCACAACGTCGACGAACTCCCCACGCAACTCCAGTCGCGACTCAGTTCCGGCAAGTACCACCAGGCCGTCGTCGGTGCCTGCTCCGAAAGCACCTCAGGCCCCTTCACCTCCTACAACATCGCTGTCCTTCTCTATCCATAAACGGCCGGGCATATGCGCCCTCACCGCAGCCGTAACCAATCTCTATTTCTCCAGATCGTCCAGCAATAGCTTCCCTTTTGTCGCCAGCGTCTTTGCCCCCTCGATATCGCCTGAGTTGAACGCCTCCTGCGCCTGCCGCCGGAAGTTGCGCACTTTATTGATCTGAACTCTCTGCCTTTTCACCGTCTGCGCCGGCAACCTATTCAGCCGCTGTTCAATTGAAGCAATTAAATCCGCGGCCTCCTGCTGCGCCTGCGGATTAGCCGCCCCTCCCGCCGTCAGCTCGCCAATCGCCGCAGTATCTGTCATCGGTTCCGTCGGAGCTGCCTCCTCAGGCGTAGCAGGCACAGTCCTGGGCGCAATACGTCTTCGCTCACGTCTGGGAGTGGCTGCCGCAGCCGCAATAGGAGTAGGCGGCAACGTTACCTCTGGCGCAGTTAACATCGGAGGATTCTCCGATGGTGGCAGCGTCGCCAGCGGCACCGGCTCAAGCACCGCCGGCAATACCGGGACCTGCGGCCGTCGATGCAGGCAACCGCTCAACGTGAACGTAAGTCCCACACAAACCGTCACCGCCGCCAGCCTTCGCGTCATGTCGCCGTACACTTTCAACCGCGTTCTCCCGTTTCTTTATGACTGGTCCCGGCCGCAACCGTTTTACGTCCTTCCACCCCTGCTCCCGATGCGATAGGCAATCGCAATGTAAATGTTGTTCCTCGCTCGGGCGACCTCGCATCCGCATTCGACCGCACATCCATCGCTCCGCCATGCATCTGCAGAATGCGGTACGTCGTCGCCAGTCCAATTCCACTGCCCTTCGCTTTTGTGGTGAAGTACAGTTCGAAGATACGCGGTAATAGCTCCGGCGGTATACCCTCTCCTTCGTCTGACACTTCAACCACTGCAAACGAATGCTCCCGGCGTATCGTCACCCGCATCTTACCCCCGGAGATCATCGCCTGCATCCCATTAAGTAAAAGATTCAGCAGCGCCTGCCGCATCAGCTCCGCATCCACCCGCACCATCACTGGCTCACCTGGAGTCTCCACCACGACTTGCACTCCGTTCTCCTGCATCTCCACCGACGTCAACTCCGTCACCGCGCCCACTACTCGCCGCAGGTCCTGTTCATGCAGATGCAGTTCCATGGGTCGCGAAAAATCTGCAAGCGTCTGTACAACGCGATCCAGCCGTTGCATCTCTCCTGCCAGAATGTCCACATGCCGCTGCGCTCCGGCAATCCCTGACACATCTCCACCCTCCAGCTTCCCCCTCAGCAACTCCAGATGGACCACCATCGCATTGATGGGATTCTTCACCTCATGCCCAACTCCAGCCGTCAACCGACCTATCGCCGCGAGCCTCCGCGCCACCTCTAGTTCCTGCCCCAACTGCAACGCCGACTCCGTATCCCGCAGCGTCAGCAGCGTTCCCATATTGCCGCTCCCGCCCAACCCATCCTCAATTCTGTCCAGCGACATCTGCACCTGCCGCCCATCCTCCAGCGTCACGCCCGCAGCGCTCACCTGCCCTCCATTCGCAAACGCCCTCAACACCGCTGCACCCAACGCCGTCTCCGGTTCAAAGATCTCTTCCAGCCGCTTCCCCACCAATTCGCCCTCAGGCTGATTCAAAAAGTAGGCCACCGCATCTGAGACCATCACCGCCCTATGATCGGCGGTAAACAGCAGCACGCCATCCCGCAGCGTATCCAGCATCTGGGCCAGGTTAGCCTGCAACGCGGTATAGCCTTCTTCTGTGCTGCGAATCTGTTCCCCCAACCGGTCGATGGTCTTCGTCACCCTGACCACCGCATCGCTCCCCTGACCCTTCTCCAGCATCTGCCGCGAAGCATCGCTATCGACAATCGTCAGACTCTCCAGCCTCCTGCTGATGACCTCAATCGGCCGTAGCGCCACATTCGCCAGCAATCCTGCCGCGATCATCGCGGCAAACGCCGCCAGCAGCGCAAAGATCAACGCATCCTTGAGCCACGGCTCGTACGAAGCGCGCAGAAACGTCGAACGCAACCCCATATGCACCACCAGGAACGGTACCCCATTCCGGTCCAGCGACTGCTCTATATCCAACACGCGCGGCTGGCCGAAGACCATCTTCATCTGGGAGGCAATGCTCCCCGCCTGCACACTCTGCAGGCTCATCCTGTACCCCACCGGCTGATTCAGCGCATCGGGGTCCGTGCTCACCAGGGTCAGCCCCTGCGCATCCGTCACGCTCACGTCCTGTACCGTGGGCGAGTAGCGCACCACCATATTCATCCCATCAGCCAGGGCCTGATTGCTTTGCAGCGCATCGGTCACTGCAGCATGAAGCGACTGGTCCGTCTTGTCCAGCGGAGGGTTCGCGTGCAGCCCTGTCTCCACCGCCTGCCTCGTCATCAGCCATACTTCATGGGCCAGCACATCGTTCGCCTCTGCCGTCTGTTCGATCCTCTGCCGCAGCAGCTCGCTCACGAACAGCGCCGACAGCACCAGAACGATCGCGAACGTCAATCCGGTAGCCGACACCACCAGCTTGGTCTTCAGCCGCATCCCTACTCCGTCACAACAGCAGACGCACTCTGGTATTCCTTCAACTTGTTCTGCAGCGTCTTCGAGCTGATTCCCAGTATCTCAGCAGCCTTCGTCTTGTTGTTGTGCGTCGACAAAAGCGTCTTCAGGATTAACTGCCGTTCCGCCTCATCGACTGTCGTTCCCACCTCAACGCGCACGGTGTTCTTGTCTTCCAGATACCGTTGCACCTCGTTCGATGCGCCCGCATCTCCTTCAGCGCCCACGCGGCTAATCCGCGTCGGAGGCGGCGCAAACCCCGGCTCGCCAAAGTGCGGCGGCAGGTGCTCCACACCCAGCATCCCCGAACCCGCCAGAATCACGGCACGCTCAATCGTATTCCGCAATTCGCGAACGTTCCCCGGCCACTTGTACTCCTCCATCCGCGTCATCAGCGAGTCCTTCAAACCGGCCACCGTGCAATGGTGCCGCTCATTCATGTCGTCGATCATCTTCTCCGCAATCGCCGAAACGTCCATCAGGTGATCGCGCAGCGGCGGCATCTGAATGTTAAAAACATTCAGCCGGTAATAAAGATCACCTCGCAACTCCCCACTCGCCACCGCCTGCTCCGGATCTTTATTCGTCGCCGCCACCACCCGCACATCCACCGGCGTCTCCACCTTACTTCCCAGCCGCCTCAGCTTCCTGTCTTCGAGCACGCGCAGCAACTTTGCCTGCGTTCCCGCGGGCATCTCGCCGATCTCATCCAGCAGCAGCGTGCCTTCCTCGGCCAGCTCAAAGCATCCCGCCCTGCGTTCCAGCGCGCCCGTAAACGCGCCCTTCTCATGCCCGAAGATCTCGCTCTCAATCAACGTCTCCGGAATCGCCGCGCAGTTCACCGCCACAAACGGCTTCAGCCGCCGCGAACTCAAATCATGCAGAGCCCGCGCCACTAGCTCCTTGCCCGTCCCGCTCTCTCCCGTCACCAGCACCGAGACATTCGACGGAGCCACTCGCTCGATCATCGTAAAGATGTCCTTCATCTGCGGCGACGACCCAACCAGCGGCCCCAGCACGCCGGTGTCCCGCAACTGCCTCCGCGTGGCCTCCAACTCCACATCCGCGACACGCTGCCGGCTCGCATTATGCAGAATCGTCTTCAACCGCACCGGATCGACCGGCTTGGGAATGTAGTCATACGCGCCCATCCGCATCGCTTCCACAGCAGATTCAATCGAGCCCTGCGCCGTCAGCATCACCACCGCAATCCGCTGCGGCAACTCGCCAATGCGGTTCAGCAGCTCCATGCCATCCATCCGCGGCATCTTCAGGTCGGTCACCACAATCGCCGGAGCCCAATCCACAGCCCGCTCCAGGCCTTCGACGCCGTCCGCCGCGCACTCCGCCCGATAGCCCCAGCTCTCGATCAACTCCGTCAAACCGGTCCTTGCATGAACCTCATCTTCAACAATCAACACCTTTTCCGCACTCATACCCAACCTTTCAAGCCTCTCCATCTCTCGCATCGATAAGTCCCTGGATGCACACCCACTCTTCAGTGTATCTGTCTCCGCCCCAACAAAGTCACTATCATCGCACCCCAACCCCAGTGTTTTCCTAAAACTTGGGTAACCTTCAGTGCAAGTCACTCATTTTTACAGGCATCGCCCTTCTTCCCAATTCCGAGAAAAGCTATCCTTGGAACTATGCTCGAACCGGAAATCACAGCCGAAGCCTTCGCCCAGCAACGCCAGCAGTCCAACCCTCCTCTCCTTCTTGACGTCCGCGAACTCTGGGAGTTTCAAACCGCCAGCCTGCCCAACTCGCTCCTGATGCCCATGGGAGAGGTCACCTCCCGCGCCCACCAGGAACTCGACCCCGACGCCCACATCGTAGTCCTCTGCCACCACGGAGCGCGCTCCCTCAGCGTAACCATGTGGCTACGCAACCAGGGCTTCGAACAAGCTCAATCCCTCGCCGGGGGCATCGACCACTGGTCCCGCACCATAGACCCCACCATTCCTCTCTATTAGGAACTCTGGCTAACTCAGAAGCTCTGGCTAACCGCTTCTGGCTTCTGGGTACCCCAAGGCTTCAGCCTTGGGTCTCTCAACAGCCAGCAGAAACGGGGCTTTAGCCCCTGGGTTATGCCTTCTTCTCCGCTTACATTCCCTTTCAACACCCCTCTTTAGCCCCCAAGGGAATGTTCTCTACTTCGCCCGAGGATGCGTCTCGTCATAAACCCGCTGCACCTGCCCCACGGTCAACTGCGTATACCGTTGTGTAGTCGACAGCCGCTCGTGCCCCAGCATCTCCTGAATCGCCCTTAAATCCGCGCCCTCTTCCAGCATGTGCGTCCCGAAGGCATGGCGCAGCGTATGCGGATGCACATCCGCCGCCAGCCCCCGGCTCAGCGCGATCGCCTTCACAATCCTGCCCACCCTCCGCGTCGTTAAACGACAATCTCCACGCATCCGCAGATTCGTCATCAACGGCCCCTCATGAACCAGCCCACCCTTACCCGCCGCCGTCAGCTTCGCTTCCCGCAGAGGCAGATAAATCTTCAACGCCGCTGCAGCCTCATCCCCCAGCGGAACCAGCCGTTCCTTCTTTCCCTTACCACGCACCAGCACAGCATCGTCCCGCCACTTCACACTGCCCATATTCAGTCCCACCAACTCCGAATTCCGAATCCCGCACCCATACAGCAACTCAAAGATCACCCTATCCCGCTCCGGCCAAGCCGCCGCCTCAGCCATCTCCCGCTTGACCGGACCTTCGAGCGAATCCAAAACCCGATTCACCTCTTCCATGCTCGGCACCCGAGGCAGATGCAACGGACGCTTCGGCGTGCTTACCAGCAGCGCCGGATTCTGCGCCACCTTCCCTTCCTTCGCCAGCCACTTGAACCAGCTCCGAATCGCCGCCAGCGCCCGCGCCGCACTCGCCTTCGTCAACCCCCGCTCATACAGCACTCCCAGGTATCCACGAATATGCAGATGCTCCACCGCCGCAATCCGCGCATCCTTCCCCAGCGTCTCTCCCAGATAGGCTGCAAACCCGCGAACCTCCCGTGCATAAGCCCGTACCGTATGCTCCGACGCGCCGCGCTCATTCGCGAGCATCGCCAGAAAGCCCTCAGCCAACCCATCAATCTCGCTCATCACGCCGCAGTCCCGGTGTTTTTCTGTTCCCTGTTCCCTGTTCCCTGTTCCCTGCGCTTTCCCCTCGGATGATGCGCCCGATGCACCGCCTTCAGATGCCCCAACGCCACATGCGTATAAACCTGGGTCGTAGCAATATCCGCGTGACCCAGCAGCGTCTGCACACTCCTCAAATCCGCTCCATGCTCGACCATATGCGTCGCGCAGCTATGCCGCAGCATATGCGGACTGGCCTTAGTCCCCGTCCTTGAAGCGCTCCGCACCATCTCCCAAATCCACTGTCGCGTCAGCGCATTCCCCCGCACGCTCAAAAACAGCGCCCTCTGCATCCCCCGCACCAACCCCGGTCGACCCAGCGCCAGATACCGTTCCAGCGCCTCCACCGCACTCCGTCCCAGCGGAACAATCCTCTCCTTATCGCCCTTCCCCCTCACCTGCGCCCGCGCCTGATCTAAATGCAGATCTTCCACATGCAGCGAGCAGATCTCCCCCACCCTCAACCCACCCGCATAAAGCAGCTCCAGAATCGCATGGTCCCGCAGCGCCAGCCCATCCGCATCCGCCGCCCTCGCAGCCACGCCTGTCCGCTCCAGCATCTCGCCCACCTCGCCCTCGGCAAGCGACTTCGGCAGCACCTTCCAGCTCGCAGGAGTCTCCACATTCACCGTAGGATCGTGGTCAATCCGCTTATCCATTAATAGCCAGCGATAGAAACCCCGCAGCGCGCTCAACTTTCGCGCAATCGACCGCGACTCCACCCCATGCCCGCGCAGCCCTTCCATAAATCCGCTCACATCGCCCTGCACCGCCGACACCAGCACCCCATTCCGCCCCTCGACATGCTCCGCAAACTGCTCCAGGTCCCGCTGGTAGGCCTCACAGCTAGCCGGTCGCAGTCCTTTCTCCACGCGCAGATACGCAACAAACTCCCGCACCGTCTGCGCGTTCCCCGCAACCTGGACCTCTGTTCGCATAGCCTCATTATCCCCCTGAAAACCTCCTCCAAAATCCCCGGAACCCACCTAGCCATCACCACCCTCGCCACTCCCTGCACTGATAAACTCAAAGCAGTCATGTTTGAAAACCTAAGCGACAAACTCCAGCGCTCCTTCAAGAACCTCCGCGGCCAGGGCACCATCACCGAAGAGAACATCTCCGACGCCCTCCGCGAGATCCGCCTCGCCCTGCTCGAGTCCGACGTTAACCTCAACGTCGTCACCGACCTCATCGAGCACATCCGCACCCGCGCCCTCGGCGAGCAGATCGCCACCGCCCTCTCGCCCTCCGAGCAGATCGTCAAGATCGTCCACGACGAGCTCGTCAACGTCCTCGGCAAGGACACCGCCCGCTTCCAGAAGTCCTCGCAGCCGCCCTCTGTCATCCTTATGGCCGGGCTGCAAGGCTCCGGCAAAACGACGACCTCCGGCAAGCTCGCGCAGTGGCTCAAAAAAGCCGGTCACCGCCCCATGCTCGTCTCGGTGGACGTCTACCGCCCCGCCGCCCGCGAGCAACTAAAAATCGTAGCCACCAGCATCAACGCCCAAATCTACGAAGGACAACTAACAACCAACAACCAACAACCAACAACCGACGACGTCCTCCGCCTCGCCAAAGAAGCCAAGCGCGAAGCCGCCAACTATGGCTGCGACATCCTCATCGTCGACACCGCTGGCCGCAACCACATCGACGACGCCCTCATGGCCGAGATGGCCGCGCTCAAAAAGCTCCTCAACCCCAGCGAGATCCTCTTCGTCGCCGACGCCATGACCGGCCAGGACGCCGTCAACTCCGCCAAGGCCTTCAACGACCACCTCACCATCACCGGAGCCATCCTCACCAAGATGGACGGAGACGCCCGCGGCGGCGCTGCCCTCTCCATCCGCCACGTGACGGGAGCACCCATCAAATTTTTGGGCACGGGAGAAAAGCCCGACGCCTTCGAGCCCTTCCACCCCGACCGCATCGTCGGCCGCATCATGGGACACGGCGACATTGCCACCCTGCTCGAGCGCGCTGAATCCACCCTCGACCGCGGCAAAGCCGAGCAGTTCGCCAAAAAGGCCCTCTCCGGCGACGGCTTCTCGCTCGACGACTTCCGCGAACAACTCCGTCAGATTAAAAAGATGGGCAGCATGAAGTCCATCCTCAAGATGCTCCCCTCGGTCGGCCCCTTCGCGGGCATGTCGCAGGCCGTCGAAAACGTAGATGAGGGCCAGTTCACCCGCGTCGAATCCATCATCAACTCGATGACCAACAAAGAGCGCCAAAACCACGAGATCATCAACGGCAACCGCCGCAAGCGCATCGCCCTAGGCTCCGGCACCACCGTACAGGACGTCAACAACCTCCTCCGCCAATACGGCCAGATGCGAAAGATGTTCAAAACCATGGGCTCAGGCGGCGGCATCAAAGCCCAGCAACGCATGATGAGCCAAATGCAAGGCAGACAACGCTTCGGTCGGTAAGGAGTAGCCTGTGGGTATGACAGACCAAACACAACCACCTCCAAGTGGCGCCTTCAGAAAAGAGAACGGCATGTGGACCTTCTATGTTTACCCAGATGGGATTCAGCGCGAAGCCGGGGACTATCTAGATGAGGAGACCGCAAAAGACTGGTCAATTAGGGCACTACGAATCTGGGAAGTGAACGGCCATAAAGATGGCCCAATCGGTGTCATTTCCTAAACTGGCAGGAAGTGCAGGTAAACTTTTCTACATGAAAATATTCCCGCTGGTCGCGGTCATTCTGTTCGGGTTTGGTGCATCAATAGCTGAAGCAAGAAACCTTAGCTCCGTTGATGGCAACACGCTACTGACTAAATGCCATGCTGCTGAGCAGATGGCGGAAGTCTCCCCAAAGCTTAGCCCAGAGGAATGGTCTGGACGGGTGGCCCACATTACACCCACCACAAACTCGGGTGCGGGTGCCCCATATCTCGATTTTGAGATGTGGGCATTCGCGCAACGCGCGAACCCAATACTCTAAAATCACCCCATGCCGCTCGGCCTAAAGCGATACCAACAAGAAGGTGACGACCACTTCATCACCTTCAGTTGCCACCACCGCAAACCCTACCTCGACACCCCAATCTCAAGAGACATCTTCCTCGATTCGCTCGAGCGTACCCGCAGCCATTACCAATTCGAAATCCTCGGCTACGTCGTCATGCCCGAACACGTTCACCTGCTCGTCAGCGAACCTCCCGACGACCTCTTGTCGAAGGCCCTGCAGGCCCTGAAGATCTCCGTCTCCAGACGCCTCACGGAACGTCCTTTCTGGCAGACCCGCTACTACGATTTCAACGTCTTCACCCGTGATAAACGGGTCGAGAAGTTGAAATACATGCACCGCAACCCGGTGAAACGTGGCCTCGTTATGCAGCCAGAAGACTGGCACTGGTCGTCCTATCGCCACTATCTTCTGGAAGAACCATCTCCAGTCTTAATCACCCAGGCTTAGAGATCGTTCCGCAAAAGCCCACATCTCAAAATCGAGATATGGGGCACCCACACCCATACCCATACCCAAAGAGAACCATCCGTTGACCACATCCCCCACATCCCCCATAGTGAAGCATGGCCAAACGGTACATCCTAGCCGCCGTCCGCCTCTTCTTCGGCCTCCTCACCTTGGGCGGATGGTCCACATCTAAACCCCACCACAAACTCGGGTGCGGGTGCCCCATATCTCGATTTTGAGATGTGGGCATTCGCGCAAAGCGCGAACCATCACTTAGCTCCGGCTCCTTCCTGAACCTCCACAAAGTCCCTCTCAATCCGCCCCCGGAACCCAGCATCCAGCTTTCCCAGTTCCACCACATCCACTTTGAACGGTAGCAGCGATTCATCAAAGTCCGCCGCCAGCCGCGTCTGCTGTTCCCAGGTCAGCGTCCCCTCCACGGCAAGGTCCAGATCGGAAAACCGTTTCAGCCGCTTCCCCGTAGCCCGCGACCCGAACGCCCACACCCGGCGCCCAGCCACATGCTTCCGCAGAATCCCGGCAACAACCTCCATCTCTTGCGGCGAAACATGCAAACCCTTAGCGAGTTGCAAGGATGGTCTGGCCTCTTGGCTCATGCCGTTTTCTCCCTCAGCTTCTGAAGCAGATATCCAGCCTCAGTCGAGAACTCCGGCAGCTTCTCCACCACTTCAAGCGCCACTGCCTCGTTGTAGGTATGGCTGGTCTTGTTCCGCGCTCTGCGATACCCCTCCCATGTGTCCCAGCCATGCAGCAGCAACCCACGCTCGCTTGCCGTTCGTATCAGCGTCGGAAAGCTCATCGCATCCACATCTTCACTGCCGCTGGAGCTGATCTCAAGAAACCTCCGCATCATCCGCTCGCACATGCTGTAGGTGAACTCAAAGCGCTGTATCAAACCATCTCGAAGCAGGGTGCGTGCAGGTTCCTTGCCGTACTCGGCAAGAGCGCTCTCAAACTGTCGTATGGCGTTCGCCAGCGGCAACAGATCAATAGATTCCATGCCACCATTCTATGCCGGGTATGGTTCCCGAATACCCTGCAACATCAACTCCCCTTCACCATTCGCACCACCTCAATCTCCTCCCCACCGCCCACCGGCACCGCAATCCGCTCCACCTCTCGATACCCCTTCAGCGTATACAGCGCAACTCCCGTCAGGGTGCTTCCCATCTCGAACCGCCGAAATCCTGCCGCCAGCGCAGCATCCTCCGCGGCTTCGAGAAGCGCGCTCCCCACTCCCTGCCGCGCAAACTTCGGATGCACAAAGATCGCCCGTATCTTCGCCGCATCGACCGCAGGATCGAGCCTAGACTCACCCCCATGATGCATCTCCACCCTCTCCAACTGATGGTCGCCTCCATACAGCGTCTTACGAAAGCTCCATCCTCCACACCCCGCCAACTCCCCACCCGCCGTCTCTGCGACAAAGTACGTCCCATCCGCAATCAACTGGCTGTCCATGGTAAACACAGTAGCCAGCGCTGCTTCGATCTGCTCAGTCGAGTAGTCCACCGCCTGCAACCCGCGCACCGACTCCCCAATCAGCGCACGAATTCCCGCAACATCCTCAGCCACAGCCACTCGTAAACGAAAACTCTCCATCCGCCAAGTATAAAAGCCGTATACCCGCGTTTCTTCGTTGACCCCACCCCCCCACATCCCCCATAGTGGAGCATGGCCAAACGGTACATCCTAGCCGCCGCCCGCCTCTTCTTCGGCCTCCTCACCCTGGCCGCGCTCACCACAGCCTTCATCGACTCCGTCATCCACAGCGGCAATAGCTCAACCAACTTCTTCAGCTTCTTCACCATCCTGACCAACCTCTTCGTAGCCGTCGTCCTCATCGCCAGCGCGACCAATCTCATCCGCCATCGCGACCCCACCGAAGCCGACGACATCATCCGCGGCAGCGCAACCGTCTCCATCGCCATCGTCGGTCTCGTCTTCGGCCTTCTCCTCAGTCACCTCGACAGCGGGATGATCCCATGGACGAACTTCGTTGTCCACTACCTCATGCCCGTCGTCATGGTGCTCGACTGGCTCATCCAGCCCCCAAAAGCAAAGCTCGTTCCAAAACGCATCTGGTTCTGGGTCATCTACCCTATCGCCTATCTGGCCTACTCGCTCCTCCACGGGGCCTTCACCAACTGGTATCCCTACTGGTTCATCGACCCCAACAAGTCGCCCGGCGGCTGGACCGGCGTCGCCGTCCACAGCGCCGCTATCACCGTCGGCTTCCTCCTCATCAGCTTCGCGCTCCTCTGGCTCGGCAATAAACTCAAACGCCACATCGTCTGAGCCGTCCGGGACGCCACATCGAAACTTGACTTAATCTCCCTCAAAAAGATGGGGGTGCATCCCCCAAAGCCTCAACTACTCCCGCCAGGTCACACCCCAAGTCCAGACCTAAAGTCTCTCTTTCGAAGACTTTAGGACTTCAGTAGGGGGAGGGGGTACTTCAGGTGTAGTCATGCAGGTTCCGTCACAAGTTCCGCCATATGTCTCTGGTTAACTCTTCCCTTCCATGTTAGGATTTGCGTCTCCAATCACTTCGCAGAAAGCCCTACGGTGAACTCCCAGTGAATAAAAAGCTATTAACTCTCTGCTCCGGTCTGGTTCTGACGGCACTTGCGGCAACGCCGCATGCCTCCGCGCAGGACTACGATCTGCTCTTGAAGGGCGGTCACGTCATCGATGCGAAGAACAACATCGACGCCATCCGCGACGTCGCCATCAAAGACGGCCACATCGCCAAGGTCGGCCTCAACATCCCCGCAAAGTCGGCGATCAAGACCGTCAACGTGACCGGCTTGTACGTCACGCCCGGACTCATCGACATCCACACCCACGACTTCTGGGGCCTGCAGAAGCACTCCTACGACGATGGCGATTGGGGTTTGGCACCCGATGGATTCACGCTGCGCAACGGCGTCACCACCATCGTCGATGCAGGCTCGTCGGGATGGCGCAACTTCCCCACCTTCAAAGAGAGGGTCATCGATGAGTCCCAGACCCGCGTCCTCGCCATGCTCAATATCGTAGGCGCAGGAATGGGCAACGGTCCCATCGAACAGAACACCGCCGACATGGACGGCAAGAAGACCGGCGAGATGGCGCTGAAGTATCCCGGAGTCATCGTCGGCATCAAGAGCGCGCACTTCACCGGGCCCGAGTGGACACCCTATGAACAAGCCGTCATCGCGGGCACCATCGCTCACGTCCCCGTCATGATCGACTACGGCTCCCGGCGCATCGAGCGGCCGCTCTATCAGTTGCTGGAGGAGAAGCTGCGGCCGGGCGACATCTACACCCACATGTACGGCGGAGGACGCGGCGAACAGGACTCGGAGACCGGCGGTCCCGGCAAAGGCATGTGGGAGGGCCGCAAACGCGGCATCTACTTCGATGTAGGCCACGGGCAAAGCAGCTTCTACTTCAGCGTCGCGGTGCCGCTGATCAAGGCCGGGTTTGTTCCCGATTCAATCTCGACCGACCTGCACTACGACAGCATGAACGCCGGCATGAAGGACCTGCTGACAACAGCCGACAAGTTCCTGGCGATGGGGCTGCCGCTGAAGGAAGTGATCGCAGATGTGACCTGGCATCCAGCAAGGGAGATCCAGCAGACCCAGCTTGGCAACCTCTCCGAAGGAGCGATTGCCGATGTAGCTGTGTTGAGCATGAGCCACGGCAACTTCGGCTTGGTCGATGGCGGCGGCTTTGTGATGAAGGCACACGAGAAGCTGGTGGCTGAGCTGACGATCAAAGACGGCAAGTTTGTCTACGATCTGAATGGCAGGTCGAGCGACCCGTGGAACGAGCCACCAGGCGCAGCCGTCAAGCAGGCAAATAAGTGGACGTCGCTGCGAATGAGCGGCTTCGGCAATACGCACCGGCCAGTAGCTCCGGGGACGACGGCCACGCAGCACGAACAGCCGAGACGTCCTGCCCGGTGGCAACCCTATACGACCGGGCCGAATGGAACAGCAACGGTCAAGCCGGAAGCAAAGTCGGCGGTGGCCAGTAAATCGACAGCCGGGAAGGCAGTTCCGCCACCGGCGGTGACGTGGAAGACGTCGCCATCGGATGCATGGCCAGCGGCGCAGCGATAGGCGCCAGCGGATACGGAAAAGGCCAAGCGCGACCCAAAACAAAACGCCCACCTCATCCCTTGAGGTGGGCGCACTTCTCTTACTGCAAATCAATCGATAAAACTACCGTCGTCCGCCACCGTGACCACCGCCATGGAAACCACCACCCCCATGGAAGCCGCCACGTCCGCCGCCAACATAGCCGCCGCCGTGATAGCCACCACGACCATAGGCATAGCCACGACCGTAGCCACCATAACCGCGCCCATACCCGTAGCCGCCACGATAGCCATAGGCGCCGCGGTAACCATATCCATAACCGCGTCCATAATAGCCATAGCCGCCCCTCAGCCACGGGCCGGCTCCAATAAAGATTCCGCCGTTAAACCACGACGGGCCGTAGTACCCATAAGGCGCACACGCATACGGTGCATACCCGTAATATCCGTAGGCACAGGCCGGTGGGCCATACCCATAAGGACCTACGCCGACGCCAATGGAGACCTGAGCGTGCGAGTACGCTACCGGGACGAAAAGGACCGCAAGCAAAGCCACATATTTTAGAACTTTCACAACTACCTCCTCACCAGAAGCCGAACTTCTCCGGACTTCATGGCGACCCAGCCGTTCAGCGTGGGCTTATTGAATAGAACCCGAATTGACCCTCCAAGTTGCTCCCCAACTTCCTTCCACACCTCTCGATCAGATCGAAAAGCTTGACACCACTGATAAACTAAAAGTAAGAGATAAACCAAAAGCCCGGCCATGCCGGGCTTTTCCAATGCAACTGAAGTCATACCTAAGTCCAGACCTAAAGTCTCTATTTCTAAGACTTTAGGACTTTAAGTACGGGGGGGATACCACCAACACATAACAGGACTCCCTCGAAATCAGGAGGAATAACATAGTAGAGTGAGGCAACTAAATGTCGGAACAGAAGATCACCGAAGAAGAAATATCGAGCCTGGTAGACCGCTTCTACGCCAAGGTTCAGCTTGACGCCGAGATCGGCCCCATCTTCAACGAGAAGGTCGAGGACTGGCCCACCCACCTCGCCCTGCTCAAAAACTTCTGGTCCACCGTCATGCTCACCACGGGCCGCTACAAGGGTGACCCCATGATGACCCATCTCCAGCTTCCCCTGGAGCCGAGCCACTTCAACCGCTGGCTGGCGCTATTCGCCGACACAGCAAAAGAAGTGATGGCGACCGGCCATGCCGCCGCCATCATCGCCAAGTCCGAGCGCATCGCGGGCAACTTCAAGGCAGGCATCGCTTATCAGCGAAGCAGCTTCGCGCAGCCTGATTTGTAATTGTTCGTTGCATATATCGCAAAAGCTGCATCTCACTCTCCAGCGAGCGACTCTTCGCCGCCACGGAGACGTGAAATGCTCATTCTTCTGATTATCTTGATTCTGGTGTTCGGTTTTGGAGGCTATCGCCTGGGTCCAGGACTCGGCTACTACGGTGGCGGCAGCATCAGCCTTATCCTGCTCATCGTCCTTATCCTGCTTCTGCTCAGAGTCATCTGATACTCGGGCCCATTCTTTAATTGCTCTCTGAAAAATGGGCCTCGCAACCCAACCGTTCCTCTTCAAATTCAAAATCTTGTCTGAGAATCGAAATCGGGGCTACACTCCTCCCATGCGACGCGCTCCCCTTAAACTTCTCGCCCTCCTGCTGCTGCTTCCCATCGGCGCTCAAGCCCAGGACTGGGCCAAAGCTCGCCTCGACAAATCTCCGCGCCACCACGAATATGTCTCGCTCAAACATGACGACCGCACCGTGCAGGCCTTCGTCGTCTACCCCGAGGTCAGCGGAAAGGCGCCCGTCGTCATCCTTATCCACGAGATCTTTGGCCTGACTGACTGGGCCAGAGAGATGGCTGATGAGATTGCCGCTAAGGGCTATATCGTGATCGCGCCTGATCTGCTCTCGGGTCACGGGTCTCATGGCGGCGGCTTCAGCGAGTTTCCCAGTCAGGATGATGCTGTCAAAGCAGTCTCCGCGCTGAACCCCGATGAGGTCAATGCAGATCTCGACGCCGCTGCAGACTATGCGAAAAAGATTCCCTCGGCCAATGGCAAGCTGGCGGTGACGGGCTTCTGCTGGGGCGGTGGAAAGTCCTTCGCCTTCGCTGCCCATCGCCCTGGCCTGTCGGCAGCGTTCGTCTTTTATGGACCGCCGCCACCTGAATTCACTACGATCACCGCGCCTGTCTATGGCTTCTATGCGGGCAATGATGCTCGCATCAGCGCTACTGTGCCTGCCACCACCGAAGCCATGAAGGCAGCCAACAAAAAGTATGAGCCGGTGATCTATGACGGCGCGGGCCACGGCTTCATGCGGGCAGGTGAGGCTCCGGACCCTACACCGGCAAACAAAAAAGCTCGTAAAGAAGGGTTTGATCGCCTCATCAAGCTGCTCGGTACGATGTGACGCGACACATTGGCGGCTGCGATAATGACATTGTGGCCGCATCTCTTCAAGACCAACTCGATCGCATCACCCAGAACACCCGCAGGCTTGTCCAGGCCGACCGGCTCGCTGTCTCCGAACAGGCCGCCACCGATCTCTTCAACACAGGCATCGAAGACCGCATCCTTCCTGTGGGCAGCGTGGCTCCCAGCTTCTCCCTACAGGACACGCGGACCGGCAAACCCATCCAATCGGTAGACCTGCTTGCCCTGGGACCGCTGGTGGTCAACTTTTTTCGTGGGCGATGGTGTCCTTACTGCGTCACCGAACTGGAGACGTGGCGAGAACTCTACCCGCAGCTTCGCGAACGGGATGCTATCTTTATCGCCATCTCGCCGCAGACGCCGCGGCAGAACGACTTCATGATTCAGCAACATGCTCTGCCCTTTCCGCTGCTTGCCGATCCGGGCGCGGACGTAGCTGAAAAGTTTGGTGTCGCCTACACCATTCCAGAGCAGCACCGCCGCTACTACCAGAGCATTCTCATCAACATCCCTTTCAACAATGCCGGGCTGAGCTATCACAACGCCACGGAAGAGAGCTGGCGGCTTCCTTTGCCTGCTGTCTTCGTGATTCGACAGGATGGAACCATCGCCTTCAGCGAAGCCCATGCCGACTTCCGCGTTCGTCCTGAGCCTGCCGATGTGATCGCTGCGCTCTAGCTTGGTTTTTCAGACAATTTTAAGAGAACAGACAACAGCAAGAACATGTGGATTGAACGTTTACTCTCCCACCCTTCGCGATGAGACTGCGAAGGATGGGGCACCCGAGCGTTGGTCGTTTTTCCGAGGGGCGGTCATTGCTGTTGCTTACCTGTCGCTGCGGCTACTTGTTCTTGCGGTATCTCTGAATCAGGTTCGTTGTGGAGGTATCGTGCGCCATCTTCGGCTCGGTCTCGCTCTCGAGTTCGCCGATGATCTTCTGCGCCAGCACCTTGCCCAGCTCAACGCCCCACTGGTCGAATGAGTCGATGTTCCAGATGGCTCCCTGCGTGAAGACTGCGTGCTCGTAGAGCGCGACCAGTTTGCCCAGCACATTGGGCGTTAGATGGTCGGCTAGAATTGTGTTCGACGGGCGGTTGCCCTCGAAGACACGATGCGGCACCAGCCAATCGGGCGTGCCCTCGGCTTTGACCTGCTCCGCCGTCTTGCCGAAAGCCAGCGCTTCGGCCTGCGCGAAGACGTTCGCCATCAGCATGTCGTGGTGCCGACCCAGAGGATTCAGCGTCTTGTAGAAGCCGATGAAGTCGCAAGGGATGAGCCGTGTGCCCTGATGGATGAGTTGGTAGAACGAGTGCTGCCCGTTGGTGCCGGGTTCGCCCCAGTAGATCGGGCCGGTCAGGGTTGTCACCTGCGTCCCATCGAGGGTTACGTGCTTGCCGTTCGACTCCATCGTCAACTGCTGCAGATAGGCGGGGAAGCGCTTCAGATATTGCTCGTAGGGCAGAATCGCGACCGTCTGCGCGTCGAAGAAGTCGGTGTACCAGACGGTCAGCAGCCCCAGCAGCACAGGGAGATTTTTCTCGAAGGGCGTGGTGCGGAAGTGCACGTCGATCTCGTGGAATCCGGCGAGCATGGCGCGGAAGTTGTCCGGGCCAATCGCCAACATCGTCGAGAGCCCGATTGCAGAGTCCATCGAGTAGCGGCCGCCGACCCAGTCCCAGAAGCCGAACATATTCGCGGTGTCGATGCCAAACTTTGTCACTTCCTTCTCGTTGGTCGAGATGGCTACGAAGTGTTTTGCCACTGCCTTCTCATCAACCAGCTTTGCGAGCGCCCAGTCACGCGCCGTGTGTGCGTTGGTCATTGTCTCGAGCGTCGTGAATGTCTTTGAGGCAACAAGGAACAAGGTCTCCTCTGCGTTTAGATCCTGTACAGCTTCGGCGAAATCGGTGCCGTCAACATTGGAGACGAAGCGGAAGGTGAGGTCGCGCTGGCTGTAGTGCTTCAGCGCCTCGTATGCCATGACCGGACCGAGGTCCGAGCCGCCGATTCCAATGTTGACTACGTTGCGGATCTTCTTGCCGGTGTGTCCCTTCCACTCGCCGCTGCGGACGCGGTCGGCGAAGGCTGACATCTTGTCGAGAACTGCATGGACCGCCGGAACTAGGTCCTCTCCGTCGAGAACAATGGATTCGCCCTTGGGTGCGCGCAAGGCGACGTGCAGGACCGCACGGTTCTCTGTGATGTTGATCTTGTCACCACGGAACATCGCCTCGATCTTCTCGCGCAGCCCCGACTCCTCGGCCAACTGGAGCAGCAGCTTCAAGGTCTCGTCAGTGATGCGATTCTTCGAATAGTCGAGGAAGATTCCACCCGTCTCGACGGTAAAACGATCACCGCGAGCCGGGTCCTCGCTGAATAGCTCGCGGAGATGTTTATCGCGGATCTGCTGAAAATGGGCCTGAAGGGACTTCCAGGCTGAACGTTCGACTAGCGGTACTGGGCGTGTTGAGGATTGAATGTTCACGCGTGTATCTTCTCACAGCGCCCGGTTAGCTCGCATGATCTTGCAATCCTGCGAATGTGCGTTTATCGTTAGTAAAGTCCGGCTATCGCCCCGCCTTCCTTTACACGGCCCGCCGGCATGGAAAGGATTCTCATGAGTCTCGTCCCGCGCCGCCCTGTCCCGTCCAGTGCCCCCCTGGCAACCGCTCCCCTGCCGGAGACGCCCAAGACCACTCCCGCTGCGTCGCTTGATGTTTATACCGGCGATCCGAATTTCATGACATCGCTGGCGCGCGGGCTGATTGTTATTCAGGCTTTTACGCAACAGTCGCCGCAGATGACGATCTCTCAGCTCAGCGCCAAAACTGGACTCTCGCGCGCCGCTGTCCGGCGGTGTCTTTATACGCTGACCAAGCTGGGTTTTGCCGGAGCGGAAGATGGATCGCGATACTCGCTGCGTCCGCGTATGTTGACGCTTTCGCATACGTACACTGCATCGAATACACTCTCCAGCGCCGCGCAGCCTATTCTTGAGCGCATGTCCGCAGCGTTGCGCGAGTCCTTCTCTGTGGCTACGTTGGACGGCGAGGACATTGTTTATATTGCGCGCACTACGGTTAGCCGCGTGATGGCTGTGGATTTGCACATTGGCAGCCGATTGCCAGCGTATTGCACCAGCATGGGGCGGGTTTTGCTTGCGTATCTGCCTGCTGACCAGCTTGAAAGCTATCTGTCTCGCGTGATCCTTACGCCGCATACTACGCGGACGGTGACTTCGATTGAGAAGCTGCGGCTGCTGCTGCGCAATATTCGCCGCAGCGGCTATGCTGTTTGCGATCAGGAGTTTGAAGTTGGGCTGCGCTCTCTGGCTGTTCCTGTGCATTCGTCTTCGGGGCGGGTGGTGGCGACGATCAACCTCAGCGGGAGCGCTCCGCGGATGTCGGTGCTGGATATGCAGACGCGATATCTGCCGCATCTGCGGAATGCGGCCAACGAGTTGAGCGTTTTTTTACGTTGATTTTTCATAACTTAAGAGGCTGCTGAAAAAAGTTGGTGGCTGAAAGAAAAGCGTACCTCAGCGGCTAAAGAGGGTGCGGAAAAAAGTTGATTGTGGCACTCGAAGAGAAAACCCGGGGCTAAAGCCCTTTGTATTTTCAGGCATTTGTCGTGGGGGCTGAAGCCCCACGCTAATCCCAAAAGCAGAAACGATGTGGTTTTTCCGCAGCCTGTAAAGCCGCACTGCAAACGGCTCACTTACGGCACGGCTGAAGGAATGGCCTTAACGAGAGCAGATTTTTTCAGCAGCCTCTTTAAGCCGCATAGGACACGGATCAGCTTGCCGGAGCCGCGCAGCGCACGAAAGCCAAAGCTGCCGGCGCGTCTATCACAACATCGCCTGTTCCCTGGGGAAGGACGACTGCCTGACCTGGTTTCAGGCCAGTTGAGCCTTTGTCGGTTTTTACTGTGCCCCAACCGGAGAGACTGACCAGGCAGGCTGGGCCGGTGCCGGAGAGATGAACCTCGCCGAAGGGAACATCGAAGCGATCTACGGTGAAGTATTTCTGTTCGATCAGGCGCACGAAGCCGTCCATGACGCGAGGCTTTACTTTGCCTGCTTCGGTCTTTGCCTTGATGACGGCGATTCCCTGCTCCAGATGCAGCTCGCGTGGACGGCCGTAGTCGTAGAGGCGATAGGTGATGTCGCTGGTCTGCTGCGTCTCCAGCAACACAACGCCGGGCCCGATGGCGTGGACGGTTCCAGCATCGACGAAGAGCATGTCTCCCACGGAGACCGAGACCTGTTCCAGAAGCTCTTCCATCGTTCCATCGGCGACCGAGGCGGCAACCTCCGATGCTCCCACTCCTGCCTTGAGGCCGAGAGCTACCGTGGCCCCGGGATCGGCTTCGAGCACGTACCAGCACTCGGTTTTGCCTCGGGTCTCTCCTGCGGCCTGAGCCTGGGCGTCGTCGGGATGCACCTGCACGGAGAGCTTATCGGCGGGGAAGAGAATTTTGACCAGCAGCGGGAACTCGCCGCCGATCTTGGTGGACATTCCTGTCAGCGTTTTTCCGGTGAAGGGCCCGGTTTCTACAATGCATGCCGGTCCGGTCAGCCAGGCCTCGCCCACCAGTTCGTTTGTGCCGGTCGATTCATACCATGGGCGGAGATCGCTCTTACCCCATACCCGCTCGCTGAACCAAGGCTTCAACCGAAACGGCGCAATGCTAGTCGTCATCGTCATCCTTCACTTTTTTATAGTGGACCAGCAACTGGGCGGGAACTGGTTTGTCGCCCATCGCGTCCTTCCATAGGATAACGTTCAACTTGCGTGAATCGGCGCGGTCTGCATGACGAAAGTCCATTTTCATGCTCTCCTTCGCTCCCGGCGCGGCTTTTTTGTTGGCGGTGTAGATAAGCCCATTGTCGCGGTTGACATAATCAACGGTGAAGGGAGGCTGGTCCCCTGCGCCGCTGAACTCGGGCGTCATCGCGCTGCTGAAGGCGTCGTTGTTGTTCATCGGAGGCAGACCCAAAACCATCTCCATCGTGCGAACCATGGAGACGGTGGTGTAGAAGCGGCTATCGACGAATGCGGCGTCATCGGCCTTTCTGGGCGCATATTTGCTGACGACCAGGGCCATGCTGCGGTGTGCGTCTACGTGGTCCGCACCGTTCTGGGCATCGTCTTCCAGGATGAAGAATGCTGTGTCGTTCCAGTAGGCTGAGTGGGAGACGGCCTCTACGGCGCGGCCGATGGCAAGATCGTTGTCGGCAACCGAAGACTTCGGCGATGGGCTGCCGGGTCTGGTTCCCGCCGTATGGTCGTCTGGCATCCTCAACATTACGAAGTTTGGCATCGTATCGTTACCGGCCTTGCGGTCCGCAACCCACTGATTGAAATGCCGGAGAAAGACGTTGACGCGAATCTGATCGGGAACCATCAGATTGAAATCAGGCTGTTCCGGCGCAAAGTGGCCCACCAGCTCCGGCTTGGTGGCCACATTGCGCGCGAGCAGAGGAATCGCCCACGGCCATTTGTTCACCCCCCCGCCCCATATTGCGGGAATCGCTTCACCGGGCTTGATGTCTTTCGACATGCAGACTTTTGTCACCCCTGATATCGCTCCCTGCTGCGGGTCAATCTGTTTTAGAGCATTTTTGGTGCCGCAAAAGGTTGACGAGATGTACTCGCCGAAGTGATAGAGGGTCTTGCCGTGCGCGGCGAGATCGCCCCAGAGGTAGCCGCTCGCGGGTTCATTGACATCGGGAATATTCTGCTGGATCGGATAGCCATCGGCCACCATGCCCTCAAAGTCATAGGTCCGCTGGCCGCGGCTGTAGTTCTGTTCCCATGTCTTCTCGAGGTAGTCGGTGCCAATCGCTGCATTCGACCAGACATGCCCGTCGCCCGACACCTCGCCGGAGTCGTAGAAGTTGTCGAGCACGCCGAACTGGAGCGCCATTCGGTGCTGGTTTGGCGTGATGTCCGCTCCGAACATCGTCAGGCTCGTATCCCCATTTCCCACGGGCTTTCCATCCTGCTGCAGATCGCCGAACAACTGGTCGTAGGTCCGGTTCTCTTTGATGATGTAGATCACATGCTTGATGGGGCCAGCGCCCGAAGCTGAACCGCTCGTAAACTGAATTTGCTGCTGCGCGGCTTTCATGCGGTTTGAATCAATTACCTCTGCCGTCCATCGCGGAAGGTCCTTTTCCATCGCCGTCATGTCCAGCGAAACCATCGAACCATAGAGCAACGTCGCTATGTAGGTTGTGGCTCCCTGCAGCTTCTTCGCGGCGCCCGTCTGTTCGGTCCTGCGCTGGGGAAAGCCATTGGCCCCGGTCCCTTTGCTCTTAGCCGTGGCCAGATAGAGCTTACCCTGCGTGACGGCCATGCTCATTGGCATCCATTCCGTGGGCACAAATCCGATCGGCTCGACCATTCCTTTCTTCGCTGCGCCCCCGGTGAGCTTCGCCGTGTCGATCACGGCTACAGCATCCGAACCGAGATTGGCCACATAGAGCCGACGACCATCAGCGCTCAAGGCAAGCGCAACAGGTTCCGCGCCGAAGTAGCTCTGTCCGGGAAGCCGTGTATCGAAATAACCTTTCACGGCAAATTGTGCGCCCTTTATATTCACCGCTGCGACGGCATCGCGGTTTGATAACACCACATACATCGTCTGTCCGTCAGGAGAGATCTCGAGCGCAGAGGGATGCGTTCCCGGAGCGGTAGCCACACTGGGCTTCAGCAACGGCAGTTTGCGGCCAACAACACCGCGGTTCAGGTCAAGCTCCACCACTTCTGACGCGTTCCATAGCGCAACAAAGGCTCGTGAGCCGTCCTGCGAGACGGCCAGCGCCACCGGATAAGTTGAAGGCACGGCGTCGCTCTCCGACAAGTCAAAGCGTTTAAGGATCGCACCCGTGGCCACATCGATCAGCAGCACATCATCGGAGAGGTTATCCGCCACCAGCAGCTTCTCTGAACCGGCGCTACCCACCACCGCAATCGCCGCCGGGAATGGGATGCCTTTATCGCCTTCAATGCCGCCTATCAGCATCGTCTTGCGGCCGGGCGCCAACTGCTGCAAGGGAATCTTAATGATTCGTTCGTGGGTGATCTTTCCATCGCTGAACCCGTAGACCACTACGCCGTTGCCCGTGTCGTTGGGACGTTTGCCGAGCGGATCGTTCGTCGAGCCCATGCTCGCGTATATGTGCTGTCGGTCGCGGCTGAAGGCGAGACCCGAGTAGAGTGTCTGTCTGGCGCCCACGGGTGTCCGGTCGTCAGGAAAATCTGTGACCTTGCCGGTCTGCGTGTCCATCACCGTGAGCGACTGCATGTAGTTGGACTCGTAGGTGCCGTAGCCTGCGTTGACCGTTACCACATAATGTCCGTCGGGCGAGACGGCCATCGAGATTGGCAGGCTGTTGAGGCGCTGCGGACTTCCCGGCGCTGGGCCCACAATCTGTTTGCTACTCGGCAGATTAATGACCTGCCCCAAAACATTCACGGTCCCTGTCACGATTACTGCAACGGTCAGAAATCTACACGCACGAATCATCCATCCACCTTACAACCACTACGTTCCAGTGGCATTACAAAAGTTTTACAAAGCACAGGGTTCCAATGAGGGGGCATTACAAAAGTCTTACACCCGCGGCATTGCTAACCCTGATAGCGTTGAAATCAGCAGCAAAAGGACAGCTTACACATGACACCAACGCTTATTACTCCCGAAGAAACGACGATGACCCAGGCCGCCGCCTCTACACCCCCCAGCGTCATTCCTGTCGTCGCTGAAGTCCGGCAGAAGGTCAAACAGGACCTTCGCATGGGCCGCGAGTATCAGCAGGGACGCATCAACTGGATCACCACGATCGCCATGGGCCTGTTCCATGTCGGCGCCATCGCCGCGCTCTTCTTCTTTAGCTGGAAGAACCTTGCCGCGTTCGTTGTCATGTACTTCTTCGCCATCAATGTCGGCATCGGCATGGCCTATCATCGCCTGCTTACGCACCGCGGCTACAAGACGCCCAGATGGGTTGAATATTTCCTGACCATGTGCGGAACGCTGGCGCTTGAGGGCGGCCCGATCTTCTGGGTGGCCACGCACCGCGTGCATCATCAGAACTCCGACGATGAGGGCGACCCGCACACTCCGCACGATGGTACCTGGTGGGCACACGCAGGCTGGATACTCTCTGGTCGCGCCATGCACTCCGAGACGGCGCTACTGGGCCGCTATGCTCCTGACCTTACCCGCGATCCCGTGCATGTCTGGCTCAGCAAGTATCACTGGGTTCCGCTGACCACCTCCGGCGTTCTGCTTGGCCTCATCGGCGGCTTCGCCACGCACAGCGTCATGGGCGGCGTCAGCATGATTCTCTGGGGAACCTTCCTCCGCGTCACGGTCGGGCTTCATGCGACGTGGCTGGTGAATTCGGCCACGCACCTGTGGGGCAAGCGGCGCTTCGAGACCAAGGACGACTCCCGCAATAACTGGTGGGTCGCTCTGCTTACCGGCGGCGAAGGCTGGCACAATAACCACCATGCCCACCCGGTCAGCGCGCGGCACGGCCTCGCGTGGTACGAGTTCGACATCAACTACTACGGCATCTGGCTGCTCTCGAAGATTGGCCTGGCGAAGAAGGTACAGATCGCCAAGTTCGATCCGCAGAACCCCAAACCGGCTGGCGTCTAAAACTACCGGCGATCTTAAAGCGAAGGCGCAGGACTCAGGTCCTGCGCCTTCGCTTTTTAACCCGCAAATGAAGACTAGCCTCACTCGACAAGCAGAGACTACGGACGTATCCTTTTTCACCGAAGTAAGATATCTTCGGAAACCGGCTCCTGAATTTATTTTGTGTGACCTACGAACGGCATGATTGGTTTCGAAAGAAACAAAAATCCAGCTTGAAAGAGGCACGATGATACGCATACCGAAGTCACTTCTGATCGCAGCCATATTTATTCTTTGCGCCGCATATTCTTCACCGGCGTCCGCGGCGCCCGCAGCAGCAGCCTTTCAAGGCTATAACCAGGGCGGACAGACCACTACCTGCTCCTCCAACGATGGAAGACGCCATTACTGCGGCATCGATACAAGCCGGGGGGTTCGGCTGAACAGGCAGATCAGCGGCTCGGCCTGTATACAAGGACAGACCTGGGGCTATGATCGCCGAGGCGTCTGGGTGGACAGAGGATGTCGCGCCGAGTTCTTCGCCGGCAGAGGTATGGGCGGTGGACGGCCACCTCGTCCGCCGATGCAGATCATTACCTGCTCCTCGAACGATGGTCGCAGAAATTATTGCCCCCTTAATAGCATCGATCGCAATAGGACCTTCATGACGCGACAGATCAGTGGCTCAGCCTGCGTACAAGGGCAGACCTGGGGCACTGACCGGCGCGGCCTCTGGGTCGACAGGGGATGCCGCGCTGAATTCCAAGTCCGCAGATAAGTGAATCGCGCAGGAGCCGTTTCTAAACGAAGCGGCTCTCGTCTGATTTGGCCCGGAAAATAGTCTCGCCCCGCTATACTTTCAGCAACGCCCATGAACATTACCCGACGACGTGGAGCCATCGCCTTCTTCATCACGCTGGGCGTCCTCCTCGTGGGGCTTGCGGTCGCGCTCAATATCGGGTGGATCATCCTGAACAATGATCGCGCTGTTGCTCTAGCGGTCATTGGCGTTATTCTTTTCAGCTTGCTTATTGCAGGGGTCGTGCTCAATACGGTCTTCCTGGTGCGCGAGATTCGCCGCAATGAGCGCCAGGACTCTTTTCTAAACGCCGTCAGCCACGAGCTCAAGACACCCATTGCATCCATGCGGCTCTATCTGGAGACGCTGCAGCGGCGTCCTGTCGAAGAAGAGCAGCGGCAGCAGTTCTACAAGATCATGCTTGCCGACTCGGACCGTTTGCTGGCCACGGTCGAACAGGTTTTGAAGGCCGGTGAGCTGGGACAGCGGCATCGCCAGCAGAGCCGCACAGTGATTGACCTTGAACCGCTGCTCGCTGAGTGCATCAACGTCACACTTCAGCGGCATCATCTTGCTCCAGACAGTATTGTTCTCGATCCTGTGCCGGGTGGCGTTCGGTTGTGTGTGGTCGGCATCCCCGAGGACCTTCGCACCGCCATCGTCAATGTGCTCGATAATGCGGTGAAGTATTCACCCGAAGGAGTGCATATTCGCTGCTCGCTGTCCATTACTCGCTATACGTGGGTCACGCTGCGCATCAGCGATACCGGCATGGGATTGCCGGCCAACCAGCAAAAGCGCATCTTTCGCCGCTTCTATCGCGTGCCTGGCCGCTCCATGGTCAAGATCAAAGGCACTGGACTGGGCCTTTTTCTCGTGCGTAATATCGCCCGTCAGCATGGCGGAAATGTCACTGCATCCAGTCCGGGGCCAGGCCTTGGCACGATCATCACGTTTACGCTGCCTCTCGCCAATCCAACCAGCAATTCACCGGCAGCCGTTCCGGATATCTTATGACTGAATCAGCCGCCCCTCTCATCGCCGTTATAGAAGACGAAGAGCATCTCGCGCAAGGTTTGCTTTTCAATCTGCAGGCCGAAGGCTATGCGACTTACCATGAGGCAGATGGCGATGCTGCTCTTGCCTACCTGCTGAGCGCGCAGGACGATATTGCAGCCATCATTCTGGACTGCATGCTCCCCGGCACGGACGGCTTTGCTATCGTGCGCGCGCTGCGCGAGGCCCAACGCTATACGCCCGTGCTGATGCTTACGGCGCGCAGCAGCCCTGAGGATGTTCTCGAAGGACTTGAAGCGGGGGCCGACGACTATCTGCCCAAACCTTTTGAGTTGAATATCCTGCTGGTGCGGCTGAAGTCTCTGCTGCGTCGTGCCGCATGGCAGAATACTCCTGCACCCCCTGAAGCGCCGCCTGACCAATACATCTTCTCCCATCGCACCATCCGCTTCGATACGCTCGAACTGGTCGCGCCCAACCGCACGACTCACCTCACGCTGATGGAGGCCGAGCTTCTGCGTTATCTCACCGACCGCGAAGGCCAGATCGTGCCCCGTAAAGACATCCTCGAACAGGTATGGCGCGTCCACGAAGACACTGATACCCGCGCTATCGACAACTTCATCGTCCGCCTGCGTCGCTATATCGAAGACGATCCGGGGAGTCCTCAGCATCTGCTCACGGTGCGCGGCATCGGCTATCGATTTATCGCCAATCCCTAGTTTCACTTAGCCACAAGAACTACTTTTGCCGCAAATTCTTCTTTTTTATGCTTGACATATTCTCATATAGGAATATTATTCAACTCATGCCACGTGCCGCCACCACCACCGATGTCTTCAATGCAATCGCCGAACCGCGACGGCGCGAGATCATCGCTGTGCTTGTCGACGGAAAAGAACATGCCGTCGGCGAGGTAGTTTCAACCCTCCGACTTGCGCAACCAGCCGTGTCCAAGCACCTCGGCGTGCTGCGCAAAGTCGGCATCGTGTCGGTGAGCAAACGCGGCCAGCTCCGTATGTATCGTCTCAACGCGAAGGAGCTGAAGCCGGTGCACGACTGGGTGAAGACGTATGAACGCTTCTGGACCCACCAGCTCGGCAAGGTCAAGGAGCGGGCAGAACAAAAGATGATGCAACGAATCGCTCGCGAAAACCAATCCACCACCGAAAAGGAGTAATCGCCATGTTAACTAAACCTTCAGAACAAGGAATTCACACGCTTGAGATCGTCAAAGACGAGGAGATCGCGGCGCCGATCGACATCGTCTTCGAGACGCTGTTGGAACAGATGGGGCCTTACAACGAGACACCGGAGGGGTCGCCGCTCGTCATGAATCTCGAACCATGGCCTGGCGGCCGCTGGTTCCGCGACCTGGGCAACAACACCGGCCACTTCTGGGGCAATGTACAGGCCATCAAGCCGCCCACGCTGATCGAAATATGTGGGCCGCTGTTCATGTCGTTCCCAGTCATCTCGAACGTGCAATACCGGCTCAGTGAAGTTGAGGGGCTGACACATGTGAAGTTCACACACCGGGCGATGGGACAGATCCCGGACAATCTACTTGATGGCGTCAATATCAATAAGGGCTGGGGCTACATTTTGCAGAAACTTCGCGAGAATGCGGAACGCAAGAGCGATGCCCTCCGCGGAAGCCGATAGGCAATTCGACTTAACCGAAACAATACCCGACAAGGAGAGAAGCGATGAATACCAGCACAATCGATCACGGTCACAAGCACGGGTGACGGTCTGGCTGGCCCACCTTCCTTCGACGATGCCTCGACATCGCCGAAGGAATCATCCCCGGCGCGGTCCTGGCCCTATTGCCCAAGTGTCCTCTCTGCCTGGCAGCCTATATTGCCCTTGTAACCGGCGTAGGGCTATCGATGTCCACCTTGATGTACCTGCGAACCACGATGATGATTCTGTGCGCCGAATCGCTCTTCTGCCTCGTGGTCCGATCCATATGACGCACCCAGTCAGCTAAAAAAGCGGCCACTCGGATCGGCTGTACCCGGCACTACTCCTCCGTAGTCAACTTGCGATTGCTCATGCAGAGCGAGGCTGCCTCCCTATAGATGAGCTTCTCTTGCAAGTAGCCCCTCGGAGTACGGTGTCGGGTTTCGATCGGTTTTGCTCAACAGGCATATCGACGGATTTTCCAGCGCACGCGCTAAACTCAATCTAGGCAATCATCACGCATGCGCATCTTCACCCGCTACATTCTCCGAGAGGTCACCTCCTACGCTCTGCTGGGCGGAGTGCTTTTTACCTTCGTGCTCTTCATGCGCGATCTCGGCAAGATTCTTGAGCTGGTTGTCCGCGAGTCGGCCACGTTAGGCCAGATTGTGCTCATCTTCGCGTATACGCTACCCAGCGCTATCACCTACACCATCCCGATGGCAGTCCTCGTGGGCATTCTGCTCGGTCTCAGCCGCCTTGCCTCCGACAGCGAGATCACCGCGATGCGAGCCAGCGGCATGGGCGCGCTTAACTTCGTGCGCATTGTCTCCATCGCTGCAACTGTCGCCCTCGGGCTTGGCCTGTTCAACTCACTGTACCTTGGGCCCCGTGCTGCTGCCGGCCTATTGAGCCTTGGAGATTCGCTGAAGTCTTCGCAAGCCTCCTTCGAGGTCCAACCGCGCGTCTTCTACGAAAATTTTCGCAACTACGTTCTTTACATCCAGG
Organism: Acidobacteria subdivision 2 bacterium RH1 MAG20; assembly: GCA_002197545.1. The sequence goes on along the minus strand of NFUO01000160.1, from coordinate 45,605 downwards.
ACGTTCAGCCCGCCTCCGGAGCTGCTCTCTGGCATCACGTCTTCCTCGCCGACCTGACCCAGCCGGCAACTCCGCACATCACTACTGCCGATCACGCTATCGTCGTTAACGGAACCCCAGGCACAGGCGATGCTCAGACCATCCGCCTTCATCTCATCGATGGGGGCCAGCATGAGACCTCGGCATCCAATCCTAACCAGTACGACATCTCCACTTTTGCCTCGACCGATATCCCCATCGAAACCGAGGCCCAGTCCGACGCCCATCTCGGCCGCACAGACACGCCTATCCTCGCGCTCCCTTTGCATGAGCTATGGCGACGCGCCAACCTGCCAGGAACCCCTGAAAGTGTCTCCCGCGCCTACAGCATCGAGTTTCACAAACGGTTCTCCTATCCCTTCGCCTGCCTCGTGCTGATGCTCGTCGGTGTTCCGCTCGGCCTCTCCTCCAAACGCGGAGGCAAATCGACCGGCTTCGTTCTCACTATTCTGCTCGTCTTTATCTACTACTTCTTTTCGTCTGTCGGCGTAGCCTTCGCCAAAAATGGAAAACTCCCGCCCATCCTCGGCGTTTGGGGAGCGAACCTCATCTTCGCAGGAGCAGGACTCATCCTGCTCTATCAGATGTCCCGTGGATCGATCACGCTTGGCATCTTCTCCAACATTGGCGCGTCTCTCAATAAAGCGTATGTACAGCTCATCTCGCGGGGCGATAAGGAGAGCACCGCTGCCCGCTTTAAGCCGGATATAGCAACTCTTCTTCGCCGCTTCCGCCGCACCTTCCGCATTCAATTTCCGCTGCTGCTCGACGATTACGTCATGCGCGAATACGCCACCAGCTTCGCGCTGATCCTCGCCAGCTTTGCCGCGCTTTCCATCATCTTTACCTTCTTCGAGCTTATCGGCGACATCTTCCGCAATCGCACTCCGCTCATCACGGTAGGCGACTACCTGCTCAACCTTGTACCCTTCATCCTCTACCATGTCACTCCGCTTTGCGCATTGGTCGCCGTTCTGGTTACCTTCGGCGCGTTCAGCCGTACCTCGGAGATTACAGCGATGAAAGCCACAGGAATCAGCCTCTATCGCATCATCGCTCCGGTCCTCATCGTTACGCTACTTATCTCTGCTGGCCTTTTTGCCTTCGACGAGCTCTATCTTCCCTCTGCCAATCGCCGCCAGGAAGCACTGCTTTCGGTCATCAAAGACAAGCCTGCCCAGACCTTTCTGCGGCCTGACCGCAAGTGGATCTCCGGACAGACCACTAGCTCCGGTGAGCCCTCGCGCATCTTCTACTACCAGTTTTTCGACGCCAACAATAATGTCTTCGCAAACCTCAGCGTCTTCGAGTTCGAGCCGCACACTTTTGCCTTGCAGAGACGTATCTTTGCCGCCAGCGCTCGCTGGGACTCCCGTGTCAACCGCTGGGTCTTCGATGACGGCTGGCAGCGCACGTTCGCCGGCGAAACCGTCGCCTCCTACCAGCCCTTTACCGTCGCCACTTTCCCCGAAATCCGCGAGCAGCCCAGTTACTTCAAAAAAGAGAATGTCGCCTCGCAGGAGATGTCGTACGGCGAACTCTCGCGCTACATCTCTGACCTGAAACAGAGCGGCTTTGACACGAAACGCCTCAGCGTCCAACTCAATGAAAAGATAGCCTATCCGCTCATCACGCTGGTGATGGCCATCCTCGCCATTCCTTTTTCACTCTCGATGGGGAAAAAAGGAAGTCTCGCCGGCATCGCTACCGCGATCGGGCTGGCCGTCGGCTATTGGGTCGTGGCCGCTCTCTTCGAAGCCATGGGCAACGTCAATACGCTGCCGCCCTTGCTGGCTGCGTGGTCGCCAGATCTTCTCTTCGGCATTGCGGGCACCTATCTGTTGCTCCGCACACCAACTTAATCCAGGCATGACGACAGATTCTTATAATCTGCGGTACGATTACCCACACAGCTCAGAACCACCATTTTGAGTAAGGACACAGCTTCACCCCTGTGCGAGGCCATGCCGCCAACACTGTCCATAGCCATCATCACGCTCAATGAAGAGGCCAACCTCGCACGGACCCTTGCCAGCGTACAGTTTGCCGACGAGATCGTTATCGTCGATTCGGGCTCAACCGACCGCACTCTCGAGATCGCTCGCTCCTTTAAAAATGCAAAAGTCTTTTCCGAAGCCTGGCGGGGATTCTCCGGACAGAAGAACTTCGCAATCGAGCGATGCGCCGGGACCTGGGTCCTCTCGCTCGATGCCGACGAAGAACTTTCCTCCGAGTTGCAGGCCGAGATCCGCGTCCTGCTCATCGGCGAACCGTCAGCCGATGCCTACTTGCTTCGGCGGCGCAATTTATTTCTGAATCGTTGGATACGCTACGGCGGCTACTATCCCGATCCCAAACTCCGCCTCTTCCGCCGCCACGCCGCCAACTTTACGCCGACGGCACGCTTCACCGAACGCCCCGTCCACGAGACCATCGCCTTCGATGGCACGCTTGAGACGCTTCACCACGATCTCATCCACCATGCCTACCCAACGATTGAGAGCTACATCGAGCACATGGACCGATACAGCACGCTAGGCGCCCAGATTGTAGTCTCCAAGGGGCAGACCAGCCGCTCCTGGCTCGCCTTTTACTACAACATCCTCGTCATCCCCATGTTCACTTTTATCTGGAACTATATCTTTCGCCTGGGCTTTCTCGACGGCCGCGAGGGGCTCCTGCTCCACATCTACCACTCCACCTACACGAGCTGGAAGTACGCTAAAGCGTGGCAAACCACGCGTCAGCACTAAAATATTCCTCTATTCCAGCTCTTACCCAAAGAGGGTCCCTCAGCTATGTCCAAGACCGCCCCTGTATTCCAGCTCAATCTCAGCGCCATACTCGCTGCGTGTCTCCTATGCTGCCCCCAGGCCTCCGTCGCGCAAACAACTTCAAACCAGCAAATACAACACGCAGCCGATCTCATTCAGCCAGCCAACCTCAAGGCTGATCTCTACTTTCTCGCCTCGGACGATCTCGCCGGTCGCAGCATCACCAGCATCGGAGATCGCGTCGCCACGGATTACATTGCCTCCGAGTTCATGCGGCTGGGACTCAAACCTGTCGGGGACAACGGTACCTTCTTTCAGAACATGGACATCGTCTCCGGTGACCTCGACCGCCAGCGCACCACCATGACCGCGAAGATCGGCAATGTCGATCACACTTACACGCTCAATAAGGACTTTCATTGGGCCCGCCAGAGCTTGCGCCCAACGAGAGCCTGCGGCCCTGTCGTCTTTGCCGGATACGGCATCAACGCCCCCGAGTTTGCCTACAACGACTTCTCCGGCGTCGACCTGAAAGGAAAGGTCGCCATCGTCTTCGCTCGCGAGCCCCAGGCCAACGATCCCAGCTCGAAGTTCATGGGCACATGGGACACCTATCACGCCTTCAACTGGGACAAGATAGAGGAACTTCGCAAGCAAGGTGTTGCAGGCCTTCTCATCGTTACGGACCGCGTTCCGCGCGTCGTCAAGCCGATTCCGGCCACCTCTCAACGCTCCTCCGGTGGGCCACTCTACGCACTCACCGGTCCAATGTGGGACATCCCTGTCTTCACCATTCAAAGAGAAGTCGCCGACCAATTACTCGCTCCTACAGGCAAGACGACAGACGCCCTTCAGTCTGAGATTGATCGCACCGTTCATCCGGATTCTTTCGATGTGCCCCAAAGCTCCGTCTGCCTCTCCAAGGCATATAACAACCTTCAGACTCGCAAAGGCCGCAACGTCGTCGCTCTTCTTGAGGGCTCCGACCCCAAACTCAAGGCCCAGACCATCATTCTCACCGCCCACCACGATCACATGGGCGTCATCGATGGACACATCTATCATGGTGCCGACGACAATGCGTCCGGCGTAGTCGGCCTGCTCGAAACCGCCAAGGCTCTGGTAAAGGGAAATACCCATCCCAAGCGCAGCATCCTCTTCATCGCCTACGATGGCGAGGAGCGCCTCTTTCTTGGCTCCTACTTCTATGTCACGCACCCCATTGTGCCACTCGCTCAAACCGTAGCTACTCTCAACATGGACATGATTGGCAGAAACGAAGACGACCCCAACTGGCCTACTCCTGTAGATCGCAACGTAAACATGGTCAACGTTCTGGGAACCCGCTATAACCCCGCTCTCAGGCAGATCATCGATCGAGAGAACCGGTACGAAGACCTGAAGCTTGACTACAAGATGGATGTCGTCGACCCCGATTCCTTATGGTCTCGCAGCGATCACTTCTGGTTCGCCACCCTACACATTCCCCAGGTAGAATTTCAGACCGGGCTGCACCCCGATTATCACACCGAAAACGACACCTGGGACCGGATCAACTACCCCAAGCTGACCAAAATCATTCGGCTGGTTTTTCTCTCCGCCAGTAACCTTGCAGACTCTCCTAAAAAGATCCCTTTCATCCTGACAGGCAAGCCAATAGCTTCTTCAACAGATAAAACGTCTGCAGAACATCCCTAAGATGCGGCGAAAAGCAGGGATACCACCCTCGTTGTTTGCCACGTATACTCATACCCGCATGGCAAACGCTCCTATCCGCGTTCTGGTAGCCAAGCCCGGCCTCGATGGGCATGATCGCGGAGCCAAAATCATCGCCCGCGCTCTGCGCGATGCAGGCATGGAAGTCATCTACACCGGCCTTCGCCAGACGCCGGAGATGATCGTCAACGCCGCCATTCAGGAAGACGTAGACTGCATCGGCCTCTCCATCCTCTCGGGCGCGCATAACGCCATCGTCCCGCGCATTATCACGCTGCTCCGTGAACAGAAGGCCGAAGATATCCTCGTCGTCCTCGGCGGTACCATTCCCGATCAGGATGCTGACGGGCTACGAAAAAGCGGCGTCTCGGCCATCTTCGGACCGGGAACGCCGCTTGAAACTACCATCGACTTTATTCGCAAAAACGTAAGACCGCGCGGCCTGCTACCAGGGTAGCGTATCTCCCATATGGAAGTAGCCGCCCGTAGGGCCGTCCTCTGGCAGCGTAGCTAACTGCACTGAAGTCTTCGCGCCGTCGACGATCTCCATCATCGCGCCATCGCCCCCCATCTCCGTCTTCACCCAGCCAGGATGCGCCGAATTCACCTTGATCTTCGTGTTCGCAAGCTCATGCGCGAGATGGATCGTGAAGGAGTTCAGCGCCGCCTTCGAAGCGTTGTAGGCAAAGGTCTTCGCCTCGTAGACGTACGATCCCTTGGTGGCGTGCAGCGTCAGCGAGGCAAGAATGCTCGACAGATTCACGATGCGCCCTGCCTTGCTCTTTCGCAGCAGCGGCAGCAACGCCTGCGTCAAGCCCACAACCGCAAAGAAATTCGTATCGAAGGTCTTCCGCAAAACTTCCTCTGAAGTTTTGCTTGTCTCGTTCGGACCCCGATTGTCCTTGAAGACGCCCGCATTGTTCACCAGGATGTCGAGCACGCCGAAATCCTTTTCGATTGCCTTGGCCACAGCGGCATAATCCGCCGGATTATCCACGTCTAGTTTCACCGCGCGGGCATCGATACCTTCATTCTTCAGTGTGGTCGCAGCCGCCTCAGCCTTCGCAAGATCGCGAGCAGCCAGCACAACTGTAATGCCCTGAAGGCCCAACTGACGTGCCGTCTCCAGCCCAAGACCCCTATTCGCGCCGGTAATTAACGCAACCTTTTTCTCTTTAGCACTCATCCGCATACCCTCATTGAATTCCCTGATTGGGATCTATCTATGAGATGAGGTGCGCGGCAAAACGCTCCGCATATTTCTGTGGAAGCGACTGTTTTTTCATATCGCGCCCCACCACCACATGCATCGTCTCCCCTTCGCAGAGTAGAAGGTGATCCGCTGCGCGCACAATCCTGTATCCAAACCGAATCACCGCACCCCGGGCCGCCATCAGCCGCGTCTGCACGATCAGCTCATCGTCATACCGCGCCGGGGCTTTATACCGCACCGACACATCGACGACTGCGATCCCACATCCCTCGCTCTCCATCGATTTATAGTCCAGCCCCAGTTGACGAATGAACTCCACGCGCCCTACCTCAAACCAGACCAGATAATTTGCGTGATACACCACGCCCATCTGGTCGGTCTCCGCGTATCGCACGCGCACACGTGTCTCGTTTACCGATGGCTTCTCCATCACATCTTTAGTCATTCCATCAGTCTACCGAAAGCGGATCAACTACTTCCCCCTACTTGCCCCAGATCGGCTTGCGCTTCTCCAGAAACGCCGCGGCTCCCTCGCGAAAATCATGTGTCGTTCTGGCCTCGGCATTCGCTGTCAGCGCATACGCAATCGCCGTGTCGAGCCATGCCTTGTTCTGCGCGGCGAGCAACCGCTTCGTTGCAGCCATTGACTCAGGACTATTCGCCTTCAAGCATCGCGCCAGCTCCAGCGTATGTGCACGAAGCTCCTCAGGATGCACCACCTGGTCAACCAACCCAAGCCGATGTGCCTCCTCCGCAGAAAACAACCTGCCCGTCAGCAGCAGGTCTCGCGCCCGCTTGTCGCCGATCTGCAGGCTCAAAAACGCCGCTACCAGCGCCGGCACAAAACCAATCTTCACCTCGGTATATCCAAACTTCGCGCCGTGCACTGCCAGCGTAAAGTCGCAGATAGTCGCCAACCCTGCTCCACCGGCAATCGCCGCTCCATTCACTGCGGCAATCGTCGGCTTCGGCAACTCGAACATTGTGCGAAAGAGCCGCGCAACCCGTTCAGCGTCCGTCGTATGCTCGGCGGCAGACTTATCGTTCATCCTCTGCAACGAGCTCAGATCCAGCCCCGCGCAAAAGGCTCCACCGGCGCCGGCAAGCACCACCACGCGGCAACTGCACGTAGCGGCCTCCTCCATCGCCGTCTGCAGCTCCTCCTGCATCTGCGGAGTCATCGCATTGCGCCGCTCGGGCCGGTTCAACGTAATCGTCCGAACGCCATGTTCTTCTGCAACCAGAATCGTTTCGTAACTCATTGGCCCCTCACTGAACTCTCGCACCAAATTTACGCGAAATCTCCGCACTCGCCGCAAGCAAACCATCCAGAGGACGTATTGGCGGCAACTCCGCGCCCAAAGCCTTCAGCTCTTCTAAGACCATCTCCGTCGGAAGGTTCCCCACCAGAGCATCCTGCGCAAGCGGACATCCGCCCAGCCCTCCAATCGCCGCATCGAATCGCCTGCAGCCAGCACTATACGCCGCTCGCACCAACTCGCGCGCGCCTTCATAGCGCGCATGGAGATGCACCCCAATCTCCACCGCATCGTGCACCGCCATCACATCGGCAACCACGTCGGCTATCAGCTTCGGCGTCGCCAACCCCACCGTATCCGCGAGCGAAATCTGTGTCACACCGCTGTCAACCAGCAAATCGCAGGCATCTACCACTTCATCGATGCTCCACGCATCGCCATAAGGATTTCCGAACGCCATCGAGATATATGCCACCACATCCAGCCCCGCTTTATAAGCCAGCGTCCCCACCTGTTCCAGCGCATCGAGCGACTCCTCCGGCGTCTGGTTCTGGTTCCGCTGCAAAAACCCCGGCGAGATCGAATAAGGAAACCCCAGCGTCTGCACGCTCCCCGTCTTGATCGCCCGCTCCGCACCCTTGGCATTCACCACGATGCCGATAATCTCGACATCATTGGGGGGATCAAGATACTCCAATACTTTTTCGGAGTCCGCCATCTGCGGCACCGCCGCTGCCGAAACAAAGCTCACCGCATCGATATGTTTGAATCCAGTCGCAATCAACACTCGCAGGTAGTCAGCCTTCACCTCTGGCGGCATATGCACTGGCAGCCCTTGCCACGCATCTCGCGGACACTCGATAATTTTCACCAAATCACTCATAAAAACTTTTCTACTTCGCTCTATTAAGTTGGTCATTCTAAGCGAAGAACCCTCGTATTTCGCTTTTGCTGTTGCCTGTTCCTAATCCGTTCAATCGGTGTAAATCCGTGTTAAGTCTTTCATGTCTGCAAAACCCCCGGATTAAACTTCGCCACCTCAGGATTCAAACTAGCCGCATCGAGCGCAGTCATCAAAACTTCTCTGGTTTGAGCCGGATCAATAATCGCATCAATCCAAAGCCGCGCTGCTCCATACCTTGGATCGGCCTGCGCATCATACGTCGCCTTAATCTCGTCATACAGAGCCTTCCTGTCAGCCTCCGTCAGCACCTTGCCGCCGCGCTCCATCTGCTTCACCCTCACCTCAACCAGCGTGTTGGCAGCCGAGGCACCGCTCATCACCGCATACCGAGCCGTTGGCCACGCAAACAGGAATCGCGGATCGTAAGCCTTCCCACACATCGCATAGTGCCCCGCCCCAAAGCTGCCGCCGATAATCACCGTAATCTTTGGCACCACGCTTGTACTTACCGCCGACACCATCTTCGCCCCTGCGCGAATGATGCCCGACCACTCCGCATCCTTGCCCACCATGAACCCATTCACATCATGCAGAAATATCAGCGGAACCAGACTCTGATTGCAGTCCATAATGAACCGCGCCGCCTTCTGCGCGCTCTCCGTATAGATCACCCCGCCGAACTCCGTCCGCTTGCTACCGTCGAGCGCCGTCTGCTGTTGATGCACCTTCTGGTTGGCAACGATCCCCACCGCCCGCCCGCCAATCCGCGCATACCCGCACAGTACCGTCCGGCCAAAGTCCGCCTTGTACTCGTCGAACTCACTGCGGTCCACGATCCGCGCAATCACCTCATGCATGTCATAAACATTGGTCGCCGCCTTCGCCGGATCGGGATCGATCAACCCATATAAATCCTCAGCCGAATATTTAGGAGCATCCTTCACTGCGTCATACTCCACAACGCTGAACGGAGCTTTAGCGCGCTCTCCTAACTTCCCCACCAGAGAGCGTAACCGCGCAATGCACAGATGATCGTTCGTCTCTTTGAAGTCCACCGTCCCCGAAATCTCCGAATGCATCGAAGCCCCACCCAACTCCTCCGCTTCCGTCTTCTGTCCAATCGCCGCCTGCACCAGCGAAGGCCCCGCAAGAAACAGCCCCGAGCCCTCCGTCATCAGCACCGTATCCGTCATCACCGGCAGATACGCGCCTCCGGCCACGCACATCCCCATAATCGCGGTCATCTGCGGAATGCCCAGCGAACTCATCACGGCGTTGTTCCTGAACACACGTCCAAAGTCGTCCGTATCCGGAAACACGTCTTCCTGCAAGGGGAGGAAGACACCCGCCGAATCTACCAGATACAGCGTAGGAATTCGGTTCTCCAGCGCAATCGTCTGCGCCCGCAGCACCTTCTTCGCCGTCATGGGAAAGAACGCCCCAGCCTTCACCGTCGCATCGTTTGCAACGATCATGCACAGCCGCCCGCTTACTCTGCCCAGCCCTGTCACCACCCCTGCCGCAGGAGCACCCCCATACTCCTCATACATCCCATACGCCGCCCAAAGCCCCAGTTCCAGCAGATCTGTCCCTTCATCCAGAAGCAGCGCAAGCCGCTCCCGAACCGTCAGCCGCCCCTTGCTATGTTGCGCCTCCGCAGCCTTAACCCCACCACCAAGCCGAATTGCATCCTCCTCCATCCGCATCGCACCAAGCAGGGTTAGGAGTGCCGCCTTGTTCGCCACAGATCGCGCCGACTTCCCATCCAGCTTCGTCGGCAATGCATTTTCCAGCTTCACTTCATCAGCCATCGCACCATCCACGAAAAACTCGTCAGCATAGCACGATACAGTGTCTTATCGCACCCGTGAATCTCTTTGGCGACGCGCAGAAAGCATCAGACGATTGAGCTACAAATTATCTGCTTCCAATAACTGGACCAGCCGCCTCTTGAGCAGCAGACTCCGAAAGAACACTGTTCTTGAACATCTGCTTGATCCCGCGCAATGCCTGCCGGGTGCGCTCCTCGTTCTCAATCAGCGCGAACCGGACATGACCGTCGCCATGCTCGCCGAAGCCAATCCCCGGACTCACCGCGACCTTCGCCTCCGCCAGCAGTTTCTTCGAAAACTCCAGCGATCCCATCCCGCGAAACTGCTCCGGAATCTTAGCCCAGACAAACATCGTCGCCTTCGGCAGGTCGACCGGCCAGCCCAGCTTGTTCAACCCCGGCACCAGTACATCGCGGCGCGCCTGATAGTTGTCGCGAATCTCTGCAACACAATCCTGTGGCCCTTCCAGCGCAGAGATCGAAGCCACCTGAATCGGCGTAAACGTCCCGTAATCGAAGTAGCTCTTGATGCGACCGAGCGCCGCGACCAGCTTTGGGTTTCCCACCATGAAACCGACACGCCAGCCCGGCATGTTGTAGCTCTTCGACAGCGTAAAGAACTCCACCGCAATATCCTTCGCACCGGGAACCTGCAGCACGCTGGGCGCGCGATAGCCGTCGAACACAATGTCCGCGTAGGCCAAGTCATGGACGATATAGATTCCCAGCTCCTTGCACAAAGCGACAATCCGCTCAAAAAAAGAAAGCTCTACGCACTGCGTCGTAGGGTTCGCCGGAAAGTTGAGGATGAGCATCTTCGGTCTTGGCTGCATTCGCGGCAGCTCATATTCAAGCCGCGCCAACAGCGTGTCCGCATCCGTATCCTGCGCGGGGATGCTCTGCACTTTCGACCCGGCGATCACCGGCCCGAAGATATGGATGGGGTAGCTCGGATTCGGCACCGCAACGGTATCTTCGTCGTCGAGCATAGCCAGGCAAAGATGAGCAATGCCCTCCTTCGAGCCGATGGTCACAATCGCTTCCGTCTCCGGGTTGAGATCGACATCGTAGCGCGTCTTGTACCAGTTGCAGATCGCCTTGCGCAGCCGCGGTATGCCCTTCGAAAGCGAGTAACGATGCGTCGTCGTTCGCTGCGACGCTTCAATCAGCTTGTCGACGATTGCCTTCGGCGTCGCCCCATCGGGATTGCCCATCCCGAAGTCGATAATGTCTTCGCCGCGCCTGCGTGCCGCGGCCTTCAATTCACCCGTTATGTTGAATACATACGCCGGCAGCCGTGTCAGCCTTCTAAACTCGTCCATTGCGCCCTACTCGCTCCCACTTTCATTCTCTCAATTGATGATGCCACGATCACACCGCTGAACAAGCAGTGGACTCAAAACATCTGCTTAACCAGAACCCGTCCCGCCACTACTTTGCCGTAAAAAGCACCTGTACCGGCAGACTTCTCGGCGGATAGCAAGCCGCATGATCGCATGCCTGATAACGCAGCGTCCCGTCTACCTCATGCGTCCCCGCCACGGCCACTACAGGCAGCTTCACCGTAAAATCTCCGGCATAAACATCCAGCTTCTCATTCGGGCTGAAGCTGAAACTGAAGGCCGTCCCTGCCGGATACTCGGCGGCTTCTGCCTTCACGCCCGTCGCAGGCTGCAGCACCATCTTCGTCGGAATCAGCAGCTCCGACTTAGGCGTATTCGAATTGACGTGAAATCCATTGGCAACCCGGAAGCGTATCTCCAGAACGCTGCGTCTCCCCGCCATGATCGTCTGCGGTTCTGCATCGTACGTTACAAAAGACCTCGTTGGCCTGGCAGCAGCGTTCAGATTCCCCATCTGTGCCACCAGAGTTCCTGCGCAAAGCATCAATCCAGCCAGCGCCACATCCAACCGCATCACTCGCCACCCGTCGCAGCAGCCGTCGTTCCCGAAGCGATGGTCTTTTTGATGTTGGCCTCAAGCTCATCCTTCGAGCCCAGTCCCGCCGTCACCTCAACCACGACGCCGTTCTTATTGACATAAAACGACATCGGCAGATACTCCAGGTCGCCGTAAGCCGTCTGCACCTTTCCGTCAGTCAACAGGATCGGGTAGGTTACGCCAAGCTGGTGCGCAGTCTTCGCAATCACATCCTTGCCAGCATCGACATCATCGGTAAGCCCAAGAATCTCAAAGCCCTGTGCCGCGTACTGCTTCCTCAGCTCCTCAAACCAGGGCATCTCGATCTTGCATGGACCACACCAGGTGGCCCAGAAATTCACCAGTACCGGACGCCCCTTGTAGTCGGCCAGTGACACCTCCTTCCCGTCGAGGTTCAGCAGCGTGAATCCCGGCGCAGGCTTCCCCTCCAGGCGCGTATTCGCGTCATCGGGGGCGGACTGGTCGCCCTGCGCCATCTGTCCCGGCTGGGCCGGCATCAGCGCCACATAGTTCGCTTCGGCCTTCTGCATGGCGATACGCCGTGCCCGCAGATTATGCCATCCCGCCCACAACATCAGCGAGATCCCAACGATCATCACACCAAGCACCAGCGCGTTACGCTTCACTGTTTGAACATCCTTCCGGCAAGCGCTCCGCGCAGGCCCTACCTTCAGTTTAGACGCAAACCCACCTACGACGCTGCATTGCACCGCTTACCGTCGCCTCTGCTAGCATCGACATAGTTCAGCAACAATGCCCAGCAAAGACCTCAATCCGCCCAACCTCATCCCCGCCTCCAGCTTCGTGCGCATCGAAGCCGCCGCCCTCAACGACCTTGCGCTACGTCTCGACGGCGCCATGTTGAGTCCCTTCGCCGCAGCCGCCGATCTTCTCATTCACTCAGCCGACAGCCGACAGAGCATCACCGTCACCGGTATCGGCAAAAGCGGCATCATCGCCCGCAAGATCGCGGCCACTCTCCGCTCCACTGGAACCCCCGCCAATTTTCTCCATCCTGCAGAGGCGCTGCACGGCGACCTCGGCATGATCGCCCCCGGCGATACCATCCTGGCCCTCTCCTCCAGCGGCGAGACCGAAGAGTTGCTCCGCCTCCTGCCCACGCTCAAGCGCCTCAACGCTAAACTCATCGTCTTCTGCAGTTCCCCTACGTCCGCCCTCGCTCAATCCAGCGACATCTTTCTCAATACCAGCGTCGATACTGAAGCCTGCCCGCTTAACCTCGCGCCCACCGCCTCCACCACCGTCATGCTCGCGCTGGGTGACGCTCTGGCGCTTGAAGTAAGCCGCCGCCGAGGCTGGAAGGCCGAAGACTTCGCTGACCTTCACCCCGGAGGCCGACTCGGCAAACATCTCGCGCACGTCCGCGACCTTATGCACACCGGCGACGCTCTCCCCAGCGTTTCGCCGGACACTCCCATGCCCAGGGTCATCCACGAGATGTCGCACAAGAAGCTCGGCATGACCATCGTCCTCGATAGAGGTTCGCTCTGCGGCATGATCAGCGACGGGGACCTGCGCCGCCTGCTCGAACGAGACGGCTCCCGTGCGCTCGAACGCTCCGCCGGCGACATTATGAACCGCCATCCCCTCACCATTGAGGGAAATGCCTTCGCCTCCACTGCCCTGGCCCTTATGGAGGAGAGAAAGATTACCTCCCTCATCGTTACCGGCAGCAACGGCCAGGTCGAGGGAGTCCTCCACCTGCACGATCTCTGGACAACGAACCTGTCCTAACCCACATAAGTTATTGAATTAAAAAAAGTATGTCGTGCGGCCTACATAGCTGAAACTAATGAGGATGAGTTGTCTCCAAAGCGCTGCTTTGAGCTATACCGGTCTTCTATCTCGTGGTGAGAAATACGCAAAACCGGTTCCGGTTCATCTGAATGAGCTGCACCGTTTAGAATGAAGTTTCATCCCATAAGCCCGCGCATTCCTAATGCAGCGGGCAGGAAAGTGCTCTTTTGCCCATGCATCGCTGGTCGCAACTCTTTATCCCAACCCTCCGTGAAGCACCCGCCGACGCTGAAGTCGCCAGCCATAAGCTCCTCCTCCGGGCCGGGTATATTCGCCAGCTCGGCGCGGGCATCTACAGTTACCTCTTCCTCGGCAACCGCTCCATCAACAAGATCGTCGCCATCATCCGCGAAGAGATGGACAAGATCGGCCAGGAGTTCCTCCTCCCTGCCCTCAATCCCCGCGAAATCTGGGAAGCCAGCGGCCGCTGGACCGGCATGGGCGACAACATGTTCCGCCTCAAGGACCGGAAAGGCGCCGAGCTCTGCCTCGCCATGACCCACGAAGAGGTCATGACCGACATCGCCCGCAAAGAGCTTCGCAGCTACAAGCAACTCCCCCAGATCTGGTACCAGATCCAGACCAAGTTCCGCGACGAACCCCGCCCCAAGTCTGGCCTGCTGCGCGTTCGCCAGTTCATCATGAAAGATGCCTACTCCTTCGACATCGACGAGGCCGGTCTCGACCTCAGCTACAACAAGCACGACGACGCCTACCGCCGCATCTTCAGCCGCTGCGGTCTGCAATTCGTCTCCGTCGACGCCGATTCAGGAGCGATGGGCGGCTCCGCCTCGCAGGAGTTCATGGTCTATACGGATGCCGGTGAAGACTTGATCGCCAGCAGCGCCTCCGGCTACGCCGCCAACATCGAAAAGGCCACCAGTCGCCTCGCCCCGGTCGAAGATCTCGCGCCCACCGGCGACGGCATGCCCGAGCTTATCCACACGCCAGGCTTCCGCACGATCGAGGAGGTCGGAGCCTTCCTCAATGCCAACCACTCCTTTTCTTTGTCATCCCGCAGCGCAGCGGAGGGATCTGCGGTTCTCCAGCCACATCATCAAATGAAGACGATGGCCTACATGGCCGAACTCCCCGAGGCCGATCATGCGAAGCTGGGGAAACTTCGCCCCGTCGTCGTCTTCCTCCGTGGCGATCACTCCCTCAACGAGGCCAAACTTCTCGCGGTAGCCGGAGGCGTGCTGCGCCCAATGACTCCCGAAGAGTTGCAGTCCACCTTCAACGCACCCGCTGGATACCTCGGCCCCATTGGCATCGAGGCCGCGCCGCACCCAAAGAAGCCGGGGACGCTGGTCATTCTGGACAAGGCCCTCGAAGGCCGCACCAATCTCATCGCCGGAGCTAATAAGGAGGAGTACCACCTCCGCAACGTCACCCCAACACGCGACTTCAAGCCGACCGTCATCGCCGATGTCCGCAACATCCTCGAAGGCGAAGGTTGCCCCATCGACGGCTCACCCCTTCGCCTCGGCAAAGCTGTCGAGATCGGCCACATCTTCAAGCTTGGCTATAAATACTCGAAGTCCATGGGAGCCTCTGTCCTCAACCACGATGGCAAAGAGGTCACCCTCATCATGGGCAGCTACGGCATCGGCGTCGAGCGCATTCTCACCTCCGCCATCGAGACCTCAGCAGCAGCAAACGCCGGGGTCCCCACGGACGGGTCTTCGTCTGTGGGGTGGAACGGTGGCACAGCCTACGCCCTGCATCCGGCGATTGCGCCCTTCCAGATCGTCGTCACCATCACCAATATCGGCGACGCTACCCTGCTTAATGCTGGTGAAAAGGTGGCCGCAGAACTCGAAGCCGCCGGCCTCGATGTGCTCCTCGATGACCGCGACGAGCGCGCCGGAGTCAAGTTCAAAGATGCCGACCTGACCGGTATCCCCTATCGCATCAATATCGGGCGCGGGGTCGCCGAAGGCAACGTCGAGTTCGTAGATCGACTCAAAAATCAGAGTAGCGACATTCCCCTGAACGAGATAGCCGATCAGGTAACCACTCAGATAACCTCCACCCTGCGCACGGTGCTCTCCGCAGCCATCTCATAACCGTCCAACGAAAGAGCACCTTTGCCAGTTAAACTCAAATACGGCCGTAACCGCCCCAACACCGAACGCTCCCGCTTCAGCTCCGGCCCTATGCGCGGGCTTCTCGTCGCCGTGCTGGCTTGTCTCGCTATCGGCACTGCCGCCTTCGGGTACTTTTACTTCCACTATCAAAAGGTAGTCGACGACCGCCTCGCCGCCGGTCCCATCTTCGCCAGTGTCTCACAAATTTATGCTGCTCCCCGCGAGGTGCGTCCCGGCCAGAAGCTCACTGCCGACGCCATCGCAACCGATCTCCGTCACGCCGGCTACAACAGCAACCCCCAGCTAGGAACCTTCCAGCTCAACGGCAGCAGCATCTTCATCAAGCCCGGCCCGGAAAGCTACCACAGCACCGATGGGGCCACGATCAACACCGCTGGAGGAGTTGTCCAGAAGATCACCGCCGAGAATGGCGCCGCCCTTGCTGCCTACGATCTCGAACCGCAGCTCATCACCGCGCTCTCCGAAGACAAAGGCCGCACCAAGCGCCGCATGGTCACCTATAACGAGATTCCTCTCCGCATGGTCCAGGCCGTCACCGCCATCGAAGACCGGCGCTTCTTCGAGCACTCCGGCATCAACTATGTCCGTATCGGCAAGTGCGCCGTCGAAGATCTATTATCGCGCCATCTGTCTTGCGGCGGCTCTACCCTGACCCAGCAACTCGCCCGCGGCTTCTTTCTCTCGCCTGACAAAAAATTCGTCCGGAAATTCCGCGAGATCATGATTACCTTCCAGCTCGAAGCCCACTTCACAAAACCGCAGATCTTCGAGATGTACGCCAACGAGATTCCCCTCGGCCAGCGCGGCAGCTACGCAATTAACGGCTTCGGTGAGGCCGCCCAAACCTACTTCGGCAAGAACCTCCGGCAACTTGACACTGCAGAGTGCGCTCTCCTCGCGGGCATGATCCAGAGCCCCAGCCGCCTCAATCCCTATCGGCATCCCACACGTGCCATGGAACGCCGTAACGTCGTTCTCGATTCCATGGTTGAGACCGGGGCACTCACTGCCAGCGAAGCCAGCCGCTTCAAAGCCGAGCCAATCCACCTTGCCCCGTCTAACATCGACGCCAACGAAGCTCCCTACTTTGTCGATCTCGTCCACGACCAGCTTGTTCGTCGCATCGGCGACCAGGACCTCGCCCACCAAAGCCTGCGCATCTATACTTCGCTCGACCCCGACCTTCAGCGCGCCGCCTCCGAGGCAGTTGATGTCGGCATGAAGAATGTGGATGAGCTGATCCGCAGGCTGCACCGGCCTCGCAAAGGCCAGCCGCAGAAGCCGATCACCTATCCGCAGGTCGCCCTTGTCGCTCTCAATCCTCATACCGGCCAGATACTCGCCCTGGTTGGCGGACGCAACTACACCGCTTCTCAGCTTAACCATGCGCTCGCCAAACGGCCCACCGGCTCCATCTTCAAGCCCTTCGTCTACGCTGCTGCCTACAACACCAGTCTCAACGGTCTCTCGCTGGGCGGCAATGGAGTCTTCACCGCAGCCACCATGCTCAATGACGATGCCACCACCTTCATGTTCGACGGCAAGCCCTACGCCCCCGGAAACTTCGTGAAGGGCGAATACCCCGGCATGGTCACGGCCACCGATGCCCTCAACCACTCCCTCAACATCGCCACCATCTCTCTCGCCCAGATGGTCGGCTTCGATAACGTTGCCGCCCTCGCCCGGTCCGCCGGTATCGTGAACGCCCGTGGCACACCCTCGGTCGCCATCGGCACCTACAATGCCACGCCTATCGACATGGTAGGCGCCTACACTGTCTTCGCGAACAACGGCGTTCATCTTGATCCCTGGATGCTCGCCTCCGTCCGCAACGCGAATGGAGATATCGTCGCTGACTTCTCTCCCCAGGCCCGTCAGGTCATGGACCCCCGTGCCGCGTTCCTTACCCAATCGCTGATGGAAGGCGTGATGAACCATGGCACCGGCTACGCGGCGCGCCAGCACGGCTTCATGGCTCCGGCCGCAGGCAAGACCGGCACCGAACACGACGCCTGGTTTGTCGGCTACACCTCAAACCTCATCTGCATCGTCTGGATCGGCAACGACGACTACACTGACATCTCGACCGGGCTCACCCATAAACTGCAGGGCGCAGATACGGCTGCTCCCATCTGGGCGGAGTTCATGAACCGCGCCATCAAGCTGCCCCAGTACTCCGACGTCAAATCGTTCTCCGCTCCTGAAGGCGTCACCATGGCTACCCTCGACAAGACCACCGACCTGCTCGCAGACGCCTCCTGCCCCAACGACTACACCGCTGCCTTCCTCGATGGCACCGCTCCGCAGAATTACTGCAGCCAGATGGGTGAAAATCCCCAGAACTTTATCCAGAGGATCTTTGGCCTCGGCGGCTCCAAGCCCAACTCTCCGGCTGCAACGCCCCAAACGGCTCCATCAGCGAACCACCCGTACGCTTCTCCACCCACCCCCAATACTCTGCCCAATGGAAACGCTGCGGAAACAATCACTCCACCTCCGCCTAAAAAGAAAAAGAACTTCTTCCAGAAGCTCTTCGGTGGCGGCGGCGACAACGACAAACAACAGCAGCAGTCTTCGCCGCCCCAGTAACCCTCTCGCGCTACGTTGTCCGCCCCACCAGCGGAGTGTCATCATTCACCCGCGCCAGCTTCGCCAATCCCGTCTCAAATTCTGTCACCACCTTGCCACCAATCGCCCTCTGCAAAGCCCTCGCCGCACGATATATTGTGTCTCCTTCAGGCATTCACTCTCACCTCGCCCCGTGTCCCCGGTAAACTCTGCAGACCCCGCCGAACATTGAACCCCATTGCCCCCCGCTGCAAACGCTGCATCCAGCAACGCTCGTGACATCGGATGCTCAGCAACGGCCAAGCCGTTCACAGTAGCAATCAGCATTCCGCCCCGCCCGCTTGCATCCTCCTGCTGCTGAACCCGCTTCACTAAAAACTCTGCCAGGCTCTTCATGACATGTGACCGTTGCGGCTCCTCCTCAGGCAAAAATACCTGCAGATTCGGATTCCCCCGGCGCAAATAGGCCACCAACTCCCCATCACACAAGATCACCTGCGCCCCCACGCTTCGTGTCAACGAAGACCCCGCATCCGGAGGCGAGGGCCATCGCATCAAAGCACCATACGGATTCGCCGGATCGGTAGCCGCCAACTGCAACAACTCTGGCCTGTCCAGATCCGTCTGTACGCGCAACGAACGCAGCAGGTCCACAGCAGCAGGCATAGCAAACTGGGTAGCTCCAAGGTCTGCAGCAAAATATCCTCGACGAATCTTTCCACTCTCCTCCAGCGCCTTCATCACGTCATAGATTGCGCTGAAACCACCCGGCAGATTCTCCGCATGAGCGGTCTCACGAAACACCACGCCATATCGCGTCAATAACTGTTGCGCCATCGCATGGCTCCATGCAGTAGCCGACCAATCCGCAGCAAATGCCGCGCCCTGCAAAGCCCACCTACCCTGCGCCGTCGGTGGAGTCGTCCGTCGCGAACGAAATCCCGTCTGCTGATGCATCCGCCGCTGCTTGCGCGCACTCGTCGCAACCCGCTCGCAATAAGCCCGCAGCGCAGCCATCCCATCATTCGTCACCAAACCCTTCCAAACCAGCCCCCACAGAGCATCCAGCGTCTCCCCCGGATATCCTCCACCCACCCCATCATGCAAATCCTAAAAGAACGAGGCCCCCCCCGCGTCCGCAGATAGTCAATTATTTTCTCCCCACGCTCATTGTTCCCTGTTCCCTGATCCCTGTTCCCTGCCCTTCCGCTCCCCCAAGGAACCTAGCCACCTCTTCCAGCGGTCTCTGCGTCGCTGACAATCCAATCCGCTGCAACCGCCGCCCCGTCAAAGCCTCCAGCCGCTCCAGCGAGACCGCCATATGCGCCCTGCGCTTGCTTGGCATCAGCGCGTGAATCTCGTCCACGATCACCGTCTCCACCGTCCGCAGCGACTCCCCAGCCTCCGAAGTCAGCAGCAGATACAAGCTCTCGGGAGTCGTAATCAAAATGTCTCCGGGATGTCGCCGAAACCGCGCCCGTTCCTTCTGCGATGTGTCCCCGGTCCGAACACTGATCTCGGGAATCCGCGCCGCCACGCCATCGCGCTTCGCCATATTGGCAATCCCGGCCAGCGGAGAACGCAGATTCCGCTCCACATCCGCCGCCAGCGCCTTCAGCGGCGACAGATACACCACACGACACCCTCGCGGAGCATCCGCAGCCGTTCGCAGCATCGATTTGTCGAGACACCACAGAAACGCCGTCAGCGTCTTGCGCGTCCCCGTCGGGGCCAGAATCAGCGTTGACTCGCCACGCGCAATCGCCGGCCACCCCTCCACCTGCGGAGGCGTCGGCCCCTCAAAAACCGCGCTGAACCACTTAGCCGTTATCGGATGAAATAGCGAAAGCGCAGCGTCCGCACTCGGCAGCTTATCAGCATTCACCTTCTTCGAACTGGAGGGAGACCGCGGCATCGTTCAGTGTGCTCTCAGCAGCATTCCCTGCCGTACACTTCTTAGATGCACCCAAACCCTTCCGCGGCCCTAATCAAGCTCCAGCTACCGGCCGATAGCAATAAGAATTCGACGCAAACTCCACCTCAAAAAGATTAGACGAATCCTCAGCCTGCTCCGCATTGCCCAGCACCAGGCAACCATCCGGGGCCATCTGCCGGTAGACCTCATCAAAGAGGTAACTCCGGTCCTGCGGCGGAAAATAAAGCAGCACATTCCGCAGCATCACCAGGTCAAACACCGGAAGCTTCGGTAATTTCTCGCATAAGTTCGCATACTGAAACTCGCACATCGATCGAATCCGCGCGCAAACCTCCCACTCCTCGCCATCGCGCACCAAATACTTCAGCAGCATCCGCGCAGGCAGTCCCCGATTCACTTCCAGCCTCCGGTACCGGGCCCGCTGCGCATAGTCGATCACGTACCGCGAAATATCTGTCCCAATAATCTTCACGTCCCACCCGGCAAGTGAGGGAAAGTGTTCGGCGATCAGCATCGCCACGCTATACGCCTCCTGCCCCGTAGAACTCGCCGCGCTCCATATGCGCAACCGGCGCTCATCCCGTCGCTGCTCAATCAATCGCGGAAGAATGGTCTCCCGCAGCATCTCGAACGGCTTCATATCGCGAAAGAAGCTCGTCTCATTAATCGTCATCGCCTCAGCCACGGCGCGATGAAGATGCGGCGCTCTATCCACCTTCAGGATGCTGACAAAGTCCTTCAGGCTCGATGCTCCCGCCTCCTTCGCAATCGGCTTCAATCGTGTATCGAACAAAGCATTGCGCGACGGATCGATAAGATTCGCCGACTGCTCCAACACTAGTTCACGCAGATACGCATAATCCGAATCAGAGCAACTCATGCATTCCCTCCCGCCGCTGGACCGCCGTGGTCACTGCATGTTCGGCAGACATCGATCTCATTGACCGGCCTGCGTTTACTCTCTGCTTCAACTCGCCCGCAATCGCTGCCAGCGGCAAAACGGCACTGGCTATCCCAGACTCCGCGACCCGTCCCGGCATACCCCACACCGCGGACGTCGCCTCGTCCTGTGCCAACACCACGCCGCCTGCTTCATGCACGGCACGAGCGCCGCCCAACCCATCCGCGCCCATCCCCGTCATCATCAACGCAAGCACGCCTGCACCGTAAAGCCGCGCAGCCGAATGAAACAGATAATCCACCGAAGGTCTGCAATGGTTCAACGGTTCCTGCTGATGCAACTTCACCCTTGCTCCACGCTTCGCACTTCCATCGTCGGCGCCAAATCCCATCCTCCGCGCCGCCACCTCCATATGCGAATCGCCAGGAGCCAGCCAGACCGTGCCCGGAACAATCGACGCACAGTCATAAGCCTGCATCACCCGCAATGCGCAGCATTTGTCCAGCCGCTCCGCCAGCGCGCCCGTAAACAACTTCGGCATATGCTGCACAATCAACACCGGCACAGGAAAGTCCCGCGACAGCCTGGGCAGCATCTGCTCCAGCGCCGACGGCCCACCCGTCGACAACCCGATCACTACCACTTCAATCGGCGCACTCGTCCGCTCCGCAGCCTCTCCAGTCCGAGCACGTTGCTTATCCTCCGCAGGCCGACCTTCATCCTTTTGCTTCTGGCCCTTTGCCAGTGCGGCGATCTTCGGCAGCAACTGCTGCGCCAACGACTGTAATGCAGTGGCCAGATCACGCTGCTCACTCGGCTTCATCACATAATCAGAAGCGCCGCGCGTCAGTGCCTCAAGCGTCGAGCGCGCACCCCGCTCGGTATACGAGCTGCACATGATCACCGGCAACCCCGGATTCGCATCTCGCAACCGGTCCAGCACATCCAGCCCATTCAGTCGCGGCATCTCGAGATCGAGCACCAGGACATCCGGCCTCAGCCGCGCCACCGTCTCCAGGCACTCCACGCCATCCTCTGCTACGCCGCATAACTCCATCAGTGGCAGGTTGCTCTGCCCGTCTTCCTCATGCATCTGGAAGAGCTTACGCATGATTCCACGCATCACCGCGGAGTCGTCCGCCGCAAGAACACGAAGCGGCTGTTCTCTTGATATCTCCATGCCTTGCACCTTTTTTTGTTTGCTGTTTAGGCTGCCGCGAATCCAAGGATAGCCATCTTTTCGCGCAGGCTCTCCGGCGTAAAGGGCTTCATCAGAAACTCATCCGCGCCATTGTCCAGCGCGGCCATAATGAAGGAGTGGTCCGCCTCGGTCGTCACCATCATCACCTTCATCTGTGGCCCCAGATGCGCCTCGCGCAGCGCCTTGACGCACTCCAGCCCATTCATCACCGGCATATTCACGTCCAGCAGCATCAGATCAAACGCCTGCGCTGCCGCCAGCACCTCAAGCGCATTGCTTCCATTGACGGCCTCTTCACAAGTAATGCCCATCCGATGTAAAAGCTGCCGCAGGTAGTCGCGGATAAAACTCGAATCATCGACAATCAGTGCTCGCATCCATCACCTCTATGTGCCTTGTTTAAACAGGCCGGCTTCTGCCAATCTGGATGGACGCAGCTTCTGCGGATCAAGTTGCACCATCAGCCCCGTCTGCATCTTGTAAGCCCCATCGAACAGCCACTTCCCGCGAGCCTCCAGCGTGCATGGATTCGCCTCCAGCATTCGCCGGTTCACCGTAACCACACCTCCTACCTCATCCACCATCAGGCCAAACCGTTCTGCGATCTCATCATCCTCCAGCACCAGCACGCAACTCGCCCCGCTGTGCTCCCTCATTCCGAGCAATGCGCGAAAGTTCACCGTCGTCAGCACCTCGCCGCGGTACGGCACCACGCCTCCGATATACGCCGGAGCCATCGGTACACGCTGCAAATCGCGCTTGCCCAGCACCTCGCGAATCTTCCGCGTATCGATGCCGAAACTCTCGCTCCCCGCAAACAGCGAGCACAACGACACCGCATCGCTCTCATCCTGCATCTCATCCACCACATCCCGGCCAGCAATCTTCATGCAACCGCCTTCCAGTCCATCGAAGCCTTCACACCGAACTGATGGTGGACCATCGTCAACTTCTCCTTCACCAGAGCCAGTTCCATGCCATCCACTGCCGCATCCTTATCAAGCAGCTTGCCCGTAGAGACATCGAGAACCCGGCGCACCACCATCCCAATCCGGTGCTGTCCAGCAGACCCGGCATGAGCGCAGATCAATATCGTCACCAGCGCATCATCGCCCTTCTGCTCACCCGCTTCCAGCTCTGCCATCACGTTGCCGTCGTCTCGCAACGGCAGCAGCTCGCCGCGGTACTGCAACAACATCCTTCCACCCGCATATTCAATCTGCGTCAGCGGGACGCTCTCAATCCGCTCCACCACATCCAGCGGAAGCGCGGTCCTCTCCTTGACGCGATCTTCAAAGACCATGAACGAAATATCTGTATCGCCCTCAGCCTTCGCCTCCACCAATGCAACTCCCTCCGTCTCCTCCTCCATCGGCTTCACGCCTGCGCGTGCCGCCGTCGCTCCGATGTCGAGAATCAGCGCCAGCGTCCCATTGCCCAACACCGTTGCGCCAGAGAACAGCCCAATCTCGCGCAGCACCGCCGACAACGGCTTCACCACAATCTCCTCCGGAGCCAGTAGATCGTCCACCACCAGCCCATAACGGCAACCCTCCGCCTCCAGCACCGCCAGATAAAACCCATGCGACTCCTCGGTGTACTGCGTCTCCAACGCGAGCAGCCGGTCCAGCCATACCATCGGCAGCAGCCGCTCTCGCAGCCGATAGAGCTCAGCCGCTCCAATCTTCTCGACGGCACTCTGCACATCGCGCTTCGGAACATAGACCAGTTCCACCAGCGCAGTCTGCGGCAACGCAAAGCTCTGCCCTCCACTGCGAACCACCAACGCCGGAACGATGGCAAGCGTCAGCGGAACTCGCAGCCGCAGTGTCGTCCCCGCGCCCATCTTCGACTCCACCTCAACGCTGCCGCCCACCTTCTCGACATTCGCGCGCACCACATCCATGCCGACGCCGCGTCCCGAAACATTCGTCACCGCCGCAGCCGTCGAGAACCCAGGCAGAAAGATAAGCTGCAGCGCCTCTCGCTCCGACATCGCCGCAGCCTGCTCCGCCGTCACCAGGTTGCGCTCCACCGCCTTCGCCAGCACGCGCTCGATGCCAATGCCCGCGCCATCATCCGCAACTTCGATCACTACCGAGCCGCTCTGATGAAATGCCCGCAGCCGCACACATCCTTCGGCGGATTTACCAGCCAGCACCCGAACATGCGGCGCTTCAATCCCATGATCGACGGCGTTTCGCACTGCATGGGTCAGCGGATCTTTAATCGCCTCCAGCAGACTCTTATCCAACCCCGTCTCCTGTCCACTGAACTCGATCCGAACATCCCGGCCACATGTCCGCGCCAAATCTCTTACCAGTCGTGGAAACTTGCCAAACAAATTTCCCACCGGCTGCATTCGGGCCTGCATCACCGTCTCGCGCAGGTCCGCCGTCACGCTGTCCAGCCGCCGCGCCAGCTCAGGGAAATTCGCCGCCTCCATATTGCTCTGCAACATCTGGTTGCGCGTCAGCACCAGCTCGCCCACCAGATTCATCATGCGGTTCAACACATCCACATCGATGCGCAGCGTCTTGTCGCTACTCCCCATCGCAGACGCAGAAGCCCCAGCCGCTACAGACGTCACTGCCGTATGCACCTCGACATCTTCGTGATGCGGCATCTCCGCTACATCCATCGGCGGCGCACCAGCTCCATTCAAAGCCGTAAGCTCCGCAATCAATTCCCCATCTTCATCGCTGGCCCTCGTCCCTTCGCCGCCCGTCTCCTCAATCAGCGCCAGAATTCCCCGCAGCCCATCTAGCAGACTCAGCAGCCCGCTAATCAGCTCCGAAGTCACCGCCAGCTTGCCATCCCGCAGCGAACCCAGCAGATGCTCTCCCGTATGCGCCAGCTTCTCCAGCCGATCGAAGCCCAGAAACCCCGTCGTCCCTTTGATCGTATGCACCGAGCGGAAGATCTCCCCTACCAGCTCTCCATCATCAGGCCGCACCTCAAGCTCCGTCAGGCACCGTTCCATCCGGTCCAGCCCTTCCTGGCTCTCCGCGATAAATTCTTTAGTCAGGTCGTCCACATCTCTCTTATCGGCCGTTATGGCTTAATCATGAACCGCAGCCACTTGCCATCCACCCACGCACCCGATAGCCTCACTCACATGTCCGCAACGAACCCACCCAGCAAACTCACTCCACTACAAATCGCAGACTTGCAACAGCGCGCCATCGCCGCCGCCCAAAATGCCTATGCTCCCTACAGCAACTTCCGCGTCGGCGCCGCCGTCCTGCTCGCCGACGGCAACATCGTCGCCGGCTGCAACGTCGAAAACGCCTCCTACCGCCTCACCGTCTGCGCCGAACAGGCAGCCATCGCCTCCGCCGTCAGCCTCCACGGCCCAGCCATCCACATCCGCGCCATCGCCGTCGCCAACCTCAACAACGCCGCCAGCCAACCCTGTGGAGCCTGCCGCCAGACCATCCTCGAATTCAGCACCCCAGACACCGTCATCTTCTTCCCCAAACAAGACGGCGCCTTCGACCAGGCCACCATCGCCGACCTGCTCCCCGCCGCCTTCCACCTCGCGCACGACTAGTTGAGCCTAAAGTCAGCCGCAAAATTACTTCGACTGTTAACTTTAATTGCTTTACGTGGTCATTATTTTTTGCGGTCATTCTGAGCGAAGCGAAGAACCCCGGCATTTTGCTGTTGTCTGTTCTTCGTCCTCAATGATCCTGCTCTAATAGAAAGACCAAAATGACCCAGCCCATCCACCCAATCGACGTAATCCTCCACAAGCGCGACGGCCTCGCCCTCACCGACGCCGAGATCAACGCCTTCATTCGCGCCATTCCAGAGTGTTCCGGAACAGACCGCACCCCCAAAAAACAGCTCGTCCCGGATAAAGTTTCCGACGCCCAAATCGCCAGCTTCCTCATGGCCGTCTTCCAGCGCGGTCTCGACCCTCGCGAACTCGCCACCTTCACCACCGCGATGCGCTTCTCCGGCGAAACCTTCGATGCCGCGCCCCTCCATACCTTCACGGTGGACAAGCATTCCACCGGCGGCGTAGGCGACAAAACCTCCCTCCTCATCGCCCCCATCCTCGCCGCAGCCGGCCTGGCCTCACCCACGCCCGCCGGTATCCCCGGCATCTGCGTTCCCATGATCAGCGGCCGCTCGCTCGGCCACACCGGAGGAACATTAGACAAGCTCGAAACCATTCCCGGCTTCGACACCCAACTCAACCTCACGCAACTAGCCGATACACTCAAAAAATGCGGAGCAGCCCTCATCGGCCAGACCCCCACCATCGTCCCCGCCGATCGCATTCTCTACGCACTCCGCGACCACACCGGCACTGTCGAATCCCCTTTCCTCATCTGCGCCAGCATTATGAGCAAGAAGCTCGCCGAAAGCCTCAACGCCCTCGTCCTCGACGTTAAAGTCGGCAGCGGCGCTTTCATGCCCACCTACGAACAATCTAAATTCCTCGCCGAGCTTATGGTCCGCACCGGCGAGGCCTCTGGCACCCGCACCGCCGCCGTCCTCACCTCAATGGACGAGCCGCTCGGCCGCTTCTCCGGCAACTGGATCGAGGTCTGGGAGTGCGTCGACATCATGAAACAGAACTGTCACCCCATGTCCGCCGATCTCATCGAGCTCTCCAACATCCTCTCCGGCTGGATGCTCCATCTCGCAGGCCGCGCCTCCACTCCCGAAGCCGGAGCAAAGCTCTCCAACGAAATTCTTACCAGCGGAGCAGCCTACAAAGCCTGGCTGAAAATCATCGCAGCCCAGGGCGGCAACACCAGCATCTTCGAAGACCCTGCAGCCTTCCACCAACCCAAAGTCACCCGGACCATCACCGCAGAGAAATCCGGCTACCTCAGCAGCATGGACTGTAAACAAGTAGGCTGGGCCGTCCAGCGCCTCGGAGCAGGCCGCGCCAAACCCGGCGATCCCGTCAGCGCTCACGCCGGCATCGAGATGCACGCCAAACTAGGCAGCAAACTCGAAAAAGGCCAACTCCTCGCTACTCTCTTCAGCGAAGACTCGGCCCACCTCAATGAACCGGAAGCCATGCTCCGTGAAACTCTCCACATCGCCCCCACCCCGCCCAGACTTCAACTCCTCGTCCGCGAAGTCATCACGGCGAGCCTCTGAATCCAGCGTTCTAGAAAGTTGAGATTCTGTCTCAGGATTAGCTTATAGTCCGTATGTGCCTGGTTCGCATTTTTTTGCATATTCCTCAAAGGCTCTGCAACGTATCGGTCATTAACAAACTATTCAAAACAGGATATTGATCTGAGATGGCTGAATGGTGCTGCCATACGTTGCTCGATCCATGCATCCATTCATCTTGCGAAAAACCTTCGCGACCTCGGGTTTAGGAGCTTGTTCATGCGTCTCGGAAATCTAGGTGCAGCATTGTTGGTCTTTATTGCAATGGCAGAAGTTGGATTCGCGCAGACCGGCAGCGTCATCGGTCAAGTCTTCGATCCTGCCGGCGCACTGGTGCCAAACGCTACGGTCACGGCAACCTCCGACTCTACCGGTCTCAAGCGCACAACCACGACAACCTCCGCGGGCGTGTACAACTTTGCTGCTTTGCCGCCTGCAACCTATACGGTGTCCGTTGCCGCCCCCAGCTTCCAGACCTTGACCCGAAAAAATGTCATCCTTAATATTGCGGCGACTCTTCCGGTGAACTTCACTCTGTCCATCGCCGGCGCGGTCGCGTCGGTCAACGTGCAGGACATCACAGTCGCTCCCGTCGAGACCGACAGCTTCCAACTCTCCTCCATCGTCAATTCAAAACAGATCAACGATCTCCCTCTTATTCTCCGCGACCCCTATCAGTTGGTGCTCCTGTCGCCGGGTGTCGTCACTGCCAGAAATAATGTAGGCGGATTTTCGGTCAATGGTCAGCGCGACCGAAACAACAATTTCATGCTCGACGGCGCGGACAACAACGACACCTCCGTCCCCGGCGGCCAGGGTGGTATCTCCCAGGCGAATCCTGACTCGGCGCAGGAGTTCCGCGTCATCACCAACAATTTTGATGCGGAGTTCGGCCGCAACACCGGAGCCATCATCGATGTGGTCACACGCGGCGGGAGCAACAAATTCCACGGCGATGCCTACGAGTTCGGACGCTACAGCGCACTCGGCGCACGCGACTTCTTCAACAAAAAGGAAAATGGTTCGCAGGACCCCTACGTTCGCAACGACTTCGGCGCGTCCATCGGTGGCCCCATCTGGAAGGACCGTACTTTCTTTTTCCTCAACGGCGAGGTCCAGCGCTTCCGCACCGCCCGTACCGCCTTTCAGACGACCCCAACTGCCACCTTCCGAACTGGCAAGTTCACCTATATCGATCCAACCGACGGCAGCCGCACGCCGGTCGATCTCACCACCGATCCCGCCGCCAACCCAGACAACTTCGCCGGCATGGGACAGGACCCCACCATCGCGAAGATCCTTGCCCTCGCGCCCGTCGGCCAGGCCAATAACGGGGATGGCGTCAGCACCACCTACTTCTTCCCCTCGCCCGATGCTTTGAATTCCTACAACCTGACCGGCCGTTTCGACCAGAAACTGACCGACAGGCATCAACTCACGGTTCGTTATATCTACGGCCACGCCAACGACAGCAATCCTTTGCACGATGAAGTTCTACCTGGCTACGGCAATTTCAGGGGGATCAACACCAACCATAACGGTGTCATCTCCATCGCCTCTTCGCTCTCAGCTCACGCGACCAATCTCCTCCGTGCCGGGTACAACCAGAGCAACGCCGGTTATTACTGCAATCACGCAGCGATCGATGCCGCAACCGGCACCGACAGCTTCGGCAATGGCCGCGACATCAATATCCCCTACTTCTTTATCTTTGGCTGCTCCGCCCTGGGCGACAGTAACGCTCAGGCGCGGCTTAGCTCGACCCTTCTCTTTGCCGACACGTTCAGCTTCACCAAGGGCGCTCACTCGCTGACGTTTGGTGGCGAGTACCGCAGCGTCAAAGACAACAACTTCGACAACTTCTTCTCGCGCAACATGCTCATGCTGAATAACTACACCATCTTCGGCTATCCCTCTTACAACTTTTACGGAAATCGAAACTCTCCAAGCGTGCCGGGCTTCGAAGACCTCATCTGGGGCGCGCAGGGCGCTGTCGCCAACTCCTCCGAGAACCAGTTCTTCACCCGCGCCGGTGTCCGCCGCGCCAACGATGTCGCCCGCTTTCGCCAGCACGAATGGGCAGCCTTCGCGCAGGACACCTGGAAGGTCACCTCGCGATTTACCGCCATCCTCGGCCTGCGCTATGCCTTCAACGGTGTGCCCTATGAGAAAGACAGGAACTTATCCACCTTCTTAGGCAATGCCTCCGCTGCATTGCCCGCCAGCGGATACTTCAGCTTCACGTCCGTCGGGCCGGGAACCGGACGTCAACTCTACGTCGATAGTTGGAAGCTCATCGAACCCCGCATTGGCTTCGCCTACGACCCTCATGGAGACGGAAAGACCGCGATCCGCGGCGGCTTCGGCATCTTCCATGACCGCGTCTTCGACAACCTCTTTGGCAGCGCAAAATCAAATCCTCCTTATCAGGCGCAGGCAAACGATTATGTCTTTGACGGCACCCCAGACACCCCTACGGTGACGACCCTCTCCTTTCCAGGCGAACTGACTCCGTCCCCGAATATCACCAACGGTCAGTTTCTCAAGGCGCCTGTCGTGATCGATCCCAACCTCAAGATGCCGACCAGCCAGACCTACAACATCGGCATTCAGCATCAACTCAACAGCACGTTGACAGTCGAGGTGAACTACGTCGGCAATCACAGCACCCATGGCCTCCGCGCTATCGACGGGGCTCCGCCGCAGCCGAGTCTCGTGCAGGCCGCACTCGCCGCCGGCGTCCTGCCGAATGCCCTCACCTTCACCTCTCTTTACACGGGAGGCGTAGACGCGAACGGCACTAGGTTTCACCCCATGGTCAACAACAACGCCTTCTACCACGAAGCCTTCGAGACTTCGGTCGTTGGCGGCAACTACAACGCCTTGCAGGCCAGACTCTCCGGACAGGTTGGCGGCCTTACTCTCACGGGCAGCTATACCTGGTCCCATTCCCTCGACAATGGCAGCGATCCGATCGTTCCCGGTGCCGGCGATTCCTTCTTCCCGCGCAATAGCTTCAACCTTGGGCCCGAGTACGGCAACTCCGACTTCGACGTCCGCCACCGTGGCACGGTCGCAGCCAGTTATAGTCTGCCCGTCGGTATCGGCAGCATGAACCTCAATAGCGGTTTCGTCGGCCACGTCTTCGAGGGTATCCAGGTCTCCGGCATCCAGCAGGTTCAGACCGGCCTTCCCTTCGATCTTCGCGGCACCCGCGATAGCCTCCATACCGATGCCGCCGACCGTCCAGAGCTTGTCGGAGAGCCGTATCCCTCCGGCCGCGGAACCATCGTCGCATCGGGCAAGATCACCGGCCCCTCCGCCACTGCCTTCGCCAACGAGCCCTATGGGCAGAGCCTCTCTATCCACCGCAACAAGTTCTACGGCCCCGGCTTCATCAACACCGACCTCGTCTTGCAGAAGACCCAGCCCCTCCGCGAGCAGGTTAAGCTAATCTTTCGCGCGGAGAGCTATAACGTCTTCAACCACCCCAACCTTGCCTCGCCGCCGGCTGCCTCTCTGAGCATCGCGTCCCCAACGTTCGGGGTCTCTCAATCGCAACTCGGCCAGAACGACTTCACAACCGGCGCCCGGCAGATCCAGGGAGCCTTGAAAGTAGTCTTCTAGGAACCTCTGATTAGGTTGTAGTTTTGAAAGGGCGTGGCTTCAGCCACGCTGCAAATCGCTCATATAGAACGGGGCTTTAGCTCCCGAGGGAATCTTCAGGAACTCAATGAGACCTTCCCTAGAATATTTTAATGTTTCTGTGAGGACAAAGACCACGTCATCTCGACCGAAGGCGCGGGGTCCCCAGCGAGCGCACTTGCTCGTTGGGGTGCAAGGCGGCGCTTTTGCCGTCGCAGTGGAGAAACCCCCGTATTTGCTTTTCGTTTCACCGCGAAGACCTATACCATCTGCGAAATTGGCTCTCATCAGGCATATTTGAATAACTGCATGAAGCCATAGTCCATATGCAGTTGCTGATGACAGTGGAACAACGTGTCACCCAGATTGTTTGCGATGAAGTCGACTTCCATGGTGCTGTGCGGCGGAATATTGACGACATCCTTCATCAATCCGGAACCCTGTTTCCCGCCTAAACTGACAAGCTCAAAGCTATGGCGATGAAGATGGAGCGGATGCACCTCCGCGCTGCTATTGACGAAAACGAGACGGTGCCGCTTGCCCTCCTGCAGGCTCACGAAACCATTCTTCGGATACCCGTTGCCATTGACGGTCCAATGCTGCATCCCATCGGCATCGGCAGCCAGAGGAGCAAAGACGAGTGGAATGCGAACATCTGGGTCAGGTGCCTTGCTCTCGTTGCCGAAGTGGAAGTAGTCCCAGACATCGGAGTCAGGCTGCACCCACAGCGCTTTGCCGCTTCTCCCTGCGTACTCGATGGTACGGCCAAGCCCCATGGCGCGCTCAGCATCATCGGTGGGGCCGAGATGCCACACCCCTGGCGAATTCATTTCGACCACAGCGTCGATACGTTCGGCCACACCTAGCACAAGCGTCTCTACCGAACGCGGCTGCGGCACCGGATTGCCATCCATGGCAACGACAGTAAACCGATGTCCCGGCAGGGCGAGCGTAACGTTCTGAGTAGCGCTGGCATTGAGGAAGCGAAATAAAACACGTTGTCCCTGACGCACGCGGATAGGTTCGGCAGCGGAGAACAACTTGTCATTGAACGAGGCATATTTGTAGGCAACATCGTTCGCATTCATCGGCGCTCCCATCATCGTCAGATGAGGTTGCCAGTGGTGAATCGCAAGAAATATCTCCTGGTCATAGCTGCCCGGTTCGTTCTTAGGCTCGATATAAAGAAAACCATACTGTCCGGAATAAGTAGCCTGTGTAAGGTCGGCGTTCGCGGTAGTGTGAGTGTGGTACCAGC
The DNA here is from genome assembly GCA_002197545.1 of Acidobacteria subdivision 2 bacterium RH1 MAG20. The sequence goes on along the minus strand of NFUO01000160.1, from coordinate 13,348 downwards.
GCGTGCCCGACGGCTTCGGGCGAAAGGAATAGCGGAGATGGCCGCCGGCAGGAATCGTGGGCGAGCCTTCTTCCATGGCCCCATCGTTGAGCGAGTCGATAGCAAGCCCGTGCCAGTGGACAAGCTCGGCCACGCTCGTTTCGTTATAAACATCGATATTGACCTGAGCGCCTTCTTTGAAGCGCAGCACCGGACCCGGCGCATGTCCGTTATAGCCAGTTGTCTCGATCGAAACGCCTGGGGCCAGCTCAACTGTGATGGGCCGAATATGCAGCACAGCGTCGGCTCTTTCACGTGCGCCGGTCAGGACAGAAGAAGATCCTCGCACATGCTGAAGGGCAGATGCCGCCACGGTGTGTCCGGCTGCGGCGCCTGCGAGCGCAAGGAATTGCCTGCGTTTCATCGATCAATTTCTCCAAAAGGGTTGAGATTTGCGTTCAGGAATGACACGAGTCTTGCTTACGGCAGCGCAAAGGAAAACAAGTCGCTGCCCGCGGCGATGGCAAAGTATTGCTTACCATTCACCGCATAGCTCATAGGCGATGCATGAAGGGCCTGTCCGACATTGAAGTGCCACAAGGGCGCACCAGTGCGGCCATTCACAATCTCGAACTCCTCTGCATCATCTCCAAAGGCGACAAGCCCGGTGGCCGTCGTCATGACGCCGGCGAACGAGTGCGCGTTGCCGGCCTGGGGATAGCGCCACGCAAACTCGCCCTTATTTGGGTCAAAGGCGAGAAGATATTTTTTCGCGTTTTCATCGGGGCGGTGCTTAGTGCCTGTGGAGTAATACGGACGGCCTTCCTGGAACTCCTGCGGATGAACGTAGTAGACATTACAGTCTTCCAGCGTCAAGAAGTAAAACAGGCGCGTCGATTCGCTATAAGACGGCGAGTACCAATTGGTGGCTCCGGCGTAACCCGGGCAGATACGTGTGCCGTCAGCGGTAGGAATGTTCCCCGTTCGGATGGGGCGACCGTTGGCGTCGGTGCCCTTGGCCCAGTTCTGCTCGGTAGCAAATTGTTTTGCCGCGAGGAACTTGCCATCGACGCGATCGAGAATATAGATAAACCCATTGCGGTTTGCTTCGATGAGGAGTCTGCGCGGATGGCCTTGATACATCGCATCGACAAGCACAGGAGTCTCCGTTGCATCGTAGTCATAGAGATCGTGCGGTGTGAACTGAAAGTACCACTTCAGCTTGCCCGTATCTGGATCAAGAGCAAGGACACAGTTGGTGTAAAGGTCATCGCCCGGCCGAACGCTGCCGTCAAAGTCGGGAGACGGATTGCTCGTGCCCCAGTAGATCGTATTGAGCTTGGGATCGTATGTGCCGGGCATCCAGGTTGTTCCGCCGCCGTTCATATACGTTTTGCCGGGCCAACTCGATGAGCCAGCCTCACCCGGAGCAGGAATGGTCCAGAAGCGCCAGACCTCCTTGCCGGTCTTCGCATCGAAGGCCGCGACGAAGCCGCGAACGCCGTCATCGCCGCCTGATGTCCCAACCAGAACCTTGTCCTTAACAATAAGAGGAGCACTGGTGGCGCCATAGTTGCGGTTATTAAAGGCATAAGGAATATCCCATATAAGATTGCCGGAGCGGGCATCCAGGCAGAGAAGGTGCGCGTTATCGGTCTCCATATAGATACGGTTGCCAAGGACAGCGACGCCGCGATTGATATGGCCGGATGCATCGTCGATGAGCCCCTGCGTCACAGGCCGCTCATGGTGCCAGAGAACTTTTCCCGTGGCAGCATCAAGAGCGTAGGCATCGTTAGAGCCCGTCACAAACATGACGCCCGCGACCACAACCGGAGTGACCTCAAGCACACCGACATTGCGACTGTGAAAGACCCACTGAGCGCGAAGCCCATGGGCATTCTCAGGTGTGACCTGTGTCAGGCTGCTATAGCGTCGACCGGTGTAGTCGCCATTGTAAGAAGACCAGTTGTCGCGCAAGCTTGTACTCAGCAGATCGCTTGACTGCACCTGAATCTCTCCGAGGCCGCGCGGAACCGTGGCCTGCTGGCCATAGGCAACAGCCGCGCCGCTGCTAAGGGCCGCAAGGCAAAGCAGGAGAGACGCAAACTTCGATGAACTGGATATCACTTGGAGATACTCCCGGAATTTTCGATGCGAACCTTATCGAGGATGCCGTAGTCCGCGCCGCCTGCGCCAATCAATTTTAAAACCACCCGCGCAATATGCGGCTCGGCAGGAACAGTATCGTTCAACACGACAATCTCCTCGGGGCGCACCTGTCTTAGGACACGGCGGCTGACCGCTACCCCGTGCCTGTTTATGAATAACGCAGTGAGGTTGCCTCCCGTAAAGACAGAGAAGGTTCCAGTGAGGGTCATGTTATCCGCCTGCAACGTTGCCCCCAGCTTTTGCGTGACGACACCTGCACTCGTCATCGACTGTGGTGCGTTGTCAATTTTTATAGGGTTCCACGTGGTGTCCCACGCATAAGTGTCATCGGGTTGAAGCTTGACGATGGGGCTGTTGACCTCAGCTTCCATGTAGTACGGTGTGGACTCGGTCGTCGTCGGACGAATGCTGGCGACTCCATCCTTGCCAAAGCTGACGGTTGGGCCGTTCTTATAGAATATGACGGTAGCTTTGCCTGGATAATTTCCGTTTGGCTCGAAAGGAAATCGCTCGACCATACCGTATTGGCTCTTCTCGTCGACTACGGCAAGCCAGCCGGAAGCAGAATCAACCCACACCTCGTTCTGAAAGTACATCCAATGCAGCCGGAAGAGACCATCGGCGACAGAGAACGATAGATCGTTTGCGAGACCGTCACGCACATGAAATCCGCCAGGATAGGTTGAATCAGGATTGACGGGAGTGTAGGCCCACAGGTCATGGTTATAGTCCGCCCGGTTTTGCGGATCGCTAAGATCGTATTGCGAGACCGATTGAACGGACCACTCAATAGGATGAGCGGTTGCATTCTTCATCACCGCATGAAAGCTGATCTGCGGAGAGTTTGCCGCAAGGCTGATAGTGCGGCTGTATTGCAGGCCAGTGATCGTGTCAGGCTGGCCAGTGAGTTCCACAGCGCAGCGTTCTCCCTGCGAAAGAACTTTGAAATCGTAGGGAAGATCGTCGAGTGCCGTGGACGCAAGCACCCAGTGGTTCTCATCGGAGTTTCCTTCGGGCATGGGCCAGATCTTGTCGCCGCCATAGTTAATCCAGTCGCCCGCGGCCTGTTGCGGAGAGATGTATTGACCACTGTACTTTGGATTGACGAAGAGATAGGGATGTCCATTGAACTCAACCTGCATAAGCCGCCCGCCAAGTTTAGGGACAAAGGTGAGCTTCACCCAGGGATTGACGACCTGCTGTGCATCCCAACCCTGAAACGAAGTCGCATGGACCGAGCAGCCACGCGCAGAAGGAGTCTGACCCTGAAGACTCATACTTGGCAGCGTGAGAGCGAACAGAAACAATCCCAGGCGCTTCATGGCTTCACCACCTTGTGCAGATAAGACAGAACGCCTCTGGCTTTCGTCGGCAACACATACACCGAGGTACCTGCGGTCATGTAGAGTGTGGAATAGTTTGGCCCACCCCAGGTGAAATTCGCCGGCTGCTCCGGCAGCGCAATAGTGCCAAGATGCTTGCCCTGCGGACTCCATATCCAGATGCCTCGCGGGCCAGTGACAAACAGATTGCCCTTTTTATCGACCTTCATCCCATCGGGCACGGCCTTCGAGCCTTCAACTTTTTCATCCGCGAAGATCATCCCATCGGACAAAGTGCCCTTGTGAAAACGATAGCGGCGAATGTTCCTCTGCCCGGAATCATCGATGTATAAATAGCGTCCATCGGGCGAGAAGGCGAGGCCATTGGGCAGATCGAGGTCTTTCGTAAGCAGCGTGACCTTGCCTTTGGCATCAAGGCGGTAGACCCCCTGAAAAGGAATCTCCTGCTTCTCGCCGGCGACGAGGTCAAGCGTAGGATCGGTGAAGTAGATCGCACCGTCTGGCCCCATGGTCACGTCATTAGGGCTGTTGAATTTTTTGCCTTCATAACGATCAGCCAGAGTCTCATAGGTCTTGCCGTCAGGCGACAGCCGGATAATGGCCCGTAGCACACTGGCACAATCGATGATCCGATGCTGATGGTCGTAGGTGCTGCCGTCTGGATCGCCGAGGGCAATCAGTTGTTCACGATGGCCATCCGGATAGAGACGGTAGATCCCATTTTTCTCTTCATCACTGACGATAAGAAATCCCGCAGGGTCCCAGATGGGCCCCTCAGTAAAGCCAAAATCTGCTCCCATGGTTTTGAGTTGCGCATCATGCTCGACGAGCGTCCAGAACTCAGGGGTAAGCGCCTGAAGTTCAAACGCAGCCTTGGGCCTGTGTCGTTGTGCGACCAACGATGGCAGTTGCGGCAGCAACAGCAGAGCAGCGCCTGCGATGAAGTGTCGAAGTTTAAGTCTCGTCATTGTCTTTCCCTTCTGTTGGAGCGCGCAGGTGGGTGCGGAGTGGAAACAGCAGTTGTAACGAGAAAACTCACGAGATCCTCTAGCTCTTTGCTGGAGAGCTTCGATCCATAGTCGTTAGGCATGATGGAGTGCGAGGTATGGACGACACTGGCCAGCTTCGCCTTGGAGTACATGCGGAAGCGTCCATCCTCAGTCTGAAGAGAGATGTTGAAGTTGTCCTCATCGCGCAGAAGACCGGAGATGCTCTGGCCGCTCAGCGTACGGATCTCAACCACCTTCGACGTGGGCTGCAGGTTCTGGTCGGGATCGACGATGACACTGCGAAGGTTGGCGGCAGAGGTACTATCGCCAAAGGTCGAGAGATCGGTGGCAATAAAGCCGCCCTCTCCGTTCACCATGTGGCATTTGGAGCATCCCGCTTTGCCGTAGAAAAGAGTTCGGCCGGCCTTGGAATCGCCGACCACCTTTTCGACGGCAACTTTCCCCTGCAGAACGCGAAGATAAGCCACCACATCGTTCACCCTCTGGTCCCCCAGATAGCCAAAAGGCGGCATCCCCACACCGGGAAGGCCTTTATTGACGATAGCTTCAAGATCGGTGTCAGTAAGCGTGATGACGTTGCGGCGAGTCGCAATGTCAGGAGCCCGTTCCCCGCCGCGGCCATCGGAACCATGACAGGCTGCACAGTCGGACGAGAAGATGCGCTCGCCTGAGGCTGTGTCCTTTTGCTGCGCGTAAAGAGTCGCAGGAAAAAGACTCGTCGCAGCAGCAAGCAAGGCAATAGAAAATAGAACCTTCATTTACGGGCAAACCTATTATGTGGCTCAAAGCAAGTTGCGAAGCGATGGAGAATAGCAGCATACCTATCCTCCATCGCCCGAGTTCAGTTGGCGTCAGAATAAAAACTTCAAAGCGACCTGCATGATGCGTGGATCTTTTGCCGAGGTAACAATTCCAAAGCTGCTGCTGTTCCAATTGCCCGAAGGATTGTTGAACTGCGCGTGATTGAAGACATTGAATGCCTCAGCCCTGAACTGCAGAGCTGTCCCTTCAGTGAACTGAAACTTCCGCAAAAGGGCAAGGTCTGTGTTGTTGATGCCAGGGCCATGGAAGAAGCGGCGTCTGGAAGTACCAAATTGGCCAAGAGGCTCCTGCGTAAACAAGCTGGTATTGAAGTAGTTCCCGGCCTTCCTCGGATTATGGTTGCCGCTCAGACTACCCATTCCAGGGTTGTAATTTGGAGTATCGACTCCACCCATTCCGGTAAGAGACTGGTCGTCGTTCTCCGAGATAGTAATAGGCAGTCCGCTTGCCAGCGTCGTAATGCCGGAGACCGCCCATCCCTTGGTGATCTGCTCAGACCATCCGCTCTTCCCGATAAAGTTGTTGAACGGCAGTTGCAGCGTGTAACTGACAACGAAGTTATGCGTCACGTCGAAGTTCGACAGGCCACGGCTCAGCTTCGGGTTCAACACATTCGTGACGTCCGACGCCCCGGAGCCATTGTCCATCGACTTGGCGAAGGTATACCCCAGAAGAAACTCGGCGTACTTGCTGGTGTGTTGAAGGCTCGTCTGCAAAGAATTGTAACCGGAGCTTGCAGACGTCCTCATATAAGGATTGCTGCCAAAGGCGATACCCAACGTCGGGCGCATGCCTTCGACTACCTGGCCATTGGCGCGAGTGTAAATATTGCCCTCCTGGCCCGGCCCGCAGGGTGTTTCGCCAGGAGCAAGCGCAGCCGGATCGCTCAACGCCAGACAAAGTGCCTGATCTCCAGGGTTCGCCTCTTCAAACGTCAGTAGCTTGCGTCCGACATTCCCAACATAGTTCATGCTGAATACGGTCTTGGGGCCAAATTGTCGCTGCACCCCCAAATAAAAGCTTTGCGTGTAAGGGACTTTGTCATTAACGTCGAGAACGGCTGCCCCGGCGATCGGCTCAGCCGCAGCCCAATCAAAGGTGGTATCCGGATTGGAAGGAGACACATTCGTAGGAGGAAACTTGAAAGGGAATGGCTGTGGACCGTTGGCCCCAGTAGTCCGATTGAGATAGGGCGCCTCTAGTTGCGTAGGCGTCGAATTCGAATAAAAAATCCCGAAAGGAGCGTCCCCCACTTCAACGAAGCCGGTTGCGTCCTGAATATTGGTATAGAACACCCCGTATCCACCGCGAACGCTCATATTGTCAGGACCGCCGGTAAGCTTCGCCAGAAATCCATTGGTCGTTTGCGGAGAAAAATTGAAACCAAAGCGTGGAGCAAAGTTATGCCATTGGATCGGCGCCAGTGTCCGCGCGACTCCGGGGTCGCCTGGAACCAGGTAGCCCTTCGGGGCGCCCGGGAAGACGACTGACTGGACACCTGGAATAATTGTCTCCAGTTTATTTTGCGTGTCATACCAAGGTGTCGTAACTTCATAACGAAGACCGTAGTTCAGCACCAGGTTGGGCATAACCCTGAAGGTGTCCTGTGCATACGCTCCGGCATAGTGGCTACGCGAGTCCAGTATCTGCTGGCTGGCTTGAATAAACCCTCCACCCGATGGGACCGCGCCTAACAGGAAGTCAGCGAAGTCGCTTCCTGTCTCTTGCCCCCCAAAGCTGAACTGTCCATTCGCTCCATAGTAATTTCGTTCATTGATCTGGTCGTAGTGGTAGTTCACGCCTGCCTTGAGTGTGTGCTTTCCAAAGACCTTGGTATAGCTGTCGAGCCACTGGAACGTGTTGTTATATTGCCCCAGGGTATCGGCCGGTGTGCCAAGGCTGAAGTTATTGAACCCAATATTCGGCACGCCTGCATACGCCGGGCTGATCGAGTCAATACCTCCCTGCGGTCCCCATGGAGTGACAAATCCCAGAGAAGCAAGGCTCACTCCCAAACCGCCTTGGGGTAGCCCCAGGTGGTTGATGACGCGCATGTACGTGAAGCGGAAATCGTTCACGGCATTATTAGGCAAGATGCTCGTCAACCCAAGATTGGTCATCTGCGCTCGGCCCTGATTTGCGGAATCGAACCCAGGGACACTGATTCCACCGGCATATGGATCGGACACATTGAAGTTGTCCAAAAAGTAGTAAGCGAACAGGTTCCCGTAGCGAGTATTGACGTCCGCTCGCATCGCTCCTTTGTAGTCGGAGAGCCTCGCGGAAAATGCAGCCGTTTGATAGGTGGGATTTCCCTGGTTGTCAGCCGAATTAGGTTGAGGAATATATTTCAGCAAGCCCACGGCAGCAGGCGACCATGCCGACTGTGGAATAACGCCGCCAGGAAACACGCAATCCGCGGTCGAATTACATCCATCCGCATAATAGGTCTCCCCGTCTGTAACCGTATAGCCGAGACGGTTTGAGAGCGTATTGGCCCAACCCGTACCCTGCACGGACCCGCCGATATCATTTGCGGAAAAAGTTCCCCCTCTGTTACCCAACGAGGGCACCTGGAAGTTTTGTGTAGCTCCTCTTATCTGCTTTGTTCCCTGAAAGTCTCCAAAGAAAAACGCCTTATCTCTCATGATCGGGCCGCCAATCACGCCGCCAAAGATATTCTGGATAAATACCCCTCGCTTGCCTTGATCAAAGTAGTTGGCTGCATCGAGGTCCGTATTACGGAGGAATTCAAAAACATCCCCATGGTACTTATTAGTTCCCGACTTCGTGACCACATTGACCTGACCGCCGCTGAAGTTCCCATACTCCGCATCGAAGTTGTTCGTGATGATGCGGAATTCAGAGATCGAATCAAGGTTCGGGATGATCGCCGCGCCGTTATAGACACCTTCGTTCGCATCTGCGCCGTTGATCATGTATGCATTCGACGCTTCGCGCCCTCCGTTGACCGATTGATTGCCGGAGTTCAAGTCGCCGGAGACAGTGCGCCCTTGCTCCGTCGTACCCTTATAAGGAGAAACGCCCGGCTGCAGAGCGAGAAGGTCCGTGAACGCTCGACCGTTCAAAGGCACCGAAGTGATCTTTTCACTCTCAATCACCTCGCCCAGTTGGGTGTTCTCCGTCTCGACCTGCAAGGCATTGGCGCGGACCTCCTCCGTCTCTGAAACAGAGCCGAGAGCCAGGGGAACATCGATGCGAATCGCGGAGTTTGCATCCACCTTGATTCCTGTCGTCTTGTAGTCCTTGAAGCCAGACTTGGACACGCTCACCGTATACAGGCCAATGTTGAGTGCAGAAAACGTGTAGACGCCCTCACCGTTCGTCGTAACCGTCTGTGTGATGCCGGTCTCCTGGTTGAGCGCGATAACGGTCACGCCCGGAATGACCGCCCCGCTCGAATCCAGCACTCTTCCTGAAATGGAACCCGTAATAGCCGCATAGGCATGGGTAGAGGCCAAAATCATTGAGATTGCACAAACAAAGAGAATTCTTAGATAACGTCGCATCCCTGTCTCCTTAATTTTTTAAGAAATCATCTCATTCATAGAATCAAAGCAAGATCTGAATTCCACACATATCTCATATTCAAACGTTTGAATAGAATCGCGTCACCACTATCGCTCCGTAAACTTTCAGAGATGTAACTACTGCTTTGGTACCTTTTGGGTCAATCTTTATTGCAGCAAAGGTTAGGCGCAACCCATGGGAAGAGGGTCAGAAAAGGAAGCGTTCTGCAAGTGGCACAATCTCATTACAGTTCTGTAAACGCGTCATCAGGCAATTGCCCTAGAAGCCCTCAAAAAAACAACTCGCAACCTGGATCAACATATAGATGAGGCGCAAGTGATTGGTCAATATAGAAATTGTCATCCTGAGCGGGGCCTCGCGCAGTTTTATCGCGTGAGGCGGAGTCGAAGGACCTGCGGTTGGCTCATGGTGTCGAGATTTTCTCGTTATTTTCACCACATTCTATCCAGTTCGCCTCGTTTCGATAGGTCGATACTGTCTAACCGGCGACAGATCTCCCCTTCGCATCGCCGCTGTCCCAATCTCGCCAATAGCCGCAGAAAAATAATGCTCCGTTATTCCCAATTGGCGGATAATCAATAAACCTAGCGGCCCTCGGTTTAGAAGGGCTTGCTATACGGGCCCGTTTGACTGACTTCTAAAGTATGAGTTGTGCGGTGCTTGATGAACTACGCCTTCCTTCCCGACCTCTCTGCCCTGGCGATTCTCATCGTCATTCTCCTCCTCATGCGTCGGCGCCACCCGCATGAACAAGCAGATATCTGGCTGCTCGGCCTCTTCATCACACTGGTCGAATCGTCTGCCCACATCTTCTATGCGAAGCATGGGTTGCCGATTAGGCTATTGCACATCATCGTCATCGACTGCTATCTCCTGGCTGGAGTGGTCTTCACCTGGGACTCCAGAAAGCATCCGCTCTCTCCGAAGGTCCGGCTTATCTACCTCGCGCTGAATACTCTGCCTCTACTCGCCGTCAACACTCTCTACGGCATGCATGTCTACAGACCGTCCCCATACTATCCAGCCATCGCCGTCGGCCTTTTCATCGCGGGCGCCAGTTCCGTTTACCTCCACCGCACCTGGCTCGTCACAGTGGTCCACATCTGTGGATGGCTATCCATCGGTTTTCTCGTCAATCATGGCATGTATCGGCAGGCAGTCTATTGGAGTCTGTGCGGTGTATATGCGATCGCAGCGCGAAAATACGTACAACGTCTCCCACGTCAAAGCACAGGCCGGCTGGCCATACTTGTGGGCTTCTTCACCTGGGCCCTCTGTTTCTTCGTACATCCCTTCATCGTGACCTATCGCGCCTATGCCGATATAGCCTCTCACGTCTGGAACATGCAGAAGACCCTCATCACCATCGGCATGATTCTCGTCATGCTGGAGGAGCAGGTCTCCAGCAATCAATGGCTCGCTCTGCACGACCATCTCACCGGCCTTCCTAACCGCCGCTCCTTCGAGGAGCACCTCAACGGCGCTCTCACTCGCTGCCGCCGCGCCAACGACCACCTGGCCCTGCTCATTCTCGATCTCGACGGCTTCAAGCGCATCAACGACTCTCTCGGCCATCAGGCCGGCGATCAGATACTCCGCGGCGTCGGAAAAAATCTTCGAGAAGATCTATCTGCCTGCCACACCGTGGCCCGTCTCGGGGGAGACGAGTTCACCCTCATCGCTCCAGACATTAAAGATGCTCACGCCTTGGATCAACTGTTGAACGCTATACGGACCGCCGTCGAAAAACCCATCCTCATCGATGGTCAGTCCTTCACCATGACGGCTTGCCTTGGCATCTCCATCTATCCAGACGACGCCGAAGACGCAACGAAATTGCTCAGCATTGCTGACCAGCGCATGTACACGCTCAAACAGAAGCCCGCGCCCCCCGCGCAGGTCGAGCTGAACATAGCCCCTCCCGCTCTCCTGTAAAGCCTCACTCACAGCCAACACCCACACTAAACCTTTGGATACCTGCCTCCGCACCCGGTACACTCATCCCAATCATTCGTACTTGCTGCACCCGCGCAGGAGCACCCTTTGGCTCGTTTCACCGGACTTCTCGGACTCATCGCCTTCATCGGCATCGCCTACGCCTTCTCCACCAATCGCCGCGCCATTCGCTGGCGTACCGTAGCCTGGGGCCTCGGCCTGCAATTCTTCTTCGCCTTCATCGTCCTCGATTCGTCCCTCGGCCAACGTTTCCTCGCCGCCGCCGGCAGCGCCGTCAACAAGCTCCTTGAAAACTCCGTCGCCGGTTCAGAGATGGTCTTCGGCCCGCTCGGAGGCAACAACAGCGCCGTCGCCGTCTTCGCCTTCCGCGTCCTGCCCACCATCATCTTTATCTCCGCCTTCTTCGCCGTCCTCTATTACATCGGATTCATGCAACTCGTCATCCGAGCCTTCGCCTGGGTCATGCAAAAGACCATGGGCATCTCCGGGGCCGAGTCCACCAACGTCGCCGCCAGCATCTTCATGGGACAGACCGAAGCCCCCCTCACCATCCGCCCCTTCCTCAACGGAGCCACCTACTCCGAGCTCATGACCATCATGACCTCGGGCATGGCCCACGTCTCCGGCGGAATCATGGCCGCCTACATCGCCTACGGCATCCACGCCTCGGACCTCCTCGCCGCCGTCATCATGACCGCCCCCGGCACCATCCTCATCTCCAAAATGCTCGTCCCCGAGACTGAAGTCCCCGCCACCGCCGGCATCGTCAAGATGCCCCCTACCGAAGAGCACAGCAACGAAAACTTCCTCGGAGCCATCACCCGCGGCACCATCGACGGCGGTTCACTCGCCTTCAACGTCGCCATCATGCTCATCAGCTTCCTAGCCCTGGTGAGTCTCGCCAACGGCATCTTCGGCGGCGTCCACAACTTCCTCGCGCCGCATCACATCCCTTTCCCCACCAGCCTCAACGCAGTTCTCGGCTTCTTCTTCGCTCCCGTCGCCTGGCTCATCGGCATTCCCTGGCACGAGGCCAGACTCGTCGGCAACCTCCTCGGCACCCGTACCGTACTCAACGAGCTCATCGCCTACACCGACCTCGGAGCGCAGAAGGCCCTCATCTCCCCGCGCAGCTTCACCATCACCACCTTCGCTCTCTGCGGCTTCGCCAACCTCAGCTCGATCGGCATCCAGATCGGAGGCATCGGCGCCCTCATCCCCGAGCGCCGCAACGACCTTGCCCGCCTCGGCCTCCGCGCCATGCTCGCCGGAACCATGGCCAACCTCATGTCCGCCGCCATCGTCTCCATGCTCATCCACTAAAGTTCATCGCGCATGACGCAGTCATCAATATTTTTAGATCTCTCCTATGGACAATCCAAAGGAAGTGTGCTAACTTCTGTGCAATGTCCAAAGGAAGCGCTATGACCGCTGAAAAATCAGAAGTATTACAAGGCACGCTGGATCTAATGATCCTCAAAACTCTCCAGGCCCTGGGACCACTGCATGGCTTCGGCATCGCTCGCCGCATCGAACAGTTGAGCGAGGACGTGCTGACCCTGAACGAGGGAACCGTATATACCTCCCTGCTCCGTCTGCAACAGCAGGGATGTATCGCTTCGGAGTGGGGCGTATCCGAGAACAATCGGAAAGCCAAGTTCTACTCCATAACGAAGCGTGGATTGAAACAACTAGCGCTCGAGACAGAAAACTGGGGGCGAATCTCTGGCGTCATCGGCCGCGTCCTGCGTCTGGAAGGAGGCAAATAATATGTTCTCGCCATTCAGTATCTTCACAGCAAAGCTCCGAGGATTGTTCACTCGGAAAAATATGGATGGCGAGTTAAATGACGAGGTGCAAACTCATCTCCGCCTGCTCACAGAACGATTCATCCGCCAGGGCATGGCTCCCGCCGACGCAGCTTCGGCAGCGCAGCGTCAATTTGGCAATACAACATTGTTGCAGCAGCGCCACAGAGAGCTGCGAACATTCCTCTCACTGACAACTCTTTGGCGTGACCTGCGCTTTGGTGCGCGTCAGCTCCGCCGCAATCCATTGCTTACCTTCATCGCCGTATCTTCGCTTGCACTCGGGATCGGCGCAAACACAGCTATCTTCACTGTCGCGAAGAAGGTGCTACTGGACACATTACCGGTAAAGAACCCGCATGAACTACGGATGCTGGCCTGGGTCAGTGGCCACGAACAACCTGTCCCTCCAGTTTGGGGCGACGTCTCCTCCACCGACGGAGGCGGCCTGATCAGCACTGCCTTTTCCTATCCGGTATTTGAGGAGCTGCGAAAGAAGACCGAGACCTTTCAGGATCTCCTTGCGTTCAAGGACGTCGAGATGACCGCTACCGTTGACGGACACTCCGAGATGGTTCCGGCAGAAATGGTCAGTGGAAATGCATTCAACGCGCTGGGTATCCGGCCAATCCTCGGTCGCGCCATAAACCTTGCCGATGATGCCGGTCCCGGACAAGGCCCAACAGCCGTCATCAACGAAAGCTAT
>NFUO01000016.1 GCA_002197545.1 Acidobacteria subdivision 2 bacterium RH1 MAG20 | reverse complement strand
GCAGCGCGCTCATGATTTCGCTATCTGCTGGCAAAATTTTGGCCCCGGCTCTCAAGGGAGTGCCGAAGATGTGTAGAACAACGAGGGCTGCGCCCTGGGCTATCGAATGACGCCGCTTCGCGGCTAAGAAGAGCCTTCGGCTCATGCTCCCAGCCGGAGTCGGATGTAAAATCCATCAAGATTACCATACGGGAGGTAGCCTCTCAAGCATCTCTCATCGCCGCTGGCGATGATTTTTTGCCGCGATGTCAAACAAAAACCAAGCGAACTTGATTCCAAAGATACCTACCAGGCTTCTCGGTAGGCGCTCATCGCAACCAGCGTGGTATCATGTGGGGATGGAAGATAAACCGTACAAGGCGCCGATTCAGCAAGGCAGCGGATACCTAAATCGCAGAAGGCTGCCTTTGCTTTTGCTGGTCGGTGTGGTCATCGGCATGGTAACTTTGCCGGAGATGAAGTCTGGGTTTATCATCCTAGCACTGTACATCGCATTGCACGTGTCGATTTGGACCTTTATCACGCGCTTTGTCCGGCTTAATCGGGAGCGGCACATGCCTGGCAGCGTTGAGATTGATCCGCCTGCCTAATCTCTGCGCGCTTGGAATGATTTGACGCTAGGCTCCCCAAGCGGGGAATTCAGACGATGAACCCATGACGCCACGGAGTGGCGACGGAGCAGCGCGCGGATAAAATATCTACATGGATGAGAACCCATATCAGGCGCCTGCGGCATTTGCTCAGTCGAAGCGAAAGCGTTTTGACTTGCTATCGATTCGATGGTATGAGTGGCTGACCATCGCGATCGTGGCATCGATTCTGGCGTGGTTGCTCCTCACGCCAGCCGTGCAATCTGGTCCTCATCCGCGTCGACTCAGCAGGCAAGTCTTGGAAGAGGAGCCGGTAGTCGGTAATGGCGCGACGGCCGCAATCAGACGGGTCGATAGTAGCCGTAGGGCGGGCCGAGCGAAGCGAATCTCACCATGGCCCGCATCAACCCGCTGACGTTGCGCCACCGAAAATGGTGGGACTCGTTTCACTCGGCCCACCCTACAAACCTTGCGTTGTTGCCCCATCGCGGCGGGAGTAGAATAAAGAGCGAGGTGCTATCATGGCAGTCGTTACAGAAACGGAAGAGCGCGTCCCCCCGCTGTCGGCCGGCGACAGGCTGAACCGCGCTGAGTTCTTGCGCCGCTGGGAGGCCGACCCGAACATCAAGCTTGCCGAATTGATCGGAGGGATTGTCTACATGCCTTCTCCCGTTTCGGTGGAACACGGCGACATGGACCGTTGGGTGGGAACGTGGTTCGGCGTCTACCAGGCAAACACGCCCGGGGTCGCCGGGGGAAACAACACCACCTCGTTTTTGCTCGACGATACCCCGCAGCCCGACTTGAATCTGCGGCTATTGCCCGAATATGGCGGCGGCTCGAGGGTCGAGGGCCGCTATCTTCACGGCGCGCCCGAACTGCTGGCCGAAGTCTCCGCCTCCAGTGCCTCGTATGACCTGCACCAGAAGTACGATCTCTACGAGGCCGCGGGCATTCCAGAGTATCTGGCGGTCGTGGTGTTCGAGCAGGAAATCCGCTGGCACGTGCTGGTCGACGGCCGCTATCAGCGTTTCGCGCCCGACGCCGATGGATTGTGGCGGTCGCGGATTTTCCCGGGACTTTGGCTAGACGGCAAGGCGCTGTTGGCCGGCAACCTGCGGCAGGTGC
>NFUO01000159.1 GCA_002197545.1 Acidobacteria subdivision 2 bacterium RH1 MAG20 | reverse complement strand
GGGGAGAGTCCGACGATCGAAACCGCGTAAAAATAGAGCCATCCATTGACCGCCGTGCCTGCGATCGTGTCCAGCGCCGCACAAGCCATCAGGGCTAGCGCGCGCCGGCGATAAAGCGGGTGAAAAATATCGTAGAAACGGCTGCGCACGCCTGATTCCGTCGAAGTCAGGCGCACCAGGTATGCGTCCGCGGGCAACATCCTCAGCAGCGGGATGATCAGCAGGATTCCGGCAACGCTGGGTGCCAGCAGCCATCGCCACGAATACCCCCATTTGAGAAGGAACGGAATCACCAGGTAGCCCAGCACGCCGCCGACGGCGCTCGCAGCGGCCGCGAAGGCCTGCCCACGCGCACGTCGCTCGGCGGCCAGATCTTCGGCCAGCAACACGATTCCCGATGAGACGGAGCCTCCCAGCAGCGCTGCAATCAGTAGCTGGAAAAGCGCGAACAGCGCGGCGTTGCGCACCAGGGCGGATCCTGCCGCGCAGATCGGCGCAAGGATGAGGCTCGTCAGGATAATCCGCCGACGGCCGACTCGGTCCGCCAGGCGCGCCAGAATAAGCGAACCGACAGCCGACGTGGACATCCAGGCGAATAGTTCCGCAAGCCTTTCCTGGCTGAGTGCGAAGCTCTTTGCGATCCACGGCGCTGCGACACCGACGATAGACAGGGTGTAGCCCTGATAGATGAGCAGAACGACGATTGCCGCGATTATCGTCGTCTCGCCGGGCGCCTTACGCGAACCGGCCCGCGCCGATTCGACGCGAACGTGACGATCTCCCGTACCCATGGATCGCAAATGGAACTGCCGCGGATTGATTAGCTCAGGCGAGCACGATGACAGATAGTCCGGGCACGATGACAGATCAGGAGCGGGTTTTCAGCAAGGAAGAATCAACACCGGACGTCAATTTTGAGGCGGAGGGCAGTCCCTATGAGGTGATGGTCGGGGGGCCAGTTCCATATCGGTTAGCGCTCGACGATATCGTGCGCCGCGAATCCGGGTCAGAGCCTAAAAGAAGTCAAAATCCCGCGAGCTAAACCAATCTGGCCTAAGGGCACGTCCATTGCTGTTACATCAGTAGAGAATTT
>NFUO01000158.1 GCA_002197545.1 Acidobacteria subdivision 2 bacterium RH1 MAG20 | reverse complement strand
TTCATTTGCACGTCGACGGTCGGGTTGGTGGCCACCTGCAAGACGATGCCAGTCTGCACATAGGTGCTGAAGCCTTCTTTGCTAACCTCCAGGCGATAGGGACCGATGGGCAGATCCGCCAGCACGTAGCCGCCGTCGATCCCGGTGGTCGCGGTGCGAATCGCCCCGGTGTCGGTTTGCGTGGCCTTCACCTCCGCGCCCGGCACCGCCGCGCCGGAAGCGTCCTGAACCGTTCCCTGTATCTGAGAGGTATTCTGAGCCTGCGGCCACATCGCGACCGCGCAAAGCAGCGCCAAGCCGATAGTTTTCAAAGGAAGCCTCCGCTTGACCGGCTACAATATCACAGCGGGGGAATCCGGGCAAGCCCCGGCCAAAAATTTTGGGTTGTGTCCTCTCGACCCAAGAGCCGGCCGGGAGGCCGGCCGCGGACCAGGAGGTCCGCCCTACTCTATGGCTCAGGGGCTATTTGAAAGTGCCGCTCCAGGTCCAGCCATCCGAGGGTCGAGTGATCTTCATCAGGCGAAGGCGGTGGTCGGCGGGATCCCGTGCCGGCTGGCCGACGAGGATGACATGATCGCCCGGTCTCAGGGTCTCGCGCTGGACGCCCTGGCTCCCTAACTGGCCGCCGCCGCCCCATTCTACCGCCCATCGGACCATCTTGCCATCCGCATCCTTTGCCTCCACCTGGAGGAACGAATGGGGGTTCCGGTATAAGAACTGCAAGACATCCCCCTCCACCGTTATTTTCTGATCCTCGACATAGGTGGACGCAAAAGAGTGATGCGCGTAGGCCCGAACGCCCAGTGCCGTCACTCCCGCGAAGACTAGAACAAGTAGTTTACGTTTCAAGCTGCCTCCTGCGTGACAATTATATCTTACTGCCCGCTTGCATCGCGTTCCGGCTAATTGCCACAGTCCCGCGAACACTTGGGCGGCATTACGAACTTGTCTTCGATTTTATCACGGAATTCCGTATACATCGTTTCCGCCCCGCCCGTGGCGGCTTCTGTGGGAATGCCGTAGATCTTGGTCATTTCATCGACGAGCGGATTCTTCCCCGGAGGGTAGTGCGGAACCGTTCCCGACTCTACCCCTTCATCCCCCGCGATGCACGGCGCGCCCCCGATGGCGACGGGCGCGCCGCTCAACATATAAGACCGCGTTAAAATATACGGCTCCGTCAAATAGACGGGATCCTCTATCAACAACGCCGCGGTCATCATATCTCCGTGTCGCATAA
>NFUO01000157.1 GCA_002197545.1 Acidobacteria subdivision 2 bacterium RH1 MAG20 | reverse complement strand
GCTTTCTTCGCCGCGCTGCATTACTGGTGGCCCAAAATGACCGGCCGAATGTTTCCGGAGGGATGGGCACGCTTTGCCGCGATCCTCACCTATGTCGGATTCAACCTGACATTCTTTCCACAATTCATCTTGGGCTATCTCGGCATGCCGCGTCGGTCGTACACCTATCCTGCCGACTGGCAGTCCTGGAATCTGTTGTCGTCCGCGGGCGCGTCGATTCTGGCGATCGCCTATCTGTTACCGCTCCTTTACCTGAGCTGGTCGCTGATCTGGGGGCGTAAAGCCGGCGCCAATCCGTGGGGCGCGACGGGCCTCGAATGGACCACCGCGTCGCCGCCGCCCCCACACAATTTCGAGCGCACACCGGTCGTCACCCGCGGGCCGTACTCTTACGATCCCGTGGACGGCAGCTTCATCACCCAGGAAGGCACCGTGCATGCCGCATAGCACTGTCCTTCGGCCCGAAGTCCAGTATGCGACCCTTGATCAGCAGGGCGCGACGGCCGAACTCGGCATGTGGGTCTTCCTGGTGAACGAGACGATCTTTTTCGGGGCACTGATCTTCACCTATTTCCTTTATCGAATGACCTACCCGCACGAGTTTGCCGTGGCGGGAAGGGACGCCGTGCTGTGGTGCGGCACCGTCAATTTCGTCATTCTGCTGACCAGCAGCCTGACCATGGTGATTGCCATCAATGCGGCAGCACAAGGCGAGCGGCGGGCCATGATCTGGTGGCTTGTCGCCACCGTTGCACTTGGGTGCGTGTTTCTAGGTGTCAAAGGTTTGGAATATTATCTCGATTTCCAGGATAAGGTCGTTCCGGCCGTCAACTACTTGCCAAAGCTGGGCGAAGGCCGCGCCGGCGAACTGTTCTGGGTGTTCTACTGGGTGGCGACCGGGCTGCACGCCATCCATCTTTCGGTCGGCATCGGGCTCGTTCTCTATGTTCTGCTTCTGAAGATCCCCAGAGGCGAGATCACGCCGGCGTATTACACTCCGCTGGAGGTCATCGGCATCTACTGGAGCTTCGTCGATACCGTATGGCTCTTTCTCTACCCCAGTATCTATTTGATCGGGCGGTCATGAGCTCTTGGTTTGAGATTGATCCCAGGCGGGCCACAGCATTTCCGTT
>NFUO01000156.1 GCA_002197545.1 Acidobacteria subdivision 2 bacterium RH1 MAG20 | reverse complement strand
TACCTGCCCGTTCTGCCACCTGGTCATCGCGCCTTCTCTGGAGGGCATTCGAGCCTGTGTCCTTGTCCCCATCGGCGTGAGCCTCGAGCCGCAAATAGCGTATTTTGTTGCTCGATCGGCTCCGCGGCAGATTCCCGCGCGCGCACCTCCCGCATAGCCATAGCCTGCCTGGCGTGCCATGTCGGCACCCCCCAATCAGTGTGTGTCTCTTGTTGAGGAGGCTGATTGCCTATGCGTTTACAAGGCATTTGTTCGCGTATCATGCTCGTCGCCGTGTCTCTCTTTGGGGTCGCAGGTGCACAATCGCCTCCGGCGCAAGGCTCGCCGCCACCCGCTCCGCAGGCGCAGACACTTGCCCAGAAGCCGGGAGCCGTGGTGATTACGCTGGATGAAGCCGTTCAGATGGCGCTCCAGCACAATCACAATCTGCTGGCGGAGCGGACAGTGATTGAGGAGAACCAAGCGGAGGAAAAGACGGCCAATCTGCGTCCGAATCCGGTACTTATGACGGACTCGGACTTCCTGCCCGTTTTTCAGCCAAGCAATTTGAGTGCGGACTACCTCGACAACACTGCGCAGTGGGACCTCGGCGTGAGCTACATGTTTGAGCGCGGCAAGAAGCGACAACATCGCTTGCAAGCGGCCAGGGACCAAACGGCCGTATCGCGGTCGCAGGTGGCCGACAATGAGCGGACGTTGACGCTCAGTGTGGCTTCGCAGTTCATCAATGTCGAACTTGCCGAATCCACTCTCGAGTTGGCAACCGCGGACCTGAAGGGCTTTCAGAACATTGTGGAAATTGCCCAAGCGCGATACAAGGCGGGCGACACTGGCGAAGACGATCTGCTGAAGATCAAGCTTCAGTTGCTTCAATTTCAGACGGATGTGTCTGCGGCTGAGCTTGCCAGAGTGCAGGGACTCTCAGACCTGCGCCAACTGCTCGGCTACGAATCAGTGGGGCCGGACTTTGACGTGGCTGGATCGTTCGATTACCTGCCGGTGAAAGGCGACCTCGACGACTTTCAGGCAAAGGCCTTGCAGGACAGGCCGGACCTTCAGGCAGCACGATTGGGAGTGACCGCGGCGAACAGCCAGTACGGCCTGCAAAAGGCTAACGGAAAGCGAGATTTTACAGGAGAGATCAACTACACTCACCTGGCCTATCTCAGCGACATTTCAGTTTTCGGGCAGATCCAAATACCGATCTTCGACCGCAACCAGGGCGAGATTGCGCGCGCAAAGTATGCCATTACCCAAGCTCAGGAGCAGGAAATATTCGCGAGCGGACAGGTGATGACAGATGTGCGGGACGCGTATGAGAGCTTGCGCGCCAATGACAAGATCGTCGGCCTATATCGCTCGGGCTATCTGAACGAGGCGCAACAATCCCGGGACATCAGCCAATACGCGTACCGTCGCGGAGCAGCCAGCCTGCTTGATTTTCTGGATGCGGAGCGCAGCTACCGGGCGACGGAACTCGGCTACCGTCAGGCACTCGCGTCTTATCTGCTCGCCGTCGAGCAGCTTCGCGAAGCCGTAGGAACCAGGAGCATCCCATGAAGATTCCATTGATGACCCGACCTAATGGCGTGATGCAGAGTGCGATGACGCTCGCGCTTCTGCTGACCATCACGGCGTGTAACTCCGGTGATCGCGAGCGGGCGAATCAGATGACATCGTTTTCCGCGAAGACATCCACGTCTGCGACTCCGCAACTCTTCACCATTCCGCAAGACCAGATGTCGCATGTGCAGCTGGTGGCGATTGCGCCAACCACGAT
>NFUO01000155.1 GCA_002197545.1 Acidobacteria subdivision 2 bacterium RH1 MAG20 | reverse complement strand
GCGAACGGATGGCATTCTGGCATGCCGACCTGATTCTCCGGCGGGAAAAAATGCGTCGCCTGGCTGATCTGTTTGCCGGATTGCCGGACGGCGCAATGGCAGCCGTTCGGGCCGACGACTGGAAGATGCTGCCGTTTCCGCGAAAACGGCGCTACTGGGAAGTTATCGGCTGCAATACGCGGGGCTCGAGCAAGGACCAGTTCGAAAAGGGTTGCGGATGGTGGATGAATTTCTGGTCGCATCCCTCCAACTCGCCAACGGAAAGGGCGTGTCGGTCTCGATATTATTATGATTCGGGAGTAGGTATCCGCTATTGGCACAAGAAGTGCGGGGGCAATGTAACTTTAATATCAAATGAGTACATTGATGAGGGTCATTGCACCCAAATCAAGAAGAGTGAGAGCTATAAGTCGATGTCTCCACGCAACTATCGACGGGACCTCTCGCAGGAACTCTCGCTTAATTACGACTTGGTCGATGTCTGTGTGAATCTCGGTATGGAAGATCTTGCCCAGAACCTGCCGAGTTCTCTGGAAGCGGGGAGTAAGGTTCGTTAGTTCAGGAGAGCCCTCTATGTCGACCGATCTTACCGCCGCCATGTTCCACGACGAAGAGGCCGCAAGGCCATTCCTTGTAAGCGCGATAATGTGCGCCCATTGGGCTGGGCAAGCTACTCAGGAATCGGTCAACGGGTTTCGGAATCATCGGATATGCCTTGTTAGGCCCTGTGGACGGATTTGACCAAGATCAGGCCACATGCGAAGCCGACAATGGCGGCGTAGCTTTCCGCGGTCTTTTCGCAGCGCAGGGCGATGCGCTTGAACCGTTTCAGCTTGCCGACGGCTTGCTCGATCCGGGCGCGGGTCTTGTAGAGCAACTTCGGAAAGAAACGCGGCTTGTTCTTGGCGTTCTCGCGGCGCGGGATCACCGGAACGATGCCGCGCTTGCGACAGGCGGCGCGGTTCGCCGCCGAGTCATAGCCCTTATCGGTGAGCGCCGCGCGCGGCTTGATGTCGGGACCGATGTCGAGGGACGTTTCCAGTTGGGTGCAGTCACTGGCCTCCCCGCCGGTCAGATGGAATGCGATGGGTCGGCCGTCGAAGTCCGTTTTGAGGTGGATCTTGCATGAGAAGCCACCGCGCGAGCGGCCGAGCGCCTGATTGTCCTGCCCCCTTTTGCGCCCGCCGCCGAGACATGCGCGCGCACCACGGTGCTGTCGAACCTCTGCACCAGGTGCGCGGTCTTGCTGGTCTCCGCCAGGAGCTGGAAGAACGCCTCGAACACACCCGAACGGCTGAGCCGCCAGAACCGCTTCCAGACGCTGTTCCAGTTGCCGAACTCTGCCAGCAGCGCCCGCCAGGTGATGTTGTGGACCGTGAAGAAGTGCAGCGCTTCCAGGAACTTGCGGTCGTCGTGCCCAGGCTCGCCCCGGCGCGACTGG
>NFUO01000154.1 GCA_002197545.1 Acidobacteria subdivision 2 bacterium RH1 MAG20 | reverse complement strand
TGCGACGGACGTTGCACAAGCAGTTGCCCGCGGCGCTTCGCTCGCTACGCAAACATGCGCAGGAATTGGCTGCAACAGAATCGTCACCACATGCATAGACCTCACCTCATCCCGACGACTCCTCACGTTTGCAGCGCGCAGGCCGGTTTTCGAGGCACGCGATGAAGGACTCGTGCGTCTTGCACTCACCACCGTGACGCTCGCCGAGGTGCTTACTGGACCCGTTGAGCGTTCGCGACGAAGTCCTCGCCGAGCGCTACAGGGCCACGCTCAAGTCGTGGTTCGTCCGTCGATTTGGATGCGGAGATTGCAGAAAGTGCGGCTCGGCTTCGCGCAGCTTGCAAGTTGAAGCTGGCGCATGCGGTCCAAGCAGCGAGCGCACTGGCAATTGGCGCCGACGCGCTGGTGACGCACGACCGCGATTTCTCGGCCCTACGCGACCAGCGCGTCCTCGGCGTGGAGACCAAGAACTTCTCCGGATGACCAGGAACTGATTATCCCGCGAAGCCTTCGGTACGTAGGTGTCGCAGGTTCAAATCCTATCACCCCGACCATTGATTTCGTTTGAGTTTTTCTCGCCACGACCTTCATTGTTCCAGCTCTGGCCAGGGCTGTTGTTCCAGTTCTCGTTCCACTTTTCAGCTCCAAAGCGATTATGCCGCTTGCGCAGTCGTCGTTCTGCGCCCGGGGCTGGCCGAGTGAGACGCAATGTTCTCGGGTGGCCTGCAGGGTATGCGGTCCCGATCCAGCGTGTTTGCTGCCGGCCCGCCAAAGTAGCTGAAGTCGGCGCGCGGCTCGGGCGTTGCGCTCGCCTCACGCAGTTATTTGGTCTTTTTGGGCCTGCGCCACGTACTCGCCAGCCACGGCTGCCGTTCGCGCGGCAGCCCGACTGGCCGGTAGTAGTACTCGAGCTCCGTGAACCCCGCATCTGACATGTAGCGACTCCACGCTTCAAGACTGTGGTAACCGCCGTAGCGCCCGCGGTTCCAGCCTTCCTCGTTCTCGCCGTGCGGATTGGAGCTGAACAGGACGCCTCCGGGCTTC
>NFUO01000153.1 GCA_002197545.1 Acidobacteria subdivision 2 bacterium RH1 MAG20 | reverse complement strand
CCATGCTGGCGGCCCAGCAGCAGCACGTCGATCATGGCTCTGGTCCCAGCCTGCTTGCCTCTTCGTTGCTTCAGTGCCTCCCAGAAGTGATCGAAGCTGGCCGGCCAGCGCCCTTGTGCCCGCCACTGCTCGAGCGCTGTTGAACCAGCAAAAGCCCCCGGCTTTTTCGTCAGCGCATCCAGGTAATGCTCCAAGTTGAGTACTTTCTGTTGCCGGTTGAAGCAGCGTTCGTGCCGTGCCACACACTCTCCCTGATGCCAGATCTCCACGTAGGCAGAGTGCACCTTGGCCTGCACTTCCAGACCGATCGGCAGAGGAACCGAATAGAAGTTGGTCAGCACCTTCGCGCAACCACTGGTGTTCACATGGGGGAAGTGAACCGCGGCCAGATCAAAACCTTCCTTGAGCCTCTTCAAATGCTCCTGCTCGAGACTCATTCCCGCACCAACGGTCTGCTTCCGCTCAGCAATGATCCGTTGCTCATCTTCCTTGGAAGATCTCAGCAATAACGCATCGAGTTCTTCCCAACTGGCCACGTTCGGCACCGGCACCATATGGTTCCGGCGAAAGTATCCGCCTTCTCCTTCCACCCCACCTTTCTCGTGACCTTCCGCCGGCGTACAGAACTCGGACTCGAAATCCCAATGCGATCGGAAGGCGATGAATCGCGTGGTCTCCTCTCGCTGGTGCCCTCGCAGAATCCTTTTCACCGCTGATCGAAGGTTGTCATACCGAAGGATCTGGAACACGCCACCAAAATAGGCAAACGCTCGCTCGTGAGCTTCCAGAAAGGCCTGCTGGCTGGCATGCGGGAACGCGCAATGGAAAGCTCCGCCACTAGCCATGCTCCGCATGCAAAACATGTAGGCCTTCTGCCTTTCTTCGCCGATGTCCGCATACGCTTCATACCAGTCCACCTGTGCTTCTTTACCCCAGCTGTAGGACTGCGGAACGAACACCTCCTGACTGACGAGTCTCAGTTCTATCTTTCTCGCCCGCACGTAGTGACGAATCGAGGACTCGCCGACCTGCACCCCAGGCATCTCTGCTCGAATCCGGCACCAGATTCGATGTGCGGTGTGCCGTTGCTTTCGTGGCGCCTTCTGGTCCGCTTCCAGAATCGCTTCCACAAAAGTCTTCGCTGGTTCCAGTTTCGGTCTCTCGCGCACAGGCCTCTTTCGCTCCGCTGGCACAGCACTGAGCACCGCCTCCCGCACGATGCGCCGGTGAATCCCCAGCTTCTTGGCGATTCCTCGGATCGTTCCCCCACCATGCTCGTACTCGCGTCGTATCTGCTCGAATAGCTCCACTTTGGCTCTCCTATCCACCCGGCCTCCCTTTGGGCGACTGAGCCCCAAGCGGAGTACACGGTATATGAGTTTCAGTAGGGTGGGGCCAAATCAAACGATCGAAAGGGGCCAATTCAGAGTAGCGAAATCAGCACAACAGTGATCAGCCCATCGATACGAAAACACCTCGGAACGCCTGTAAGGAAGCTGCCCAGCGCGCAGGCATCCAGAAAAAAGTGCATCCCCACACGTTGCGTCACTGCTTCGCCACGCATCTTCTCGAGGCGGGCGCGGATCTGCGCACCATTCAGATCCTGTTAGGCCAT
>NFUO01000152.1 GCA_002197545.1 Acidobacteria subdivision 2 bacterium RH1 MAG20 | reverse complement strand
GGAAGCAGGCCAATGGCGCCTTGCGCGCCATGGTGTGTCGTGGTCTGCTGCTCATGCTGCATCGCGCGGGCGAGATCGAACTGCCGCCTGTCCGTTTCAAAACCCTCAACCCATTCCTGCGGCGTGAACCTCCCGCGCCAATGCTCATTGACATGTCGCCCATCACCGGCACGCTCGCTGAACTGCGGCCTGTTGAGTTCGAGCAGGTGAGGCGAACGGCTGACGAGCCGCTGTTCAACAGTCTGATGGAGCAACATCACTACCTCGCTTACGAACAGCCCGTTGGAGAACATCTGAAGTATCTGGTGTGGGCCCGGCGCCATGATTCTCTCCGTCCCATCGCGTGTGAGGCATGGAGCTCGGCTCCGCGCCACCTGGGCAGCCGCGATCGCTACATCGGCTGGAGCGCCGCGGCGCGGCGGGCCAACATCCGCTTCATCGCCTACAACACGCGCTTCCTGATCCTGCCCTGGGTGCGGGTGGAGCATCTGGCGTCGCATATTCTGGGCCGGATGGCGGCACGAATCTCCGGCGACTGGGAGAAGATGTACGGGCATCCGATCTACTTCCTGGAAACGTTCGTGGATCCGGAACGATTCCGCGGGACCTGTTACCGTGCGGCCAACTGGGTGCTGATGGGCAGCACCACTGGGCGAGGCAAACAATCCAACAGCTATGTTCCGAACCGGTCGATCAAGGAGGTTCTGGGATATCCGTTGACGAAGCGTTTTCGTGAACTGCTGGGGGGAGCGGCATGAAGAAGCCCAGAAGGCGCATCGACGTGAACCTGGAAGAGTTGGACCGGGTGCTGGACGGAGCGCGTCAAACGCCACTGAGCGAGTCCGATCACGGCAAACTTAAAGACGCGCTGCATGCTCTGGCGTCGATGCTGGTGCAGCCCCGCAATACGGAGAAGACCAGTGCTGTGGTTGGGAAGCAGGAAGACTCTCAAACTGGAACGCAGCCAGATCCCAACACGCCTCCGCCCCCTGGCCATGGCCGCAAAGGGGCAGCGGCGTTCAGCGGCGGGGGGAAGGTGGATATCAAGCACCAGAACCTGACCCATGGAGAGCGCTGCCCGGAGTGCGGGAAAGGCAACGTGTACGGGCAGAAAGAGCCGAAGGTGCTGGTGCG
>NFUO01000151.1 GCA_002197545.1 Acidobacteria subdivision 2 bacterium RH1 MAG20 | reverse complement strand
CGCTTCATGCTTATAGTCTATTCAAATATCACGCGGGTTGCTGACCTGTGCAGAGGTTCCTTAAGGCGCGCCGCGCTGAGCGCAGAGCCCGCGGTTCGACAACGAATCAAGACGGCCGTGTCGTTCATAATGACCTCACATTTATGCAAGAGATATGCTACGAAATGTAATGCAGCCAACAGCCTGCCCATCGACAAATAGGCGGCCTCGCCAAGCTTTCGCGGTTGCCCCGTGCATGACAAGGTCGGCTTGAGTTCGGATTCGTTGAAGGTTATGGTGGCGCGGGCTCCGGTTTCGGCGCAGGCTTCTCCGCCGTCGCCAACAGAGTCTGGAATTGTGTCCCGTCCGGGGCTTTGTCCACAACGCGGACCTCCGCATCGACGAATCGCGAGGTGGCGAGCATCGTTTCGATCTCGGTTTCCGCAAATCCGAGCCACTCATCGGCATAGAGCTCGCGGGCTTCCTCAAAGCGGTGTTTGGCCAGGTCCAGAATCAGGATGCGTCCGCCCGGCCGAAGAATGCGAGAGGCCTCGCGGACGGCCCGCGGCGGATGCGCGGCATGGTGCAGCGACTGCGAGAAGCAGGCCAGATCCACCGAGTCACTGTCGATGGGTAGTTCTTCCATATCGCCGAGACGGAAATCAATGTTGGCGATGCCGAATGCGCGGGCCTGCGCGCGGCCGACCTCGAGCATTTTTTCAGAAGAGTCGACTGCAAGGACTTGCGTGGCCCTTTGGGAAAGTAAGAGAGCGAAGCTCCCGTTGCCGGCTCCGAGATCGGCGATCGTCATGGGAGGCAGCAGCAGGAGAAGGGCCTCCGCGAGGCTCTTCCAGGATTTGCCGGGGACGTAATCAGGACCAAGGCGGCCGGCCACGCTGTCAAAGAAAGCGCGCATCTTGTCCTGGCGCTTCTTCACCACGCGGCGCATGCCGGCCTGGTCAGAAGCAGCCTCACCGATTTCGGATTCAGCCTGGGCAAGGAGAGCGGAGAAGGCCCCTTGGCCGGTTTCGGCGGTCAGGCGATAAAGGCTGCCTTTGCCGGCGCGGCGGTCCTCCACCAGGCCGGCCTGGCGGAGCTGCGAAAGGTGCGTGGAGATGGTGCTTTGGCCCATGATGAGGATCTCCTGCAACTCGGCGACCGAGAGTTCCTCAGCGCGAAGAAGCAGAAGAATGCGAAGCCGGGAGGGGTCGGCGGCGGCGCGAAGGATTTTTACAATTGACGGCATAAGTTGATTCTGATAGATATCAACATATCACGATAACTCGATTTGAGGAGCGACAAGATGGCAGCAACGACCGTGGATGTGGCGCAGGCCGAGTACAAAGTGGCGGATTTATCGCTGGCGGAGTGGGGCCGCAAGGAGATTGGGATTGCCGAGCACGAGATGCCGGGGCTGATGGCGATCCGGAACAAATATGCGGCAGAGAAGCCGCTGGCCGGCGTGCGCGTGACCGGTTCGCTGCATATGACCATCCAGACAGCGGTGCTGATTGAGACGCTGGTGAGCCTGGGCGCGGAAGTGCGCTGGGCAAGCTGCAACATCTTCTCCACGCAGGACCACGCGGCGGCGGCAATTGCATTGAGCGGAGTCCCTGTATTTGCGTGGAAAGGGGAGACACTGGAGGAGTACTGGGACTGCACCTACAAGGCACTGAGCCACAAGGGCGGCAACGGGCCGGAGTTGGTGGTGGATGACGGCGGAGACGTGACGCTGCTGATTCACAAAGGCTATGAGATGGAAAAAGGCGACGACTGGGTGAACACGCCCAGCGGCAACCACGAGGAGCAGGTAATCAAGGACTTGCTGAAGCGCGTGCATGCCGAGGACCCGCAGCACTGGCACAAGGTGGTGAAGGATTGGCGCGGGGTGAGCGAGGAGACCACGACGGGCGTGCACCGGCTCTACAAGATGATGGAACAGGGCAAGCTGCTGGTTCCGGCGATCAACGTGAATGATTCGGTGACCAAGTCGAAGTT
>NFUO01000150.1 GCA_002197545.1 Acidobacteria subdivision 2 bacterium RH1 MAG20 | reverse complement strand
GCGAGCGGAGTGACAGTGCCAAGCGCACTCACGTAAACGGGCACGTTATTGAGGGCAGCGGTCGCCGCGCCCACCGATTGAGGGGCGCCCTGAAACCGACTGGTGGCTGGCTGCGGCGCCTGCACATACCGCGCGATCTGATAGATGCCGAGGCCGAGAGCGGCGACCAGGATCAGCCCGATGCCGATGCCGAGCTTGGAGAGGCTGCGGCGTTTGACAATGGGCTCTGGCGCCGCACGGCGAAAGGTCGGCGTCAAGTCCTCATCCGGTCTGCGCGTTCGCTCGTCCATTTTGGGCGTTCATTGGTGCCGGCCCGCGCCATATAGTGTGAGCCGCCCGCTTAGCCTAATGAATAATTGCCAATAAATTGCGGCCGCCGAAGCTCCCGCCGGCCGGCATCCGGCAACGGCGCGCTGCGGCAGTTTTGCGCCAGGCCATGTCCCGAAGCCGGCAGATCGGGAATCTAACGCGAAATCAATTACTTAAAAAGTTCTTCACCGGGGTGCCCCGACCCGCAGCGCACGAAACTTGGTAAGCTGAGCACGTGTCGGCACTGAGGTCGGTCTTTCAATGGTGCGATTGAGCCCGATAAAAAGTTGGACCCGGAATCCCTGAGCATCCCAGATTGTGCCAATGGTCGGAGACGGCCGTGGAGCACGCTTTGTAGACTTCAAATAACGTGGATTCCACGCCGACACTGCGCAGTGTAGCCAGGAGGGGTAGATGGAAGTCCTTTATCCGCGGTGTGCCGGTCTCGATGTCCACAAAGACAGCGTGGTCGCCTGCACACGCATCGCATCCGGTGGTGAAGTCGTCACCGAGGTGCAAACATTCAACACGACGACAGCGAGCCTTGTCAGCTTGTCGGAGTGGCTGGCGTCGAACGGTTGCACCCATGTCGCCATGGAGGCAACAGGAGTCTACTGGAAACCGGTCTGGCACATTCTGTCCGACAGCGAGTTGACGTTGGTGCTCGCCAATGCCGCACACGTCAAGAACGTCCCGGGCCGTAAGACCGACATCAACGACGCGACTTGGTTGGCCGATCTGCTGGCCCACGGTCTGATCCGAGCGAGCTTCGTGCCGGAATCCGAGACGCAGGATATGCGCGCGCTGCTGCGCACGCGCAAACAGCTGGTCCGCGAGAAGGCCAGCCATATCCAGCGGCTGCAGAAGACGCTCGAAGACGCCAACATCAAGCTCGATTCGGTGGTTGCGGACATCGTGGGCAAAAGCGGT
>NFUO01000015.1 GCA_002197545.1 Acidobacteria subdivision 2 bacterium RH1 MAG20 | reverse complement strand
GAGGCATCCGCCACAGTGGGAACGGCTTCCACATTGCGGCGCGTGACAAGTTGCCCTTGCTGGATGGTGCGGTCTATGGCCGTGCACAGATACAAACCCGAAACGATCTGGCGGGTAACCCGGCGTTGTTGCGCCAGTAGATGCAGCGCGTCCTGCACATCGACGTGCAAGGCACGGGCCAGTTCATCGGCGAAATACCCGCGGGGAGAACGATGGATGAATGACTCCGCGGTCGCCAGCAGCGTGCCGAACTGCGAGAACCAGACGGTTGCATGCGACCACAGTCCTTTCTCGTCGAAACGGGCGATTTCACGCAGGGTATAGTATCGGCCGCGATGGGAGTAGCTGGTGAGGTAATCCAGCGGCTTGAGTTTGCGGAACACGGTGACGTCGACCCGGGGTGCCGAGGGCTTGTTTCAGTTCGTCGAGGGTGGCGATCTTGCTGCGCAGAAGCAACGAGCGCAGTTCGTCGGAGCGGAAGGAGAGAGGCCTCATAATGTTATAGTTCCGGTTTAATCCGGTCCTCTTGTTCGGAACTATAACAAATCCACGCGCCCCCTGCCACTACCTTTCGGTAGCCACAAGAAACATGCGGGTCTGAAGTTCAGGCCAATTGACGCTTTCAGTTCCAGAGGTGAGGCGAAAGCAGGTTATGAAATAGAAACGACTACTTGGTAGTATTTATTTCTGCGGCTACGCTAAGTCTGTTTCCGGAAGACCGGCCGATCCCGGCGGGAGCCGTGGACAGCCTCCAGGTAAAACTCAGCGAGATGAAGTTGCGCCGTGCGCGGCCGTATGGCAACTGCTGGCTGGGGTGCGAGTTGTGGCAGCCATTGGAGCTGGATCGGTTTTGGGAACAGAAACTGGAGCGCGGCCGGGA
The DNA here is from genome assembly GCA_002197545.1 of Acidobacteria subdivision 2 bacterium RH1 MAG20. The sequence continues at coordinate 765 of NFUO01000015.1, read as the reverse complement.
AGAGGTGAGCTGGGCGCAGGTGCTGGAATTGCTGGTGGTCAACCGGCTGATCGATCCGGGCAGCGAGTTTCGGCTGCACCGGCACTGGTTCGATCAGAGCGCGATGGATGTGTTGTTGGGCGTGGATTTCGCGGTGGCGGAAAAGGACCGGCTGTATCGCTGCCTGGACCGGATACTAAAACACAAACCAGCTCTGTTCGTGGATCTCCAGCAGCGGTGGAGGAATCTGTTCGAGGTGTCCTTCGACGTGCTGCTGTACGATCTGACCAGCACCTACGTGGAGGGGGAAGCGGAACAGAATCCCAAGGCCAAGCGCGGCTATAGCCGGGATGGGCGGCCGGACTGCAAGCAGGTCGTCGTGGCGCTGGTGATCACACCGGAGGGCTTCCCTTTGGCCTACGAGGTGATGGACGGCAACACGTCGGACAAGACCACGCTGCGCGGATTTCTAACGAAGATCGAGAGCCTGTACGGCCAGGCACGCCGGGTGTGGTTGATGGATCGCGGCATCCCCACCGAAGCGGTATTGAAGGAAATGCGCGAGGCCGAGAGGCAGATATTTTATTTGGTGGGCACACCCAAAGCCCGCGTGAACAAGTACGAGAAGCACTGGCTGGAGCTGCCTTGGAAGAAAGTGCGCGACTCGGTGCAAGTGAAGCTGTTCAGTCAGGATGGCGAGATGTATGTGCTGGCCAAGAGCGAAGGCCGGCAGCAAAAAGAGATCGCGATCCGGCGCAAGAAATTGGCGCGGCTGTTGTGGAAGTT
>NFUO01000149.1 GCA_002197545.1 Acidobacteria subdivision 2 bacterium RH1 MAG20 | reverse complement strand
CTTCCGCCTGCGCCGCCTTGGCGGCCGCGTCCATCTCAGCCTTCGCCTTCTCCAGGGTGTTCTTCAGCTGAAGATGAGAGCCAACGAAGCCGACAAGCGTCGACGAGAGTTCGGCATCCAGTTCTTCGGCAGTACCGGTCACACTGAGTGGCGTGGTGAGAGCGTCATTCTCACCATCTTTGATCTTTTTCGGAATGATGTTGACTCGGACCTGGTCCTCGTCAACGAGCGTTAAGGTCATCAGCACAGCGCGATGACGCAGGATGGGTACAAGCTCCTTGAACATTTTCGGTTCTCCTTGAGTGACTCACCTCGACGAGGTGGTGCGGGTTATCCCGGGCGCGGTGTCTCAACATCGGGATCGTCCCAGTGTTGGGTGTACCGTTGCCCGAAGGCGAGGGACTTTCGATAAGCGGGAGGATCGTTTTCTCGCTGCCAAAGCAATCGATACATCGCGGTCACTGCCGCTTTCATGATCTTTTTCATCTCTTCATTCGAGACGTGCGAATACTCAGGCCTGCCGCTACAGAGACCGCAGGACTTCCCTGCATGCAGGTCTTCGATCGGACCATTACGAAATGCAAGTGCGGTCAACGCTTTGGCTTCGAGCGAGAGAGCAGGGTCGAATGGCATTTTCATGGCGCACCTCCGGTACGATCCACGATACCGCCCAGAGTTGAGAAATGCTTCAATGTTTCACGAAAGAAAGCGCGCATTTTCGGGAGCGCCGCCGGGTGCGTCTCCATAACTCAGGATCTACGGGTAACGCGGACATCTGCCCCGTTGCTGCGTTGAAAAAGGCCCCATGATGCGTGAGCCTCCCGTAGCGGAAGAGTCGCGCAAGCATTGCGAGAGCGCTGGAGGCAAGCGTCTGGTTGATGAACGGTTCCTGCCGGTTCAGCGCTTCGACGGCAGAGCAGCTCGGCAGCGGATCTTCACCGGCCTCCGTATCGGCGATCTCCGGATAGAGTTCGCTGACCGTGCGCAGCCGGTCGACCTTTCTCCGGTTACGCGCATTCAACGGCTGACCGAGGACGTATTGGCCGCTTGCGGCATTGTTGCCGAGATCGAGCCAATACGTGGTGGTGTTGAACGTCTTTGCCAGCGCCTTGGCGATGGTCTGCCGCGCGCGCCGCGTATCGACGCATCCGATGAGGATGTCCGGGTGCGTCTCAGAGTTTCGCCGCAAGACACGTTCCTCGATGTAGACAGGCTGCGCTTTCCATCGGGTGCCCCAGAACAGGTTGATGCGGTTGATCAGCACCGTCGCCTTGTTCAAGCCTATGTCGGAGACTGAGAATGGTTGCCGGATGCAGTTGGTTTCTGAAACCGTGTCGGCATCCATCATGGTGACATCGAGCCCGCCTGGGTGGCCCCATGCCCGCATCGCCTGGTCGAGATACGGCAGACCCATTGCGACCGCGCTGCCGGTGCCTCCAGCTCCGAGAATGAGGACATGGATTCGCCTGTTTTCCAGAAAGCCAGCAGGAAGCATGTGCTCAGTTCGCATACTATTGCCTTCCTTCCGCTACGAACTGCGACAAGGTTCCCGGCAACTGAATAAGAGTCTCTCTCGGAAACGGTTTTCGCTTGTTCGCAAGGCCTGCCCACAGGGCTTCAAAGCCGCCCTTGTGCCGTGTCACCCGTCCGACATTTGCATGGGTAAAGTTCGATTCGTAGAACCCCTGCTCCCACTGGGCCATGGCCGCAACGGAGGAGCTCTCCGGCCTGCGCATCGATCCGGTGCAGACGCCGCCATCG
>NFUO01000148.1 GCA_002197545.1 Acidobacteria subdivision 2 bacterium RH1 MAG20 | reverse complement strand
CGCCGGAAAACCGGCGGCGGGACGCCGCCGCTACAATTTAGATGGCAACAAGGAGGATTAGAATGAATACACAAAGGATATTGCGCGTGATGCGGCCGCTACTGCTGGCCGCGGTGATTTCGTCTTTGGCGGCCGTGGCGCTGGGCGCGGCCGGGTTCGACTCAGCCGGCCAGGGTTCGTTTGACCGGACGCTGGCGGTGACCGGTGCGGTTGAGCTTGAAGTGTCAACCGGGTCCGGGAATATTACCATCCGGCCGGGCAGCTCACGGGCCGTCCACGTCCACGGCGTCATCAAGCCCAACAACCACTGGTTTTTCGGAGGTTCGGGGAACGCCGAGGCGGCGATCCGCCAACTCGAATCGAATCCGCCCATCCTTCAGGATGGCAACTTCATTCGTATCGGGCGGATTGATGATCCGGAGCTGCGGCGCCACGTCTCGATCGACTACGAGATCGAAACTCCTTCCGGCACTCAATTAAAGGCCAATTCCGGCTCGGGGGACGTCTCCGTGAGCGGTGTCCAAGGACCGGTAAAGGCTGTGACCGGTTCTGGGAACCTGAAGATCGCGGACGTCCAGAATGAGTTGACCGCGACGACCGGATCGGGAGACATTCACGCGGAGTCGATAAAGGGAGAAGTTCACCTCAGCACCGGAAGCGGCGCGGTTCAGGCCGAGGGCGTGGGCGGCGCGTTTTATGTGAGCACGGGCAGCGGCAACGTAACCGTGCAGGATAACAATGGCGGCAGTGGAAAGGTGAGCACCGGTTCAGGAGACGTGCGCCTGAGCGGCGTGAATGGCTCCCTGCGTGTCGGCACCGGCAGCGGTGATATTACAGCTCAAGGTCGCGCGGCGGGCGATTGGAGTCTGCATTCGGGCTCCGGAGGGCTCGTTGTCCGTCTGCCAGCGGATGCGGGCTTTGCTATTGACGCGCACGCGGACTCAGGCCGCATCATTACTCGTCGTTCCGTCTCCGCCCAGGGAACCGTGCGCAAGGGCACTCTCGTAGGAGTGGTGGGCAAGGGCGGCCCACAGCTTCAGTTGCGCACCGGCTCGGGCGATATCGAGATTGACTGAGACTCATTAACTACGACCACGGCGGACGGCGCAGACGCAGCTTGTTTGGCCACTGTGATGGTCCTGCGATTCGTTGTAGTTCTAAGTAAGCAACAAGACAAGAAATGATGCTCATCATCGCAAGGGTAGCCACGGCACGGTTTGTGTGCCGTGGGTGTTTGCGCGTCTAACAAT
>NFUO01000147.1 GCA_002197545.1 Acidobacteria subdivision 2 bacterium RH1 MAG20 | reverse complement strand
GGAGGGCACCCCTTTTTGACGCATCCTGAGCTTTTGTCCGCTCTGGGTTCCGGGAGGAATCTTAAGCTGCGCTTTTCCGTCGATCGTCGGAACCTCGATCTTGGCGCCGAGAGCGGCCTCTGTGACGGTGACCGGAATGGTCACAAGGATCTCATCCGCAACACGGGTGAACACAGGGTGGGAACCAGCCTTAATGATGAGATACAAGTCTCCCGCGGGTCCGCCGTTGATCCCCGCATTGCCCCTCCCGGCAAGGCGGATCCTCTGCCCGTCACGCGTACCCGGCTTGATGCGGATTTCGACCGACTCCGGCCGCCGCAGAGTGCCCTCTCCATGGCAGGTCGGGCACGAGTTCTCAATCTTGCCCGAACCGCCGCAGCGCGGACACTGGACATTAAATTTCATGCGGCCGCCCATCTGCTGCACCTGGCCGGTGCCGTGGCACTCCGGGCAGGTTGCGGGCGTACCGGTGGAACCCCTTCCCTTGCAGGTGGTGCAGACCTCTTGCCGCATGATCTGCAGCCGAACCGTTCCACCCCGGACGGAGGTCCAGAAATCGACGTTGACCTGGTATTCGAGGTCGGTTCCCGCCTGGGGACCGGCCGTTTCCCGCTGCCCATGGGAAAACATGCCGGAGAAGATATCCCGCATGCTGCCCCAGGCAGACCCGCCGCCAGCTCCGGCCGATTCGCCGCCCCGGCCATAGTCAGAGAAGTCAAAGCCCTCAAAATCGAAGGGCACCCCCTGCCCGCCTGCCCGGCCTCGGGCACTCCCCGCACCGGGAAAACCTCCGTACTCTCCCCGGGTCGCGGCCTCGGCGGTAGCCGGATCAATCTGATCGGAGTAGAAGCCGAGCTGATCGAAGATCTTTCGCTTTTTAGGATCACTCAGAATATCGTTCGCTTCCGAGATCTCCTTGAACCTCTCCTCCGCCTTTTTGTCGCCCGGATTCACGTCCGGGTGATACTTGCGGGCGAGTTTGCGAAAGGCCTTGCGAATTTCATCCGCAGTGGCCGTCTTTTTTACTCCCAGGAGC
>NFUO01000146.1 GCA_002197545.1 Acidobacteria subdivision 2 bacterium RH1 MAG20 | reverse complement strand
TGCGGCCGCGTGCTCGGCGACCGCTGAATGCGACGCAGGCGGACGCCGCGCCGCCGACGTGGCGCGCGATACGTCGGCGACCGCGACATCGGCAGCCGCCGTCAAAATATCCCGGGAGGTCGATTCGCTCGTCATCTCAGTCAAATGTGCGTCGTCCTAAAAAATAAAGCCCCCGAGCCGCGCTCACGGACAACCGGCATCACTTGGCGTGCACCACATCGCAAAGCAACCGCTGCGCCCGCAGAGCAGGCGTGCCCATTGTAGTGGCGGCGGCCAATGATCCAAAATTAACACGCCGGGCTTAAGCCCACCGAGACCTTACGGCGCTCGCCGCGCCCGTTTCGGCAGCTTGAGCGGCCAGGTCACGATATAGTCCTCAAGCATATCATCGGGAACTTCCGCTTCGCTGGCATGCACGCGCCCGCGCACCGAAATACCCGCACTGTGCACCGTCTCCGGGTCGCCCGAAATCAGCGGATGCCACCAGTAAAGGTCTTTGCCCTTGGCGAGGAGCACGTAGGCGCAAGATGGCGGCAGCCAGGTGATGGTCTTAAGCGTTTCCGGCGTGAGCCGGACACAATCGTCCACCTTCTCCAGACGGTGCGTGTAATCGCGGCAGCGGCAAGTCCGTCCATCGAGCAGCCGGCAGCCGACATTGGTATAGAATGTGCGGTCGGTGCCCTCTTCCTCGAGCTTGTTGAGGCAGCACTTGCCGCAGCCGTCGCAGAGGCTTTCCCACTCCGAATCCGTCATTTGCTCCAATGACTTGCGCCGCCAGAACGGCAGTTCATCAGTGGAGCCGGAGCGGTCATCATCGGTTGCCATAATGTTCTCCACTTACGACGGGCATTCCGCTCGGCGACAGCGGGATTGAGCACGGTACACTTTTTACGCGGTGTCCGATGTTTAAGCCAAATTTGCCCCCAATTTCCATTCACCTTGTGACCGGCGCGGCATTGGCCGTCGACATCATGTCGGCTACGTTGTGGCGCCTGCGTTTTCCCGGCAATGGTACGG
>NFUO01000145.1 GCA_002197545.1 Acidobacteria subdivision 2 bacterium RH1 MAG20 | reverse complement strand
GAGGATCTGCGCCATCACCGTCCGGATGCCGGAACCAATGTCCTGCACGCCAGACATCACTTCCAGTGATCCGTCCTTGTGAACGCGCACTTCCGCCGACGAACCCATGCTGACGAATCGATACCAGACCGACTGCGCGAATCCAACGCCGCGCTTCACCGGCCCGCGGTCGGCGGCGGCAACAGGATTGCGCGACTTCCACAGGTCGCTTTCCCGCACGACTTGCCGCTCCACCCGGCGCACCGGATGCGAGTCTGTCTTGTCTCGCAGATCAAGGGGCTCCATGTTGAGTTTCACCGCCAGATCGTCCATGGTCTGTTCCAGAGCAAATGCGCCCTGCGGATGCCCGGGAGCGCGCATCGCAGCGCCAGGTCCCGCATTGATGAAGACGTCGTTCTCCTCCGTATGCAGAGAAGCACTTTGATACAGATTTGCTGCAGGACCGGAGCAGCCTGCGCCTGTTCCGCAGCCCGCCGTGCCGTAGGCAATCAAATGAATCGCCGTGAGGGTGCCGTCTTTCTTTGCGCCGATCTTCAGCATCTGATCGGAACTCGGCCGGTTCCCGACCGAAAGATGCTCCTCTTCGCGATCAAGCATCAGCCGCACCGGAGCGCCGGACTTCTTTGACAGCGCGGCCGCGACCACGCCCGGATTGCCGGCTCCAAACTTGGCGCCGAAGCCGCCGCCCATGAACTCGGTGATGACGCGAACCTTTGTCAGTGGAATTTTGAAAAAGCCCGCCAGCTCTTCACGGACGCCGGAGGTGCCCTGCGTGGAGGCGTACACCGTCAGCAGGTCGGGCTTCCAGTCTGCCACCACGCCGTGCGTCTCCAGCGCCGAGTGCGTCTGCACCTGGGTGACGTAGTGCCCTTCGACGATGACGTCCGCATCCTTGAAGCCCTGCTCTGTATCTCCGCGCTTGTGCATCGATGGTCCGTGAATGTTGCCGGTCTGCTTTACGTCACTCGGACCCCCTCCGCCGCCAGCGCTGCCCGCTTCGTCCGCCGCGCCCGGAAAAACATTCGGCGCATCGGATTC
>NFUO01000144.1 GCA_002197545.1 Acidobacteria subdivision 2 bacterium RH1 MAG20 | reverse complement strand
ACCACCGTCATTCTTTCACGAGCTCAAGCAGCCAAGGGCATCTATCCCGCTGTCGATCCGCTCCGGTCCTCCAGCAAGCTCATGGACCGTCACGTACTCGGAGATCGGCATTACAGCGTCGCAGCGAAAGTTCGGGAGCATCTGGCGCGCTATCGCGAACTCGAAGACATCATCACAATGCTCGGCATCGAGGAATTGTCACAAAGCGATCGCCGCGTTGTACTGCGCGCGCGAAAATTGCAGCGCTACCTGACGCAGCCATTCAACGTCGTCGCGGAACACACCGGCATCCACGGCGTGTCGTTGCCCCTGGCCGAAACCTTGCGCGATTGCGAACACTTTCTAAATGGGGACTATGACGACCTTGCTGAAGATCAGTGCTACATGCGAGGCAGCATGCAGGCGGTGCGCCCGTGAAGACCTTTGCGCTGCACCTCGAAAGCACAACTCAGTACGAACTGGTCGAGAACATCGTCAGCTTTGTCGGAGAGGATGCCTCCGGCAGCTTCGGAGTACTGCCCGGGCATGCGCGCATGATGACCCTCCTCAACTTTGGACTGGCGAGATTCCGAGTACTCGGCGAAGAGTGGGAATACCTGGCCATGCCGGGAGCTCTCGCCTACTTCCTTGACGGCGCGCTCTATCTCGCCACGAGACATTATCTCCGGGGCAAGGACTACGACAGCATCGGCACCGCACTCCGGCAGGAGCTGCTGGTCGAGGAAGACAACCTGCAAGCTGTGAAACAGAGCCTGCAGCGGTTGGAGGAAGAGATGTTCAAGCGGCTGTGGAAACTGAAGCGTAGCGGAGAGGGATTATGACCAATCCGCCCGGCGACATGCGCTCCCGCCAGCAGGAGCTTCAGGCCAGCGTCCAAAAACAGGTCCGCCGAATGAAGCAGGCTGAGAAGGACCGGCCGAGGTTGCTCCGGCAAACGCTCTACTTAGGGACCCTCGGTTTCATGTTCGTGCTGCCCGTAATTGGTGGCGCGTACCTCGGCTTGTGGCTGGATGGGCGCTACCAATGGCATTGGACGATCTCCTTGCTCGTCTTAGGGATCTTTGTTGGCGCCGTCAACGTGTATCTTTTCATCCAGAAGGGCCAGTCGTGAATCCCGGCAATCAGCCCGCGGCACTGTTCCGAATCGGCCCCTTGCCCATTAACGAGACGGTCGCGACGACTTGGGGAATCATGCTGTTCCTGCTCCTCCTATCCTGGTTCTCGACGCGCCGGCTCAGCCTTGAGCCTGGTCCCCGGCAGGTTGCACTCGAGGGAATCGTTTCAGCGATCCAGGATGCGATCGAGGCGGTGTCACCGGGGCAGTCGCTGAGACTTCTGCCGTTTATCGGTACACTCTGGATCTTCGCGGTTATTGCGAATGTTGCCGGTGTGATTCCCGCGCTTCACGGCCCCACAGCGGATTTATCGACCACGGCCGCGCTGGCGATCCTGGTATTTCTGTCGGTGCACTGGTTTGGAATTCGGGCACATGGTCTCAAACGGTATCTGCGGCATTATATGGAGCCGAACCCCGTGATGGTCCCTTTCCACATCATCAGTGAGATTTCCCGCACGATTGCCTTGGCGGTGCGGCTATTCGGAAACATCTTCAGTCTTGAAATGGCGGCCTTGCTGATTCTGGTGGTGGCCGGTTTTCTTGTGCCCGTGCCGATTCTGCTGCTGCATATCGTCGAGGCTCTGGTGCAGGCATACATCTTCGGAATGCTGGCGTTGATCTATATCGCTGGCGGCATCCAGTCCCTGGAGCCAAAATCGGAAACGGAAAAGGAGTCTTAAAATGCGCGACATGACTTGGTTCACCCTCGCTTCTACGGTGGCCGCAGCACTGGCGATT
>NFUO01000143.1 GCA_002197545.1 Acidobacteria subdivision 2 bacterium RH1 MAG20 | reverse complement strand
GGCGATCCGGCGCCCTCAACAACAACGATATCGGCATCGGAGTGCAGCCGACGAAAGCATTCAAGGACCTCGGGCAGGAGGCCTACACGGCCCTCACCCCATTTTGCAGAATGGAGGGTGCCGCGAACCTGACCGAGCACGATGAGCTGCGAGGTTTGGTCACTCTGCGGTTTAAGGAGAACCGGGTTCATTTCGACTGTCGCCGCAGCGCGGCAAGCAATCGCTTGGGTGGCTTGGGCTCGACCGATTTCGCCGCCGTCCACGGTGACGGCGGCATTGTTAGACATGTTCTGCGCCTTGAAGGGGCGTACTGTGAGCCTGCGGTTTGCGAGGGCTCGGCAGAGCCCTGCAACCAAAACCGATTTACCCACGTCCGAGCCGGTGCCCTGCAGCATCACTGCACCCATTCAAAATCTCCCGGCGAATCTCTATTTGGCGCTCACCCATGCATCGTGTCACGCCAACATCGCTACGCATTCTGCAGTCTTGCAAGCTCGTGTTTCAAACTTCTTACGTGCATCAATGCAGTATCGCATCGGTATCCCTTCGGGCAATAGTCAGCGTGTAGATGGCCAGAAAAGTGGTGCATAGTGAGATGGCGCAGCTCCTGGGTCACGAAGCCGCGAACGCCGCCAACAGAGTGCAAGGCGACCGTCGCGAACGACCTCTGCGGCGTGATGGCCGGGTCCGCCATGAGTAGACGGAGACGAGGCGGGCGATGCAAGGAGCCCAACTCGCCAGCTCCTATTCGGAGTTGGGGGCGGAGGTATATGTCCGTTGGCGCGCGTCGGAACTCGGCGCCATCATCGAGCAACTGGAACGGCGAGTGATTCTGGGACTCGCCCGCTGAACGCGACTGCACGGCTTGTGACGGTCTTTTTCCTATCCAAGCCGAAACGCTTGACGGCATTTGCGATGGGCACTCGTCGGATTTTAAGAAAGACCGTCAGGCAGAACCCGGGACGTGACGGTCTTTCTATCGAGGAGTGCAGGCGTCGGGGAGTAATCCCTCAACAACTGGCTGGCGGCGGCAGGTACAGAGTTCCGGGCTTAACGTCAGCGAGCAAGGCCGCAACATTCTGGCAGGCGCACTCGGCCAGCTCTCCACCGTTCGACAGCCCGGTCAGGTAAT
>NFUO01000142.1 GCA_002197545.1 Acidobacteria subdivision 2 bacterium RH1 MAG20 | reverse complement strand
GGGTAGAGCCTCGATAGATTGATCGCCAGGAGCTTCGAGAAGGTGGTCTTGCCACTCTCCGTCATCCCCGGCACTAACCACCTGTCTCCGAGCTTGACTTTCACCTTGCTCAATCCGACCGGCGCTGAGATCGCTAACGACGTAGGTTTCGCCAGACTCATCGAGCGAGATGTAGAGACAGACATGCTTGAGCGCCTCCTCACCAAAATCTCGTATCACGTTCGCCAGAAACAAATTCGGGTCCATGCGCTTCGGAGGTCGGAAGCGAGCGGCAGCCTCTTCGCCACCGATCTTGCGCGCCTTCCGCTCCATATCGAGAAGCATCTTGCGCGTAAAAGCCTTGGCCAGTGCTTTCATGGCCCCGTCCATATCTTTTGCATAGCGTTGCTCCATGTCGGTCTGCACATAGTCCAACAGCTTTGCCTGAACATCTGGCGGCATCTCACATGCCATCCCGTTGATATCGATGCGCATAGGCTTGCTTAGCGCCTCCCTCTTCTCTCCGGTTTTTCGCGCTTGGGCGCGGCCCGCAGCCTCTTTTGCGATTCCACGTAGCGCGGGACCATGAAGACCGCAGCCATGATGTAGTCGTCGCCGTTGACGATACCCCTGACCATCGTGGCCGCTGCAGGTGATCGTTTGCCCTGTTTGATCATGATTCTGGCGAGTGCCGATAGCTCGTCATCGTCGGCATTCCCCCAGATCGGCGTGTCGTTGGTGTGCTGCTCTTTGTACCAGATGTATTCGTCGGCATAATCAAAGTAATCGCCCATCGCGGCCTTGAACGGTTCATAGAGCGCGGCGGCCTCCTTCTCCGACAAGGTTTCCTGCTCTCTGAACCACGGCAGCCCCTTTGGTTTCTCTTCCTTGAGCTGCGCTGGCCTATCTTCTTTGTGCGCTGGAGCAGGTGCCGGCGCTGGCTCTTTGCGTGGCCGCCCTCGCCCACGCTTGATCGGCTCCGGCTCCGGTGCCATCGGCGAGGCCTCCGGCTCCGGCTCTGACCTGCCCAGGCCCGGCAGAAAGTCTCCGGCGATGGCCGCACTTTCCAGCGGCGAGGGTGGTTCTAGCCGTTCAAGTCGCCCGATGCGTTGTTCTGGCTCTGCTCTAACTGCTGGCTCGCGGGCAGGAAGCTTTTGAGCTGCTTGCTCACTTCCGTGAGTCCCGCGCTGATCGTTGCCAGATCGTCCAGGTTGCTGTCGTTCTCTGACAGACTTTGCAGCAACGCCTCGTTGGTCGTTTCCAACGTCTCCACGACTTGCAGCAATTTTGTCGTCATGTTGCTGAACTCGCTGAAGAGTTGATCCTGCCGGCGTATCATCGCTTCCTGCGTCTGGCTGAGCGTTGACACGCCCTGGGTCAACAGTTGGAATTGCCGAAGCTGTTCTTCGTCCATTGCGTAGTGCCTCCCGTAGCGCGGTTGATGATTTACTCTCTGCTGTTACGTCCATGCGATCGTGACCCCCGGATTGGCTGCATTGCCCGCGACGGTGATACCGTTTGAGGCTGGCATACGGAAGAAGACGATCGTGCCGAGAGCCGCGCTGGCCGGTATGTAGCCGATCACGGTGCCGGCGTTCGTCGTCGCGTTATCGTAGATGAGCATGGCTGCGGTGCCTACTGCCGTGACCAGCACCGAGGCGAGGCGCCCGGCCGAGGCCTTGATGATCGTGTTCGCGGCAACTGCAGCGGCGATCGCCGTCGGAGTGGTGCCGTCGTTGTTGATCCCGCCGATGATGTTTGACCCGGCATTCAGCACAATGCCGCTTTGATTGACCAGGGTATAGATCTGTGCAGGTAGGGGATAGGTATAGAGTTCGAGCACCCCGTTGACGGTGCCGCTGCTATAGGCGTTGATCCTGATGCGCAAATAACGGAAGGCAATCGGCCCCACATACGTCGAATTGGTGCTGATATGTCCAGAGAATCCCACCGTGGAAGATGTCGAATTGACCGTGATGGTTTCCCAGTTTACCTGGTCATTGCTGGCCTCGCAAACCACCTGTCCAGACCAGGTGCCGGAGATCGTCAGGCCGAATGATTTGAAAGCTGATACGTCCGTAATCGGCAAGATCAGCACATTGAGCGCAGCCCCAGAGAGTCCCGCATATTCCAAATAGTCGCCTTTGCCGGGCACGTCGCCGGACGGGATAAACATCTCATCCGTTGCGCGCACGAGCAATGGGACAGGAAGCTGATCGTTGGGGGCGAAAATACGACAGCCAGGTGGCGGATCGAAGAAGGTCCAGCTATTCGCCGGGATAAGAATCTGGCCGAAATCTTGCAATGAGAGCAGCTGCGAGACAGGCGAATAGACAAATAAATGCTTGCGATTCCGATAATCAGCCGTCCAGGGCGCCGTCGCACTCAGGAAGATCGTTTTATCAATTGGCTCACGCTCTTGCAGCATGATCTTCGCAATCTTCGCGCTGAGCAATTCCAGCGTGGCGAGGCGCTCGCCCACCGTCTGCATCTCTAAGTCGTGATCT
>NFUO01000141.1 GCA_002197545.1 Acidobacteria subdivision 2 bacterium RH1 MAG20 | reverse complement strand
TCGGCAAGATTTCGGAGGCTCTGGAGAAACGCCTTATGGATTGGGGCAGCGACGAAGACGAAGGCGATGACGAAGAGGCAGGGGTAACAAAGAGGGGTCTGCCCGAGAAGAAGAAAAAGAAACTGCTCGACCCAAAGACATGGGAGCGTGACGGGCGCCTCATCGAAGTCGCGACGAAGCTGCGAGCGCTGTTGGGAGATACGCCTTTCGAGGATCACAACGTCTTCCGCTCTTGCGTGGATGCAGCGCTCAAGAAGGCAGACCTTAAGCTTCCATCGGCCGACCTGAAACAGATTATCAAGGCCGTGAGTTGGCGCGTAGAGACCGCGCCGCCCGTCATCGCCAAGGTGCATAAGGCCGGCAAGGCAAAGGCCGACCCGCTGCACGGCTTGTTCGACGCGAAGGTGGCCAGCAAACCCGCCATCGTCGAGTACGAATCCGACTCCGACCTGCGCGACACCGAGCAGGTGCCGCTCCTGGAAGTCGGCGGCATCGAAGCCTTCATCCGTCGTGAAGTGCTGCCCTACACGCCGGACGCTTGGGTCAAGGACGACGCCACCAAGATCGGCTACGAGGTGAGCTTCACCCGCCACTTCTACAAACCGCAGCCGCTGCGCACGCTCGAAGAAATCAGCGCCGAGATTCTGGCCATCGAAAAAGAGGCCGAGGGGCTGCTTGAAGGCCTGCTGAAGGGAGCCGCCGAGTGAAAGCCACCGAAGCCAAGCTGCTGAGTTTTCTACAAAAATCCCCGCAGTTTATCATCCCGATCTACCAGCGCACGTACTCCTGGACGGACAAGCAGTGTCGCCAACTTTGGGACGACATCCTGCGCGCCGGGTCGAGCGACACCATCGCCGTCCACTTCATCGGCTCAATCGTCTATGTCGAGCAAGGGCTTTCGCAAATCACACACCAGGCGCCGTTGCTCGTGATCGACGGTCAGCAGCGCCTGACCACGCTATCGCTCCTGATCGAAGCACTGGCGCGCGCCCTGGGCGATACCGAACCCGTGGACGGATTTTCCGCCGCGAAGCTGCGTCACTACTACCTGAGCAATCCGCTCGAAAGCGGCGATCGCTACTTCAAGCTGCTACTCTCTCAGACCGATAACGCCTCACTCAAAGC
>NFUO01000140.1 GCA_002197545.1 Acidobacteria subdivision 2 bacterium RH1 MAG20 | reverse complement strand
GCAGCCGTCGCCTATCTTCGCCACCTGGGCCCCTATGGCGAACCCCTCTCGCGGTTCTGGCAAGACACTTACTATCCGTGGGCGATAACCAACAACCTGCTCGAACAACCTCGCTATGGCATCAGCCATGATGACCCGGGCATTACAGCAACCGAGCAGTGCAGATATGACGCCTGCGCTGAGGTTTCGCCGAAATTTGTCGCGTCCGGAAATGCCTTCAAGACAACTATTCCGGGCGGCAAGTATGCTGTCCTCGCCTTCGGGGGTACTGGCGATCAGATAGGCGAAGCATGGGCCGCATTGCTTCGGGAGTGGTTGCCCTCCAGCGGACTTCAACTCGACGCTCGTCCGTGTTTTGAGCACTACCCAAAAGATGCGAAGTTTGACCCGCAAACCGGGGCATTCGAGTGCGCGATATGCATTCCCGTCGTACCACTCTGAGAGGATGCAAGATCGCCGGGCATGCGACAGGCTGCATCTGACACTGTGCGATGAATTGGAAACCATGTTCGCGGCATCGCCATCGAACTCGTGCAAATCAACGGCTTCGAGAGCGGCACCACGCTGTGGCGGAAGTTCCACGACGGGCTCTCGCCGTCTGCGCTCGCGGCCGAACGCTTTTGCCGGAAATCGCTCAGGTGTTGCCACGCACCCGCATCGTCAGCCCCTTCAGAAAATTCCGCAGCAACTGATCGCCGCATAGCCGGAAATTCTTGTGGCCGGGCTGGCGGAACAGCGCGCTGAGTTCGGGTTTGGAGATCGGGAAGCCGGCGGCGGCGAGGATCTGGTGCATGTCGCCATCCTTCAGCTCGAACGCCACGCGCAACTTCTTCAACACCACGTTGTTGGTGACGCGTTTCTCCACCGGGCGCGGCGGCAGGCTTTCGTCGCGGCCGCGGCGATGGAACACCAGGCCATCGAGGAAATGCGCCAGCACGGCGTTGCTGCACTCGGCGTAACCCGATTCCTCGTCCTTCTTCAGGAACGCCTGCACGTCCTCCTTGGCGATCGGGAAATTCGCGTCGGCCAGATGGACGATCTCCACCACCTTTCCGTCGCTGAGGTCG
>NFUO01000014.1 GCA_002197545.1 Acidobacteria subdivision 2 bacterium RH1 MAG20 | reverse complement strand
TCCTTCGGCTTTTCGAAGCTCAATAGCCCGGCCCACCGATACCTTTGTCTACGCTTCAAGCGACACCTCGCGATGCCGTCTGCAAGACTCAAGGCCAGGATGGATTCGCTGATTTCCTTTCCTGTAGGGCACTTTCATCCCCTACAACATGCCGGTTTATCCCGGCGCTCTCCGGGTTGCCGACAAGAACTAAGCCGCTGGTGCGGCGGACGCTACGCGTGGGGTGAACCCGAAGGGTTGAGGTAGCTGACATAGTGAGGGTCACAGAGAAAGGAGACTCCTGTGACCCGTTTACGCAAGATGATGCTGGAGGAACTCCAGCGGCGCAACTACTCTACGATCACGACGCGCAATTACCTGCGGGTCGTCACCGAGTTCGCCAAGTATTTTGGCAAACCTCCCGATCGGCTCGGCCTCAACGAGCTTCGAACCTACCAAGCCTATCTGCTGCGAGAGCGCAAGCTAACGCCGGGTAGCGTGGTCAACCAAGTGGCGGCGCTGCGGTTCTTCTTCGTCAAGACTCTCAAGCGTCATCGGTTCCGCGATTTCTTGCCTTACCCTCAGGATCGGCGCCGGCTGCCAACGGTGCTGAGCCGGGAAGAAGTTTCGCGTTTGATCAACGCGGCCGGGAACCTGTTTCGACGGACGCTGCTGATGACGCTCTACGGCACCGGCATGCGACGCAGCGAACTCGCTAGTCTTAAAGTCGGCGACATCGATAGTCAACGCATGATCATCCGTGTGGTGGCGGGCAAGGGTGGCAAAGATCGTGACCTGCCTCTGAGTTCGGCTCTGTTGGAGACGCTGCGAGAGTACTGGCAATGGCGGAAGCCGAAGCTTTACATGTTCCCCACACGTACTCGTGGCCGGACGCTCGATCAGCCGATTTCCGACAAAACCGTTTGGATCGCATGTAGCGAGGCGGCACGTCAGGCCGGCATCAAGAAACGTATTACCCCGCACACCCTGCGCCACAGTTGGGCGACCCACTTATTGGAAGCGGGCACTGACTTGCGAACCATCCAGGTTTTGCTCGGGCACGGGGATCTGGAAACCACCGCCCAGTATCTGCATCTGTCGCAGCGACACTTGCAAACGGTGGTCAATCCCCTGGACGGCCTTTCTCTAACCGACACTCAAAACATCAGCCGCAGCTTTAAGCGAAAAAAACGAAAATGACTCGGCCCACCCTCGAGGTGGCCGACATTCTGCGCACGCACGGCGATCGTTTCCTGGATCGGTATCGATCGAGCTTTGGCTTCCAGCAACTCAAAGCCTTTCGTGCCATTCAACGCTGCCGTACCGCTGCCCTCGGCGGCCATCGCGATGCTTGCCTACGTTGCGGGTATCAGGCCATCTCCTACAACTCGTGCAGAAACCGGCACTGCCCCAAGTGTCAGGCACAAGCTCGCGAGCGCTGGCTGGCGGCAAGGGAACGCGAACTCCTGGACACCAGCTATTTCCACGTTGTGTTTACCGTGCCCCACGAACTCAATGTGTTCGCCTTGGAAAACCCACGTCTGTTTTACGATCTGTTGTTCACTGCCAGCGCGCAAACCTTGCTGAAAATCGCATCCGATCCGAAACACCTGGGAGCTGAGGTCGGTGTCATCGGCATCCTGCATACCTGGGGTCAGAACCTGCTCTTGCATCCCCACATTCACTGTGTGGTCCCCGCGGGCGGGCTCTCGTCGGACCATCGTCATTGGGTCCATCCCCGCTATCCTTTCTTCTTACCGGTCAGAGTGCTGAGTCGTGTCTTTCGTGGCAAGTTCCTGGCTGGCCTGAAGCGCCTCCACCGTCGTAAGAAGCTACAGTGTGCAGGCCCGGCCGCCGCTCTCGCCGATCGCCAGCAGTTCGCAAAACTGCTGCGTCGTCTCCATCGCCACGACTGGGTGGTTTATGCCAAGCCTGCATTCGGCGGTCCCATGCAGGTGTTGCGCTATCTTGGTCGTTACACCCATCGCGTGGCAATTTCCAATCATCGCTTGTTGGCCTTCGAACAGGAACGCGTCACCTTCCGCTGGAAGGATTACGCCCGCGGTGGCAAGCAAGGTGAGATGACTCTCAGCGCGACTGAGTTCTTGCGCCGTTTCTTTCTGCACGTCTTGCCCAGAGGCTTCGTCCGCATCCGACACTTCGGCTTTCTC
>NFUO01000139.1 GCA_002197545.1 Acidobacteria subdivision 2 bacterium RH1 MAG20 | reverse complement strand
TAGTTGCAAAGCCGCTCCTTGACCTGATCCGCGAAGCGGTTGAGGTCTGTGTCGCCATTGACGTTAAGCCGCGGCAATATCTCCACCAGATCCAGAACATTGGTGACCAGCGAGCCGTGGAAGCGCGACTCCGGCTCGTTCAGCCGGTCGACCATGTGAGCGACCACCTCGCGCAGCCGCCTCCAGAGGTCTTCAGTTCCGCGCATCAGCGATTCGCGGACGTTGGCATCGATCTCGCGCGAGACCCGCGCCTGCTCCTCGGCCGACATCTGGACGCGGAAGTCGGCGCCAGACGGGATGGGCAGCACTTCGAGCTTGACCCCGAACTTTTTCCTCAGCTTTTCCACAGCCGGGTAGTCTTCCTCCCGGAAGAGTCCGTTCAACTCCGGGCGCACCTGGTCGATGTACTGGGGATAGACGGCAAGAAAGCTCTCAACTCCCTGCTCAAAGCTCGCCTCGAACTCCCGCATCCGCTCCATCAGGTCGAAGTAGAAGTTCGACGGCAACAGACGAAAGCCCTCGTCGGACCAAGGAAGCGTGATCTTGTAGAAGTGCTGCCGTATCTGACCTGCCAGAGTTCGCAGGTCGTCCAGCTTGTCTGCCCTGCGCAGGAGCTGTTTATTGTAGCGGCCGGCGCTCTGATGCGCTCCGTGTTGATCGGCGACATCGCGGCTGACCTTCCGGTCGTGTTTGACGGCCGTCCAAATGCTGATATGGACGGCCGCGAGCATAGCGCGTTCGGTAATCATTGCAGTACCTCCCGTTATGTGGTGAGCAACATAAAGGGAGTTATGTTGCTTTTGAAGTTATGTTGTGTAGAAGGCGACCACAAGCTCTCCTATTGATCTGGTGGCATTTTGCTCGCAACATAACTGAACTCGATACTTGGGGAATCACCACTTTCAGAGGAGATTCACCATGTTCGAGAGAATTCTATTCCGTCGATCTAATCTCAGCCGCCACCGCAACGGTCCATATGCAAAAGAACGAGAACGCTATCTGACGTTGCTGATGGAAGAAGGCCGCTCTCTGCCGACCTTGAGACAAATTGCAAATCTGCTCTACCATATGGCGGAGCAACTTCCGCTCAGTCTCCCGTCAGTTACGCCCACCCAAATTGAAGCTGCTGCCAGACAGTGGAGTGCCACGCTTGTTCGCTGCCGTGCCAGTCGGCATCGCATAGAAACAAAGTTTGTATTTCACGCGACAAACTGGCTGCGCATGCTGGGTCGTTTACAGAAACCGGAGTCCCAACTTCCGTTCACCACTGAGCAGGATGCGTTCCTTCATTTCGAACAACAAGAGCGCGGTCTAGCAGATGCTTCCTTAAAAATGCATAAGACACACTTGCGCCCATTCCTTAACTGGGCTGCAGACCAAGTAAAGACACTGCGCAAGATAACTCCCGAGGATATATCTCGTTACTTTGTTTGGCAGGCCGCACAACGGCGATGGAAGCGGACAACTATTTCTATTCATGTCAAGGCACTGCGCAACTTTATTCGTTTTGCTCAATCGATGAATTGGTGTGTTCAGGGCCTTGCCAACACCATCGATGCGCCTCGTATTTATAAACTCGAACGGTTACCACGAGGACCGCTGTGGAGTGATGTGCAGCGCCTTCTAGTTGCATCTTCTGGTGACACTCCGAACGACATTCGCGACCACGCCATGTTATTACTGCTGGCAGTTTATGGGTTTCGCAGCAGTGAAGTGCGCCATCTCTGTCTGGACGACATTGACTGGGAACAGGAAGTGATGCATGTTCGCTGTACTAAGCAGCGCAAAACTCAACATTATCCTTTGCTCCGCAATGTGGGCGATGCAATCCTGCGGTACCTTCGCGAAGTGCGTCCACGATGTTCGTATCGTGAGGTGTTCGTCACACTCATTCAGCCATTTCGACCGTTAACGGCAACCTGTCTCGCGATTACGGTACATAATCGTTTATTCCAGTTGGGTCTCACACTACCATGCTATGGGCCCCATGCTCTTCGGCATTCCTGCGCCACCCATTTGTTGGCGGAAAGATTCACGCTCAAGGATATTGCCGAACATCTCGGCCACGTCTCCTTGGAATCTACACAGATATATGCCAAGACCAACCTGGTCGCGTTGCAAGAAGTTGGTCAGCTCGATCTAAGTGGCCTGGTTACCCATACCGAGCACAGTGCTCATATTGCCACACCGATCTATCCCAGAGGCAGCATCGAAGCGCTTCAGGCCGTAGCTGCGATCAGCCTTGGAGGACTACTATGACACTGTCACAGGTCGTTGAGTCCTACATTGCATATAAGCGTTCTCTCGGAAAGGACTTCAAGTCAAAGGCTGTCAAGCTACGTGCCTTTGTGAAGAGCGTAGGCGACGGCGATATAAAGCAAGTAAACCCGTGCGCTGTTCGACGCTTCTTGGACGGCAGCGGTCCAGTGACTGCTAACTGGTTTTACAAGTATCAGACTCTGGCAACGTTCTACCGTTATGCGCAGGCTCATCATTACGTTCAGAACAGCCCTCTACCACGCAGCAAACCACAATTACCAGAGCAGTTTCAACCCTACATCTACACCAACGACGATATGCGCAAGTTGATTGATGCTGCCGACTCGCGCCATCGATACACGTGGTTTCTTACACCCAATACCATCCGTACGCTCTTGTTGTTACTTTATGGAACCGGCCTCCGGATCAGTGAAGCGTTGCGGTTGAATCTTGAAGATTTTGATCGCAATTCTGGGGTGCTCACTATTCGCGAGACCAAGTTCTTTAAGAGCCGCCTCGTTCCCGTTGGACCTGACTTGCGGCGCGTCTTAGAAGCCTATATCGATCAGCAGTGGCCATCGGTCCATCACACAGAGAACACACCACTGCTGGGAACAGTAAAGCTTCAGAGGATCACTCGCAATACTGCCGAAGATGTTTTCCAGAAGTTGCGCGAAGAAGCCGGGGTCCATCGTTCCAGGGAGGCGAGATACCAGCCGCGACTTCATGATTTTCGTCACAGCTTTGCCCTGGTACGGATCGTTACGTGGTATCGAGAGGGTAAGAACGTGCAGCGTTTACTGCCCCACCTCACAACCTACCTTGGACATGGCAGTATTCAGGACACTGCGCACTACTTGACGATGGCAACAGAACTACTCACAGAGGCCAGCCTTTGCTTCGAGCGCTACGCTCGACCGGAGGTGAGCCTTGACTAGTGCGAACTTGCTTGGCAGTTGGGTACGGCGCTTTCTTCTGGAGCATGTGATCGCGGAGCGAAACCTCTCCAAGAACACGCAACGCAGCTATCGTGACACTTTGTCCATTTTACTTCCATGGATCAGCATTCATAGCCAACACCCCATTGACCATCTTTGTATCGCTGATCTCTCCAGCGGTGTTTTGAAGGCCTTCCTCGACCACCTTGAACATGAGCGTCACTGTAAAATCCGCACACGCAATCAACGCTTGGCCGCTATTCATGCGATGGCTCGCTTCGTGGCTGAGCACAGCCCTGAGCATGTCGCATGGTGCGCTACGATTCGTGCAGTGCCTTTCAAGCGTTTTCATCGTCCTCAACTCAATTACCTTGAAAAGCCCCAAATGGATGCACTATTAGCCGCTCCGGATCGTAACACGGTACTGGGTCGGCGTGATTACACATTGCTCCTCTTTCTCTACAATTCCGGTGCCCGCGTCTCAGAAGCATCAAGCCTGCCGATCAACAAACTAAATCTCAGGCCCAACGCTATGAGCCATGTCGAAATATTCGGTAAGGGCGGCAAAACCCGTCGTTGTCCCTTATGGGCTGCCACAGCAGCGGAATTACTTTCGCTCACCCGCAACCGTTCGTCTGACGAGCCGGTCTTCGTAAACCGTCATGGGCAGGCTATTACCCGTCACGGTGTTCATCGCCTCATCAAGAAATATGTTCGCAAGGCCATGGCTCCTTGCCCATCTTTGGCCAACAAATGCATTAGCCCCCACACCATCCGCCACACCACCGCTACGCACCTACTACGTGCCGGCGTGGACATCAACACTATTCGTGCATGGCTCGGTCATGTCTCTATCGACACCACCAACATCTATGTCGAGATCGATCTCGAACGCAAGGCTCAGATGCTGGAAAAGACCAACGCTCTCCATTCCAACCCTGTATCTAAACGGCCCTGGAAAGATAATCCATCTCTGATGGCTTTCCTCCGTTCTCTCTGATTACTTATGTTGCGTCAGCAGTGCTTCATGACCGCATGAGTACTGTGCATTGACACTGCTACGCAACATAACTTTAAACACCACATAACTCCCGGTATTCCACGCCGAACTGGATGAACTCCGGCGTGTGGGTGATGGCGACCTCTCGTGCAGCCGCGTCTCGGACGGCCATGACCCGCATCTCGGTCGGCATGCGGTCGAGATAGGTAAGTCCTCTGCCGATGGAGTTGTCCGTCATAACACGGCCGAGCGCCGTGGCGACCGCAATCTGTGCAGAGGTCTCTGTGGGTACGGGAGCCGTCGCGGGATTGAGAAGGATCTCATCGATGGACGGCAACTGACGGAACTGACGGAGGAACCCGATAAGTTCCGAGGCCGCTCCTTCGCCTACTGTCCCATCGAGCAACTGCGCCTCGAACTCGCTGGTGCCGGAGAGCAGGACCGCGTTCCGACGTTTGGCGACACCGCACAGGACATTTGAGGCCATCTCCCAGGATCGTGGAGTGGGCCATGCGTTGGCGTCGGCCGTCGTGTCGGCCGCATGCAACAGGTCCGGCTTGAACCGTAAAAAGGCGATGATCTCAGGACGGATGCGGGCCTTGATCGCCCACTTGCACCAATCGTCCAGGTCGGCCTCAAGCTCAAGATGCACAAAACGGTTGCGCAGCGGACGCGGCATCGCAAAATGGACGCCACGCTCCGAGGCCGGATTGCCGGCGGCGATGACGACCCATCCATCGGGCAGCACGTACTCGCCGAGCTTACGATCGAGAACGAGTTGATAACATCCCGCCTGCGTCATCTGCGGTGCCGAGGTCAGTTCATCGAGAAACAGGATGCCCTTCCCTGCGGTGGGTAGAAACTTCGGGGGCACCCATTCGGTCTGGTCCGACGCAATGCGAGGCAGACCGCGCAGGTCGACCGGATCGAGTTGCACGGCCCGAACATCGAGAAAGTTGTAGTCGAGATCGGCGGCGACTTGCCCGACGATCTGGGATTTGCCGACGCCGCATGGTCCCCAGATATGCAGGGGCACGCGCTCGCCAATGAGCGCATGAAGCGCTTCATAGAGCTTAGAGGGTTTCATGGAATGTCCTTGAAAGGTAAGGGTTGAAGTGTTACGCCGCTAAAGAGGGTTCACCCTTCTGAACTGCGGATGAGCTCCTGTACCAGTCCGTAATCTCGAATTGTCCGGACGTTCCCGGCGCGAACCTTCAGATAGCGCACATGAAACTGAATTTGAGGGACAGGTTCGATGAAAAGGAAAGTGCCATCCGCGAATCGGATTTCAAATGCAGGCGAGCCATCCCGCCGATCTGCATAGCGGACGAAATCGACGGTTTTGCCTCGCGCTTCTTCATAGAGGAAGTCACGAGCGGCTTTCTGGCGCGCGGAGGATGAACGGGAGAGATGTTCGGTTGATTCAGAAATTGACTTTACCTTTTTCCGCTCCATACTACCTCCTTGATCCCGAAGCCGATCCCTGGCAGTTCGTGTGGGGGTTGCACAACGAAACACCATCTGCTCTGAATTTCAGTTGTTCCTGACGAACGACTCTCCCATCGAAACCACTGCTCATGGTTTGATCACGAGTGATGGATTCCGAGATGCGCGTTTCGCAGGACTAATGATCCAAAGTCCGCTCTCCCAGTTCAATGAGCGCGTTGCCCTGTTATCACCAGTTGAGTCAACTTCTGAATAGCTCGTGATCCGCCAGAACCATATGAAGTAATGGGGAAGCCTTCAGCATCTGAGCTAGTCGCTCTGAGCTGTCGACCATTCAGAGGCAACGCCGCGATGACCCATATACCTGGCCGGGAACTCCATAGGTGGTGACGTTCGCGAACGTTATAGGACATACGGCTCCGCTCAGCCGTACAGCCTTCGCAACGATCACTGCAGTTCCTGGCGCGTCGCCTGTAACCATGACCGTGCGTACTCCGAGTGTGCCTAATTCTTGGATGAGAGGAGCAGAATCGAAACGAGGTAGGTCACTGGGGGAGAATGAGCCCGACTAGCTGCAGATGGCCGGAAGACCAACGACTCCGCTTAGAGTAAGCTGCACCTAAGGCGGTCTCTTGAACCTTCTCGTCCTCAATGGCGGATCTTCGTCGATCAAATTTTCTATCTTCGCTTGGGCAGAAGAGGGCTCCGAGCCGAGCCTTTTTCTTGACGGAGAACTCAGTGGGACGGAGACGGCGGGAGCCATACTGTCGATTTTTCAGGAAAAGCGGACGGTCAAAGGGGCTGATACTCCTGCTGGAGCCATTGGCATCGTGCTTGATGCTGTTCGAGATGCCGGGGTGCCAGTAGGTGCAGTTGGTTACCGGGTGGTGCATCCCGGAGCGGAAATCCAAAACCATGTGCGCATCACGGACGAAATTCTGAAGAAGCTCGAGGCGGCGGCGAGTTTTGCGCCTCTGCATGATCCGGAGGCGATAGGGATTATTCGCGAAACAATGCGGCGGATGCCGAATGTACCCCATTTTGCGTGCTTCGATACGGTATTTCACCAGACGATGCCAGAAGAGGCGTTCACGTATGCGATTCCCGCGAAGTATCGCGAACGGGGCGTGAAGCGTTATGGATTCCATGGGTTGAGTTGCGAATCGGTAGTGAGGCAGATACGAAATTTGGGTCCGTTGCCGCGGCGAATGGTGATTGCCCACCTTGGAAGTGGGTGTAGCGTGACGGCGGTGGTGAATGGTGAGTCTGTCGATACGACGATGGGACTTACGCCCACCGGCGGGGTGGTGATGGGGACGCGGCCGGGCGATCTGGATCCCGGGTTATTGTTGTATTTGCTGCGGCAGCAAGAAGGCACTGACGGGCCGGGCAGGTTGGAGAAAATACTGAATCATGACGCCGGCATGGTGGCACTTACCGGCTTGCAGAATGATATGAAGGCTGTGCGCAAGGCCGCGAAAGAGGGCAATGCGCAGGCGACGCTGGCGCTGAAGGTGTTCACGCGCGGCATTCGGAAGACGATTGGCGGTTTCGATTGGCTGATGGGCGGCCTGGACGCGATTGTGTTTACAGGTGGGATTGGGGAGCATGATGCCGCGACCCGCGTCGAAGTACTGTCTGGGAGTGGAGTTTCGATCAATTCTTCGCTCAATGAGGCAAGGAGTGATGGTGTTCGCCGGATTAGTGCATCTGACTCTAAGACGGCGGTCTTCGCCGTTCCCGCCCAGGAAGATCTTGTCATCGCCCTGCATGTGCAACGCATGGTCTAAGCGGAAGCATAGAACGACAACCGAATGCCGAGGATTTGGCACTGCACGAGGTCCAATTATGAGCACGACTGCCACACTCCCTTCGACCGAGATTCTTTCTGCGGAGGAACAACGCAAAATGGATGCGTACTGGCGGGCGTGCAACTACCTATGCGTCGGCATGTTATATCTGCTGGAGAACCCGCTGTTGCGCGAACCGCTGAAGGCGGATCACATCAAGCACCGGTTGCTGGGCCATTGGGGGTCTGATCCGGGGCAGACGTTTGTGTGGGTTCATCTGAACCGGTTGATCAAGAAATACAACCTGGATTTGATTTACATCTCAGGCCCTGGGCATGGAGCGCCGGCAACACTTTCCAATAGCTACCTGGAAGGCGTGTATTCGGAGGTGTATCCGGACAAGAGCGAGAACGTTGCGGGTATGCAGAAGTTCTTTAAGCAGTTTTCGTTTCCAGGTGGGATCGGAAGCCATTGCACGCCAGAGACGCCGGGGTCGATCCATGAAGGCGGGGAGCTTGGGTATAGCTTGTCGCACGGGTTTGGCGCGGTGTTCGACAATCCCGACCTCATTGCAACGGTAGTGGTTGGAGACGGTGAGGCGGAGACCGGACCGCTGGCGACATCATGGCACTCAAACAAGTTTCTGAATCCAGCGCACGATGGCGCAGTACTGCCCGTCCTGCATTTGAACGGGTACAAAATTGCCAATCCGACGATCCTGGCGAGAATCACTCCGGAGGAATTACAGAATCTGTTCCTTGGATATGGGTGGCGGCCGTACGTGGTGGAAGGCGACGACCCTGCCGTGATGCATCCGAAGATGGCTGCGGTGATGGAGCACTGCATTATGGAAATTCGCGCGATTCAGCAGAAGGCTCGCAGCGCAGCTCCGGGAACGCCGGTGGAGCGACCGCGTTGGCCGATGATCATTCTGCGGACACCGAAGGGCTGGACGTGTCCGAAGGAGATTGACGGGCACAAGTTGGAGGGCTCGTGGCGTGCGCATCAGATGCCGATCCTCGATCCGGTGACGAACCCGGTTCACTTAAAGCTGGTCGAAACCTGGATGCGGAGTTACAAGCCGGAAGAATTGTTCGATGAGAGCGGTGCATTGATTGCAGAGTTGAAGGAGATGGCGCCGAAGGGCGACAGCCGCATTACGGCGAATCCGCATGCGAATGGGGGCAAGCTGCGCAAACCGCTCGATCTGCCAGAGTTTTGCGACTATGCGGTGAAGGTGGAGGAGCCGGGAAAAATCCTGCTGTCGTCAACCGACACGCTGGCGCATTTTTTGCGTGATGTGATGCGGAAGAACATGACGAGCTTTCGCGTATTTGGTCCCGATGAGACTGCGTCAAACAAGTTGCAGGTGATCTACGAAGGTAGCCACGGCAAGACGTGGATGGCGAAGATGCTGCCAGAGGACGCGGACGGCGGCGATCTTTCTACCGAAGGCCGCGTGATGGAGATGTTGAGCGAGCACACGCTGGAAGGCTGGTTTGAAGGCTATGTGCTCACCGGACGGCACGGGTTCTTTTCGAGCTATGAGGCGTTCGTACATATTATCGACTCGATGTTCAACCAGCATGCGAAGTGGCTGGAGAAATCGAAGCTAGAGTTGCGATGGAGAGTGCCGATTTCTTCGATCAACCTGCTGATTACCTCGCTGGTCTGGCGGCAGGACCACAATGGCTTCACGCATCAGGACCCGGGATTTCTCGACATCGTGACCAACAAGAGCCCCGAAGTGACGCGGATTTATCTGCCGCCTGACGCGAACTGCTTGCTGAGCGTAGCCGACCACTGCCTGCGCAGCACAGACTACATCAACGTGATCGTCGCGGATAAAGCGGAGCATCTACAGTATCTGACGATGCAGCAGGCGATCGATCATTGCACGAAGGGTATCGGAATATGGGATTTTGCGAGCAATGACGAGGGCTCGGAGCCGGATGCGGTAATGGCGTGCGCGGGAGATATTCCAACCTCGGAGGCGCTCGCTGCGGTAACAATTCTGCGTGAGCGGTGTCCCGATCTGAAGATACGGTTTGTGAATGTCGTGGACCTGTTCCGATTGATGCCGGAACAAGAGCATCCACATGGCTTATCGGAGCGGGAGTTCGACAGCCTTTTCACGACCGACAAACCAGTGATCTTCAACTTCCATGCCTACGCCGCACTGATTCACAAATTCACGTACAAGCGAAAGAACCACGACAACTTTCATGTGCGCGGATACAAGGAAAAAGGAAACATCAATACTCCGCTGGAATTGGCGATTCTGAACCAGGTGGACCGTTTCAACTTGGCGATTGATGTGATTGATCGCGTGCCGAAGCTGCAGGCTGCCGCGGCGCATACGAAGCAATGGCTGCAGGACCAGATCATCGAGTGCGTGAACTATGCGCATGCGAACGGGATCGATTCGCCGGAGTTACGCAACTGGACGTGGGCCGTGAAGTCATAGTCGTTATCGACGAAGTGGGAACATCCGTTCGTCAACGAGCCCGTTAGTCTGACGATTTCATGACCGAGTTGCATATCACACTCGACGAACGGAACGATCGATCAACGCGGGGCTCGTATAGGAAATGAAAGTCTTCGGGGAGGAGCGCAATGATCTCGTTTGACGCGGCGCACGCCGCCGTTCACTATCCCCCTGATCGTCGTCATCGCATCTGGATTCGGGCCTCGATTCTCATCTCTGCGGCCGTATTGGTGCTGTTGCCTCTACTCGCGGCATGGATTGAATTTCTCTTTGTGGGACTTCCTCATATTCCGCCCGTTCCGCAGATCTATCCCAATAACTTCGTCGGCCCGCACGGCTTTCCGTTGTGGGTGCGCTACTGTCACTTCTTCAACTTCGTTTTTGTGATGATGCTAATCCGAAGCGGGCTTTCGATTCTGGCTGATCATCCTCGCCTGTACTTCAACAATCACTGCACGCCAGGCAGCGAGTGGATTTGCTTGACCCCGATCAAGGTGCCGACGGATCGCCTCTGGACGGCGAAGGACGATGCTCGCTACGTCTCGCCCATCGTTGCCACTCCGGGTTACCGGCATACCGTTGGCATTGCCCGCTCATGGCACTTTCTCAACGTCTACGGCTTCATCCTTACAGGGGTCTTCTTCATCATCATGCTGTTCGATACGGAGCAGTGGCGACGGCTCGTTCCACAATCGTCCCTCGTACTGCTACAGGCGTGGAATACATGGGTACACTATGCGACGTTCCACCTTCCGCCCGAATTCAATGGATACTATGGATACAACGCACTCCAACAGATCGCCTATTTTTCCGTTGTCTTTGTCTTCGGCCCGCTTGCAATCCTCACGGGTATCGCTATGTCCCCCGCCGCCGTCAATCGTTTTCATCTCGGCTGCAAGCAAAACTTGGAACAGCCTGTGAATGACCGATTCGGCCCCTTGATCGCGTTCAAGTATGTGGAAACGAGCTAAGGCCTGTTAACAACCATCGAGAAACACGTCCGGGTTGACCATCAACCGCTCGGCACGTGGGCGTTTACAACGCTCCAAATCAGACGATCCGAGCTCACTAGCGATAGCAATAAATTAAAGACGAAACCTTTATCCTATTAGTGAGATAAGCTCCATGCCTTATCCAGCACGCTGTTGATCTGTTGGGTGTATGCCTGCGCTCCAACCACGTTCGGATGGGCCATTGCATTTATCTTGCACCCCTCTTGTTTGGCACCCCCTTGCGGGTACAATTTGTCGCATAGCTGTGCCCGTATGGCGTACATATCGTCAATACGACTCTCTATTGGCGGTACTTGCAGACGCCATTCATGCGTTCCGGGAGCGCCATAGCCAAACTCCGGCCTGTTCTCTAGTGTTACCAGGAAAAGTCGAACAGTCGGGGTCGCTCGTTGCGGTGGTGGCAGAACAGCGGTTGGGCACGCCAAGTTAGCTGGTGGCACCGCTGGGAGATCGGGACCCTTTGCCCGTTGACGGTTGCCACAGCCCAGGTGAAACACCCCATCGACGTATCAAGAAATGCCTTAGAATTCTTCTGCCACGATTGAAGCCCAAGGGCGTAGTTCTTCTGCTCCAGTTGCTTATGCCCCTCTGGAGACATTGACAACAACCTTTTTCGTTCTTCCTCGAGTTCATTCACAGCGGCCGCCGAAGAACCATTCTGTACCGACTCCGCAGGGGCACCGGGCACAGGCGCTTTAAGAAGGTTGCTGTCGGATGTGACGACCTGGTAGTAGTTCAGCACCACAATTGTTGCGTTCGAAAAAACCTGGGATACGTCGCTCAACAACTCCCTCATCGGCTTCGAGCAACCCATATAAGCTCGCTGGCGGATCTCCTTTTCCTTAGTCCAGCTCAGCGGAAATGGTAGCGCGATGTCCGTCGCGCCGACCTCATTGATGCATCCATCCAGCAGCACAATCTCTGCGTCCTTATCTTTTTCGGCTGCACAGGCTGACTGCTCCGTCGTGGTTGGTCGTTGCGAGTTCAGGTCTGGCTGACTCGCACCATCCACAATCGGAACGAAAGAATCATCCTCGTATACTTTCAGTCGGGCTCCCGAGTGCGCGTAGGTCACGACTAACACGTCACGCCCAGTAGCATCTGCTATGTGCTGCGCTACCTTGATTGAGAACTTGTTTTGAGGCAAATTGCCGTTACCCCAGACAACGGAATCACCCATTGTCACGATTTTCAGTGCCGCCGTACTCCCCGGGGTGCTGAGGGGATTCCCTAGAATGGAAGCGGATCCTGCGGCTGGATGGTATGGTCCGAACTCTCGCCTTGCCTCACATTGACCTTCACATGCCACCGCGCTGCCATACATCACAACCAGAGACAAGAGTGCCAACATGGCGTGCTTATGTACGGAGATTCTGCCTATGACCATTGGTTTACCTCCACAGAGAACGTCCTTCTGGAACAAGAGGCCCAAAGCGCAGCAGATTTATTGCTAATTGAGATCGAAGCGAACTATACCTAATCCCCCGTGTCAGCTCAAGCAGTATTTACGACGCAGCATTGGCCTGAAGAAATGTGTCACGGTCAAGTGTCGTCAGATTTGTTACGCGGGCGTGGCTGATTGTTGCTAAATCGCTAAAGCACTCGTCGAGGAAGTGATCGGTACCGATATGTCGTGACCTGGCGAGTAGCTGTCACCGACGAGATAGATTTCTCCTTTAGTTGGAGTGCTCTGCCCCGATGCCCAAGAGAATCTGAAAATCATGTCCGTGAGAGGGAACGTTTACATGGATCTACTTGCTAAAGGTGATAAGGCTAGGGCTGTCATGCAGGCTTACTCGATCAAGACTTTCAGATCAGTCGCCAGCGCCTTTGCAACTTCATGGACAACGCCATTCTCCATCAAAGGAATGGAGATCCCGGCAGGACGAAGCTCGGAGGCTCCGACTCGAGTTCCAAAGAGAACGACCGCCCGCGCACGATCATCCTGCCGGCTGGGCCAGATCAGGCCTTGCGCTTGGGGGTATGCGGCATATAGCGACTCCGCCCACTTCCTCGTTTCCGGATAGTGTGCCTTCGTCGTATCGATGAGGTCGTGAGGGTGAACGCCCAGTCGGCGCAAACCAATCTTGCCGAGGTCGATGAGCTGAAAATCCGACGGGAAGACCAGTGTGGAAGAGAGTTTGCCTTCCAGCCTGCTTACCGAGACCCTCTTGAAACCGGGCTTGTAGGGGACATCATGAAAGATGGTCTCCATCAGCGCGCCTTGCGGGCTGGTGGCCGCATACAGTGTCGGGATTACCTGCCCGGACGAATCGCGGAGTGGACTGAAACGAGCGTTACCAAGCGAGCTTGGGCTGAACGAATCAACCGCGTACACGGCATCGTGTACGCGATACATGATCTCGCCCGCACCCCACGACATCAATTTGGCGTCGAGCGATCCAGCAGTCGGCGCCGTACCCGGCGCCGGTTTAGCCATGCTTCACTCCGGCCATCTCGTCCTTCGCCGCTGCGATCACACGATCTGGATCGACCGCCAACACGTCCTGCGGGCGCTCATCGTCGAGGAAGCTGTTCAGCGCCGCAAACCAGAAGGCCAGTCCCCAGCCATCCTTCGCATCGCCGAATATGCGGAGGATCTCCGCCATGTGTTTGCGGGGGCGGTGGTCATCCGGATTCAGCGCATACAACGGGAAGTAGTCGTCTCTCCCATGCTGGATCGCGAAGATGTCCCGATTGCGCTTCCATTTATTCGGCTGCACACTCGGATTGCTCGCGCTGAAACCGGCGAGCTTCGCTACCTCGCTTGCAGGGAGAAAATCACCGCTGTTGAGGATCGCCGTTTGGGCGTCGATGAGCATACGAGCTTGCTCTCGCGCCGCCTTCGAAGGCGCAACATCCGTCAAGAAGATGCTGACAAATTTCTTGAGGGTGCCCTCCTGCCGCTGCTCAATGAGCTGTGGCAGAAACTCGGCGACGCGCTGAAAGACACTTTCCGCCGCAGCCACCTGCTCGTCGTCCGCGAAACTCACCGCGACGGTCCGCCGGTTCGGCGACTTGTGCAGCAACTCAATGACATCGAGCCCGGTTCCGCTCATCACCAGCGGCGTAACCTGCTGAATTTGCTTGACATTGGACATAGAGAGCACCCCTGAGCCAGCTTGAGTATTTAGATTATCACATAAATCATGATAATCAAAATCATCCAACAGCTTAATTCGGGCAATAATTACCTTGATTCCACCACTCGGCAATCGGATTCAGATCTTTTTGACTTCCTCGGACTGATAGGGATACGCGCCGCCCGAAGAAAACTTTCCCGTATCCGTGCATCAAGGTCATCGAACCATTTGGCGACATCGGTCAAGGCCTCATCGTTGAATCCCTTTAGGAAACCGCCCAGTTGTCCCCGTTCCAGAATCCAATCCAGGCTCTTACGGCGGTCGCGCAGCGAAACACTGCGACGGCTCTCTTTGTAATTCTCATATGCCAGCAGATCAGCTTGTTGGAGAGGTATACATTGCTCCCAACTCATCGGGGCTATTGAGCAAAATCGCTTGGCAGCCGAGAAGTAGCTCTCATTTTTGGCAAGGATATTGAAAGCATCCAGTAACACGGAGTCATACTCACTTCGGTCATGGATGAGGCCGATAATGGCGTCCCTATTGTTCTTTAAACTTCCATCCGCTATACCGGTCATCATGTAATGAAGCAACAGCACATAAGCAAAAGCCCTCGGGCTGGGTTTTGAGACGGGAACATATTTCGCGAGTTCTTTGAGGTCTATCGTAAAGCCCACAACGTCGAAGCGATACCTTTCCATCATGGATAGCAACCCCTGCATGAACGGAATCTGGTCTTCATTTGTTGTCCAGCCTTTGAACTCACCGAGTCGGCTACTGCAATCTGCGGCATGAAACCGTGTGATAGGTTTGCGTCCTGTCGCCACAAGTTCGCTGTTTTTCTTTGCTATGAACTCTTCCCATTCAAGGCCAAGGTAGTACCATGCGGGACTGTCGGCGATAAGACAGGAAAGCGTGAGTATGTCTTTACCATCTCCGCTGTCGTCAATATGTCCCCACAGCACCATAGAAGTACCTCGCTCGAAATATTTCCATCATCCGCTCCCGGCATGGTGGAGTCAGGATAATTATTGCCCTAATTTGCTTTGAATCAGAGGCGCGGGCGATTGACGAAGTCGTCGCTCAATACGCGGCCTGGGTGATCTTGCTCTCTTGAACGCGAAAGGTGCGTGCTGCCTTGTGGTAGACATCGTCCAGTGAGACTACCGCCGCGCGGCCTTTGTGGTTGACCGCGATGGCTATGCCGGTCAGATACCGCAGCTTCTCGGCACCAATCTCCATCAGGACGGCGACTTCCCCTTTTTGGAGATGCTGGGCGAGTTCCGCTACTAGGTCGATTTCTGTGTCGGCTTCCAGGTCGTAGCTCGGCCACGATCCCCCATCCGTACTGTCTCCACTGTGAATCGCAAAGAGAGTTGCATCCTCGGTGTTCTTGAATAAACCAAGCCCGCGCCTTTCAACCCATTGAAGGAAAGCATCGCAATCCTTCACACGGAAATAGTTGCTGCGAGAGCTCCCGTACCAGTTCGCCATAAAATCTCCTTCCTGTTTTCTTTCTCTGTTCAAGTTGACTGTTATTCGATCAATTCGAAGGGAGCTAAGGCCGCTCTAAGCGGCCTCGTCCAATTCCTCGTCGCCTGGGTCAGCCTGCTCGTCTTCGGCGGCTTCGGCGAGAATCTCTTCTTCCTCATCCACTTCTTCTGCAACCGGGGTTTCAGCGACAGGAGTATCGAAGAGACTGAAGGTCTTCGGCGGTTCCGGCTTGCCAACCTCAACTGGCTTCGGAGCAACAGCCGGCTTCTCTAGCTCCGACTTCGGCTGCTCCTTCTTCGCGGGAATCTTCTTTGCACGCGCTTCGGCCTGTGCGGCTTTACCGGCTGCGTCCATCTCGGCCTTCGCTCTGTCGAGCGTGCTCTTGAGTTGCAGATGAGAGGCGACGAAGTCGACGATGGAAGATGGCAGGTCCCGGTCAAGCTCTTCGGCCGTACCGGTGAGCTTGAAGGGCGTTGTCAGCGCGGTATTCTCTCCATCCTGCAGCTTTTTCGGGATGATGTTGACGCTGATCTGATCGTCTTCGAGGCGTGTTACGGTCAGCAGGACTGCGCGCTGCCGCAGGTAAGGGGCAAGCTCCTTGAACATGGGTTTCTCCTGATGGGGTTGGTCACTTCGGGCGTGACCCTCTCCTCGGCTTCTTGAGTTCAGGATCATCCCAGTGGATGGTGTTGCGGCGTCCGAACGCCAGCGCTTCGTTGTAGGCGGCGGGTTCGTAATCCCGCTGCCATAGGAGGCGGTACAGTGCATCGACCGCTGACTTCATCACAACCTTCATCTCCTCGTCGGAGATATGGGAGACCTCCGGCCTGCCGCTGCAGACCGCGCAGGGCTTTCCCGCGTGCAGGTCTTCGATCGGGCCATTGCGAAAGGCCAGAACAACGAGGGCTTTGGCTTCCGTTGCCAGATCGACGTCGAGCTTCATCTTCATGGGCGGTCTCCGGTACGTTTCCACCATACCGCCGCACCCACCGTGAAGTCTTACATCACGTGAAAATTATGCAGCCATCTTTCGCGAGCGCTTTCTCGTTTGTGACAGCAACGATATGTTGGCCGACGAAGAAACCATAAGTTGGCCGGGAGTTGCCAATTCCTGCGGTGCCGTTTGGCCCGAACTACAGGTTTGAAACCATAAAGTGGCCGCAAGTCTCAGATTGCAGGCATAACCTGGCCGCGAGTGCTTCTGGCTTTTGTGTGGAATGTTGACGTTGTTGATCCACGGGCCGTTCTTGATTCTAAAACCACGTTGCATGTATGGCATAGTACATACATGCAACGCTCTGAGAACCCCGTTGAGGTCCGCCACTGGTTCCAAGCCTCTATTGGGCAGATGTGGCCGATTGCGGAGGGTTCACTTTCTCTCAGAAAGACCCGGTGCATTCGCAAAAACTGCACAGCTTGCACCTATGGGGAAGGCCACACCAGCTATGTACTGAGCGGGCGTAAGGGGTCCGAACGGTTCTCAATTTATATACCCGATGACCTGGCTCCAGACATTCAACAAGCCATCGAGAACGGCCGTCAACTACAGGAACTGATCAACGAAGCTGGAGTGCGGCTCGTGAATGCGCTGAAGAATCAGCGCAAGGGGAAGAACCGCGAATGATGTGATCTCAGGGGAGGGTTCATGCTGGGGAACGAAGAACTGCTTGCTTGGTTTCAGAGCGTGCGACTGCCGGATAACGGTCGTTCGATTGTTCGCCAGATTCGCTCCTCCGATCCATCCCGTCGTGTAGGAGGTGGACGCCGCAACGTAAGCGGTAGATACCCAAGCAAAAAGATGGGTATCACGATCCAGTTTGAAAGCCACCGTGTCGAATTAGCAAGAATCTATGAGTTGGAGCACGATCCCAACGTGCTCGAATATTGGGACCAGCCCCCTTCCTACAAACTCGAGTACAAGAGTTCAGTTGGAAAGCGAATTGTGACCCTCCACACCTCTGACTACTTCGTCATCCGCACAGATAGTGCTGGATGGGAGGAGTGTAAGACTGAAGAGGAACTTGTCAGTTGGTCGGAGCGAAGTCCTCATCGATATTGTCGGCATGACGACATCTGGTATTGTCCCCCAGGAGAAGAACACGCGAAGGCATTCGGTCTGACCTACTGCGTTCGCTCGTCACGGGACATCAATTGGGTGTATCAACGCAATATTCAATTCCTAGAGGACTACCTTCGGGATGACAGAACATCTATCGCGCTTACTACAAAGAATCTGCTGATTGCACACGTAAATGCGCACCCTGGCATTTCTCTTCAACAATTGCTGGCGACCGCGGGCAGCAGCGCCAATTGCGACGACATTCATTTGTTGATTGCATTCGGTGAGTTGCACGTAGATCTTCGCAGCTCACTGCTTGCACAGCCGGACAGCGTTGCCATCTTCGCAGATGCGCGGGCCGCTGCAGACCATGTTCAGGCTCGAAAGGTGATACTGAAACCTTCGAATGATGCGCGCGCCGCTCAGCCGAGGTCAGGCAGCGTCGCAAATTGGGATGGTAGGCAATGGGAAGTCGTCAACTGTGGCCGTACGCGAATCATTTTGCGCCGTATCGATGATGACTCGATCGCGCAACTTCCTGTTGCGGCGTTTCAGTCATTGGTTGAAGGCGGCCATTTGACGATGGAGCCTTCACCATCATCTTGCACCAATGTGGAGGTTGAGCAGCGGCTCTCGCGAGCCAGCCAGGATGATTTACGGCAGGCCAACTTTCGTTATGAGGTCGTCCGCAAAATGCTGGATGGGGAGCGGGCAACGTCTGAGACCACGGTCCCTTCACGGACATCTCGTCGATGGATCTCGATGTACAGGAAAGCCGAAACCCTATATGGGAACGGATATTTAGGCCTGCTCCCTGAGACCCAAAAGAAAGGCAATAGCACACACAAATTGCCAGAGGCGTCCAGACAGCTCATGGCAACGATCATTCATGAGGATTATGAGACACCTAAACAAAAGGGCATGTACGCCTCATGGAGTGCCCTCCAAATCGCGTGCAGAGATCAAGATCTAATCGCTCCTAGCTACCGAACGTTTCGCTTGGCTGTACGCGGACAAGCAGGCCATTCACAAACCCTGCGCAGAATGGGACCTCGAGCGGCATACCCGCGCGAGGCCTTCTATTGGGAACTGGAACTAACCACTCCTCGTCATGGGGATCGACCGTTCGAAATTGCGCACCTCGACCATACTGAGTTGGATGTCGAACTGGTGTGCTCTGCGACTGGCCGGGGTCTTGGACGACCTTGGCTTTCGTTGCTCACAGATGCATACTCGAGGCGCGTACTGGCATTCACGCTGTCCTTCGATCCGCCGAGCTATCGCTCTTGCATGATGATCATCCGAGAGTGCGTGGGCCGTCACGAGCGGCTCCCACAAATATTCGTAGTCGATGGAGGGGCAGAGTTTGGGAGCGTCTACTTTGAGACGCTCTTGGCGAGATACGAATGCACCAAGAAGAGCCGGCCGCCTGCAAAAGCGCGGTTTGGATCTGTTGTCGAACGGCTTTTCGGGACTTGCAACTCCCAGTTCATCCATAACCTTCGCGGGAACACCCAGATCATGCGCCAGATTCGGCAGGTCACCGCGAGCGTGAATCCCAAGAACCACGCTGTATGGGCACTCGCCGATTTGCATGAACGGTTAGCCAAATACCTCTACGAAGTTTATGACTCGCTCGACCACCCGGCCCTGGGACAGAGTCCCGGAGACACTTACGAAGCTGGAATGACGAATGCCGGGTTGCGTCCTCGGCGCCGTATTAGCAATGATCGAGAGTTCTTCATCATGACGCTTCCGACAACTCCCAGAGGGGCGGCCAAGGTCCTCGCAGGTAGGGGCGTGAAGATTCACTACATCTACTATTGGTCGGATCTGTTCCATGATCCAGAAGTTGAAGGGAGACAAGTACCGATACGTTACGATCCCTTCAACTCAGGCATAGCTTTCGCCTTTGTGAAAGACCAATGGGTCCAATGTCATTCGGAATATTACGCTGTCTTCCAGGGGCACTCAGAGCGAGAGATGATGCTCGCCACTCAGGAGCTCCGACGGAGGCGAAACAAGCACTCATCGCAGCGCGATCTCTCTGCAAAGACAATTGGCGATTTCCTTCAATCCGTCGAAGTTCAGGAACTCCTACTCTCTCAGCGGCTTCGCGACCTGCAGACCGGAAAGACACGCTCAGAACCGGCCTCCATAGCTGAATCACCGTTAGTCAACTGTAATCCATCTTCTATGCGCCCGTTTCTGGTCGCTGCCTCACCGCAAATCCAGGTTCCAGATGCTGATGAGGAATACGAGACATACGGAGCATTTTAGAAATGAAGTCAGCCTACTCACCGCAGCAAATCGCTGATCGCACACGCGAATTTCGCTCGCTCACTGTAGCGCACCCAAGGCTTCTGGACGCAAGGGATCTGCTCACGGCGGCCATCGACGAGGCATCTCCCGGCTCAATCATGATGGTGTACGGACCAACGGGCGTTGGTAAAACCACTCTACGATTGAAGCTCCAGCAATTGTTGGCCGAGCGCAATCTTGCTGTCATGAAGACTGACCAAAGCTATGTGCCGTTCGTCGCTGTGGAAGCGGCCGCTCCCGATAATGGCAATTTCAGTTGGAGAGATCACTATCGGCGCGCTCTACTTGCATTGAACGAACCGATGCTCGACCGTAAGCTCAAGCCGAATTTGGCTCATCTAATGTACGACTCTCATGCTCAGCACCTTCTGGGTCCCCGTTCCGCTGCAGTGGAGCTTCGTCATGCTTTAGAATTGGCCATTTTGCAGCGCAGGCCTGCAGCAATTTTGGTGGATGAAGCGCAACATCTCACTCGCATCGCATCGGGCAGGAGGCTGGCAGACCAGCTTGAAGTCATCAAGTCTCTGGCCAACTGCACGCAAACCGTCCACATCCTGCTTGGAACCTACGACTTGCTCCGATTACGTCAACTCAATGGTCAATTGGGTCGCAGAACTCTCGATATTCATTTCAGCAGGTATAGCGCAGAGAGTCAGGCAGATCTCCGCATCTTCAAGAACATTATTCTCACGTTCCAGGAACGTCTCCCCTTGGACGAGCAACCTGACCTCGTGGCACTTTGGGACCTGCTCTACGAACGCTCCGTCGGTTGCGTCGGTATCTTGAAAGAGTGGCTGGATCGAGCATTAATCGCATCGTTGAAAGATGGTTGCGTAACGATGACTGCCCACCACTTGGAAACGACTGCCCTTTCTGTGTCCCAGTGTGAAAAGATCGCGGTCGAGGCACATGAAGGTGAAGCCCAACTGTCATCAGTGAACCAGGCTCAAGCCCGCCTCCGCGAGGTACTGGGTATGTGTGCCAGTTCCAGCATGCCACCAACGGCTGAAGCTGTTCGGCGAAAGTCCAGCACTCGAGTTGGGCAGCGCAAACCCAGCCGAGATCAGGTTGGCCTTAACCAGAGCCAATCACCGCGAGCTATCCATGGTCTATGACTTCTGGTCTATCGCACCCACCAATTTGCCAGCGCGGAGTCGCCTGTATTCTCTTCCGCCGAAGGCCATTGGAACCGCCCAGGTCGAAAGTCTGACGAGCTATGTGATGCGTTTAGCAGATGCTCATGCAGTCTCGCCGGGGACTCTGATTCGACAAGAAATCTTTCCCTCTTTGCCCACAAGTCCAAAACGATTCAGTTGTGCGGCGCTACATTCGCTGAACGGTCTCGGTCCTTACTTTATGCAGTGGGTAGCGGCTCTCCAAGAGCTCACTTCGAGGAACGATCTTGATGCTCTGACTCTACTACCTTGGCGGAGTATTTTTGCCACAGATGGAATTCTGCGCCGACATCGAACGTGGTGTCCACGTTGCTACGAGGAACGCCGTAGTCAGGACGGCGGAGTCTACGATTCGTTGCTGTGGGCGCTCACATCGGTTACCGCGTGTCCTGTGCATGAGATTTTGCTGGAGGAACGCTGCCCCTGCTGTGAGAAACGCCCTCTACCGCTCTCAGCCCGCGGACTCGCCGGAGCTTGTAATCACTGCGGTACGTGGCTAGGGACCAACGCTAGTGGACCACTGCGTGCTGAAAAAGGGCGAGACCTGGACTTTCGTGTGCAAGTGGCGAGAGAAGTTGGGGTTCTGCTGTCCTCGAACATCCCCCAGAATCGGCCACAGCTTTTCCATCTTCGGAACAACATTCACAGAGCCATTGAGGATTGGGCTGATGGAAACCGGCTGCTCCTTTGCCGCATTGCGCGGATCAGCGACAAGTCCCTCACAGACTGGCTGAGTGAGACACATCGTCCCTCGTTGCCGCTGCTCATCGTGATTACGCGTAATCTCAGAGTACCTCTGAGCAGATTCCTCATCGAGCAGATTCCTGTTTCTGACGAAGTGTGGATCCAGGCTAGGGAGGCCATCCGGGCAGAGCGATCGAAGTTAATGAAGCGCAGTGAGATATCCAGGCGAGAGCCCGACTATCCGATGACCAGGACCCGCCTATGGGCACTTTCTCCAAGCGACCGGGAAGCTGCCAAAGCGGAGATCAAAGCGTCTATGGAAGCCGCACTCGAAATGGATGTCCCGCGGTCGGTCAGGGACATCTTCCGCAGCCTCGGCTATCGTCACTGTGTCATGGGACGATATTGGTTCCCAGAGCTCACAGCCGCGATTCAGGCCAAGCGAAAGCGACGGTTTGACAGAAGCGAATTGGAGCTTAAGAGGGCGCTTATCGAAATGCCACCCCTCACCGTAGCTGAAGTTGCGGAACGCCTTGGAATCAGCCTCCACAGTCTTCGGAGCGCTTGTCCTGAACTTTGTACTCGCCTTTCCTCCTGCCGGT
This sequence comes from Acidobacteria subdivision 2 bacterium RH1 MAG20, assembly GCA_002197545.1. The sequence goes on along the minus strand of NFUO01000139.1, from coordinate 11,230 downwards.
TAGATCGTCGTCAATTCCAGTTCGCGACAGTTGAGGAAGCGCTCAAGAGAGCACTCAACGAAGCACCTGTTTCATTCCCTGAACTTGCTTCTCGATTGCATTGCAACGCAAATACACTACGCGTGACCCATCAGGACCTTCACAGACGTCTCCATCAACGCTACCTTGCGCATCGTTCTTCAGAACGACAAAAGATCGAACTCCTCTACGAAAGAGAGGTTAGCCTCGCAATCCAAGAGATCACATCCGGTGGGAAATACCCTTCACGCAAACGAGTCCTGTCGACCATTTCGAAGAGAAGTCCATCGCTAACAAGCGTTCATTCCACCAGCAGAGCCTTGAAACAAATTCGCGGAAAACTGGAGGAAGCCGCACGGACTGTCGAGGCACTGTAGGGCCAGGGTGTAGTGTGAGATCAACCACAACCTGGCCGAAAATTCGCGGAAGAAGGTTCTCTCTCGCCACTCAATAGCGGGACAACCGCTTGTCCGAAATGCGGACTATTCGGCAATGTGGCTCATACTTTCGGCGAGTGATGGCGATTATGCGCTCATCTACATACCTAATCATCACCAGCAACGAACTGTAACTAACGGTCGGTGATGAAACTCCGGGTTCATCGCTGGCGCCTTGACACTCCCGATAGCAAACCAAGCATCGACGCCAGCTTGTCCAAGGGGAACGTTGTATTTAGGCAAGTGCTCAGGGGACGGGCTGGTGGTCTTCGGAGTAGTGGACGTGGACCAGCCGCCAGTTTCCAGACTCTCTGCGGTAAATCTGGGTTTCGACGCCATGCGTCGTCACGACCGATCCGTCTTTCCGCATCGTCGCATGAAAAGTCCAGTGGAATTCCGACCACCCCGCGTTGCCGCTCACGTGGATCTCTACACCGCGCGTCTCAAGATCGCGTGCCGAGAACATGCCGCCCATTATGTTCTGAAAGACCTGCTGCTTGATGGCATCGAAGCCGTGCTCCTCACCCAGGGGATAGATGAACGAGACCTCGGGCGAGTGAGACCAGATTTGCGAGAGTAGGTTCAGATCAACAGTATCCACAGCTTTGGTGTACTGCCCGATAAGGTGGTGTATTGCCGCGACATCACGCCCAGGGCCGGTGTCGGTCTGGGCGGCGGCGAACGTGGGCATGAAGCAGAGGATAGCAGCGAGCAGAATGCGGGTAGCCATAGCGCGCTCCCAGTCTATCCCAACGTTTTCGCAATGCGCCTATAAACCCTCTTCGATTCAATTCGGCAAGCGGGGATCGCCCATCAATGAGCGGATCGGGGCCGTGCCCTGCAACAGGTCGATGTCGAGAGCGGCACCCTCGGACTGGAGGATTGCTTTGTAGCCTTGTTCCACACCGTATCAGTCGCGAGCTTTGGTTGCCGCGAATCGCAGTCGTACGTAGTCGGCAACCCAGGTTCCATTGGCAGCGCGAAGTTGCGGTTCCAGGATCATCCGAACCTCTTGCAGATAGTCGTTGCGAATATCATCGGAGAAGCCTTGAAAAAAGTTGAGAGCAAAAGTTTCCAAGTAATCAATGATGTCGCCAGGCAAGGGAGTTGGACGCGGGATCAGCGCAATGCTATCGACACGAAACCCTGCGCGTTCCAGCCTGGTGGCGTAGTCGCCGGGTGTGGGGAAATACCACGGAACGCGAGCCTCACCATCAAACCCACGGCGGTCCAATGCTTGTACCAGAGCAGTCCGGATCTTGTGAACGCAACCATGGCCTCCACATTCAGCAACAAATCGGCCGCCTGGTTTCAAAGAACGATACACTCCAGCAAGCATCACATCTGCACGCCTAATCCAGTGCAGCACGGCATTGCTAAACACAGCATCGAATTCCTCCTTGTACGGCAGGTCTTCGCCGCTGATCGCGGATGCGTTCAAGCCGAGCTTCCTCGCCGCTTCGATCTGCGGAATGCTCGAATCGACCGCAACCACTTCGCAACCCAGATCCGCTAGCTTTTTCGTTAGTACGCCGTCTCCGCAACCAAGATCGAGGATCCTTTCGCCGGGCTTAGGTGCAAGCAAATCCACGACGGGCGATCCTAAGTCGGATACGAATCTCGCGTTTCGCGCATAAGACGCCGGGTCCCAAGTTTGAGCCGTGGACATGGCAGCAATGATAGAACTAAAAGTTTATTGTGAGAAACGTCCTGCATGGTCCCGCAGCGTCGAGCGATCTACGGTAGGTCCTGGTTTACCGGCAAACCGGAAGTAACCCTCAGTTGACGCCTACAGCCCGAGTCACTCATCGAGATTCATCTATCAAACAAATGAACCATAATTTGGCCAAGTGGCCAGAATATGGTTGATTTGAAATGTAGACCCATATCATGGCCGCTATGGATTGGAACGATAAGCTGGCCGTTATGGCCAACTTATCGTTTCAATTTCATCGTTCTGGACCACAGAGCAGGATCGACTGGCAGCGCACTCGTATGGCCAGTCCTCGCGTTGAAGAATGCGCCGTGATAGCTGAGCTTGCCGTAGCGAAAGAGCTGTCCCAGCATCGCAAGCGCGCTCACCGCGAGGACCGGGTTGATGAATGGCTCCTGCCGGTCCAATGCCTCAACTGCGGAGCAACTCGGGAGAGGATCTTCTCCGGCATCGGCATCCACAATCTCCGGATACAACTCGCTTACTGTGCGCAGGCGCTCTGCCTTGCGGCGATTCCTCCCGTTCAGCGGCTGGCCAAGAACATACTGTCCACTGGCAGCGTTGTTGCCGAGATCGAGCCAATAGTAGGTGCCGGTCAAGGCGCGGGTGAACGATTCCTCGATGGCTTTCCTGGCCTCGCGCGTATCGACGCAGCCGATCAGAACGTCTGGGACACTTGCACGATCGCTCTCAAAGGAGCGCGAATGAAATCGATTGGGAATGGCCGTCCACTTCGTTCCCCAGAAGATGTTGATGCGGTTGATCAACACGGTGGCTTTGTTCTGGCCGATGTCGGAGGCTGAAAAGGGTTGACGGACGCAGTTCGTCGCAGAAACTGTATCGGCGTCCATCATGGACACGTCGAGACCGCTCGCGTGTCCCCACACACGCATCGCCTGATCGAGATACGGCAGGTTCATGGCGATCGAACTTCCGGTGCCGCCTGCTCCAACGATCAGCACACGAACTGGTCCGCGATGTATCAGGTTTGAGGGCAATCTGTGCTCGATCCTCATGTTAGGCCCTCTCTCCCCGAACGAACTGCGCAAGGGTCTGTGGCAGAACGATCAGGGTCTCCAGTGGGAATGGCTTGCGCTTCCCCGCCAGCGATAGCCATAGCTCCTCGAAGCCTCCCGGGTGACGCGTCAAACGTCCGACGTTGGCGTGGGTGAAGGCACTCTCGTAATATCCTCGTTCCCAATCAGCGATGGAGGACACTGTTGCGCCATCAGGGCAGCGCATGGAGCCCGTACAAACGCGGCCATTGTCGGAGAGATTCCAGAACGGTGCGACGGCCAATTTCGTCGCTGTCTGCGGACGTTTATTCTCCGTGAGCGCGCGAATCATGAGATCGCCGTTCTTCACGCGCCACACCAGGGGTGGCTGCGGAAAGACGAGTCCATTCAACTCCGTGGCTTTGTCCTCGGAGTTCTCATAGAACATCTGCTGACGCCGCGCCCGAGTCCACCATGCGATCATCCTGTCGCCTTTTGCCAGGACGTTCTCGGGCAGGACATCGGCGTCAGAGCTTCCGCTCAGAGAGCGCACTAGGGATTCCACGAAGGCGACAGTGAGCGGCTGGGCGGGACCAAGAGTGGGTGGCGCGTCCTTCTGGAGAGTTACGTCGTGGCGGGTCACGAAGCTCTTTTGGCGGTCACCATAAACCAGAAGCGCTTCACGCAGCTCGAAGCGATGGTTCTCCCCGATTGATACGTGTATCTGCATGGCTGTTCTCCGACTTTTCCCACTCTTGTAACTCTTCCACCAGTTGAAAGAGCTCATGGTTGAACAGGACGAAGCGCTCCACGATGCGAACCGCCTGCTGTACTTCTTCTAAGCTCTGCGGATGGAAGGCTACACCCACGGCGGGCTCCGAGGTTCCTTCGAGCATGTATTGGCTCTCTTCATCAAAGCAGGCGGTAACGGCATCGCTTTCCTTGAAAGCGACTAGAAGGGACGGTAACGGCGGGCTATCGTAGTTACCCTCTTCGATGAAACTGTACGTTGGCCGAACCCGAATCCGGGAGAGCTGCTGGAGCTTCCGCAAACGCTTGATCCACGAACGGTAGCGGCCATTGCTGTGTTTGCGCAGGAGACGACGGGCACCGAGATTCCAGCGATCGTGGTTGTCTTTCTGCAAGCTCAACCGGATACAGTCCGGCAATGCCTTCTCGACTTCCGGAAACTCATACTGGCCCTTGTTCTCCTCTTCGTCCTGCTCGGCATACTCCTGCATGCGTTCCTCGTATTGGAGTGCATCGTCGTGGTTGTAGACGCGCATGAGGCGATAGAGCGCATAGGTCAGCGTCCAATAGAAAGCCCCTCCGAGCCCCGGCGCTTCCGCCTCGAGCGCTTCGATAGCCGGGCCGATCTTGAGATAGCCGGAGCCACCGCAAACCACCGTGATGGCAAGTTGTCCATCCACCATGACCTCATCGAAACCTTCGCGGTCGGCGACATCGCTTATTTCGAGGTGGTATTCGACATTACGCTGCAGAAGATTCCAGCGTTCCTCGCCGATGGCGCGCATGATAGCGTGTTTGGCGAAGACAAGAACGCTCTCACCGCACTCCTTCCAGCTCTCACACGTTCCAAACTCATGTTGGGCGCAGCCATCGGTCAGCCTTTCGTCCCGATGGCTCGGTTGAAGGTGTAGCGCAGGGCGGAGCCGGTATCTTCCGGGCCGGTCACAGATGCCGTGGCGATCTCAGGGTACGCAGGTGTGAGAAGGTCGCGGACCTGATCGACCGTCAACTCGGGGCCAGGGTCAGGAATCCGTACACCGTTGTATTGGAACTCGCGCGGAAGCGCTTCCGTCTTAAGGCTGCTCATCATTGTTCTCCTTCTTGAACATCGTTGGGGTGAGGTTTGGAATGAAGCATCCGCTCCCAGTAGTGGTCGGCGATGGAGCGGCCCATAGTGCGGCGCAACAACTCCAGCGTCTCCGACTCGCCGAGAACGAGGGCAAAGAATTCGTGTCTATCGCGCAGAGCCCTTGCCGCACGATGGTTGCCGTCGATGACCGGCATTCCACATCCACCGGGTAAGGTCGCCATGATGCCGGGACCGAGAGTGGATGGAAGATGATCGACATGCTCCCAGTCGAGGCGTGCATGCTCAAGCCAACGCTCCAAGGGGCGGCGGTTTACCAGATGCGGTACATGGCCACGGCAGAGTTCCCGCGCGATGCGGATGTTGAAGCGGAGAGAAAGGATCTCGTAGAACTCGTCTCCCGGAATATCTTCAGCGCCAATGACGGGACAGTGTGGACAGTTGTTGTGGTGGCGGGACGAAAGACTACGCATGGGGTCACCTATCGGGTCGAACGCCGACACGAAAAAGAGCCCGGCAGGTGCCAGGCTCAGAGTGTGTGGCGAGTCGTTCAGTAAGGAAAAGAAATAGCTAGAACTCAGGCATCCGAGAGCGAATGGCTTCAAGGCCGGTCGCGGCTACCACGGTCAGCTCGGGCGAGCAGCCGGTGTTGTCCGCCGAATCAAGGAGGTCGCGAATCGCCTGCTTCAGGTGGTCGTCGGCGAAGTGGTTGGGTGCCCAGCTTGGGCCGGCGTTGAAGATCAGGTCATCGATTGCCTCGACCCGGTTGTCCTTGACGAAGATGGTGCCGCTATCATCGCGGTCTTCACCTTCCCAGGTGACTTCACCCTCCAACACATACCCGCGCGGCGCCAAATAGTGTTCGATCAAAAGCCTGAGCCACATCCGAAATCCGTGACGGCTCTCATCCTGTTCGGGAAGGATAAATTCCCGGTCTTCCGAGACCTCCAGCAGACCGGCGTGGTACGGCAAGTTGGGTTCGGGACCGGCAGCGATCGCCGCGAAGAGCGCTCGCGTCTCATCCGTGCGCTCAAGATTTGTCGCCGCGAGCAATACCGCAGCATCGCTCTCAGTCAGAGCGGGGGTAACGGAGATCTCCCCGTTGTAATAGACATCTTGGCCCATAACAGCCTCCCTAATGGATCACTTGTTGAAAGGTTTGAAAGGTCGGACACATCGGGCCTCCCGTTCTAAAAGAGGCTGCCTTGCACCGGAGCTGCGACCTCAAGGACGGTCACAGATGAGCTTGTCGCGGAAGTCACTGAGTCGACCGGCTCTTCCGTGCGCTGAGTCGCTGCCGAGCGGTACTTCGCTTCAAGCCGTTCCAGAATCGCCATCTCGGCCGCACGCAACGACGCGGCTGCTTTCAGCTCGTAACGCGCAAGGTAATTTCGTTTGCGGATCTCGCGCTGAAGAGCACGCTCCACATCACAGAAGGTGAACTCAGCGTCGCCCCAGCACGGCCACTCAAGCGCCTGTTCAAGAAAGTGCAACCGGTCCGCATGGCTGGTAAACCAGGTGGAATAGAAGGTCGGTCGATTGTAGTGCGCGATGTTCCCGAATGTGTTGGAGAGCTGGTTGTAGAGCGTTTTGGTAAAGAGAGTCTCTTTCCACTCTGACTCGATAAAGTGCAGGAACGCATTCCCGAAGTCCGCCTTGTCCGCGGCTGTCGAGAACTTTGTCGGGACGAACTCCGATGGAAGAAATGGTCCTTTGGGCATGGACATCTCCACGCAAAGAAAAGGCCAGCCGCGAGGCTGACCCTTTCTTTGCCTGTTGATCGAAGCCGAAAACAAGTGGCCTCGTTGGAACTGTTCTCCCGGCAACCATGTTACCCGAAGAGTTTGAGTTGCACGTCCTGACCAGCATTGGGCCAGGGCACTTTTTTCTTGCGCTTCTTCGCCGCGGGGTCGGGCTCGACAAGGTGAATCCCAAAGACTGCCGGTGGTGGCATCGCAAAATCGAGGGTGGGGATCGATTCGCTCTCCGTCTCTGGCGAAAGTTCCGGCTGTGCGGCCGTCACTGGCGGAGGTTGGAACTTCTCTCGCTCATGGTCCAGTTCACGCCAGATGGCGTCGGCTGATTCACCAACGCCAGCCTTCTCGACCAGTTCGCGCGCCATGGCGCTCATCAGGTCTTCGTCGGCATCGAGCGATTGCAGTCCTTCGCCGGAGAACTTGCCTTCCATCATGAGCGCGACCAGCATCTTCTTGCCCATGAGGCGCAGACAGGTCTCTTGCATCGTGCCCGCGTAAGTGACGAACTTCACCCGCACGGGGTGCCGCTGCCCGATACGCCAGGAGCGTCGGCTGGCTTGCCGCAACGTGTGGAGCGAATAGCCCGACTCGTAGAAGTAAAGCGTGGGAAAGGCCAGCAAATCGAGACCCGTCTCCACTAGCTTAGGGTGACAGATCACGACCTCGATACCGGCCTTCAACTGCCGGTCATACCAATCCTCACGTTTGTCGGTTGGAACCGAAGAGCGCAGAACCGCTACGCGAATACCGACCTGCCGCAGAACAGTCTCGAGCCGCAGCGTGACGTCTTTTTCTCCCGTGAACGTCGCGTAGATCTGACACCGCCGGCCCTGGCGCAACTCCTCTTTGACATCGGCGATCAGTTCGCGCTCTTTGGCATAGAGAATGTCCTGTGCCAGGTTCTCGGGCATCGTGACCAGAAACTTCTCATACTCCTTCGTCGTCGGATCAAAGGCCCGCGCCCAAATCTCCTTGAAGTCGTAGGGATGGTCGGGATAAAGGAGAAGCGTGTTGAGCAAAATGCTCATCAGGCTCTTGTTGCCGCGGTGCGCCTGCATCGCGTTCCGAATGTCCTCTTCCAGTTGTTCGTATGCGGATTGAAGCCCGGGGTCCATATCGACGGACAAGACGCTCTCGTCATACGGAGGCAGATTGTCCGAGATGTCCTCGAGGGAGAGGAACGCCGTTGTATTCATCAGGAACTTGCCGAAGAGCAAGGGCGATGCTCCGGGCTTGCGCAATACGTGGATCGTCTTCTTGGTCGCCCTCGAACATGCGTTGTCGGCCTCCTTGACCTTCTCGACGGTTTCGAGAACGCCATACTGCTCCTGGAAATCGCGCCGCCCCTGGCCGCCATAGGCAAAGCCTTCGGCGACCATCGCGCGGGGTTCCATGCGAAAGAAGATGTTGAAGAGGTCATCCGCATAACCTCCCATCAGGGTTCCGGTGAGCGCGATCAACCGCTGTGCGGCGCGTCCCAGGACACCGAGACCGTTGCCCTGCGCGGTGTCGCCCGCAAGTTGATGGAGTTCGTCCGCAATCGCGAAATCGAACCATCCGCGCATGTAACGGCCGATGTACTCGATCGGCGCCATGCGCTGGATGCGGGTCCGGTCGGCCTGCCACAACGCAGAGAACCGCGTCGTCCCCAGCTTGGGCGAGGTGACGGTCTCAGACATTTTGACCTTGTCGTCGAAGTCGAGGTGCGTCAACTTCTGCCGCTCGGAGTCCAGGATTGCGAGACCGGAGTCCGGATTGACGATCGAACCGAGGTTTGGCCCCGACTTCGCTTTGAGATAAGCGTGGTCCCAAAAGTAGCCGAGTTTGCCTTTGTCCTTGCCGATGATGAAGAACACCGGTCCGGGGAAACGCTTGCGCCACTCGCGGCGACCCATGCGCCGCATTTCAGCAAGACTGAGGTGCTTACCCTCATACACGGTCTTGCCCTTGCTTAGCTTCACCTCGCAGATTCCATGCTGCTTCTTGGGATCGCCGCCGTTGCGCATGTCCTCGATCAGGAAGGCACGGGCGCGCGGGATGGTCAGCAGTACCTCGCGCGCCCATTTGTGCGTGATATGCGATGGGCACATGACGAGCGTGGTGCTCGGTCGCCCGGCTGTCAGGACATGGATCGTCCCCAAAGCCATGAAGGTCTTTCCCGCCCCGCATTCGGCAACAATGCGGGCCGCCTTCGCCCGGCGCAAATACTTGGCTGTGCCGGTGATGGCGAGGCCTTGTGCAGGCAGGGCTTTGCGCAGCAATGTCGCCACCGCAGGCGCAATTGTGTCTTTGGTGCTCTGAAGCGGTGGGTAGGTTTCAAGGATGCGCGCGCCCAATTCTGCGGCGTGGGCGCGCAAATAATCGAAGGTGGTCTCCATAGAGATACCTCGTGGAATCTGGATTGGTGGGGGATGGAATGACCTGCAAATGCGAAAAAGGGCACTCTGGCGAGCGCCCCTTCGAGGCAAACTGTATCGTGCGAAATCTAAGCGGTCAGGTTTTCGGTCGATTCAGACATGTCGTAGGCCGGAATGGGCCGCAGTACCTGTTCCAGGGAGAAACGGGGCCACGCGATGGGGCCGTTCCTCTCAGGAAAGTACAGCGTCCGGGAGCGCAACCCGTCCCCGATCCAGTCAAGCAACTCTTCGGTCGTGGCTGAGATGAGCACAGGACGGCAGCCGATGCCGTCTAGGTCCTTGATGCGTTCTTCCTTCTCAATCAACGCGAGGACATAATCCGCCCATGTCGGCTCGCCAGGCAGGCCGAGAAAGCTGACGAGGGTTGCCCACGCTTCCTCTCTTTGGTAGCGCAGTAAGACAGTACGGCCGACACCGCTGTTGGCATGAAGCTCCTGCGAGGCCGCAACCAGGTGGCGCACGGGATGTTTCCGATCCGTGAGATTAATCGACCCCTTGTAGCAAGAGGGGTTCTCTCCAAGGGTGACCTCTTTGCTGCTTCCGTCGGGAAAGGTCAACGTGAACGTCGCCTTCTCATGCACAGCCGCCGTGATTGCTCCAATGTCCGAATCGTTACCGAAGACGCTCAATAGATGCGCCTTGCGATCTTCTCCAACGTAACGGTCGACTCGGACGCGGATGCGGGTCGAGATCTTCTCCGTGGCTCGCTGGTATTCAAGCAGCCCGAGCCTCAGATGTGCGTTCTGCATCGGCCTCTCCTTCTGCCTTCGCTGGCGTCTCCGTCAGTTTCAGGGTTCTACCGTCGGCATAGACCAATCGCAGTTCATTGGTCCACCGTTCCCGGTGGTGAACAATCTGGGTGTCGCCGTCATCTTCGACGAAGGTCGTTACGTGTTTGACCGATCTCCAGCGGGCGATGTGCCGCTCGTCACCGTCGCCGAAGACACCATTCAAGAGACCGGCAGTGCATAACAGTCCCACATGACCGCCGTGCAATGGAGTGATTGGTCGGCCGGTTGCAACGTCCTCATGAGGCATGAGGAAAGGAATGGTCTGCCTCCAGGCTCCGGACTGGGGCAACAGGTCCTCAATCAGATCGTATGGAAGCCCACGATAACTAAGCGCTACCTCGCCGGACGGCGGAACGGAATATGGAGCGCAGGAAGTCGGAGCCAACTCAGGCAGTGCGTGAAAGCTGCCGTAGGGGCTGATGCTTTGCAGGAATCGCTTATTGTCTTCGAGGGCTGTGCCTCGAATGTTTCGGCGTACTCCGAGAACCGCGATCTGTCGAAATCGTACCGACTCTTCATCGGTCATCCGCAGCACGCTCAATCTGCCGAAATGAGAGGCCAGAACGCCAACACAGTCATAGAGCCGTTCGAAGGGTATGACCAGCACCAGAACGCCATCGGGCACCAGCCAGCGATAGGTGTGGTCCAGGAATAGCCGTTCCATGCGATTGTTGGCGACCGAACCGATCTCCGAGTCGTATGGCGGATTCAGGTATAGCAGAGAGATGGACTCGGATTTAGCGGCCGCATCGAAGGCATTGCCCTGAATCGTCTCGATACCCTTTGAAGTTGCGATCTGCGCGCGTTCGGCGTCAAGCTCCACACCGTAACGCCGAACCTCCGCATCGCCGGTGACAAGATGCAACGCAATTCCTTGCCCGACACAGGGATCGATGACCGAAGCTGGTTGAGGGAATGACAGGAGAGCGCGGAGTTTTACCCCTTCACTCTCAGGCAATGGGTAGTAACCCATTTTGAGGCGTGCGAAATTGCGCATCGGTTCACCTTTTTGGAGTTTGTTGTTGTTGATGTGAAATAAAGTGTAATTTGGCAGGGAATAAAGCATATCTTGGCCGCGTCAGAATGACGCGCTGGCGGGACTCGGCCGGCCAGTTACGGGGAACTCCACCTTAGAGGAGATGGAATGAGTCTCGCTGAGTGCGTTGGCGATAAATCACTGTGCGCCGGGATAAACCGGCATGTTGTAGGGGGTGCAAGTCCCCTGCAGGAAAGGAAGTAGCGACTCCATCCTGACCTCTAGTCT
>NFUO01000138.1 GCA_002197545.1 Acidobacteria subdivision 2 bacterium RH1 MAG20 | reverse complement strand
TGGGAGCGCCAAGGTTGCCATTTGAACTAGCTTTTGAACCTCGCACCGTGGCGACGAATGGTCTCGCTTTATTGGACCACTTGCATCCGTCAAAGCTGCAAGTTATTTGTTTTCAACTGCTTACCTTGACATCGGAGATTATTACCCAGGCATGAAAGTTCCTCAATAATTCATGTAGCAGCGGCATATTGGACACAGGGGTGTTGAAAGAAGTTCCTGACATGCTCCGGCAAATGAACCAAGCGTTGCATGATTGCCTGAAGCCGCGAACGCAATCGCCGCTTGTCATTCGGCAAGCCCTCCGCGTTCACTCCCCCTTTCACCTCATTATTCAAGTATTCATCCGGATTCAACTCCGGGGCACGTCGCGGCAGGTAGAACACCTCCAGACGGTCCTGATGAGCCGCTACCCACTCCTCTTCTGCCTTCTCATGGGCACGCAGACGGTCCACGATCAGGAAGATCTTCCCCGTCGTGCTCCGCAGCAACCGCTCCAGAAAGACGATGAACAACGCCGCGTTCATCGCCCCACCGTAGGTCATGAAACGCACCGCTCCGGCATTGCTGATGGCCGATACTTGGTTCATGTGGATATGCGGCTTCGGCACTTCTATCCGCGCGGGTTGGCCTTCGCGAGCATAGCCCCGTCCAGGATGTTGGTCGGCGGCCACGCCCGTTTCATCACACCAGAAGATGGTCGCGCCTTCGTCGGCAGCCCGCCGTTCGATGGCCGGATAGGTCTCCTCCAGCCAGAGGCCTACCTCCTCGGGGTCTTGCTGGCGGGCGTGGCGGCGGGGTTTCTTGGGGGTATAGCCCCAGCGACGCAGGTACTCACCCACCGTACGCACGGCCAGTCGAAGGTGGCACTCGCGGTAGATCAATTCGCCGACCGCTCGACGCGTCCACAGGGGGGAAGGAATGTGCAGTTCTTCGGGGGTGTGCTGATCAAGCAGTTCTTGGAGGTGGCATGCTTGCTCGTCGGTGAGGGAGCGACCCGAGCCGAGGGGTCGTCCGGAGCGTTGCTGCGGCAAAGCGTCGAGGCCGCCGGCGACAAAGGCGGACCACCAGCGGCAGACCGTTTCGTGTGCAACGCCGAGGAGTTCGGCGATTTCCTGTTCGGTGTAGCCCAACTGGCAGCCATGGAGGGCGCGAAGGCGGAGAGCCTGGAGAACTTCATCGGACAACTGGCGAGCATCTGGCAAGGGGATGGCCATGATTCGACCCTTTCAGCACCACGGCGATTTGTCTGGGAATCCGCTTCAGTCACCGAATTATTGAGCAGCTTTCATGCCGGAGTAATA
>NFUO01000137.1 GCA_002197545.1 Acidobacteria subdivision 2 bacterium RH1 MAG20 | reverse complement strand
GAATGGAAAGCTCGCTCTTCAGCGCGCGAAACGACGCCTCCGCTTCGGTCAGTTGCATGTACTTCGACCACAACTCCTCGGCCGAGTTCGCCTGCAGATTGGTGCGCAGCATGTAGGCACCTTCCCGCAGGTCCCTCCAAGCCTTTCGTTCTTCCTTCATTCCCCAGACCAGACGCAAGCCCTCCGGCGTGTCCCGCAGAGCGACTTCGAACAGGTCGTTTACCTGAGGATGTCGGGCCTGAATTTTCCCCAGCCGCCGCTCCATCTTGTTGCGGTCCTTCAGCCGACCTCTGGCGATGGTCTTCTCCAGACGCTTCAAAGCATCCTCCATCCGAGTGGAAAACCGATGGCGGATCGCCTTCTCCTTCTCCTTGCGGCCGGCCGTGCGGCACAAGATATACGTCTCGTCTCCCTGGGGAATGGCGATCTGCTTCACCTCCACGTCGGGACGCACTTGGGTCCAGTCCTGCTTGAGCAATTCAGCTTCAAACCGCTTCATCTGCTTGCGCGGCGTGCCCACCAGGTACTGCCCACCGCGTCGGCGAATCGCCTCCAAATTCTGCTCGCTCACGATGCCGCGATCCATCACCCAGATGCGCCGTGCCTTGCCGTACTTACGCTCCACCATGCGCAGTATGGTTTCCATCGTCGTTACGTCGGCGCGGTTGCCATCGAAGGTCTCGTAGCTGAACGGGAATCCCTCGCTGTTGACGATCAGTGCTATCACCATCTGTTCGCAGTCCGGGCGATGATCGCGAGAGTAACCCCGGCCCATCATCGGGTTTTTTTTCGCTGCGCCTTCCACGTAGGTGCTGGTTAGATCGTACAGCAGCACATCGAACTCCGCTCCGAACAACTCTCCATAACGCTGTTTCAGATGCTGTTCCAGTTTTACCTTGTGCGGCAGAATCTGGTCCAGGCACCGGTACAGACGGGTGTCATTGATCTTGCCTTCTTCGATCTCCAGTAAATCATCGAGCGCAGTTGCTGGATACCAGCGCTCCTCCACTGCCAATTCACTGCCTGGAGCGCACAGCCGGTTGATCGCCAGAACCGCAGCCACGCGCGACCACGGTACATCCGCCGGATCGTTGTCTACTGCCTGCTCGAAGAAGCGGTCTAGTTCCAGGCTTTTCCACAACTCCCAGCCCAGGAAGCCGGCTCCGAACTGGCGAGTTCTCTCCAGGCGCACGCGATTTACCAGCACGCGTGCGACCTGCGGATCATCGGCCGGCGGCTCGAGGTGCGAAGGAAACAGTTTCAATTGCTGGGCTTCGCCCTGCTCATTGAATACCTCCACGCTTTTCAGCCAGCGCGCTTGGGCCGAACCGTTCAGCTCGCCCAAATAGCAAAGCGTTCTTTGGCGCGGACCGTCCGCCGTCCGCACCGTCTCCACCAACGACCAGTAGGTGTGCTCCTTGCCGTCTTTGCTGCGCTGATGTGCCCGCAAAAACATCGTGCCGCGAGTTTGTCATCAGCTATCAGTGACTTCAAGAGGGTAGGTCTGCACTACATCAGCTTTCTGAATGTCACAATTGCAAAGACAAGACTTGCCCTGCCTTCAACACCAAAAATCACAGAATTCGGTGGTCTCGTGACGAAGTTCGGCTAG
>NFUO01000136.1 GCA_002197545.1 Acidobacteria subdivision 2 bacterium RH1 MAG20 | reverse complement strand
ATGTGCACCGTCCCGTCGTGCTGAGCCCCTCTCTTGAGAGAAAAGTGTTCCGCAGATGGTCGTCCCGCCGCCGTCGAGGCGCGGCGATAAAATAAAGCGGGGTGTGGTCGTGAGGCGACTGACCTTCTTCCGCTGCTGGGCCGCATTCAATTAGGTCGAGCGTGCCTACCGAAGATGGATATGCCCAATCGTGATCTCATTCGCGCTTCTGAAATCGCCGATTGGTGCTTTTGCCGAAGATCCTGGTATTTGAACACCCGCGGCGTCGGTCCCAGCCTGGTGCAAATTGAGAAAAGGCACGCCGGCCTTGACTATCATCAGCGGCATGCTCGCCGTGTGAATCAAGCCCGGGGCGTAATGAATGGCGCAGCTCGCGCTCTGCTCGCTGCCGCAGTGCTTGCTGCGGCCTACTGGTTCTGGGCCCACGCTCGCTGAAATGGACCGGAGACGATGTTCTTCCTCATTGCAATCATCGCCGCGGCCTTGGCATGGTTCGTGGGCCGCGGGCTGTTCACGCGAACCGGCCTCCCCACGCGAGACATTCTCTACGCGGACGTCGGCAGCACCTTTCCACAGCCAGCACCTCTCGTATCCAATCGCTATCGTCTCAGCGGAAAACCGGATTACCTGATTCGGGTCAAAGACGGCATCGCTCCGGTCGAGTTGAAATCTAGCTGGTCTCCCTCGTCCGGCCGCCCCTATGACGGTCACCTCTTCCAATTGGCGGCCTACTGTCTACTGGTCGAAGACGTTTGTCGTGTCTCGGTTCCTTACGGACTGGTCAAATACGAGGATCGCACCATACGTGTCGAATATACGCCGTCACTACGTGCAAGCCTGATTACGCTTCTGGACGAAATCCGAACGGCCAAACGCAATGGGGAATGCCACATCAACCATAATCAACCCAGCAAATGCCGGTCTTGCGGTTTCCGTTCTGTTTGCGGAGAGGGTCTGATTTGAGCGCCCTACTCGCCAAGCAACAGCTCGGCTTTAGGCTGCACGCTGTGTGTGCTCGTTTCGCCGGCATGGTCAGACAGATCGTTACGGCAAATCCGGAGCTCTTCCTGCCGGTATTTTTGCTGTTCGTCTGGCAGATCACGGCGATTGCGGTGAAGCCGCAGACCCTTGGGCTCGCCCTGCTGATGACGTTGCTCTTATTGGTTTATGGCTATCGCGTGCTCGGGAAGACGCCCTGGCTTCGTCGTTTAGGCTGGGTGTCCCCGCGTCAAGGGTTCTGGCTCTATAGCGTTCTTGCCGGCCTCGCGTCCAGTGCTGGCGTCTGGTCGAT
>NFUO01000135.1 GCA_002197545.1 Acidobacteria subdivision 2 bacterium RH1 MAG20 | reverse complement strand
GAACGAAGCCGCCCGGCGGCGGACGCTGCGCGTGAGGTTAGGAGCGATGGTTGCCTGACGGTTGAGATATGTTTTGGGTCACAAGGAGGTGTCCCTGTGACCCGTCTACGCAAAATGATGCTGGAGGAACTCCAGCGTCGTAATTACTCTGAAAATACCACACGCTACTACATCCGCACAGTCGAAGATTTCTCTCGACGATTCAACCGACCGCCGGACCGCTTAGGCCCGCGACACATTCGTGAATACCAAGCTGAGTTGTTTCAGAAGCGGAAGCTGTCGCCGGGTACCGTTGCACACCACCTGGCGGCACTGCGGTTTTTCTACATCAAGACGCTCAAGAAGGGCTGGGGCATTGCCGAGACTCCCTATCCGAGAAGACCATTTCACCTTCCGTTGATTCTGAGCCAGGAAGAAGTCGCAGGACTCATCGATGCGGCGCTCACGCCCTACCATCGCATTCTGCTCATGACCCTCTATGCCACCGGAGCACGGAACGCCGAGTTGACGCACCTGAAAGTCGGCGACATCGACAGCAAACGGATGGTGATTCACATTCAAGGTGGGAAAGGACGTGTAGATCGAGATGTGATGCTCAGCCCCAAGCTGCTCGAAGAACTGCGCGAACACTGGCTCCGCTTGCCCAAAAAGCCCAGCGTTTGGCTGTTTCCAGGCAATCGGTGGCACAACAGTAATCAGCCCATCGATACGAAAACACCTCGGAACGCCTGCCAGCAAGCCGCCCGGCGAGCGGGCATCAAGAAAAAGGTTTACCCACACATCTTGCGCCACTGCTTCGCCACACATTTGCTCGAAGCAGGCACGGATCTGCGCACCATTCAGATCCTGTTAGGCCATCGCGATCTGAAAGAGACCACCATCTACCTGCATCTCTCGCAACGTCATCTCCACGCCACCCCGAGTCCTCTGGACTTGCTGAAGCTGAAAGAGAGGTCACCGCAGGAGGAGTAGATGAGCCGGCCGCCCCTCGAGGTGGCCGATCTCATCCGCACCGCGGGCGCTGCCTTCTTCGAACGAAATCGCCGCTGGCTCAGCTGGAAGCATGTCAAAGTGCTGCTGGCCATTCGGCGGTGTCGCACCGCCGCACTCGGCGGCCATCTCGATCAGTGCACCCGCTGCGGGCATCGGGCCGCCATCTCTTATAACAGCTGCCGGAATCGGCACTGCCCGAAGTGTCAGACGGCTGCCCGGGAACGGTGGATCGCAGCACGTCAAAGAGAACTTCTCCCGACGCGCTACGTCCATGTGGTCTTCACACTACCCCACCGGTTGGCTCCACTGGCCTTGCAGAATAAGAAGGTCTTCTACGATCTACTGTTCCGCGCCAGTGCGGAAACGCTTCTGGAAGTCGCTCGCGATCCCAGACACCTCGGCGCGGAAATCGGCTTCTTCACCGTGCTGCATACCTGGAGTCAGAAACTCGGGCTTCACCCCCATGTCCATTGCGTCATTCCCGCCGGCGGCCTGTCGCTCGATCACACCCACTGGGTTCCATCACGCGATCG
>NFUO01000134.1 GCA_002197545.1 Acidobacteria subdivision 2 bacterium RH1 MAG20 | reverse complement strand
TGAGATGATACGCATTCACCAGCAACACGTTGAAGTGGTTTTCCAAGATGTTGAAAATCGGCTTCCAAAACACCCCCGTGGATTCCATGGCCACATTCTTGACTCCTTCGGCCACCAGCCAGTCGGCCATCGCCACAAGGTCTCGAGTCATCGTTTGGAGGATGTCTCAGCCGTAGTTGAAGGTTGGTAGGGGCGGCTGGTTCATCTTACGCTACTTGCTCCTTCGAAGGTTGAGTTGTTGACTTGCTCTCTCGGCCAAGAATTGACGCCAGCGCCCATAGATTGACGTGGCCATCGATACGGCGGAAATGCTTCTCCGTGAGCAGCCAGGCGGAAGCGACCCAACGCTGCACCATGTTGGCATCTCGCCAGCGCGTAACGTTGTGTGTGCGGCGATCCACTCCGCTCTGCGGACTCTCGATAACGTTGGTCGTCGCCAAACATTTGTGCAGGCATTCGGGAATCTGCAAGCGTTGCAAGGTGAACATTTCCTTCAGACCCTCGCGCAGGCTCCTGGCGGCTGATTCATACTCCCGCTCCAGGAACCGCGCCAGTTGTTCCAGGCGTTTCTCTCCTTCCTCGGCGCTCTTCGCTTTCCAGGCCGCCCGCATCAGATTCAGCGCTTGGCTGTGCTGCTCTTTGGGCAGTTCGCCGAGGACGTTGCGCACTTTGTGATTGCGACACCGCTGCACTGGTTGTTCAACTCCGAATACCTCATCGATCGCCGCGCGTAATGCTTTGGCCCCATCGATGACGAACAGGTACTTGCGGTCGGTCGGAAGACCCTGATCTCGCAGACGGGTGAGCAAGCGTTTGACCGAGGCGGCGTTCTCGGTCGCTCCCGGCTCGATCCCCAGGATGTGTTTCTGGCCCTCTCGATCTACGCCCACCGCGCTGAGGATGTGATGATCCCCGAAACGCTGGCCATCGATGTACATCACCAGAATCTCGACATCCTCCCAGCGGCGCTCCTGCAACTGTTGCAGTTGTTCGACGCTGGCGTCGATGGCCTTGCGGCTGATGGCGCTGCGCGATACCCCGACCGTCGCCGCCATCTGCGGCAAGACTTCCTGGTATTCCCGCGTTGAGATACCCCGCAGCAGCGCACCCAGCACATGCTGGCCCAGACCCCGGTCTTGTCGCAACTTTTCATAGGCGGGGATCTTCACTTCGCCTTCGGTCTTGTGTCGCAGACGAGGCCGCTTCACTTTCACCTTGCGGTCCGCCAGTTGGACACGGCCGGACTGCGATCCGTGGTAGCGGATATCGCCGCTGGCTTTGCCGGGCGTGCGCGAGCCGCCGACTTGTTCGGTGCTCAGGATCAGGATCTGTTCCAGGGTTTGGTGTCCGATCTCATGGATC
>NFUO01000133.1 GCA_002197545.1 Acidobacteria subdivision 2 bacterium RH1 MAG20 | reverse complement strand
GCGTACGAAGAGCTGCGGCGTCAGATCCTGAACGGACAGCGGGGACCAGGGTTGGCGTTATTTATGCGACGGGGCATGAGGGAATGGATGAATGCCTGTTCGCTTTGCCTTGCACCATCTCCAACCAAAGAATTTACTGCCGCACCTGACGAGACAGTTCTTCCTCAGGGCGCACGCACCGAGGTCGTTCTGATCCTCGCGGGAATGCTGCTGCACGGCTGCCAGGAGAGAGTGTCATGAATCAAGATATGCATCAGAAAGTAAAGACGACTCATCTCAAGCGGAATGCCTATCTCTACATCCGGCAATCAACGCTGCGCCAGGTGTTCGAGAATAGCGAAAGCACTAAACGCCAATACGCTTTGCGCCAAAAGGCCGTCGCATTGGGCTGGCCCGAGGATCGCATCATCGTCCTTGACAGCGATCTTGGACAGTCAGGAGCTTCTGCCGCCGACCGGGAGGGCTTTCAACGGCTGGTTACTGAGGTCAGCTTGGGACGAGCGGGAATCGTGCTGGGGCTGGAGGTGTCGCGATTAGCGCGCAACTCGGCCGACTGGCATCGGTTGTTGGAGATCTGTGCTCTCACCGATGCTTTGATCCTTGATGAAGATGGTATCTACGATCCGGCCCACTTTAATGATCGCCTCCTATTGGGGTTGAAAGGCACGATGTCAGAAGCGGAACTGCACGTTCTGCGTGCACGTTTGCAAGGCGGAATCTTGAACAAGGCTAGACGCGGCGAACTGGTGATCAGTCCGCCAGTCGGATTGACCTATGACTCCGAAGGCGCGTTGGTGCTGGATCCGGACAAGCAGGTGCAACAGTGCTTGCGCTTATTGTTCGAAACCTTCCGCAGCACGGGATCCGCAATGGCCACAGTGAAAGCGTTTCAGAAGCAAGGTCTGCAGTTTCCCAGACGCGTTCGCACCGGAGCCCACAAGGGAGACCTGGTGTGGGCCGCCTTGGGACACACCCAGGTGCTGCGTATCCTGCACAATCCGAGGTATGCAGGAGCCTTTGTGTACGGACGAAGTCACGTTCGCAAAACCGTGGACGGCAGTTTCACCGTTGTGCAGCTCTCGCAAGATGAATGGGAGACGCTGATTCTGGGAGCCTTCCCCGGCTATCTGTCCTGGGAAGACTACCAGCAAAATCAGAAGCGCCTTCACGAAAGTGCACAAGCGATGGGAAAAGACCGGCGCAAGAGCCCGGCCCGCGAAGGGCCAGCACTGCTGCAAGGACTGATCCTCTGTGGTCGCTGTGGCCAGCGCATGACGGTTCGTTATCACGTCCGCCACGGCCGGCTGTGGCCTGAGTATCTTTGTCAGCGCGAGGGAATCGAACATGCCCAGCCTCTCTGTCAACGAGTTCCTGGAGGTGGAATCGATGAAGCCATTGGTGAACTGTTGGTCGAGGCAGTGAGTCCAGTCGCTCTCGAAGTGGCGCTTACCGTGCAGCAAGAACTGCAATCACGATTGGAAGAGGCCGACAGGCTACGTCTGAAACAAGTAGAACGAGCGCAGTACGAAGTGGATTTGGCGCGCCACCGTTATATGCGGGTCGACCCGGACAACCGGCTCGTAGCGGACTCACTCGAAGCCGAGTGGAATAGCAAGTTGCGGACGCTGAGCGAGACGCAGCAAAACCGTGAACGCCAGCGCGAACAAGACAGAAAGGTCCTGAGCGATCAACAGCGGGCTGCGATTCTCTCGCTGGCTACAGACTTCCCACGGTTGTGGCGTGATCCAAACACGCCCGACCGCGAGCGCAAACGGATGATCCGGTTGTTGCTGGAAGACGTCACCTTGGTTCGTGGCGAGAAGATTACTCTACACATTCGTTTCAAGGGCGGGGCCACCAAGACCTTGATGGTGCCCGCTCCTCTCAATGCGTGGCAGCAACGAGCAACCAACCCTGCCGTGGTGAAGGAAATCGATCGGCTCCTCGATCACCACACCTATCAGCAGATCGCATCAATACTGAACGAACGCGGCCTGCACTCGGGAGAAGGAAAGTCGTTTTCGGTGCGGATCGTCTCTCGCATTCAGAAACGGTATGGCCTGATGCCGCGCTATGATCGGTTGCGCAAGGCAGGTATGCTGACCGTAAAGGAGATGGCGGCGTTGCTCGGCATCACCCCACAATGGGTCAAGATATGGAATCGACATGGATTGATATGCGGTCACGCCTGCAACGACAAAAACGACTGTCTGTATGAACATCCAGGTGACAACCCGCCCCGAAAAGCCCAAGGCGTAAAGCTGTCACAACGGCGTCTCGCGAGCGAAGTAGTATCACAGCGTGCCCAGGAGGTGCAGTGTGAAGCATAGTCCTT
>NFUO01000132.1 GCA_002197545.1 Acidobacteria subdivision 2 bacterium RH1 MAG20 | reverse complement strand
CTTGCGGACGATCGGCTTCTGGTTGATGCAGGTGTTCTGGTTGGAACGCTTGAACTTGGTGAGCTGATAGATGTCCGAGCCGACCTCGCGCGAGAGCTGGGTTGGGTGATGCTCGCCTTCGACGCGCACAATGATGCGTTCGGAGTCGACCGAATCGATGATGCCGTTACGCTTGGCCAGAATGACGGCGCCGGAGTCGCGGGCGGTGACGCCCTCCATTCCGGTTCCGACGAACGGAGCCTCGGCGACAAGCAGAGGAACGGACTGCCGCTGCATGTTCGCGCCCATCAGAGCGCGGTTGGCGTCGTCGTGTTCGAGGAACGGGACAAGACTCGCCGCAACGGATACAAGCTGTTTCGGCGAGACGTCAACGTAGTCCACTTCAGCCTTGTTGACGAGCACGAAGTTGCCCTGGCGGCGGGCATCCACGACATCCTGAACAATGTTCAGCTTCTCGTCGAGCTCAATGTTGGCCTGCGCGATGGTATGACGGTCCTCTTCCCAGGCCGAGAGATAGAAGCTGAAGGGGGCAAGATCCATGGTGCGCTTCTTGTCCTTCTTCAACTGCTCGTTCTGCTTGCGGGCCTCGGCGATCTCAAGGTAGTCGCCCTGACGCAGACCGGACTCTCCGGCATTGACGACAGAGACATAGTCGAGCGCCCGGCCGTCCTTGACCCGGCGGTAAGGAGACTCGATGAAGCCGTATTCGTTGATACGCGCAAAGCATGAGAGCGACGAGATAAGACCGATGTTCGGGCCTTCCGGCGTCTCAATCGGGCAGATGCGGCCGTAGTGAGTCGGATGCACGTCGCGGACTTCGAAGCCGGCGCGCTCACGCGACAGACCACCGGGCCCAAGGGCGGAGAGGCGGCGCTTGTGCGTGATCTCCGAGAGGGGATTGGTCTGGTCCATGAACTGCGAGAGCTGCGAGGAGCCGAAGAACTCACGAATCGCGGCCATGACAGGCTTCGCGTTGATGAGGTCATGCGGCATCGCCGTCGACATCTCCTGATAGACCGACATCTTCTCCTTGATGGCCCGTTCCATACGGACGAGGCCGATGCGGAACTGGTTCTCCATCAGCTCGCCGACAGCGCGAACGCGGCGATTGCCAAGATGGTCGATGTCATCGACGTTGCCGATGTTCTTGCGCAGCTTGAGGAGATAACGGATGGTGCCGTAGAAGTCCTCAGGCGTCAGCGTCCGCTTATCGAGGCCGGTGGCGTCCTGGTTCTCGTAGAGCTTGATGTTGAACTTGAGACGGCCCACGCGCGAGAAGTCGTACTTGCGCGCGTCGAAGAACATGCCTTCGAAGAGAGCGGTCGCCGTGTCGAGCGTCGGCGGGTCGCCGGGACGCAGCTTGCGGTAGATCTCGATGAGAGCTTCCTCAGGCTTGCGCACGGAGTCGCGGCGCAGCGTGTTCGTGATGATGTTACCCACGTCATCGCGCTCGGGGAAGAAGACCTCGAAGCTGGCGACACCGGACTGGAGGATCTTGTGCAGCTTGTCGGCGGTCAACTCCTGGTTGGCCTCGTAGAGCAGCTCGCCGGTGGTGAGATCAACCACATCGGCAGCAGTCATCGCGCCATCGAACTCGCTGGTCTCGACCTCAACTTGATCGATCTTGTGGCTGCGCAGGCCCTTCAGTGAGTGCGCCGATATCTTACGCGTAGCTGGAGCAAGCTCCTCACCCTTCACCGTGATCGCGGTGGCAGGACGCGTTCCCTGCAGGTTGGTCGGCGTACCCTCGGGGAGGACCTTCCAGCTCAGCTTGCCGTCCTTCACGTTGATGGTATCGACGGTGTAGAAGGTCTTGAGAATTTCTTCATCCGTGCGCAGGCCAAGGGCGCGCAGGAAGATGGTGCCGAGGAACTTGCGCTTGCGGTCGATGCGGACGTAGAGCGTGTTCTTCTGGTCGTACTCGAACTCGACCCAGCTACCGCGGTACGGAATGATTTTGCCGAGGAAGTAGGTGCGGTTGTTCGCCGTCTCGAAAAAGACGCCGGGCGAACGGTGGAGCTGCGAGACGATAACGCGCTCGGTCCCGTTGACGATGAAGGTGCCGTTCTGGCTCATCAGCGGAATATCGCCAAAGAAGACCTCCTGCTCCTTCATGTCGCGCAGGCTCTTGACGCCGGTCTCGGGGTCCTTGTCGTAGATCTTCAGGCGGATCGTGACCTTCAGCGGAGCAGAGTAGGTCATGCCGCGCTCTTCGCACTCTGCCTGGTCGTACTTCAGTTGCAGGCCGACGGGGTCGCCGCACTTGGTGCAGAAGTCAGGGGTATTCTTGTTATACGTTCCGCAGAAGTTACAAAGCACATCACCCGGATGGAAGGGATCGGTAATGACCATGTGACCGCAGTGCGAGCAGGCGGTGCGCAGGTGGTTGAGGCCCTTGAGGTAGCCGCACTTGCACTCCCAGTTGCCGATGGAGAAGTCGACAAACTCGAGCTCCGACACGTTGCGGAAGTCGGTGATCGGGAAGACCGAGGTAAAGACGGACTGAAGTCCGTTGTCCTCGCGCTCCTGGGGAAGCTTGTCCATCTGCAGGAAGCGCTCGTAGCTGCGGCGCTGCACCTCGATGAGGTTAGGAATCTGGATGGCGGTTGGGATTTTAGAAAAATCAAGACGGCTGCGGACCGCGCGCATTTCGCTGTTGTTGGACTGACCAGACATGCTCTCTCCTGAATACTTACCTTCGAGGGCCTCACTCGCTTTGACTACCCACCGAAAGGCTGGTCAACGCTGGCGAGGGGAGGGTTGGGTATGGCCCTCCGGGTTTGGTTCTGCCTGCGCAGTTGCTGATGTCTTTTCGGGTCCCACTGCCCTCGATTGCTGCAGGCCCCGTGCGCAGAATGTCTTGCCGTATACAACCTTCGGCACTCAATCAAACTCGAAACTCATGAAACTTTTACTGTTCGCCCATGTGAAGAACTGCTATAAAGAACGCGTACTCAATGTCCGTGCGCCCGCAAAAAGCGGAAATGCCGATAAACGCGGCAAAGCGCTCGAAGGGACAGCGTGTCCCATGAGCGCAAAGTTCGACTTGTGCACTATTTCTGTCGTTGTGGTGTAAATGCCTGCCGCCGTTGAGGCTCGCCTGCCCCAAAGTTGCTGCGCTCGCTTGTCCCATGACACTATGCGCTTCTGCCGCTCGAAACACATAATGGCCGACTCCTTAGCCTGTTTTTCTACAGGATGAGCCGGATTTACTGCCTAAAGTCTGCCGGTTTTTGCTGTCCGCCAAACAGCACACCAAGGCGGAACGAATCTTCTCTATCCAAAAGAATATCGCGTTCTGCCTCAGCGTGCAAGTTTGTGGCCAATTACTTGATTTCGACGGTTGCGACGCCTTCAAACTTCTTCGCGATGGCGGCTGCATCATCCTTCGAAATGTTCTCCTTCAAGGGCTTGGGAGCGCCGTCGACCAGGTCCTTGGCTTCCTTCAGCCCAAGAGCGGTGACTTCGCGTACAGCCTTGATGGTGTTGATCTTATTCGCGCCGGCATCCTTGAGGATGACGGTGAACTCGGTCTTCTCTTCCGCCGGTGCCGCCGCTGCCGCGCCGCCGCCTGCTGCCGGGGCTGCAACTGCCGCTGCTGCCGAAACGCCGAGACGCTCTTCGAGCTTCTTGACCAGAGCCGACGCCTCGAGGAGGCTGAGGCTAACGATTGAATCTTCCAACTGCTGGATGTCTGCCATGTTATATCTCCAATTAAATCTGAACTTTAGTGATGCCTGCTGCCGATTACTTCTCCGAAGCCCTACTGCACTCCGGTTGCCTATGCCTCTCCGGGTTTCCGTTGCGCCCAGACCAGCGCACCCATGAAGACCAGGCGAAATTTGTTGTCCCGCTTTATCCTTCGACGGGGTCCGTGGTCGCCGCTTCCCCACCCTGCGACGCGGTGGCGTTCTCCGGCTGCTCTGCTCCGGAGGGCTGTTCGCCTGCCGCAGCTTCTTCAACATGCGCCTCGGCTACCTTGTCGGTTTCCGCTACTGCAGGTTCCGCTGCAGGCTCTTTCTCCGTCGATGCCTCGGGAGCTGCTGCGGGAGCCGCAGAACCGGTAAACTTGCCCTTCTCGACGCCCTGATTGATGACGACAGCCAGATCGCGGCCGGTCGCGTTGATGACCGTAGCCAGACGCTGTGCCGGAGACTGAATGAGGAAGAGGAGCTTCGAGAAGAGCTCTTCCTTGCCCGGCATGGTCGCCAGCTCGCCAATCTCGCGAACGTCAATCACCTTGCCGTCGATGATGCCCAGCTTGAAGGTGAACTCGGCGTTGTCCTTGACCCAGGTCGAGAGCGCCTTTGCCAGCGCCACCGGATCGCCCGAGGTGTAGGCCACCGAGGACACGCCCTTGAGGCCCTTCAACGCGGCCTCAATCTTGGTGCCCTCAGCCGCACGCGCGGCCAGCTTGTTCTTGACGACGTGATAGCTGCCGCCCGCGCCGCGAACTGCCTTGCGCAGCTCGAAATCCTTCGAAGCGGTCAGACCGGAAAATGTGCCGATGATCGCCGAGGTGGAGCCTTCGAGATCGCTCGCCAGCTTTTTAACCTTGTCCGTCTTTACTGCTCTGGTCAATGCCATGACTGAATCCTCTTCGCTTTCGCTGCCCCGATCCTCGCTTACGCGGCCAGAAGGGGCTTTAATGCTTATCTAAAACCGTGAACTAGGCCTTACCGGCTGCCTCAGCAGCGGCGTAGTCGAGTTGAATGCCAGGACCCATCGTCGAGCTGAGCGTGACACCCTTGATGTACTTGCCCTTGGCCGCCGAAGGCTTCGCTTTGACCACGCTCATAATCACGGTCATGGCATTATCGACCAGCTTCTGCGGATCGAACGACAGCTTGCCAACCGGAACGTGAACCAGCGCGGTCTTGTCGGTGCGGAACTCGACCTTACCGGCCTTGATCTCTTTGACGGCAGCAGCGACATCGGTGGTGACAGTTCCGGTCTTCGGATTAGGCATCAGGCCCTTCGGTCCAAGCACCTTACCCAGACGGCCGACAGACTTCATCATGTCCGGCGTAGCGATCAGTGCATCGAAGGCGGTCCAGCCTTCTTTCTGAATCTTCTCGACCAGCTCTTCGCCGCCGAAGAACTCAGCGCCGGCAGCCTCGGCATCGCGAACCTTGTCGCCCGAAGCGATGACGGCGACGATCTTGGACTTGCCCAGGCCGTGCGGCAGAACAACCGTGCCGCGAACCATCTGATCGGCGTGCTTGGGGTCAACGCCAAGACGCATCGTCAGATCGACGGTCTCGTCGAACTTCGCATACTTTGCCTTTTGCAGAAGCGGAACTGCGTCCGCCAGAACGTAAGGACGGGGCTCAACCAGCGCACGCGCCTTCGTCAGATTCTTGGAGATCTTCCTTGCCATTTTCCCTCGTCTCCCACCCCTCTGGAGTTGTTCTCTCCGGGCGTGGTTATCGACTGGCCTCAACTGAGCGTTGAGACACTCTTATAAGTATGCCGGAAGGTGCGGAATTCCGCAAGCATTTAGAATCTAACGCTCAATCCAGAATTCGGCCCTGGAAAGCCTGAGGCAGTTACAGTGCCGACGTTTGAGCGCAAATCGTTGAGTACTACTTCTGCATTAAAAGACTTCCCTTCGATGGTGAGCGACTCCGCACGTGGATTCTGAACTTGTTTTGCTCGATAGGCTATAACCTCAATTTTTCCTTCATCTCTCGCACGTAGACACACTCCACGAATGTAATAGCGGTTGAATTCGCCTTCAGACATCGTTTGTGGAGCAGTAATTGGCACCTTCACCATACTCAAGCCATTCTTAGTGTTGCGCGGCTCTTGAGAGTTTAGCCTTCCGGGTTGAGATAACCACAACTCAAGCGTCGAATCAGAACCAGCCTCGATTGCTCCACGTAGAGCCGCAGGCCAATCTTGAGCTCCCCATGTACTTAAGCGGTCGCTGGTATACACGCGTCTAGCCGCAAAATCGGCATCAAACTCATTGAGCATCCGAATGCGTGTGAGCGAGTCTAAGTTCACCAAAGTTAGGGCCATTCGTTCCTTCTTTCTTTCATCCATTTAGCCTTAGTGGAAATTACTTGAAATAAATTAAGGACGTTTCATTCCCAAATCCTCGCCATCACCAACTCAAATCCAGCCACAATCCCATTCCCCTGAACGGAGGTCGGATGATGGAGCACCTCTGTCTGTTCATCAGGCCGATAGATAGAGACTGTTCGCTGCTCTGGATCAATCAACCATGCGACCTTTGTTCCGTTCGCAATCCACTGCCACATCTTAGCCTCAAGCTCGGGTAGGCTATCGCTCTGTGAGCGCAGTTCGATGACGAAATCCGGGCAGATCGGTGCATAGCGTGCCTGATCTTCCGCGCTCAGCGATTCCCACTTCTTCAGTTCCACCCATGCAGCATCGGCAGCGCGCATCGAGCCGTCCGGCATCGTAAACCCGCCGTTCGAATCAAACGCAACGCCGCGTCCATCCTCTTCGGCCCACGCATCCAGAAATCGCGTAACCCGGCTGTTCATCTTGCTGGTTTTGCTGCCTGCGGGTGTCATCACGAGAATCTCTCCATTGGCATCGCGTTCCACACGCACAGAATCATTCGCCGCACTGAAACGCATCAACTCCTCGTCGCTCATCGGCGTCTCAGGCCGAAAGCGAAGCGGAAGCGGCATCTCTGCGAGGGCGAAGTTCATATGCGAAGTGTACTAAACCAGCGCTGCGCGGTGAGAAATCTTCGTCGCTGTATGTGGAACAGATTCCCAATTCAAACCGGACGAGGTGCTCATCCAGGCCACCAATTTGGATGAGCACCTATCGACCTGTTTACTGCACCGCGACCCGCTGGGCGAACACACCCACGAACGCCCGCCGCACGCTGCTGAACACGACCAACCAGAGCAACGTCGTCACCAGCGCGAGCGGCAGGCCTGCCGGTGCCAGGAACGAGTGGAATAGCAGGATGTTCACCAGCACTGGACCCAGCAATGTCAGCGCCAGCGGCACGAAGCGGTTCGCCAGCAGCAGCGCGCCGCCGATGATCTGGAGCAGGAAGACAACGGTGAGGTAATGCGAGATGAACAGGGCTGCCATGTACTGTCCGGCCAGACCTGTCGGCGGAGGCATGGGAATGAAGTGGAGAAATCCATTCAGCCCAAAGACCAGAAACAGCAGTCCCAATAAAATACGCGCAATCAATACGGCAATCTTCATCGTTTTTCCCTTTCCGGCTTACGCCGCCACCGTTCGAATCTGCTCCAGCACCGGTTGCAGGAAGGTCGTGCGATCCACGGTTCCCCGCATAAGCTGCGCCGCGCCGGCCGCGTTCACGAACTTCACGTCGGTCACGCCGATGAAGCCCAGAATGGCCTTCAGATAAGGCTCGACAAAGTTCATCGCTCCCGCCGGAGTGCCCACTTCGTACACACCGCCGCTGGCAATGACTATCGTCGCCTTCTTGCCCTGCAACAACCCCTTCGCGCCGCTCTCACCATAGGCAAAGGTGCGGCCTCCCCGAACCACCTGGTCGATCCAGAGCTTCAGCACCGAAGGAATGCCAAAGTTATGCATCGCCACGCCAAAAACATACTCATCCGCCCTCTCCAGCTCGGCAATCAGCTCGTCGGAGAACGCTATGGCCGTCTTCTGTTCCGGTGTGCGCGAAGCCTCCGGCGTAAAGTTACTGCCTACCCATGCCGCATCAATCGGCTTCGGCGGATGCGCCGCCAGATCGCGATAGATCACGGTGCCGTCCGGATGGGCGGACTTCCAGGTCTTGACGAACTCGCGCGTCAACTCGCGGCTGATAGAGCTTTCCAGCGGGCTTGAATCCAGGTGCAATAAGGTGGACATAGTCAAAATCTCCTTGGGCGACATGCGCCGGATAAACAACATATGTCGTTATAGACGACAATTGTCGTTTGCGAGATTCTTTTTCTCTTTGATACGCTCTAATCAGTAAATCCAATGCCGATCTCCGACTGTGAAGTTCGCGACCCACGCATCCGCCGCACCCGCCAACTACTCCAGAACGCACTCCAATCCCTCATGCAGAGCCGGCCCTTCGACGAGATCTCGGTACAGGACATTACCGATGTCGCCACAGTGAATCGCGCCACCTTTTACGACCACTACACCGATAAGTTCGCGCTCTTTGATGCCCTGGTGGGAGGAAGCTTCCACAAGCTGCTCCACGAGCGCAACATACATTTCGACGGCACCTGTCCCGCTGCTGTCGCTGCCATCATTCTTGCCACCTGCGACTACCTCACGCAAATCCACACCAACGGCGCAGAGTGCACCCGTCAAAACGCATTTGAGCCATTGATGGAATCGGCCATGACTACCGCCATCCACCGCGTCCTGATAAAAGGCATGACAAAGAACGCTGCCACCTCCACCCTTTCACCCGAGATGATTGCCATGACCGCAAGCTGGGCCATCTACGGCGCCGTCAAGCAGTGGTTTTACACCCCCGACCGCCCACCGGCAGAGGAGATCGTCACTCCTATCGTCCAACTCATCATGCCTATCCTGCAGGCAGCCGGCCCAGAAGCTATTTCCACGATCAGAAACGATACCCAGGCTTGAGCTCGCAGCGATAGACCGTAGTCTGGTCCCTTCCCTCGCTGGTTCGAGCCGTACAGTTCGCCCAGCTCAGGTAAAGGTCCGGCCCCAGCGGAAAGACCATCGGAGCGCCGTCAATCTCACCCTCAAGGCTCACGCCCTCCTGAGTAGGCGGCAGCGTAAAGTTGAGCGTGCGGCCAAAGATGACCGGGTAGGATTCGCGCACATTCGAGCTGATTGCAGTATGAAAGACTTCAGCTTCCAACAGGAAAGTGGCCGTGTCCGACCAGTCCAGCGCGGAGACGGTGATATGACGCCCGCCATGATCAAAGCCGCTCGAGTCGATCTTCGTAAACGGGCACGGCCCTGCAATGCAGGAAGCGCGCACATTGCCAAACGAATTGTCCTGCCCGGCATCAAGCGACGCGGAACCGTTTGTAGCCTTCCACTTCTTATCCGGCGAACAGGGAAGATGTTTCTCGCAAGGGACATTCCCCTTGTTGACGATCTGAAATGTCTTCACCGCGCTGCCTACGTTCGTCTCCGTTCGCGAATTGATGGTGTATCTCACTCGAATGTTCGAGACCACCGACTCCTTGACGTTGGGCGCAGGCGTGACCAGCTCTGGAATTGGGACCATGGCCACGACATGCAGTTGGTCGTCAACCAGCAATCTGCCCGCTTGCAGCGTAAGGCTAAACGGCTCGTACTCGGAATGCTGAAACCGGACCACGATCGGCTGCCCCGACCACACCTGCCTTTGCAGATCGACTTTGAAGTATCCCGAAGCATCTGACTGAGCAGTTGCGCTCACCACGCCATCGGACGCAGTAATCGTGACATTTTCGATGGGCAGCTCTTTCCTGCTATCGGCATCGCGCCGGATCACGGCGCCCTCGATCGGGATCGACCTCCGTATGGCATTGGGCTTCCGCACCAGATACACGCGCACCAACACAACAGCCGCCAGGGCCGCTGCGACTGCCACGATCGTCCATATAAGAGCCTTACCCTTCATTGCTCACCGGCAAACTGATTGGACGCGCGATTTGCGTCATACGCTGCCCAACCCTCATCATGGTTCCGAACCTGCATCTAATTCCTACAGATATTTCAGACAGATTTCATACAGATATTGTTCAGCATCAAATCTCCTGAACGAAATACGGAAGAGATGAATGAGTGTAGATGAAAACGAAGCAATAAGCAGGCAGCTTCATAAAATCATTGGCCAGGGCGGAGCCAGCGGCTCCCGGCGAAAGCTGCTACGTCAGATGGCTGGCCTCTCTCTCGGTATGCCGCTCGCACAATGGAACGCGCTTCCTCTCCTGGCGCAGGCTATCGCACCCCAGCAATCCGCAAAGCCGCATTCAGCTCCGGCACCACCTCCAGTGGTCAGCGCACTCTCGCCGCAGGACGATCAGTTGCTCGACGAGATCGAGCGTGCCGGCTTTCTCTACTTTTGGGAGCAGACCAATCCGCAGACCGGGCTGATTAAAGACCGCTGCAACGCACGCGCCACCGATACCGGCACTGTGGGCAGCATCGCCTCAACCGGCTTTGGCCTCACCGCCATCTGCATCGCGGAGAAGCGCGGCTTCATCCCGCACAACGAGGCGCGCCTGCGCGTCATCAACACGCTGCTCTTTATCTGGAAGAAGCTGCCGACCCATCGCGGCTTCTTCTATCACTTCGCCGACATCAATACCGGCGAAAGAATCTGGGACTCGGAGATCTCCTCCGTCGACACGGCAATTCTGCTCTGCGGCATCCTCACCTGTCGCCAGCATTTTGACGACCGCGGAGTGAATGGCCTGTCCGAGGCAATCTTCAATCGCGTCGACTGGACCTGGCTCTCGGAAGATACAACCTTGCTCCCCATGGGCTGGACGCCGGAATTCGGCTTCCTGCCCTACAAATGGGACTACTACAGCGAGCTGATGATGATGTATCTGCTCGGTCTGGGCTCTTCCGCGCATCCACTGCGCCCCGAGGCCTGGGCAGCATGGAAACGCACCACCTTCGAGTACGACGGCCTGCGCTACATCGGCTCCTTTGCGCCACTCTTCGTGCATCAGTACTCGCAGGCATGGTTCGACTTCCGCCGCAAGAAGGACAAGTACGCCGACTACTTCCAGAATTCGGCCATCGCCACCGATGTTCACCGCCGCTTCTGCATCGAGCTCGGCAAGATCTTTCCCGACTACACCAACGATCTCTGGGGCATTACCGCCTCCGACTCCGACAAGGGCTACGTCGTCTGGGGCGGCCCTCCAGCCATGGGTCCGATCGACGGAACCGTCGTCCCTGCCGCAGCCGGAGGCTCACTGCCGTTTCTGCCCGACGCCACCATGCGCGTCATCCGCAATATCAGGAAAAATTACCCGCAAGCCTGGTGCCGCTACGGCTTCGTCGATGCCTTCAACCCGCTGAAGAAGTGGTACGACACCGATGTCGTCGGCATCGACACCGGCATCACCATGCTGATGGCGGAAAACGCCCGCTCCGCCTTCGTCTGGGAGACCTTCATGAAAAACCCCGAAGCGCAGCGCGGCATGACCAACGCCGGCTTCAAGCCCTATCAACCCACCGGTGGCTAGTGTCCTGTCTCTAAAATAAGCGACATGATTGCGTCTGCTGTTGAATAGATTCCTGGTCCGCGGGTCATTCTGACCCTGAGCGAACAGAGCGAGTCGAAGGGGAAGAACCCCTGTATTTCGCCGTTGCCGTTGCCCGTTCTTTATCGGTGTCATCGGTGAAAATCGGTGTTGCGCCTTTCCTGCCAATTTCCACTTGACACGCCCATACGGCAGGGTTAACGTCATTACCATAAGGCGAACAAATGGCGAATATAAATCCCACCGAAACCGCAGCCCTCTTCCCCATCCTCCCCCAGCCCATCGGCATCGCCCGCATGGCCAACGAAGCCGAGCACGCCGACGAAGGCCACCTCATCGAGTTCAAAGCCCTGAACGTCCGCAGCATCCTCAACAAGTCCACCTCGAAACGCCTGCGCTGGATTGCCTGGAGCATCAATCCCTACCGTGGCTGCGAGTTCGGCTGCAAATACTGTTACGCCCGCTACACCCACGAGTTCATGGAACTGCGCGACCCGCTGGCCTTCGAGCGGCTCATCTTCGTGAAGCAGCACGCGGCATGGCTTCTGGAACAGGAGCTGCGAAAGATCGATCCAACAGACGAGATCGCCCTCGGCACCGCAACTGATCCCTATCAGCCGATTGAGCGGCGAACGCAAATTACTCGCAGTCTGCTCGAGGTCTTCGCGCGCAGACAGGGCCACCACCTCGGCATCGTAACCAAATCCGTCCTGATCGAACGTGACATCGACCTGCTCACCCAGATCGCAAAGCGCAATACGCTGGTCGTTCACATCACCATCACTACGCCTGACACAAAACTGGCGCGTCTTCTGGAACCGCGTGCCCCTCGCCCTGATCTTCGCTTTGCGGTGGTAAAACTGTTACGCAAGGCCGGCATTACTACGGGCATTCTTTGCTGCCCATTGCTGCCCGGCATCACCGATACAGAGGAGGCGATCGACGGCATGGCTCGTCGTGCTGCCGAGGTGAACGCGAGCTTCTTCGTTGCCAATCCCCTCTTTCTCAAGCCGTGCTCACGTCCTACCTACCTGAGCTTCGTTCGTGAGCACTTCCCTTCCCTCGAGGCCGACTACGCCAAACGCTTCGACCATGCAGATTTTGCCGCACCACCCTATAGGCATAAACTAGCGGCCATGGTTGAGAAAGCTCGCCATCGACATGGCCTGCCGCAACGCTCCAGGGACGCCGTCTTCGCAAGCGAAACCGACATCGCCAGAAAACTTCCAGCAGGCATCACAAGCGCCGTTCAACAAAGGCTGTTTGCTTAGGTTTTCAGGGAGTCCAAAGATGACGCAGCGATGGTGGACGGTCCGGCTGGTGAATCTTCAACTCGCAAGCCGGAGAAGAAAACTTAGACTCCGCCTGGTCTCAGCGCAGCGCGGGCAGGATAGATCTATTCCATAGCGTCAGTTTCGTAGGTGCAGAATGTATAGCGCGATGCATCGCAGATGTCGACGAACCCTATGAGCATCCGGCGGGCGAGCGGCAGACGCGAAAAAGCGGAGCGCCAATCGACGCTCCGCCTCGTGCTTCGCCTATTTGTTAGGCGACGACTTCGATGCCCATCGAGCGAGCGGTGCCGCGGATGGTCTTTGAAGCTGCCTCGACCGAAGATGCGTTCATGTCCGGCATCTTCTGCGTGGCGATCTCGCGGATCTGCTTCTCGGTCACCTTGCCCAGCTTCTCCTTGTTCGGAGTGCCCGAGCCCTTGGCGATCCCGGCAGCCTTCAGCAGCAGCACCGGCGCCGGAGGCGTCTTGGTGACGAAGCTGAAGGTGCGGTCAGCATAGACACTGATGACCACAGGAATGGTGAGCCCGGCCAGATCGGAAGCCTTAGTGCGCTCGTTGAACTGCTTGCAGAATTCCATGATGTTGACCTGCGCCTGTCCGAGCGCGGGACCGACGGGAGGTGCAGGGGTGGCCTTGCCGGCCATAATCTGAAGCTTGACGTATCCAGTAATCTTCTTCGGTGCCATTGCGGTAAATCCTCTTTATGCTTCTAGCGCGGGCCAGCCGATTGACTTGGCCTGCTGCTGAATGGGTGTTGCTCAATTCCAACCTTCCTGCGCGAGTTCCGCAGGACAAATGCTTACTCCGTGACCTTGTCCACCTTCGAGAACTCGATCTCGACCGGGGTGGAGCGGCCAAAGATGCTAACCATCACCTTCAACGTCTGCTTGTCGTCGTTTACCTCGTCGACTGCTCCGGTGAAGTTGGCGAATGGCCCCTCATTGATGCGGACCTGTTCGCCCTTGTCGAACTTGACCTTCATCGTCGGCTTGTCCTTCGCCGAGTCGGAACGGAAGAGAATCGAGCTGACTTCCTGCTCGGAGAGCGCCACCGGATTGTCGCCGGTGCCAAGGAAACCCGTGACCCGCGGCGTGTTCTTGATGACGTGCCAGAGGTCGTTGTCCAGGTCCATCTCGACCAACACATAGCCTGGAAGGAAGACACGCTCGATGGTGTACTTCTTGCCGTTGCGCAGCTCTGTGACCGGCTCCGTCGGAATCATGATGCGGCCGATCTTGTTCTGCAGGCCGAAGGCCGAGATTCGGCTCTCCAGCGACTCGCGCACCTTGCGCTCGAACCCGGAGTAGGCGTGGATGATGTACCACTTGAAGTTCTCATTCACCGGCGGGGCAAGCTGTTCCCCCGAATTTTCCGCGGACGGTTCGCCTCCGGCGTTGGCTGCCGCGAGGTTCTGCTCTTCCGTATTTTGCTCTTCTGCCGCCATCGTTGTGCCTTCTTCGCGCATCGTGTCTGCTTCTCTCTACTGGGTGCTGCCGTAAGTGCCGGGCTTTCCTATCTTGCAGTCAGCGCGTGCAGCAGTGCTTCAATCGCACGGCCAATAATGTTGTCCACCAGCCAGAAATAGCCCGCAAAGATAAAGACGGTGATGAGGACGACAACCGTCGTTGACTGGACCTCAGGCCATCCCGGCCACCAGACCTTGCGCATCTCGCTGCGCACTTCCTTCAGGAACGCGCTAATGCGCGCCGGCTGATCCTTCAGCGACTGCACTCCGGTGGTTGCCTGCTCTGCTACTGCTATTGTCTTGGCCATAACGCTGCCTCAAATCTTCGTGTTGCTGAATTCTGCTACTGCGCCCGGACTCTGAGGCCGGACAAACTGGCGGGGGAGCTCGGATTCGAACCGAGAAGTTCGGTTTTGGAGACCGACAGTTTAACCGTTGAGCTTACTCCCCCGGTTGATCATTCAGCCGAGCTTTACAGCTTTGAAGCTGGAAAGCTAATGACTAAAAACTGTCTTACTTCGTCTCTTTATGATCCGTATGCTTGCGGCAGGTATTGCAGAACTTCGAGAATTCGAGACGGCTCGTGGTCGTCTTCTTGTTCTTCGTCGTCGAGTAGTTCCTGTTCTTGCACTCGGGGCATTGCAATGTAATAATTTCGCGCATCTTTCTATCCTAACCGATTTCGCGGAAAATCATGCTTCTTCCGGTAAAACCTTTATTTTGAATAGCAACCACATGGTCGAAGGCTGTTTCCTTGCCTTCGACCGTGGCGCTACGAATTGCAAAAACCAAAACTTTTTGCTGTGAAGCTATTTCTTTACTTGATGATCTCGGAGATGGTCCCTGCGCCGACGGTGCGTCCGCCTTCGCGGATGGCGAAGCGCAGGCCCTTCTCCATGG
>NFUO01000131.1 GCA_002197545.1 Acidobacteria subdivision 2 bacterium RH1 MAG20 | reverse complement strand
GAAGAAGCTCATGGCGCGCCAGTAGTAGAGGGCGGGCTTTTCGAGCCAGGGCTTGCCGTAGAGGATGGGCGTGATGGTTCCGCCGATCAGACAGTGAAAGGAAGCGCCGATGGCCTCGGGTGTCAGGCTGCGGGGGACCATGTCGGCGTGGAGCTGGTTGCAGACCTCGTTGTGCTGCGCGAGCATCTCGCGGGCGATCTGGGCGTAGCGAGGCTCGTCTGCTCCGACGAGGCCAAGCTGGTCGCCACCGATGAGAGGGACGAGACCGTAGAGGAGCAGGAAGCCCGTCACCACGCAGAGGACGAGAAACTCCTGCGGCGACTCGGTGGCAAAGCCCTTCCACATGCCGCGGAGCCAGGCGATGGGTGCAAGTTCTTTCCGTGCGCCGGATGCGGCGGGTTTTTGAAGATCACTCATTTGGTGAGGTAACGAGACAAGGCTATCAGAGTCCCGTGCGGAGTTGGGTAAGGATACGTTCGGTCGCCACGTCGAGAGGTCCACCGAGGGTGCACCCGCTGGCGCTGCGATGGCCGCCGCCACCGAACGATTCGGCGATGCGGGCGACGTCTATTTTGCCTTTGCTGCGGATGCTGAGACGAAACTCGTTGACCGCGGGAAGTTCGCGCAGGAAGACAGCGGACTCGATGCCGGCGATGCTGATGAGATAGTTGACGACGCCTTCGCAGTCCTCGGCATCGGCACCCGTAGTTTCCATGTCGTTGCTGGTGACCCAGGACCAGGCGACCTTGCCTTCGCACTGAAGATTGGAGAGGGCCGCGCCAAGAAGGCGGATTTTGCTGATGGAGTTGGAGAAGTAGACATCGCGGGCTATCTTGCCGGGGTTCGCTCCGTGGAGAGCAAGATCGTGGACGAGGGCGAAGGTGTCGGCGTTGGTACTGGAGTAGGTGAAGGCGCCGGTGTCGGACAAGATGGCGGTGTAGAGACAGGTGGCCATGCTGGGCGTGATTTCGACCTTCGCGGCGAGGGCGATGCGGTAGACCATGGCTCCGACAGCGCAGGCGTGCTCGTCAATCCAGTTGACTCCGGCAAAATGGCGGCCGCTGGCGTGGTGGTCGATGTTGATGAGTGGGCGATCTTCATCAAGACCGAGGAGACCGGTGCGGGCGATGCCGTCGCATTCGAGGAGGATCGCCGGAATGCTGTGATCGGCGATGTCGGCGGCGGATGGGGTGTGGTGGATACGATCGACGTTGGGCAAGGTACGGTAGATGAGAGGGACGGGGTCTGCGAAGACGACATCGGTCTGACGCCCCATCTGGTCGAGAATTTCAGCGAGAGCGAGGACAGAGCCGATGGCATCGCCGTCGGGCCGGGCGTGCGAGGTAAGGATGAACCGGGGGCTCGCGCGGAAGGCTTCGAGCAGCGCTTCAATCCTGGATCCATGCGTGGATTCATGCGTAGATTCATGTGTCGATTCGTGCGTCATGGCTTGGATGGGGCCGCCTTCTTCTTTTCGCGTTTGCGCATGCGGCCCAGGAGTTCGTCCATGCGGCCAGTCATCTTTTCGGAGCGGTCGATAGCGAAACTGAGCTCCGGGACGTGACGAACACCCATGCGGTCGCGGAGTTGCGTGCGGATATAGGCGCGAGCCGTGGTGAGGGCTTCGAGGGTGGAGTCTTCTTTCTGCTCGCTGCCGTGGACAGCGATGAAGACACGGGCGGATTTGCCGCCGGGGGCAAGGACAACGTCGGTGACGTAGCTTGGGGCGATGCGCGGGTCGGAGAGTTCGCCCTCGAGCATTGCGCCGATCTCTTCGGAGAAGGTGTTTGCTACTCGGTTGCGGTGGTACGTTCTGGCTCGTTGCTCGGGCATATGTTTCTACAGGGTGAACGGTTGAGGATATCAAAGTTCAAGCGTTTGACCTAGCTCCGTTATGGGAGGAGACGAAACCGCGGGTCATTCGGGCAGTATTTCAGCGTAAGAATCGATGATTTCGGCGCTTAGTCCGGCAGCCAGGCGATGCACGGCATCGTCGATGAGTTGGATCTGTCCAGTGAGATAACTGGTGGACGAAGAGATGGCGGCAATGCCCAGGGTTGCCCGGTTCCAGACGATTCCGTCGTCAAGCTCAGCAATGGAGAGATTGAAGCCGTGGCGAAGCTTGTCTTTGATGGAGCGAACGACCTGGCGACGGTCCTTGAGCGATTGCGCGTGCGGAATCTCCAGTTCGATGGTCAGTTTGGCTATCGGCATTTTCTGGTTTTTTTTTGCTTGATGCTTCTTAGTCCTTCTTTTGATTGTAGTTAGTCAAAATGATGATTGCGACGACGATTTTTTATCTGCAACTTCTAACTTAATCTGCATCTAAACGTGTTGATTGGAGCGGTCAAATACCAGTAACAAAAGTTACCCTCACCTATGGTTACTCTCGTAAGCAGAAGAAGAAGCTTATGGCATCGAGACCAGTGGGACGGATATTCTTACTGTTGACCTTACGGTGACTGATGAGTGTGCGGCTAGCTGAGAATGAGAATGCCAGTCTGAAGACCATATGGACACAAGACTTATTGGACTCCCAGCCCGAGCAGGAGTGCGATGAACTGGTGAAGCTGACGGCTGCAATCTGCGGAACACCGGTGGGACTGGTGACGCTGCTGGACGAGCGGCAACAATGGTTTCGATCGACAGACGAGCTGAAGCGACGGGGGACTCCGCGAGAAGCGGCATTTTGCGCGCATGTCGTCCGGCAGTTCGGGTTGTTTGTGGTGAAGGATGCAATGGCCGATCCGCGGTTTGCTTCGAACCCTCTGGTAGGCGGCGATCCGGCTTTGCGTTTTTTTGCCGGCGTTCCGTTACAGACGGTGGACGGAGATCTTCTGGGAACATTGTGTGTGATGGATATGTTTCCGCGCGCGCTGAGCGCAGACCAGATGCATACGCTGGAGGTGCTGGGAAGACAAGTGAGCGCCCGGCTCGAACTGCTGGTGCAGCGAACGGCGCTGGAACAGGCTTTGCAGGAAAAAGAAATATCCGCCGCGAATCTGCGAGCGAGCGAAGAGCTGTTTCGCGCATTTATGAATGCCAGCCCCTTTTTGAGCTATATCAAAGATTCGGCCGGCAGGCTGCTTTTTTACAACCGGAGCTTTGCGAGACGGTTTGGCGTGAGCGAGTATGCGTGGCTGGGGCGCACGGATGAGCAATTATGGTCTCGGAACCTGACGAAGTCGGTGCGGGCGCACGATCTTGAGGTGATGGCCGGGGGGAAGATGGTGGAAACTGAGGAACAGGTTCGCGGGGCGGACGGCATCATCGGATCGCTGCGATCGTTCAAGTTTCCATGTCACGACTCGGCGGGGAATGTGCTGCTGGCCGGCGTTGCGGTGGATGTCTCCGAGGATGTGGCGCACAAGGCTGAACTGGAGCGCTACCACCGCGAACTGGAAGAGGCGAACGACCGTTTGCGCAAGCTGGCGGTGACGGACGAACTGACGGGGCTGCGAAATCGCAGGGCATTTGAGGAACGGCTGGTGATGGAGTTCTCGATGGCGCGGCGACGGAAGCGCGCGCTTTCGGTGCTGTTGATCGATGTGGACGACTTCAAGAAGGTCAACGATCAATGGGGCCATGCGGCAGGAGATGAAGTGTTGCGCCGATTGGGCATGATTCTGCGAACTACCGTGCGTCTACCGGACCTGCCGGCACGATATGGCGGAGAAGAGTTTGTCGTGCTGCTGCCGGAGAGCGGCGAGGAGAGCGCGCTGGGGCTGACTCGGCGAGTGATGACGAGGGTGGCTAATGAGCCGTGGGAAAATGCTCCGCTGACGATCAGCATCGGAATGGCTGCGATGAACGACTCGCTGTCCAATGGGTATCAGTTAGTGGAGATGGCCGATGAGGCTCTGTATGCCGCCAAGCGGGCTGGAAAGAACCGCGTGGTGGTGCATAGGAGTAACGCGGCTTAAGGGCAGTTTTGGAGTAGGTGTAGAGGATCGAAGAACAGACAACAGCAAAGGCAAAATACCGGGGTTCTTCGCTGCGCTCAGAATAACCAATGTTTTGTATGACTTCTATAGCATCTACAAAACTGCGCCAGAGCCTGACAAAGGCAGTTGCAAGACTCCCTAGGGGCAATAAAGGTAGAGGCGATAAAGGGATTTGCTTCGGCTAAATTTTAGAGAGACGGTCGAGGTAGGCCTGAAGTATGTCGCGACGCAGGGTGTAGTTCACGAATTTACCTTCGCGCTGAACGTCAATCAGACCGGCATACTCCAATTCCTTCATGTGGTGGGAGAGCGTGGCGGGAGTGATGGGCAGGCAGCCTCGAATATCGCTGCAGGCAGTGGAGGCATTGCATCGGCCGATCTTCTCGAGGATCTCGTAGCGGCGCGGATCGGCGAGTGCGCGGGCGATGAGGGAGATCTGGCGGTCTGTGAGGGTAACATGCTTTATTGCGGCCACTTGACTACTGTAGGGCATTTTCACAAATGATATAAGGGCTTGCGGGTCAAAATGAAAGACGAAATACAGGGGTCTCTCCACTGCGCAGCGCACGGTGAAACTGTGCTCTGCTTCGGTCGAGATGACGTGCTTCTTTGCCTCATAGAAACAAGAAAATTCCCTAATTGATGTGCCGGTCGGCCTGCATAGATGCATTGAAGGTAAAGAAAAGGCGCATCCTTTTGGAATGCGCCTTTGAATGAGCGATGGTGCTGGTTTAGGCCTCGGCGTTGGGGTCCGGAGCTTCGCCGGGATTGCGCTCTTCCATCTGCTTGGCGAGTTCCTCACGCTTCTTGGTGCGGGCCTCGGCGCGCTTCTGCGCCTTCTCGTTCAGCTCGTGCTCGGCGCCGAGGAGTTCGATGAAGGCCATCTCAGCGGCGTCACCCTTGCGGGCTCCGCTGCGTACGATGCGGAGATAACCGCCGTTGCGAGCTCCGTAACGCGGCGCGACCACCGCGAAGAGACGATCGACGGACTCCGGCGTCATGAGATAGGCGGCAGCCTGGCGGCGGGCATGGACGTCTCCACGCTTGCCGAGGGTAATCATCTTCTCGACGAGGGGGCGTGTGGCCTTGCACTTGGTAATGGTGGTCTCGACACGGTCCATCAGGATGATGGAGGTGACAAGGTTGCGCAGCATGGCGCGGCGGTGGCTGGTGTTGCGGCCTAGTTTGAATCCTGCATTGCGGTGGCGCATTTGATCTCCTTCGACTCGGCTTTAGCCGTGAGCCGGTACTGCTTTTTTGAAGGCGAAGGGACCAATATTGAGTGATCCCTTCGCTGTGATTGTTGCCTTTAGAAGTTTTCCGGCTCGGCGGGAAGATCGAAGTCATCTTCTTCGTCTTCGTCCTCATCGTCGTCGTCGAAGTTGCCGAAGCTGGCGGCGAGGGTGGCTGCGGGCAGGACGGAGGTCGGTCCGGGCTGCGGGTTGCCGTTCTCGTCGATCTTCATGCCGAGTGAGAGGCCCATCTGCGCGAGAATTTCCTTGATCTCGTTCAGGGACTTGCGACCGAAGTTCTTGGTCTTGAGCATCTCGGCTTCGGTCTTCTGGATGAGCTCGCCGATGGTGATGATGTTGGCGTTCTTGAGGCAGTTGTAGCTGCGGACGGAGAGCTCAAGCTCTTCGACAGAACGGTTGAGGTTGTCGTTTTGCAGCGCGGGGCCGTCGTGCAGGCCGTCATGACCGGCTTCGAGCTCTTCTTCGAAGTTGATGAAGATGGTCATGTGGTCTTTGAGCAGCTTGGCGGAGAGGCCGAGGGCGTCTGCCGGGAGGACGGTTCCGTTGGTCCAGATCTCGACGGTGAGCTTGTCGTAGTCGGTGATCTGGCCGAGACGGGCGGCCTCGACGAGGTAGTTGACCTTGCGGACGGGCGAGTGGACGGAGTCGACGGGGATAAAGCCCAGGCCGAGATCGGCGTCGAAGTTCTTGTCGGCAGAGATGTAGCCACGGCCGCGCTTGAGGCGCATCTCCATGTCGATCTTGCCGCCTTCGGAGATGGTGCAGATGTAGACGCTCTTGTCGAGGATCTCGACGTCGCCATCGGCCTCGATGGAGCCTGAGGTGACGACGCCCGCCTGATCGG
The DNA here is from genome assembly GCA_002197545.1 of Acidobacteria subdivision 2 bacterium RH1 MAG20. The sequence goes on along the minus strand of NFUO01000131.1, from coordinate 16,883 downwards.
CGCGGAGGTAGAGGGCCTTGGGGCCTTCGCCGTTGAGCTTGAAGGGGATCTGCTTCAGGTTCAGGATGATGTCGGTTGCGTCTTCGACGATGCCGGTGATCGACTGGAACTCGTGCAGGACGCCTTCGATGCGGACGGCGGTGACGGCTGCGCCTTCGATGGACGAAAGCAGCGTGCGGCGGAGCGCATTGCCGATGGTGGTGCCGAAGCCGCGCTCAAAAGGCTGGGCCGAGAATTTTCCGTACTTGTCGGTGAGGGTTTCGGTGTCGACTGCGAGGCGCTTGGGTTTTTGGAATCCTCTCCAAAGCATGTGTTTCTCCTTTATCCGTCCTGGCCGCGATGCATTTTGCGGACCGGCGGGTGGTTCTGTTACGGGTTAAGTTGTGTGTGACGCTTGGTGCTTCGGTAGCGCAGCGGAGGAGAAGCAGATTCCTCCGCTGCGCTACGGAATGACAAATAAAAGGGCTACAGTTACTTGCTGTAGAGTTCGACGATGAGCTGCTCGTTGACAGGCAGGTTGACGTCTTCGCGCTTCGGCAGAGCGAGGACCTTGCCGGAGAGATTGTCGCGGTTGATGTCGAGCCATTGGACAGAATTCTGGCCACTGGCGAAGTTCTTCGACTCTTCGAGAACGACAAGCGCCTTGGAGCCTTCGCGGATCGCGATCTCGTCACCGACCTTGCATTGGAAGGACGGGATGTTGACCTTGCGGCCGTTGACCTGAACGTGGCCGTGGCGGACGATCTGGCGGGCCTGACGGCGGCTCATCGCGAAGCCGAGACGGTAGGCGACGTTGTCGAGGCGGGTCTCAAGCTGCTGGAGCAGGAGTTCGCCGGTGACGCCGGTGCGGTTCGAGGCCTTCTGGTAATAGGCGCGGAACTGGGTCTCAAGCGTGAAGTAGATGCGCTTGGCCTTCTGCTTCTCGCGAAGCTGGAGACCGTAGCCGACAACCTTTTTCTGCTTCTTGGACTGGCCGTGCTGGCCAGGAGGAAAGTTGCGCTTCTCGACGGGGCATTTTTCTGAAAAGCACTTGGCTCCCTTGAGGAAGAGTTTTGTGCCGTCGCGGCGGCAGAGGCGGCAGACGGGTCCTGTATAACGTGCCATTTGGTTCTATCTCCTGACTTCGGTTGTCGATCGCTTTACACGCTGGCAGCGCTTCAGTCACGATCCGGTTGGTGAGGGAACAGGGCACAGGAACAGGGCACAGAAGATAAATGCCCCATTCCCTTCCCCAAGGGAGAAGCGTCAGACACGGCGGCGCTTGGGCGGGCGGCAGCCGTTGTGCGGCATCGGCGTAACGTCGCGGATGCTGCGGACCTCGATGCCGGTGGTGGCGAGGGCGCGGATTGCGGACTCGCGACCGGAGCCGGGACCGGAGACACGCACATCCACCGAGCGGAGACCGTGGTCGCGGGCTGCGTTGGCAGCACCGACGGCGGCCTGCTGCGCTGCGAACGGGGTTCCCTTGCGGGAGCCGCGGAAGCCGAGCGAACCGCTGCTCTTCCAGGAGAGCGTGTTGCCAGCCTGGTCGGTGATGGTGACGATGGTGTTGTTGAACGATGCCTGGATGAAGACGAGGCCAAATGGAACGTTCTTGCGCTCGCGCTTCTTGAACTTCTTGTTCTTGCCAGTCTTGCCGGCAGCTTTGGTGTTCTGTGTCTTCGCCATTTATTTCGTCGCTTTCTTCTTACCGGCAACGGTTCCCTTGCGCGGGCCTTTGCGGGTGCGAGCGTTGGTGTGGGTACGCTGGCCGCGGACAGGCAGGCTGCGGCGATGGCGAAGGCCACGGTAGGACTGAATTTCGATGAGGCGCTTGATGTTGAGCGAGACGTCCTTGCGGAGGTCGCCTTCGATCTGGCCCTCTGCTTCGATGACCTGACGGATGCGGTTCAACTGGTCCTCGTCAAGGGTCGCGATCTTGGCGAAGGGATCGACGTCCGCCTTCGCAAGGATCTTCGCCGCGCGGGAGTCGCCGATGCCGAAGATGTAAGTGAGACCGATGCGCGCCTGTTTGTTATTAGGGACATCGACTCCAGCAATACGTGCCATGGGGGTCCTTTTCGGTTAGGCTCCTGGAACTGGTCGGGGAGCGGGTTGACGGTCTTCGGTTTGTCCGGCGGGTTCAACGCAAGCCTTGACTTCGGCTAACTAGCCCGCAGGAGCCGGACGGGATATGAAAAAATAACAATACTTCTGCTTATTTTTCTTTATCCCTGACGCTGCTTGTGCTTGGCGTTCTCGCAGATGACACGAACGACGCCGCGGCGGTGGATGACTTTGCACTTGTCGCAAATCTTCTTTACAGATGCTCGGACCTTCATTTGATTCCCTTCTAAGTCGTGCCTCGGGGCTAAACTCCCGTTGGCGTGGTGCACAAGAGAGCACGGCGGAAGCCGCGCTTAAACAAATCGATACAGCCGGGGATTGTCTACTTGTAACGGTAGACGATGCGGCCACGGTTGAGGTCGTACGGACTGAGCTCAATCGCAACACGGTCGCCGGGGAGGATGCGGATGAAGTTTTTGCGCATACGTCCGGAGACGTGCGCCAGGGCCTGATGCTTGTTTTCAAGCTCGACCTTGAACATGGCGTTCGGCAGAGTTTCTACGACGACTGCCATGACTTCAATTGCATCTTCCTTCGACAAACGATCTCCTTTGGAAAGCCCGGGGTTGATTCCCGAGTTTTCGCAATTGCTTCAGCGTTTACGAAACCGCTACTTGAATCTTTTCAGTGGGTTGACGTCCACTCTTGACGCAACTGCGGGTTTGCACACGCAGCATCTTTTATCATACCCCGAAATGGGGGTATTTTCCTAACGGGTGAGCACCCGGGGGCCATCTTTTGTGATGGCTACGGTGTGCTCGAAATGGGCGCTGTAGCTGCCGTCGACGGTGACCGCCGTCCAGCCGTCCTTGAGGACGCGAACTTCGGGGCTTCCGGCGTTGATCATAGGCTCGATGGCGAGGACCATGCCCGCCTTGAGCCGGGGGCCTTTGCCGGCGGTGCCGAAGTTGGGGAGTTGAGGGTCTTCGTGCATGGATTTGCCGATGCCGTGGCCGACGAAGTCCCTCACCACTCCAAAACCTTCAGCCTCACACATCTGCTGAACGGCAGCGGAGATGTCGAAGAGACGTCCGCCTACCTGACATTGCTGAATAGCCGCTTCGAGAGAGGCCAGGGTGACATCAAGAAGCTTGTGAGTCTCGGGGTTGACCTTGCCGACCGGATAGGTCATGGCGGCATCCGAGTAGAAGCCGTCGATGATGACTCCGCAGTCGATAGAGACGATGTCTCCTTCGTTGAAGACGCGCTTTTCGCTGGGGATGCCGTGGACGACCTCGTCATTGATTGACGTGCAGAGAGCGGCGGGATAGCCATGGTAGCCCTTGAAGGCGGCGATGGCGCCGAGTTCGGCGATTTTGCGGACGGCGACGTTTTCAAGGTCCATCGTAGTGGCGCCCGGCTTGACGAAGGGCGCGATGGCGTCGTGGACCTGGCGGAGGGCCTTGCCGGAGATCCGCATCTTCTCGATCTCTGCGGGCGATTTGATGAGTATGGACATTTTTATGAAACCGAATTATGCCTGGCGAAGCTCTTTGAGGGCAGCGACGATGCTTTGAGCTACCTGCTCCACGGGAGCCGAACCGTCTACCTCGCGGAAGCGATTGCTGGCGCGGTAGTGCTCGATCACCGGGGCAGTCAGAGAATCGTAGGCCTTCATTCGTTCGGCGAAGGCTGCTTCCGTATCATCGCTGCGATGCTGGAGCGGGCTGCCATCGATATCACAAACGCCCGGTTTCGCTGGCGGATGCGAGTAGATGTTGTAGATGTGTTTGCAGGCAGCGCAGATGCGACGGCCCGTGATGCGGCGGAGAAGTTCGCTCTCATCGACCCGGATGTTGATGGCTACCAGTGGAGGCGTTTCGCGAAAGATAGGGAGATGGGCATCGAGCCAGGTGGCCTGGGCGAGAGTGCGAGGGAAGCCGTCGAGGATGTAGCCGGAGTGGACGTCGTCGCCGGTAAGGCGAGCCTGCACCATGTCGTTGACCATATGATCGGGAACAAGCTGTCCCTGGTCCATGAGGGACTTGGCGGCTTTCCCAAGTTCCGTTCCCTTCGCGATGTTCTCGCGGAGGATATCTCCGGTAGAGATCTGCGGGATACCGAAGGCTGCCATCAAAAGCTGAGCCTGCGTTCCCTTGCCTACTCCGGGAGCGCCTAAAAGGAGGACCGGCCCGGGCAGAAAAGTAATGTCTGCCGAGGCGGGAGTATGAGAGGTTACAGAATCAGTCGTCAATGTTGGCACTTCCCTACCAGCTCTTGCGGCCACGAATGCGTCCGCTCCGGGGAGTGAAGCCTTCGTAATGGCGCATGACGAGCTGGGCTTCAATCTGCTGGGCGGTGTCCATCGCCACGCCTACGACGATGAGCAGCGAGGTGCCGCCAAAGTAGAAGCTGACGCCCAAGCCGTTCGTCACCCAGGTTGGCATTCGGTCGAATACTCCACCGATAAGCCAGAGATGGTTGAAATGGATGCCGCTGATAAGGAGCATCGGAATAAGCGAGATGATGATGAGGTAGACGCCGCCGACAAGCGTGATGCGGGTGAGGACGTCGTTGATGAAGTCAGCAGTGCGCTTGCCGGGGCGGATGCCGGGAATGAAGCCGCCATACTTGCGCATGTTATCCGCAATGTCGTCGGGACGGAAGACGATGGAGATATAGAAGTAGGCAAAGAAGACGATGGCGACGCAGTAGAGAAAGACGTACCAGGGCTCGCCGGGGCCGAGAGCGCGGAAGAGCGGGCCGAAGAAGGGCGAGTCGTGGAGCGAGTAGCCGAAGATGGTGGCACCGGAGAAGAGCAGCGGCGCGGAAAGGATGGAGGCAGCGAAGATGACGGGCATCACGCCGCCGGAGTTGACCTTCAACGGGAGATGCGTCGATTGCCCACCCATCATCTTGCGACCGACGATGCGTTTGGCATACTGGACCGGGATGCGACGCTCGGCCTTTTCGACGTAGACAATGAAGGCCACGACGGCAAGCATACCGGCGATGAGAATCACGAGAGCAAAAGGAGTAAAGGCGCCCCAGGTATAGTCGCGGGCCTTCTGCCAGAGGTCGCCGATGCCCGCGGGCAGACCGACGACGATACCGGCAAAGATCAGCAGGGACATGCCGTTGCCGATGCCGCGATCGGTGATCTGCTCACCGAGCCACATGACAAAGCCTGTACCAGCGGTGAGGGTGAGCACGCAGAGGGGAACGAACAGGCCCTTGGAGATGGTGACCATTGAATCGCCAGTCGTGGTGCTGGTGAGGGTCAGCGCAATCGCAAAGGACTGGACGATGCCCAGCATGATGGTAACGTAACGGGTCCATTGGGTGATCTTGCGGCGGCCCAGTTCGCCTTCCTTCTGCAGCTTCGCCAACGGCTCATAAATAACCGTGAGCAGTTGGAAGATGATGGAGGCGGTAATGTACGGCATGATGCCGAGGGCGAAGACCGTCAGCTTGCGGAGGTTTCCGCCAGAGAAGAGATCGACCAGGCCGAGGGCAGAGCCGGAGTTCTGATTGAAATACTGGGCCAGCATGTCGGCGTTGATGCCGGGGGTGGGGATGTGCGACCCGAGGCGGTAGACGGCCAGCATGGCAAGCGTGAAAAGTACGCGCTTGCGCAAGTCGGCGATACGGAAGATGTTTGCGAATTTCTCGAACATCGGAGAGTGGACCTCGGGGTGAAACCTGCTACGGATGAACCGGCAGCGAAGGCGCAACCCTCGCTGCCATAGATTCTAAATGCTACTTAGCCGATGAGGACGGCCTTGCCGCCAGCCTTCTCGATTGCTTCCTGAGCGGTCTTGGAAAACTTGTGCGCGTGGACGGTGACGGCGGTCTTCAGCTCTCCGTTGTTGAGCACCTTAATGAGACCCTTCTTCTTGCGCAAGAGACCGAGAGCGACGATCTTGTCGAGGGTAAACTCAGTCTCGTTGGAGGCAGCGTTGATCTCGGCGATGCGGTCGAGGCCGAGGACCTGATACTCGACGCGGAAGATGTTGGTAAAGCCGCGCTTGGGCAGACGGCGGTGAAGGGGCATCTGGCCGCCTTCGAAGCCGCGCATGAGGCTGGAGCCTGAGCGCGAACCCTGACCCTTGTGGCCGCGTCCGGAGGTCTTACCGATGCCGGAGCCCATACCGCGCCCGACACGCTTCTTGTTTTCGTTGGCCTTTTTGGGGGCGCGGAGATTGGAAAGATTACGGATTGCCATTGTTTCCTCGCTTAACGCCAGTCCGCTCGTTGGCTGACCGACTCGCATTTGAATTTGACCTCAGGGGCTAAAGCCCCGTCGTGTCCTGAATTGTGCGGCACGGCTGAAGCCGTGCCCTTAACACTCGGTTACCGGCGTTGAAACTAGTCGACGACGCGGACGAGATGCGGAACCTTTGCGACCATGCCACGAATGGATGGCGTGTCTTCGCGCTCGACGACCTGGTTAAGACGGGTAAAGCCGAGGCCCTTGATGACGAGCTTGTGCTTGACCGGAGTGCAGATCTTGGAACGGAAGTACTGCAGCTTGATTTTGGCGATTGCATTGTTGGTTGCCATTGAACTAGAGCTCCTCTGAATCTTTTGAGCGAAGAGCTAAAGCTCTTCGACTGCCTTACCGCGCAAAGCGGCGACTTCGGCCTTGTTGCGAAGCTGGATGAGAGCGTCGAAGGTGGCCTTGATGACGTTGTGCGGGTTGGCGGTGCCCAGCGACTTGGTGAGCACGTTCTGGACGCCGGCGGCGGTCATGACGGCGCGAACCGTCTTGCCCGCGATGATGCCGGTACCTTCGGCGGCAGGCTTCAGCATGACCTGACCCGCGCCAAAGTGGCCCAGCACCTGGTGCGGAATCGTGGTCTCGGTGAGGTTGACCTTGTGCAGGTTCTTCTTGGCCGCTTCGATTCCCTTGCGGATCGCCTGGGGAACTTCCTTGGCCTTGCCCGAACCGTATCCGACCACGCCTTCGCCGGGATCACCGATGACGACGAGAGCGGCGAAGGACATGTTCTTGCCGCCTTTGACGACCTTGGTGACGCGATTGATGGAAACGACTTCATCCTTCAGGTTGAGCCGGTTCGCGTCGATTTTTTTCTTCATTGCCATAATGTCTTCATCCAGCTTTCTGGCTGCCGCTTGGGGCGCCTGGTCCTTAGAAATCGAGTCCCGCTTCGCGAGCAGCATCGGCGAGGGCCTTGACGCGGCCGTGATACAGATAGCCGCCACGGTCGAACACAATCTTCTTGATGCCCTTCTCCTGCGCGCGCTGAGCGATGAGCTTGCCCACTTCGGCAGCGGCGGCGATGTTGCCACCGTAGTTCTTCTCTTCGCCCTTTTTGCCCATCGAGGAAGCCGAGGCGATGGTGACGCCATTGAGGTCGTCGATCAGCTGCGTGTAGATGTGGTTGAGCGAGCGGTAGACGTTGAGACGCGGGCGCTCGGCGGTGCCGGACATCTTCTCGCGGATGCGCGTGTGGACGCGCTGGCGGATGACGTTGCGTTGACGGGGATTGATCATAATTTGCTTTCCTTCCTAGTGGCGTCGCCAGAGTGCTGACGACGTTCGGTCTTAGTACGTTGTGCGAGGCAGAGACAAGAATAACAAGATTCAATCTCTGCCCCGCGAAGGGTCTACTTCGCTCCGGTCTTGCCGACCTTTTTCTTCAGCTTCTCGCCGGTGTAGCGGACGCCCTTGTTCTTGTAAGGATCGGGCTTGCGGAGTGCACGCATATCGGCGGCAATCTGGCCGACCTTCTGGCGATCGATGCCGGAGATGGTGACGTGGGTCTGTTTGGGGTCGATGGCAACTTCGATGCCTGCCGGCAAAGGGAACTCAATCGGGTGCGAGTAGCCAAGGGTGAAGACGACCATGTTCTTGCCCTTCATCTCCACACGATAGCCGATACCGACGACATCGAGCTCCTTGGTCCATCCGGTCGTAACGCCGGTGACTGCGTTGAAGACGAGTGCGCGGGCGAGACCGTGGAAGGCCGCCTGCTTGTCTTCCTGACGTTCGGCGACGAGATTGCCGTCCTTCTGGACGAGGGCGATTCCACCGGGAAGCATCGCGGTGACTTTGCCCTTGGGACCTTCGACGAGAACGGTGTTGCCGTTAACGGTGTACTTGACGCCGGCGGGCATGGGGATCGGCTTTTTGCCAATGCGTGACATTTTCAATTCCTTCTTGTGGCTTGCGAGTCGCAGACTTGACGCCTGTTCCACTGCAGCCGGCGAGCCTAAAGCTCAAATGCAAAAACAAAAGATCTGGTTTATTTTGCTTTACCAGACTTCGCAGAGGATCTCTCCGCCGACACCTTCGCGGCGGGCCTGACGACCGGTCATGACGCCCTTGGGGGTGGTCATGATGGAGATGCCGAGGCCGCCCTGAACGCGGCGGATCTCATCGCGGCCGAGGTACACACGGCAACCGGGACGCGAGACGCGCTGCAGGTCGCGGATGACGGCTTCGTTGTTCGGGCCGTACTTGAGATAAACGCGGATGACCTTCTGGCCGCCCTCTTCCGTGGGCTTGTAGTTCGCGATGTAGCCCTCTTCCTTGAGGATGCGGGCAATCTCGGCCTTGAGCTTGGAGGCAGGAACATCAAGCTTCTGGTGGCGCGCACGGATGGAGTTGCGGATGCGGGTCAGAAAGTCTGCTACTGGATCGGTGAGGTTCATTCATTCTCCTTCATCCCCCGTTCGCTCACGAGTGTCTCTCACAAGAACCGGCGGGGATGTTTGTTGCGGTAAAGCTTCCAGACTTCTGCACCCTAGCCGTGGCTTGAATGAGGTCTCTGGAAGGCACGTGCGGCACAAGGCCGAACGCGAGTAGATAAATCTATTCTACCAGCTTGACTTGACAACGCCTGGAATTTCTCCCTTGAGCGCAAGGCTGCGGAAGCAGAGACGGCAGACACCGAACTTGCGCAGGAACGCGCGCGGGCGGCCGCAGAGCTGGCAGCGGTTGTGCTGGCGGGATTTGAACTTCGGTTTCTTTGCGTCTTTGACGCGCTTTGCGGTAGTTGCCATGTTTTTACTCTCTATAAAAAAATAAACAGATTCGGTTGATTTTCTTTATGCTCCGACGCGGAAGGGCATTCCGAAACCCTTCAGCAGAGCGCGGGCACTGTTGTCGTCTTTTGCCGTGGTGACGATGGTGACGTTCATCCCCTTGAGCTTGTCGACCTTCGCATAGTCGATTTCGGCGAAGATGAGCTGATCGCGCAGACCGAGGGTGTAGTTGCCGCGGCCATCGAAGCTCTTCGAGGAGACGCCGCGGAAGTCGCGGACACGGGGAAGGGCGATCGAGACGAGGCGGTCGAGGAACTCGTACATGTTGTCGCCGCGCAGGGTGACCATCGCGCCGATAGGCATGCCCTCGCGCACCTTGAAGGCGGCGATGGACTTCTTGGCCTTGGTCGTCACCGGCTTCTGGCCGGCGATGGCGGCAAGGTCAGCAACCAACGGGTCCATGATCTTGACGTTCTGCGTAGCTTCGCCAAGACCCATGTTGATGATGATCTTCTCGATCTTGGGAATCGCCATCGCATTGGTGATGCCCAATTCCTTGGCGAGCGCCTGCTTGATCTCTTTTTCGTACTTCTCTTTAAATCGCGATGCCATGATTGCTTTCGCTTTCTCCACGGTTGCCGGGGTGGGTTGCTTTCCGTTTACCGATGCGTGGGGTGAACCGTTGAAACAGGGTTAGTGGATAAAAACTACTTCTTCTTCTCGGGGATGTTGTTGCCGCTTACCTTCGAGAAACGAACCTTCTTGTCGCCCTCATCGCGCGTGCCGACGCGGGTCTTGTTGCCTTCGCCGTCGACCAGCATCACGTTCGAGACATGGATCGGCGACTCCTGCTCGGCGATGCCGCCCTGAATGTTCCGCTGCGGGTTGGGCTTCATGTGCTTTTTAATCATCATGACGCGCTCGACGAGGACACGGTCCCTGTCGGCGATGACGCGGATCACTTTGCCGCGCTTGCCCTTGTCTTTACCGGCGATGACTTCGACGGTATCGTTGCGCTTGATCTTGATGCCTGCCATAAAACTTAGCTCCTGGCATTCAGCCTTGGCTGTTTGCTTGTAAACGAACTCTTGTACGTGCTGCTGCCCGGCCAGAAGCCGGGCACTCAAACTAGATGACCTCAGGTGCGAGCGAGACGATCTTGAGAAACTTTTTCTCGCGAAGCTCGCGGGCCACGGGGCCAAAGACGCGGGTGCCGACCGGCTCGTTGGAGTCATTGATGACCACAGCGGCGTTCTGGTCGAAGCGGATGTAGGTGCCGTCCCGGCGGCGATACTCTTTGCGGGTGCGGACGATCACCGCCTTCACTACTTTACCTTTTTTTACGGTGCCATCGGGCGAAGCTTCTTTGACCGCCGCGGTGACAACGTCGCCGAGGCCGGCCTTCTTGCCGAGACCGCCACCGAGGGGCAGGATCACCTGCAGCTTGCGCGCGCCGGAGTTATCGGCCACGTCAAGGATTGTTCTCATTTGTACTGACATCGTTCATCTCCTGGTGAAACGGCCTGGGGCTAATCGCCCTGTATGGCTAATCTCTTTTCATGGAGCCAAGGCCCCATGCCTGACTACTTCGCTTCGACAGCGGCTGCGGTCGTCTTCTCTTCGGCGAGCTGCGCAAGCGAAGAGCGGCGAACAATCTCTTCGAGCGACCAGCGCTTCAGCTTGGAGAGGGGCCGCGCTTCGCGGATGCGGACCACATCGCCGACGCGGGCGGAGTTCTGCTCGTCATGCGCGTAGAACTTCTTGTTCGACTTCATGACGCGCTTGTACTTCGGGTGGGCCTTGCGCATCTCGATCTCGACGACGATGGTCTTCTGCATCTTGGTCGAGACGACGAGACCGACCTTCTCGTTGCGGCGTGAGGGCTGGGCTTCGGCGGAAGTCTGCGCTGAAGAAGCAGGGGCTGCGGTGGTGTTGGTTGTGTCTGCCATGAATTAGTCCTTCTTCGCTTTCTTGCGGGCGGTGCGAGTGCTCTTGGCCGGGGCGGCGTTGACGCGGACCGGAGCGGCTGCCTTCTCCGCGGCGAGGGTGCGCTGACGGGCGACGGTCTTGATGCGGGCGACGTCGAGCTTGAGCGTCCGCAGCTTCTTCAGGCCTTCGGTGTTGCCGAGGGTCTTCTGAAAGCGGATGCGGAAGAGCTGCTCGCCGGCTTGGGCCGCCTGAGCTTTGAGCTCGTCATCACTGAGATTGCTGATCTTTTCGAATTCCATTGTCTTTTTCCTTGACTACTAAAACGCCTGCTAAAACTACTTGGCCGCAACCGTCGCCTTAACATCGTGGCGCTGGACGAAGCTGGTCTTGAGCGGGAGCTTGTGGGCCGCGAGACGCATGGCCTCTTTGGCAAGCTCCGGGCTGACGCCTTCCATCTCAAACAGTATCCGGCCAGGGCGGACCACGCAGACCCAGTGGTCCGGCGCTCCCTTGCCTTTACCCATACGGGTTTCGGCAGGTTTCTTGGTGATCGGCTTGTCCGGGAACAGACGGAGCCATACTTTACCGCCACGCTTGATGAAGCGCGTCATCGCGATACGGCTGGCTTCGATCTGGCGGTCGGTAATGTAACCGCACTCCATCACCTTGAGGCCATAATCGCCGAACGAGAGATCGGAGCCGCGCCACGCCTTGCCGCACATGCGGCCGCGCTGCTGCTTGCGAAACTTGACCTTCTTTGGCATCAACATATAAAAACCCTCTTACCCTCGGGGGCTCAGGCCCCGTCGCGTTTTACTCTGCGGCAGGCAGCGGTTGGACCGTGCCTGCCTGAAACTTTACGACGCGAACGCGCCGGTTGTGATGACCTGGTCGCGGCGCTTCTTCTGCTCGTAGATATCGCCACGATAGACCCAGGTCTTGACGCCAATGATGCCGTAGGTGGTGTGCGCCTCGGCGAAACCGTAGTCGATATCGGCGCGTAGCGTATGCAGCGGCAGACGACCCTGGAGATACCACTCGGAACGTGCAATCTCGTTTCCGTTGAGACGGCCGGAGACGCGGACCTTGATTCCCTTGCAGCCGAAGCGGAGCGCGGAGTCCACGCTCTTGCGCATGGCGCGGCGGAAACTGACGCGCTTCTCAAGCTGGAGGGCGATGTTCTCGGCAACCAGCTGAGCGTCAAGCTCCGGCTTGTTGACCTCGAGGATATCGATGAAGACCTCGCGGCTGGTGCGCTTCTGGATGTCGGCCTTGAGCTTGTCGATCTCAGCACCCTTGCGGCCGATGATGATGCCCGGACGCGCGGTGCGGATGATGAGACGCAGCTTGTTGCCCGGACGCTCGACTTCAACCGAGCTGACGCCGGCGGCCTTCAGCTTCTCGCGAAGCTCAGCCTTCAGCTTGACGTCCTCGACCAGCAGCTTGTCATAGCCGCGCTCGACGAACCAGCGTGACTTCCACGGCTTGTTGATGCCGAGGCGAAAACCATACGGATGGACTTTCTGTCCCATATCTTCCCTTTACTCCGTGCCCGTTGCCGGTTGAGCCGGTGGGCAGTGAACCAAAACTCTAAGTTTACTAGAAACTGCTTACTTTGCGGCCTTTTGGGCTGCCGGCTTCTTGGCGGCTGCCTTCTTGACTGCGGGCTTCTTCGCCGCGATCTTGGTGGCTGCCTTCTTCGTGGTCTTCTTCGTTGCCGGGGCTTCGGAAGCATCGGCTGCGGATACCGCGGTGGCCGACTTCTTCTCAGCGACGGTGACGATGATGTGTGCGAGCCTGCGCTGGTAGCGAAAGGCGCGGCCCATCGGGGCAGGCCGGATGCGCTTCATGCGCGGGCCCTCGTTCGCGACTGCCGTCTTGACGTACAGGTTGTCGATGTCTACATCGAGGCCCTGCTCCTGCGAGACGTAGCTGGCGTTCTGGATCGCCGACCGCAGGACCTTTTCAATCACCGGAGCCATGCGCTTGGTGCTGAAGTGAACGGTGTTGAGTGCCTGCTCCACGCGGAGGCCCTTGATGAGGTCGAGAACGAGCTTCGCCTTCTGCGGGCTGGTGCGCTGGAACTTCGCCTCTGCGCGGAACTCTCGGATTTTCTCTGCTACTGCCTTAGCCATGATCTTCTTCCTTGAAGGACAAACAAAAACTCTGCCCGATTCTCTTTATTTGGGCTTTGCGGCGGACTCAGTGGCGCGCCCGGAGTGGCCCTTGAAGGTGCGGGTGGCCGAAAACTCGCCGAGCTTGTGGCCGACCATATTCTCCGTCACGTAGACCGGAATGAACTTGCGGCCATTGTGAACTGCGATGGTGTGACCGACGAAGTCCGGATGGATCGTGGACCGGCGGGACCAGGTGCGGAGGACCTTCTTGTCGTTGGTCTGGTTCATGACGTTGATCTTGGTCATCAGGTGACCGTCGATGAAGGGACCTTTTTTTGCTGAACGTGACATTTGCTAAGCTCCGAATTTCTTTGTTGCGATGCTGGATACGACGAATCTCTTAAGTGCGAGACTTGGTATTACAAAATAACAAATCTTTTTACTTACTTCTGCGGTTAACAATAAATACGTCGGTCCGCTTGTTGTTGCGGGTCTTATATCCGCGTGTTGGCTGGCCCCATGGAGTGACCGGGTGACGTCCGCCTGATGTCTTACCTTCACCACCACCGTGCGGGTGGTCGACCGGGTTCATCGAGACACCGCGGTTTGCCGGGCGAATTCCCTTCCAGCGGTTGCGTCCGGCCTTGCCGATGGTGACATTCTCGTGGTCGGTGTTGCCGACCTGGCCAATGGTCGCCATGCACTCGACGAGCACCTTGCGGGTCTCGCCGGAGGGCAGCTTAAGGAGAGCATAGTCGCCTTCCTTCGCGATCAGGTTGACCTGAGCGCCAGCCGAACGTGCCATCTGCGCGCCCTTGCCAGGACGAAGCTCGATGTTATGCACGATCGTACCGATCGGGATGTTTTTGAGTGGCAGCGCGTTTCCGACCAGAATGTCGGCCTCGGGACCGCTCATGATCGACTGCCCAACCTTCAGCCCGACAGGCTGAATGATGTAGCGCTTCTCGCCATCGGCATAGCTGATGAGAGCGATCCGCGAACTGCGGTTCGGATCGTACTCGATGGTGGCAACCGTACCTGGAATCCCGTACTTCTCGCGCTTGAAGTCCACGAGGCGCAGCTTCTGCTTGTGACCGCCGCCGTGATGGCGCATGGTGAGGCCACCGGCATTGTTGCGGCCGCCGGTGCGCTGTTTGACGGCGAGCAGCGGCTTGTGCGGCTTGTCCGTCGTCAGGTCGTCGTTGACCAGCTTCGTCGCGAAGCGGAGTGATGGGGTAATCGGTCGAAATGATTTGATCGGCATCGTCTTTATTCCCTTGCCTGCGGCGCTTCTGAATGACTCAGTGCCGCTTCGGTTCCTGAAAATCTGTTACAGCGAAAAATCTCGCGTTAGAGGCTATTGATGTAGTCCGGCATCTTCTCGCCCTCTTTGAGGCGAACGTAAGCCTTCTTCCAGTCGGGGCGGTAGCCGGCGAACTTGCCGCGGCGACGCTCCTTGCCTTCAACGGTTGCGGTACGGACTCCGGAGACCTTCACTTTGAAGAGGGTCTCGACAGCCTGCTTGACTTCGGTCTTGGTGGCCTTCACGGCAACCTCGAAGACGAGCGTGTTCTGGGTCTCTTTGACGCCCATTCCCTTCTCGGTAATGAGCGGGCGGCGAATCACGGTGTAGAGGGTTGGCATTATGCAACCTCCTTCTGGGCAGCGGCTTTGCTGCGCTTCGATACAAACTTCTTGAGCGTCTCCTGAAGGGCCTCGATGGCGTCCTTCGAGAAGATGGCATGCTCGTAGCGGAGCAGGTCGTAGGGGTGAACCTCAGAGCTGAGCACAAGCTCAACGCCATTGAGGTTGCGCGAACCGAGGTACAGCTTCTCGTCGAGCTTGCGGCTGCTCTCGACCAGAAGAGTCGTCTTGCCGGCGTCGAGCTTGGTGATCGCAGCGCGGTAGAGCTTGGTTTTGGCCTCGGCGACTTCAAAAGAATCGACGATGGTGAACTTGCCGTCTGCAATCTTGGCAGCGATGGCCGAGCGGAGCGCGCCCATCAGCTTCTTCTGCGGAAAGGCGTACTCATAGCTGCGCGGCTGAGGTCCGTGGACCGTACCGCCACCACGCCAGAGCGGAGTGCGGATCGAGCCAACGCGAGCGCGGCCAGTTCCCTTCTGCTTCCAGAGCTTCTTGCCAGAACCGGAGACGTTCTTGCGGTTCTTGGTGGCAGCGGTTCCCTGACGGAGCGCAGCACGATAGTGCTTGACCGACTCCCAGAGGAGCGCGTCGTTGATCTCGCCCGCGAAGACCTCATCGGCGAGTTCGAACTCTCCGACCTTGGTTCCACCGAGATTTACTACGTTGATGTTTGCCATCTTCTTCTCTCTTCATGCCCGCCATCGATGCGGTGGGCCAAAACTTTATTTAGTAGGCGCCTTATCAAGCACAAGACGCTCTGCTTATTTTCTTTACTTCTTCTTCGGTGCAGCCTTCTTGGAAGCCTTCAGGGCGTCCTTGGTTGCGGCACCGGCAAATCCACGTCGCTCGCGCGGCGGAGCCTTAGCCTTGGAGATGAGGACGTATCCATCTCGGGGGCCGGGTACTGCGCCCTCGACCAGAAGAAGATTGTCCTCAAGATCGATACCGCGAATGCGAAGATTGCGAACCGTGATCTGCGCGTGTCCCGTGTGGCCGGGCATACGCTGACCGGGGAATACACGCGACGGGAACGATGAGGCACCAATCGAGCCCTGCACCTGGAACATGTGACCGTGCGACTTGGGGCCGCCGCCAAAACCATGACGGCGAATGACGCCCGCAAAGCCACGCCCCTTGGAGGTGCCGATGACATCGACGAATCGCTCGTCGTTGAAGATATCGACCAGGACACGGTCGCCAGCCTTGGCGGTAACAGCCTCTTCGCCCTCGGCAGTCTTGACCGCTTCGAGAGCAACTTCCCTGATCTCACGAACAGGAGGGACATCCGACTTGGCAAAGTGGCCGGTCATGGCCTTGTTCACCTTGGAAGCTTTGACGAAATCGACATAGCCTATCTGCGCGGCATCATAGCCATCCTTCGCCAGCGTCTTGAGCTGAGTGATGACACAGGGGCCAGCCTTGAGCACCGTGACCGGGTGAACGTCTCCGCGATCGTCGAAGATCTGCGTCATGCCGACTTTTTTTCCGAGAATTCCTACTACTGACATTTGAGTTTCCTTTCCTCATCATGCCTGGCTCATCCAGGCACTGCCGGGTTAGTGCTACAAAAAAATAAACAAAACGTTGCTGAAAAACTTTTCTTTACTTCTGAACCGTCTTGATCTC
Source organism: Acidobacteria subdivision 2 bacterium RH1 MAG20 (assembly GCA_002197545.1). The sequence goes on along the minus strand of NFUO01000131.1, from coordinate 510 downwards.
AACGTCGACACCGGCGGGAAGATCGAGCTTCATCAGCGCATCTACTGTCTGCTGGGTCGGCTCAAGGATGTCGATGAGCCGCTTATGGGTACGAATCTCGAAGGCCTCGCGCGACTTCTTGTCGACGTGGGGCGAGCGGAGAACGCAATACTTATTCTTCATAGTTGGCAGCGGAATAGGGCCCGCAACTTGAGCGCCCGTGCGCTTGGCTGTCTCGACGATCTCTCCGGTGGAGGTGTCAAGCACGCGGTAGTCATACGCCTTCAACCGAATTCTGATTCTCTGTCCAGCCATTGTTGTTCTCTCTTCCATTACTCAAAGATCGTTTGGAGTGGCTGCCGGCCATGAACTTCTGCACGTACCGGCAGCCCTCGATTGACTTGAAAACTACGAACTACAAAACTAAATACATCTACCGAAATCTTCTTTACTTGATGATCTCGGAGATGGTCCCTGCGCCGACGGTGCGTCCGCCTTCGCGGATGGCGAAGCGCAGGCCCTTCTCCATGG
>NFUO01000130.1 GCA_002197545.1 Acidobacteria subdivision 2 bacterium RH1 MAG20 | reverse complement strand
TCAGCCGTTCCGCCTGATGCGCGGAGTAGGTGCCCGCTGCCTCAGACGGGTGGTGCTGTGGGAAGGCTCATTCTGTGCAGCAGGCTCTGGAATTCGGGTTCGGAGCGCAGGCTGTCAAATTGGGGATCGATATTGAGAAAGATCATATTGTTGGAGCGGTCGTCATATGCCTTCCCAAGCCAGGTGATGGCCTGCGCGTGATCGCCCAGGCCGATATATACAAGCGCCAGATAGTACGGCGAGACATACTGATGCGGAGACTGGGCCTTGAGCTGATCGAGCAGCTTGAGCGCTTCTGTGCGGTTTCCGTTCACGGCGTAGGCATGGCCCAACGCGGCCAGCACGGGTGGGCTGTCCGGGGAGATGGAAGCCGCTTTCTGCAACTCGGCAATCGCCTGGGTGTACTGCCCCTTTTGCTCATAACACTGGGCAAGAACGATGTGGGCCAGCAGATAGGCTGGGTCCATTTCTATGGTGTTGCTGAGCTGGGCGATGGCCTGATCGTAGTGCCGCGCCATGTACAAGCGCCAGCCCAGGCTGAAATTGATGCTGAGCGAGAGCGGATCAAGAGACCGGGCACGGTTCATCTCCGCCAAGCTCTCCCGGGTGCGCCCCATCGCCATGAGATACAGCGAGTAACGCTGATGCGCCGTGGCATAGCTGGGGTTCAGTTGGATGGCGCGGCGAAAGCCGGTCTCGGCAGCAGTCCAGTTCCAGTTGTAGTTGAATTGAACCGTGGCGAGCGCGGTCTGCGTTTCCGCCAGATCGGGATCGAGCCCAACGGCTTTGGTTGCCGCTGCTTCGGCCTTCGGAGCGACCTCGCTGGCGGGAACCGTGCCGACAATGGCAGCTCCGAGGATGCCATAACAATCGGCAAGACCGGCGTAGGCGAGCGCGTATTGGGGGTCTTTCTCCGTGGCGGACTGAAAATAGTGGATGGCTTTATCGAGGCTGTCTTCCGAGCGCTTGCCCCAGTAATAGCGGCCCTTCAGGTAATCCTCAAATGCATCCGGGTTGACGGGGTTGGGAGCGGCAAGATGTTGCTTGTCCTGCGGCGTAAGTTTGATGCGTATCTGGCTCACAATCGCGGAGGCCACCTGGTTCTGCAGCGCGAGGATGTCCCCCAAAGGGCTGACGTAGGTATCGGCCCAGAGATGCCGGTCGGTGGAAACCTGAACGAGTTCCGCGGTGATGCGGACGCGATCGCCGGAGCGCAGCACTGTTCCCTCAACGACGGCGTCGACGTTCAGGTCCCTGGCGATTTTTTCGAGTGGTTCGTGGGTGCCTTTGTACTCCATTGCGGTGGTGTGGGAGATGACACGGAGAGAGCTGATGCGGGCGAGGCTGGCGATGAGTTCATCGGTCATGCCGTCGGCAAAGTAGTCCTGATCGGGGTTGCCGGAGAGGTTTTCCATGGGGAGCACGGCGATGGAGGTGATCTGCTGCGCTGGCGGCGTGCCGAAGGGCAGTTTTGTCCTGAATTTAACGAACAGGATGACCATGACGAGCGCCAGAACGGCCACGGCTGCACCCGCCAGCAGGGCGCGCCGCCGGGCGAGGGCGACCGGCGGAGCCAGAGGCGTGGGCTCCATGAGAGGCACAACCGCTGGAGAAAATGTACTGGTGGACGGCTCCGTACCGTTTGGAGCATCGGCGTCGACGGAATCGGAAGCGCGGTCGGGATGGGAAGCGTGATCTGGGACGATGGGCAGCGTGTGTTCTGCAACCACGTCATGGACGGGAGCGATGAATCGGTAACCTTTGCGGGGAACCGTCTGGATCAACATGGGGTTTTCGGGCGAATCGCCCAGCACCTCACGCAGCCGCATCATGGCGGTATTCAAACTGTGATCGAACTCGACAAACGTGTCCGGCTTCCAGAGCCGTTGGCGCAGCTCGTCCCGGGTGACGAGTGTTCCGGGATGCTCCAGAAGAATTTTGAGCAGGTGGAGCTGCTGGTCCTGCAACTTTACGCGCAGTCCATTCCTGCGTAGTTCGCTAGCATCCAGATCGACCTCAAAAAGGCCGAAGCGAACGACTCGGGGAGGTGCTGCTGCGGAAGGAGATGCCATGCAAGGGCAACCTGTGGATGAAAGGCATGTTACAGAACGAGCCGAATTATAGCGGTCGTATTTCAGGGATGTCAAGGAAATTGGGCCTGCACGGCTGGTTACCGTCATCTTTAACTTATTCATTTCAAAGAAGAAAACACGTTACCTTCAAATGGCTATCTGCTGAGGCGCAGGGCATTGATGATTTTTCGCCGGGGCGCGTAAGATGCGCTTGCTTTTGAGATCAGCTTTGTCTGGGAGTCCTGTCCTGGGTCACATGGGGAGG
>NFUO01000013.1 GCA_002197545.1 Acidobacteria subdivision 2 bacterium RH1 MAG20 | reverse complement strand
TCGACATTGCCAATCTAGGAACCGAGACGGTGCAACTCAAGACGCGCCATTGGCGCATTACCGACGCTCTCGGACGGCTGCAGGAAGTCAAAGGCCCGGGCGTGGTTGGCGAGGAACCGATGCTCAAGCCGGGCGAGTCGTTCGAATATACCAGCGGGGTTCCACTGCCGACGCCTTCCGGCTTCATGGTCGGCAGCTATGGGATGGTGACGGCGGCCGGCGAGCATTTCGATATCGACATCCCGGCGTTCTCGCTCGACTCGTCTTACGCCGAGCGGACGATTAACTAGGCTGCGGACTCATAAAACCTGAGCCATAGGCGGAGGCAAGCGATTTTGATCATGGCGAGATAGTTCAAGGCGCTTCGGTCGTAGCGGGTGGCGATGTGTCTGAACTGCTTGAGTTTGTTGAAGCAGCGTTCGATCAGATTGCGCTTCTTGTATTTGGTCTTGCTGTAGGTGATGCCGTCGTAGCGGTTTGATTTGGGCGGGATATGCGGCGTGCAATCCTGGTCCTCGATCAAATCCCTGATCCAGTCGGCATCATAGCCTTTGTCGGCGATGACCTCGGCTCCCGCCGGCAGATCATTAAGCAACAGTTCGGCCATCGGCTGGTCGTTCGTTTGGCCGGGCGACAACTCGATCTGAACCGGCAGGCCATTGCCGATCACCCGCAGATGCAGCTTGGTTGTCAGTCCTCCACGACTTCGACCGATACAAGCGTCTCCAGACTGTTTTTTTGGGCGGCAGCTTGCTGGTGGACGCGCACGATGCTGGAGTCGATCATCTGCACCTTGCCGTCATGCGCCCCAATGATGGCGTCCATGAGCTTGTCCCACACGCCCGCCTTCCGCCAGCGGTTGAAGCGGTTGTAGACCGTCGTCGGAGGCCCGTAACGCTCAGGCAAATCGACCCACGGCGAACCAGATCGCAAAATCCAGAAGATGCCGTTCAGCACCCGGCGGTCGTCAACGCGAGGCACCCCGCGCGGCTTGTTCGGCAACAAAGGCTGGATGGTCTTCCACTCAAACTCGGTCAGTTCGTAGCGGGCCATGGCAAGCTCCTTTGCAGAGCTTGAATCACCTTTCACGTGATTTGCCTACCGTTTATGAGTATGCAGCCTAGCG
>NFUO01000129.1 GCA_002197545.1 Acidobacteria subdivision 2 bacterium RH1 MAG20 | reverse complement strand
GTGCAAACCGGCGTGTCCACACATGAACGCCACATTCGACAGCATCCGCGTGGCATTTGGCTGCCGGAGTGTGCCTATCGACCCGCCGGGATGTGGAGCTATCCGGTGGTTCCCCGCGGCAGCAGCACACCCTGGCATCCGTTCGATCGCAGAGGCGTGGAAGAGCCGTTGGAAGATGCCAAGATCGACTACTTCTTTGTCGATACCCACCTGGTGGAAGAGTCCGTCTTGTTTACCCCGTATGAGTTGCGGGCCGGTGGACCGGTGGGTGTCGCCGCGTCGCTGGAGGTGGAAACCTGCGAGCCGCATCACTCTCTATACAAGCCGTATTACGTGGAAGGCCCCCGCGCACATCGCAGGCCGGTGACGATTTTCCCTCGCGATCCTCGGACTGGACTGCAGGTCTGGAGCGGAGACGCGGGATATCCGGGCGATAGCAACTATCTCGACTTCCATAAAAAGCGTTTTCCCGGAGGCCATCGTTATTGGCAGGTGACCGGTTCAAAAATCGACATGGCGTACAAGACGCCGTACTTTCCAGAGAAGGCGGCGGCGCGGACCAAGTCGCACGCGGAACATTATGTCAGCCTGGTGGTCGACTCGCTCAAGTCCGGCTTCAAAGATCCCGTACCACCCATCCTGACATCTCCATTCGACGCGGAACTGTTCGGTCACTGGTGGTTTGAAGGACCCATGTGGCTGGGACATGTGGCGCGCATTATGGCGCGTGAAGAAGTGCCGGTGGCGCTGACCAGTTGCGCCGCGTATCTCGATCGCCATCCGGCGGACACCTTTCTTGCACTGCCGGAAGGATCGTGGGGGAAGAACGGCACCCACGAAGTGTGGCTTAGCCCGGATACTCGCTGGACGTGGGAATATTTGTATCCGGCAGAGGTTGCGGTGCGCGACGCCGCTACTTCCGATCACTGGAAAAATAATCCTGCGGGCGAACGCATCCTGAAGCAGTTGTGCCGGGAATTGTTGCTGCTGGAGTCTTCCGACTGGCAGTTTCTGATTACGACCGAGGCGGCGCGGGACTACGCGGAAGACCGATTCAACGAGCACCTGGCATCCTTCCGCACGATCGAGAAGATGTGGCAGGTACATTCCGGTGGGGGGACGCTGAGCGCGGAAGAAGAAGCTGCGCTGTACAAGATTGAAGTGCAGGACAGCGTGTTTCCGCACGTCGATCCAAGTCTGTGGACCGCACTGAAGTAGGCTTGTTGCTGATTATTCCTCAGCAGCGAGCAGCGCCACGTGTTCGGCAATGACGCGATCCTCGTCTGCCGGGAGAACATAGACGTCAATTTTGGAATTTGGCCCGCTAATGGCCTTCGGTCCCGCGTGAGTCGGATCGTTTGCCTCGGGATCAAGCATCAGCCCGAACACATCCATGCCGGCGCACACCTGGGCACGCGTCACTGGATCGTGTTCGCCGATGCCTCCGGAGAAGACCAGCGCGTCC
>NFUO01000128.1 GCA_002197545.1 Acidobacteria subdivision 2 bacterium RH1 MAG20 | reverse complement strand
GACGGCGGGCATCCACGCGGCCGGAATCACTGAACAGGCGCTCGAAAAATGAGCGGGCGCGGTCAAACTTTTTGGGTTCGGGAGAGGCGTAAATGAAGTTGAAGTCGGGCAGCCGCCGCAGGAATTTCTCGTAATTCCGAAGGTGCGTGAGGTAAGGGAGAAGGGTCGAACCCGCCGTGTCGCAATAGGTGAAAGTCACTGCCGGGGACAAGGAAAATGCGTTGCCGGAACTGGGAATGAAGACCGGAAAGCGGTCCACGAAATACCGCTTCGTGCTCTTGGTGGACTTGAGGCCCCGGTAGATTCGCCCCGGCAGGACGGGTAGCGGCAGGCCCAACTTCTCGTTGAAGTAGGCCACCTTTTCGGCTTCGGTCTCAAGGTAAGCCTCGTCGGGGTGAGCCAAAACGAAGTCGAGAATGAGAAGCCGGGTGTGGATAAGCTCGTTCGATTGGCGGCGGCGGTTGCGGAGATTTTCCTTGTTGATCGCGCCGTAAAGCCGGCGAGCGTAGAGGTTAAAAACGCAGGTCTGCTTGCCATACTCTGTGCGCCGGGCGTGGCGCCGACTGAGGGCTTTGGTGGCGAGCCGGTGCACGCACCAGCCCTTGGACTTGTCCGTAAAGACAAGGAATTGACGCTCGATGAAGTAACCGGAGTGGGTGGCCACAAGGTACAGGAATTGCGCTTCGGTCTCGGTGTAACCGTGTCCTTGAATAGCCGCGAGGTCTTCGATGTTCATATCGAAAAAATGTCCCTCGTAAGTGCGGGATCGCCGATGGCCCGGCGCAGAGGCGCGGCGTCCTCCTGCAGGGCGTAAATGGCGAAACCTGCCCGTACTTTCTCCGCCAGGCTGCCCATGTGGTAGTCGCTGGTGGCAAGCTCCAGGTCCACTTTGGTCTGGTCGCGGTCGGCGGTTTCGTACTCAATGCGAAGGTCGGGCAGGGGAATCTTGCCGTTTACGACGGTAAGGCCGTGCTCCTCGGCAATCTCCTGTTTGCGTTGCGCCTGGTCCGCTTCGGGGAGAGTGCCGGCCCTTGCGAGCCTACTGTAGACAGATTTCTTCATCTCGAAATCCAAAACAACGCGGTGGACCTTACCGCCGTCGCGGGCGATGCGGCTGGCAGCCTCTTGATAAAGCCGGTAGAGAGCGGCATCGTGCCTGGCTTCGCGCGGCTTGACGAAACCTTGGTACAGGACCTGCCGTGCGCCGATTTCTTGAGGCCTGTGGGACTCGATAAAGCGGTGCCCCTGCCGGGTCAAAGTAAGGTAGACCTGGTTCGCGGGCAGGCTGGTGCGGCGCCGGATGAGGCCCTGGCGGGCCAGATTGTTGAGGTCGCGCCAGGCCTGCCGGTCGTCTCCGCCGTAGCGGAAACGGGTTAAGTCCCCGGCTGTCACGGCGCGGAACGTGCCGATCTCGGCAAGGCTCTTGATCTCAGACTCCCGGAGCATCAGCGCGCGGTCGCGATCGATTTCCGGGTAAGGGTGGCGCTCGGAGCGGGTCCTTTCGGTCTCCAAGGGGCGAATTTGAGGTGTGGTGGACTCAGCCGGGGCGCTTCCCTGCCCTCCTCCACGGCCGGCTTGCTCGGCCACTTCCCGATCCGGCGAACGCTCAGGCGAGGGCATCCGGCTGGCCGGCTCGCGGTGCTCATCTGGCGTGTAATCGCGGCCTCGGGCCATCAGTCGAGCTCCTCGCGGTGAAGATGGGGTGGCATGGGG
>NFUO01000127.1 GCA_002197545.1 Acidobacteria subdivision 2 bacterium RH1 MAG20 | reverse complement strand
CGCGACGGGGGCATTTTTGGCGAGGGGCCGATGGGGCTTGTCGAGCCAACTGCGACGTTTTTCGCCAAAGCCGCTCAGTTCTCGATCGACGCCTCGGCCTCCGGCCCGCAGACGTTACTCTGGCTTGTTCTTTCCTTGCTTTCGTTCTGCCCTGTGGCAGTCATCACCGATGTCTGGTTCTCTCCATTGCGCGACGTGATCGCGCGATACGGGGTTCCTGGCCAACAGCGCATTTTCGTGCCGCTTCCCAATCCATCTGGAGCTTGAATATGGGCGCCGAGCCGTACTATTATTTCGTCGAGTATCACGAAGATGTCGAGAATGCGCTGCAGGAGTTACGGCAGCGCGAATTCACCGCGGGACGCTATAACCCTGCCGCCGATTTTCCCAGTTTTCCCGTCGATCCGGATGTGCCCGGTCCAGGAGCACAACACGAATCAATCGAGGAAGCGATCGAAGCCAGCGATGCCGACGGTACGCGATCGATCCTCGACCTGCTGACGGCCGGCGATGAACCAGATTTTTGCGTCGCCTGCCGGCTGCCGGACGAGACGTTGCTCGACTTGTATGACACCACCGAACCGACGCACGAGATGATCGAACGCGACATGGGCTTCTTTGAGGATCTTGAGCGGGGGCATGGGATCTACACGATCGTCTATAGAGACGGCAAGCCCGACGAGCTGTTTTTCGCTGGGTACTCGTTCGACTAATCGCTCAAATCAAAGGACGGAACGAAGACACCGTCCTGGGCGAGCACCCGTTTGGCCCTTGCTCCTTTCCGCGATCGGGCGCGTCGCCTGGTTCGGCGGGGCCCCACCCGCGAGAGATCACCGGCAAATCGCTCGAGGCAGTCGTCTTCATAATATTGCATCCACAATCCGGCGCCTCTGATCGACGTGCCGTATTGGGCGATCTGCCGCTGGAGCTTGTAGAAGTCCGCGCCGCTCGAACGAGACTAGGGTAACCGCAACTCAGCGGCATCGACATCTCGGAAATCAGCCGCCATTATCCCAAAATACCCTCCTCGCAGCGTTATGGGGAAGAGTCGCAGGCCGATCACGCTGGCAGTTACGCTACTGCCGGCCCGTTTTTTGGTACGATTCAAGATTGGCGGAACATCGACGGAAGCCGTCGAGCGGTGGCCCCGCCACCCCTTT
>NFUO01000126.1 GCA_002197545.1 Acidobacteria subdivision 2 bacterium RH1 MAG20 | reverse complement strand
GAGATCTTCCAGACGGCGCGCGCCGATCTGCTCGAGCTCCGGGTCAGCGGCCGCGCCGGGCCGGTCGATGCGCTCCCCGAGCGATTCCATATTCAGCGCCGGCAGCACGCCCGAGCTCGCCTCGCGCGTGAAGAAATACTTGAGCGGCGCCATCAACAGATGCAGGTGCTTGGACCAGGGGAAATAGGCCAGAAAGAGCAGCACGCTTCCTAAAGCTCCCCAGTAGCCAAACTGCGCAACGCCCTGCAGATGCGCCGGCGGCAGCAAGCGCGAGAGCAGAGTGGCGAAAGGCTGGAACCTGTCTCCGCCCTCCAGCCTCAACTTTGCAGCTTGTCCGGCCGCCCGGCTCCCCACATGGAAGAGGATGAAGGCGGAGACGATCGCCGAATCGAAAGGAATGTACCCTGCCCGCACCTTTTCGTGCAAAGGCGTCTTGAGATTGAAGTCAAAGTCGTGCCTGCTTCGAGTGAGCCAGCGGCGCACCACCAGGGCTACTACCCCGAGAAGGACCAGAAAGCTGAGAATGTCGGCGCAAAGGTTATAAATCGCGCCCACCGGCGCTGTGGAAGGAATGGTGAAGGGTAGATATCCCTCCAGCCCGTCCATCAGATTGACCAGGAGATAGAAAGCGAAACCGTAAACGATAAAGGAGTGAAAGACGCTGACGGCCGGGCGCCGGCGGAAGGTGCGCGTCTGGGTAAGGGTTGTCTTCGCCGCGTACCAGAGGCGTCGCCACGGGCGATCGTGGCGCGGCTCAGCATCGGGTCTGCCTCTCCGGATGCGAAGAGAGACGCGATAAAAGCCCCTCGCCCCCCACAGAACGGCGACGGATGCAAAAACCAGGAAGGCGATCCTTTGCGGCAACGGGAGCATAAATCTCCTTGCTGGCTACGACGCCTCGCGTGCTTCCTTCAGTTTTTCAATCAAGACCGGTACGATCTGCCCGGCATCGCCGACGATTCCCAAGTCAGCATTTTTAAAGATGGGCGCGTCCGGATCTTTGTTGATCGCGGCGATGTACCGGCTCTTGTTCATGCCCGAAAGATGCTGCACAGCTCCCGAGATGCCGATCGCGAGATAGAGCTTCGGTTGAACTGTCTTGCCTGTCTGGCCTACCTGTTCGGAGTAGGGCCGCCAGCCCGCATCTAC
>NFUO01000125.1 GCA_002197545.1 Acidobacteria subdivision 2 bacterium RH1 MAG20 | reverse complement strand
TTCAATGGCTTACAGCAAGCCAGCGCCCTCGACAAGGTCCAAAAAGTCACCGGCGGCCCTCGCGTCTCCAAGGGCTCCTTGAGCGAAGCTCAAGGAGTCTTCGATGCCGCACTCCTGGAAGGACTAATCGCGGACTTGGCCGAGCAAGTTGCTCCGGTCACGCCGCCCCACGAGTGGGCCGCCTTGAAGGATCTGGTGGCCGTCGATGGCAGCCTGTTGCCGGCCTGTTCGCGTCTGGCCTGGGCGTTATGGCTGGACGACAGCCACCACGCCGCCAAGATGCACGTCCACTTCGAGGTACTGCGTGGCATCCCGGTGAAGGTGACCGTGACGGCGGGCGTGGACTCCGAAACCGTGCAACTGCGTCAGACACTGACGGCCGGACGCTTGTACGTCGTGGACCGCGGCTACGCCGAGTACCAATTGTTTCAGGACATCTGCGACGCGGGCAGTTCGTTCATCGGCCGTATCCGCGACAACGCCGTGTGGGAACTGGTCGAAGAACGCCCGCTCAGCGTCGAGGCCCGCGCCGTCGGGGTGCGCAGCGATCGCCTGGTCTGGTTGGGAGGCGACAAGAGCGGCGCGGTCTTCAAGCAGCAACTGCGTGTCCTGGCGGTGGAAACGGGCAAGACGGATGGCAATGGTCGGCCGGAAGTGCTGTTGCTGGCGACAGATCGGCTGGAGTTGGAAGCGGAGTTGGTGGCGTTGGGGTATCGTTTTCGCTGGGCCGTAGAACTGTTTTTTCGCTGGTTCAAGTGTATCCTGGGGAGGCGGCATCTGTTGGCGCAGAGTCAGAACGGCGTGACCATTCAAGTGTATGTGGCGATGATCGCCAGCCTGTTACTGAGCCTGTGGGTGGGAAAGAAGCCGACGAAACGCACCTATGAGATGTTCTGTTTGTACTTCAGCGGTTGGGCAACGGAAGAAGAATTGACGGCCCACCTGGAGAGCCTCAAGGATCAGGACGTCAATTCCTCGTAGCAAGAATCGAGCCGAACAGTATTGCTGCCAGCGTCATTTTTTCGCGTTAGCTGCGGCATTGCGGTAGTTCTCCCATTCGGGCAGCGATTTCTTTAAATCCTCGATTCCCTTTACGGTTGTCTTGGTTTCATAGAGAGTTAGAAACCGCACTTTTGTTAGTTCCTTTAGAGCGGTTTCCGTTCGCATGCCATCGGGAGA
>NFUO01000124.1 GCA_002197545.1 Acidobacteria subdivision 2 bacterium RH1 MAG20 | reverse complement strand
GGTAACGGCGTAGGGTTCAATCTGGGAACACCGCTTACGGCCGCGCTGGCCGGCGCCACAATTTTCGGACTCGTCTACAACCTTGCCCGAGGCATCGCCGGCGCTCGCCGCTGGGCGATACTCTTCGGCTTGCTGGCCGTGGTCTTGCTGCTCGTCGTCAGCAGTCTCGAGGGCGTGTTCGAGCTGGCCAACGCACACGGTATAGGCTCTGCTGCCTTTTACAAGTCACTCGGCATTGGGGGATTGCCTGTCGCCAAGACCGCGCCGAATTGGTACCCAAACGATACCTGGTCATTCTGGTGGTGGTGGCGGGCGACGCGCATGGGTAGCAACTGGAACATCATGGAATTCCCCTTCTTCAGCTTCCTGCTGGGCGACCTGCATCCCCATGTGATGGTGATTCCCTATACACTGCTGGCGCTTACGGTCGTCTGGAGCCTGTTCATTGGCGGAGAGACGCTCGATGGTTGGTGGTGGCGGCGCAATCCTGTATTCTTTGCGGTCGTCGCGATCCTGCTTGGCGCCCTGGCCCTGCTCAACACCTGGGACCAGCCGACGAGCTTCTCCCTGTTGTTCCTGGTTGCCTTCGTGGCCAATACGCGCAGGCTGGCGGCGTGGAGCTGGCGGGCGCTGGGGGCGACGTTGCTCTTTGTTGCCTCCCTGCTGGCCGTCTCCTACGCGCTGTTCATTCCCTTCTGGGTCTTTTTTCAACGGCCGGACTTTCTTGGTGTTTCGCCAACGATGGTCACGGCGGCGCCGCCCGGAGACATCCGCGCGGCGATGGCGTTGCCGCCCGTGCATCTGCTGCTATTCTGGGGACCGCTTTTCTGGATTAGCGCGACGTTTGTCGTCGCCTACCTTTTCCGAATTAGAGCGTTGTCACAGCCGGTTCGGTATCTGCTTTGGCCGGCCGGCCTCACCGCTTTGCTGTTTGTGGCCTGGATACTGATGGTGATCCGCCATTCCGGCGTTAGCGGGCTGAGCGCCGAGCTGAGCATGCGCGGCAGCGGGCTCTTGACGGAGTTGATCCTCGCCCTGCTGCTCGTTCTCGGTCTGAGTGCGCTGATGCGAGCCGTTTTGCCCGAGAAGGGACCGGCGGCTGAGCCGTCCGTATCGTTCGCACTCCTGGCCGTGAGTCTTGGCTACCT
>NFUO01000123.1 GCA_002197545.1 Acidobacteria subdivision 2 bacterium RH1 MAG20 | reverse complement strand
TGAGCGCCAGATACGACAGCGTGTTCGAGGGGCGAACATCCGTCGCGCGAATGAAGATTACGAATGCCGGAGAGAATAGCGCTACCGCCAGCAATGAAGTGAGCGCCCCGATCAAGGCGGCTTGCAGGGACGTCGGGGTGCGCGCGCGATCGAGCAAGCGTCGACCGGTGATTGCACCAGCCAGAGCATGGGCCGCACCCGCCGCGATAGTGAGTGCCATGCCGCTCATTCGCGCACTGGGTATCCAGGCGAGATAGGTCACGACCATTGTGATGCTGCCAAAGGCGAGAGCAGCGGCAGTGCGCGGCCACCGCGCAGTATAGGAGCCGAGTGGTTCCATCCCCTTCTCCCGACTGATGCCTTGGTGCAATTTTCGACCCTGTCTATGCGGGGGACCAGTGCTTGAGGATAGCTTGAAAGCCCTGCGCTTTGAGCTGGTCTTTGACTTTTACCGCGGAATCGGGATCGCTATACGCTCCGACGGCCACGCAGTAGAAAGGACTGGCGCCGCGCTTGAATACAAACGCGGGGAAATTTTTTTCCTGCAAGTTTTTCGCCAATGCGTCCGCGTTGTCTTCGTGCTTCATCGCGGCTACTTGAATCACGAAACCGGGGACGTCCAACGGGAGCGTGGTAGGAAGAGAGGGTGTTGCCACAGGCGACAGCTTAGCTGATGCAATTGGGTCGGCAGGAGGAATGTCAGGCACCCTCCCTGCGGCCATGATCTCTTTGGTCTGCCAGCCGCTACCGGGCCCGCCCAGGTAGTGATGGACTAAGGCGACGCCCGAAAACAGGGACAGCGCGCCGAGGACGACCCACGTCAAGTAGTGCGACGCGCCGTAGCTGCTGGACCCTTCGTTGGGCATTGGCTGTAGCGCATGGAAGTCAACAAAATCTGTTTGGTGGGTGAGCGAAACTGGAAGCTGGACGGGCTCCTCTTCAGCAAGAGATGGTTCGCTGGTGTCGACGACGGTGGCAGATATCCATTGCTTGAGCTGCTGCCGGGAAGTACCGGCCAGATCCACGAACCGCAAGCCGGTGCGCTTTTCGGAGTCGTTCGTCCAGGCAATTTCGCCTCTGGCTTGGATATGACCGCGACCATTCGGCAGGTCAAACATAAGAGGGATGATTTCAGCCGAGACGCCGGGACCCAGATCATCGATGGCCAGACCTTCTTCGGAGAGATCGGAGAGGAGCCGGCATTGGGATTCGCCGCAGCGAACCAATAGCGGCTGATCGGGAATCACGCGCTGATATTGACGGCGATCCTGGAGCATATGACCCTCAGTGAGAGGCCTAAGAGCTTGCGGGCGATAATAAAACGAAGGCCCACCGGAAGGCTTCTGCTTGACGCGCGGGATTGTTCAAACGTACAACGCCCTTTCAGCCAGACGCCAAACTGCGAGCTTCTTGGAAGTTGGGTAATCTGAGCTGCTCTGAAATTCGACCACTGCCTGCGATTGATTCCGATACAATTGATCGCATCGAGTAAGCGCGGCAAGGATGCGGCCGCAATACACGGGGTTTTCAAGTGGGGATCGAGCATAAATTAGAGACGGAACGCGCGCGGCTGCTGCGCTCGGCGCGGAGGTTGGTAGTCAAGATCGGAACCGCTACGGTGACGGAGCCGGAGGGAAACCTGTGCACCGAGCGCGTGGAGCCAGTGGTTCGTTCAATCGCTGCATTGATGAAAGAGCGGCGGCAGGTTGTGCTGGTTTCTTCGGGAGCTGTGGGACTGGGTAGAGGGTGGCTGGGACTGCACCGGTCACGGTTGGAAGACATGGTAACGAAACAGGCCTGCGCGGCGGTGGGCCAGAGCCTTCTGATGGACGCGTACAAGGAGC
>NFUO01000122.1 GCA_002197545.1 Acidobacteria subdivision 2 bacterium RH1 MAG20 | reverse complement strand
CGCCTAGAACAGTTGCTGCGACACGATCCACCTGATCTTCGCTCTTCAAGGTCTTCAGCGGGCCGCTGTCTAGCGGGAGTTTACAAGATATAAACAGCCTTTAGACCAGTGCGCCCCGGGTTCGCTTGGTTATCCCGGCGCATCTTCTTGAAGTGAAAGCACTTAAGTGCTTGCTGCCGCCGAAGTGCGGCTGCCCGCATGGCCGCTCTTTTGTATGACCTAGATATATGGCCTGACTCCACTCGGGACCTGCTTCGCCCAGGCCGACTGGTGGTACCTTGAATCCCTATATATTGCGCCTATATCCCCGCCTCCCCTATCGTTTGTGGGTTTTCTGCATTTTCTGCTTGACAGTCCGTGGTGACCTATTGTATGACCTAGATATGCCGAGCTTAACCGCCAAGAAAATCGACGGCCACACCTATTACTATGCCCGCTACTGCCAGCGCATCGCCGGAAAACCCAAGATCGTCCGCCAAGTCTACCTCGGGAAGCTCGATGAGCTGATCGCCGCCACCCAGTCCTCCCGGCAACCCCCGCAACCCCTGGAAACGGAGGTCGCCGCGTTCGGCGATGTCGCCGCCCTGTTCGACATCGCCCAGCGGTTGGACTTGGTGCCCCTGCTGGATTCCCTCGCTCCCCCTCAACGTCATCAGGGCCTTTCCGTGGGACAATACTTGGTGCTGGCGGCCATCAATCGCGCCGTCGCTCCCACCAGCAAACTGCAGTTCGCCGACTGGTACCGGCAAACCGCCCTGACTCGCCTGCTCCCCGCTGATCCGGCCTGGCTCTCTTCGCAGCACTTCTGGAACCACATGGACCGGGTCCGCCCCGAGCATATCTTGGAGTTCGAAAAGCGAATGGCCCAACGCCTCATCGAGCGCTTTCAACTCGATCTGCGCGCCCTCGTCTACGACGGCACCAATTTCTTCACCTACATTAATACCCGCACCCCGGCGCAGCTCCCGCAACGGGGCCATAATAAGCAGAAGCGGGGCGACTTGCGGCAAGTCAGCCTCGGCCTGTTAGTCAGCGCCGATTTCCATATCCCTCTGTTCCACCGGGTCTACGCCGGCAATGTCAACGACAGCACCCAGTTCCGCTCGGTGACCGCGGAGTTGGCCGCCCATTACCGCCAGCTTGCGCAGGCCTGCGAGCACATCACCCTGATCTTCGACAAAGGCAATAACAGCGAAGAGGGCTTCCGGCTTTTCGAGGCGACGCCCTTTCACTTTGTCGGCTCTCTGGTGCCCTCGCAGCACGCCGGGCTGCTGGCGATTCCGCGCCGCCGGTTCCGCACCCTGACCCATCCCGGACTGGAACAGGTGGAGGCCTATCGCACCCAAAAGAAGGTCTTCGGCGCTACCCGCACCGTGGTCGTGACCTTCAATCCCCATCTTCTGCAAGGGCAGTTGCAAGGAGTGACCGCCAACCTGCGCAAGGCCCGCCGCAAACTGCGCGACTTACAGGCGCAGTTGAAACGACGCCGAGAGGGGACCGTGAAGGCAGGCAAGGCCCCCACGCGGGAGTCGGTCCAACACCAAATTCGCTCCATCTGCTCGGCCCAGTTCGTGGGAAAAATCCTGACCGCCGAAGTTCACCCCGTACCGCGAGGGCTCGAACTCACCTTTCACACCGATCCCCAAGCCCTGGACCGGTTGTGTCGCGTCCAGTTGGGCAAGACCCTCCTCTTTACCGACAACGCGGACTGGTCGGATGAGCAGATCGTGCTGGCCTATCGATCCCAATACCACATCGAGGACGCCTTCAGGCAAATGAAAGATCCCCATTTCCTGCGCTGGAGTCCCCTGCTGCATTGGACCGACTCCAAGATCCAGGTCCATGCCTTCTACTGTGTGCTGGCCCTGCTGCTCGGCTCCCTGCTGCAACGCGAGCTGGCCCGCCAAGGTGAATCCCTCAGCATCAACTCGATGCTGGAACAACTCGCGGGTATCCGTGAAACTCTGGTCATCTACTCCCGTCGGCAAGGCCAACACCACTCTCCCGCCCGGAGTTGTCTGACCCGCAGAAACACTCTGCAACAGCGCTTGTTCTCCCTCCTCGGCCTGGGGCGATACGCTCCTGCGTCGAGTTAGGTCATACGGATTGCCGCCCGCAACTCATTCTGGAGCCGAAACTTGCCCGGCTTTCTTGTGATATCTTGTAAACTCCCGCTAGACGGAGCTCAACAAAGCCCTTGCGATTTATTTCCACTGGTAATAAAGTTTCGCACGACGAATGGAACAGCAGCGTAAGTTCAAGGAGACCGATGTTGCTTACCTCATTGCAGCGGGAAAGTATATTCAGGCAATCCCCCCGGTTGAGCAAGAGTACGGTGGTTGGTCTATAATCGAAGCCGATGTACGAAAAAAAGATGATTCCAAATCTGTACCTGGAGGACTGAT
>NFUO01000121.1 GCA_002197545.1 Acidobacteria subdivision 2 bacterium RH1 MAG20 | reverse complement strand
CCTTCCACGTCACCGAAATCGCGCTCTATCATGCACTTGGTAAGCTGCCCGAACCCGAACTTACCCACAGATTCTACTGACGAAGCATTTTGGTTTAAGCCCTAAGCATCAAAGCAAGACGTACATGGGGAAACCAGTATTGACCTCTCACGAGCTTATAGATACGCTGCAGCCTACGGCGCAGCCGCTGAATGCGCGAGGTGATTATCTGACGGTACTTCATTAATGCTGCAAGACCATCCGGAGAAGTCTCTCATGAAGATTTCTGTGACGGCGACAGCGCAACAGAGGCTTCGCTGGTAAGGACACGGAAAACGAATGTCTCCTGGAGATAGAGCCGCACCACGGAATCGGTGTGGCTGAGATAGCCGATCGAAACATCCTGCCCGATGTTGAGCTCAAAATCGCCGCCTCGCGTCGTCAGGACGAACGCACCTTCGATCGCCGGCGCCCAGATGAGGTTGCCGTCAACGATGCGCTTGACGTGTTCGAGAATCGGATATCCATGATCGCGGGTCTCGGCGAGCGCCGTGTACTCATCGGCTCCAAGCAAAACTGAGTAGGGCCCATTCACGCCCACAAGGCGTAGCTGGCTCAACGCATGTGCAACTGCATCGGGATAATCCCGCACATCCGCGGGAAGTTTGACAATTGGATTGCTGGTGCCCTCCCGAATCCCTTGGATATCCGCTTCGTGGTATCCGTTGAAGATGGCGCGGTCCTCGGCAAAGGCAATTCTCCTCGCGGCGTTCTTCGCAGGCTGCCAATTGGAGTCATCCGATCCACGCTCCACGTCATCGATTGCCTGACGGGACAGATCAAAAGGCACACGCACCTCGACGAGTGGCTTCACCTCGCGCTGGCTCGCGATGACGCCCTCTGCGGGAGCGGAGATCGACCGCAAATGCCCGGTCGCAACTCCGGGCAGAGCAATTCCTCCCGGCGAAGGAATGTCAACAACCCGTCGTCCGGCCAGATACCGCTTCAGCGTCCTCGTTGTCTCTTCCTCGATCTGCGTCCACGCAGCATCCGAGATTGGTGCAAGTTCCCGATGGAGGTTATTCATCTTTCTCTCCTTTGAGTGATCCTATTCTGAGTGAAGTATCGTGCGCGGACGAGGCCAACGGCGGGTCGGATGCCGGTGATGTGTCGATTGCCGTGGGGGCTGGTTCGTTACCGCCGAGGGTGTCGAGAAACGTCGCGGCCGGTACGAAGAACAGGCTGCCGGCGGCCGCGCGACTGAAATCGAGCAGCCGGTCATAGTTGCCCGGCGGCCGCCCGGTAAACATGTTTTCCAGCATCGTCTCTGTGATGCGCGGAGTGCGGCTATATCCGATAAAGTAGGTTCCGAATTCTCCGTGGCCGGGTCTGCCGAAGGGCATGTTGTCCCTCAGAATCTTGACCTCTTTTCCGTCCTCAACGATCGTTGTCAACGCATTGTGGGCTGAGGATGGCTTCACGGCATCATCCAACTCGATGTCGGAAAGCTTTTTTCGGCCAATAATGCGCTCCTGTGCCTCAACAGAAAGAGCATTCCACCCCTTCATGTCGTGAAGGTACTTCTGCACGATGACGTAGCTGCCCCCTGCAAAGGGTGGGTCTTCGCCGCCAACAATTGCAGCTTCACGCGCCGCGTCGCCGCGTGGATTCTCCGTGCCATCGACAAACCCGATGACGTCGCGATCATCGAAGTAGCGGAAGCCGTGAACCTCGTCGGCAACCGAGACCGCATCACCGATGCTGTCCATGATCTGAGTCGCCAACTCAAAACAGAGATCCATGCGTTTGGCCCGAATGTGGAACAGGATGTCACCAGGGGTGGAGACGGCATGGCGATCACCAGCACGAATCTCTCGAAACGGGTGAAGCTCCGCGGGTCGAGGCGATCCAAAGAGTTTGTCCCAGGCATCCGACCCGAATCCAACAACGCATGTGAGACCCGCCTCAACATTCCGAAATTCAACAGCACGCACCAGCCCGGCGAGATCTGCGAGGAAGGAACGCAGGGTCGCGTAATTGTCATGCTCGGGGCGGATGCAGACGACCAAGAAGATTGCCGCGCGCGTGAGCGGACCGACCACATGCTGTGGAAGAACGATTTCGTTTAGTTCCCTGGGCGTATCCATCCCTTCAATCCCGATCCTCAATCATTCTCAGCTCTGCGACGTATCGCATTCTTGGATTGCTTCGCACGTTATGAGGGCGCGATGAAATTCAGCTCTCTTCCATTCATGTGAATAGACGATCAACACTCTAAACACGCCGATATTAGTCCATCATTCGGATGCCCACCTCATCAAGGTGGGCCAATAGATCTGCAGGATCCTGGTAGACGCGGTACGCGCCAACCTGCTGCAATTCTTCTCGACCATACCCTCCAGAAAGAAGACCTATACCCAGACATCCTGCGCGGCGTGCTGCAAGGAGGTCCCAAACACTATCCCCTACAACCATCGTTTTCTCCATGGGCATCGCGAGTCTAGCCGCCGCAGCCAGAAAGAGATCAGGGTCAAGAGGCTTCGCGTGCCCCCATGACATTCACTGATTGAAGTCCACATTTGCGTCAGCTATCGAATCGCCTTGCCGGACGATCTGCGTATGTAGCACCTTTGCGCACAGACTCACTTCAGGAATCGCCAGTTGACAGTCTATATCATAGCAAGGTACTTTTCTCCGGTACGGTCGCTGAGATGATGCGATCCTCAGAGCCGGTAATTCGACTCTTCGTGAACGATGGTCAGCTAACCCTTCCTGCGCTTTAGAAATCTGCTGCAGTACGACGCTCAGCGCTCTGAGGGAGCTTCGATTTCGGAGCAGAAAGGAGTGTCACATGCGACCCAGGATCGACATGAATCTTGGCATTCAAGGCGAGCCCGATGCATGGGTGCATTCGGCGTGCATCTTGTGTTCCAACGGCTGTGGTCTTGACATCGCAGTCAAAAATGGCCAGATCGTAGGCGTACGCGGCGCCGCCGACCATCCAGTCAATTTTGGCCACCTTGGCCCGAAGGGGGAGCATGGATCGGTCGCCAACAATTCGAGCCGGCGTGGCACGATGCCGATGATCCGTCACACGAAAGGAGCTCCGCTCGAGGCGGTAAGCTGGCCTGAGGCCATGGACTTCTTCATCGAAAAGTTCAAAGCGGCTTGGCAGCAGGGACACGAAAATCTCGCCTGCTACAATTCCGGGCAACTCACGATCGAAGAGTTCTATACGATCGGGAAGCTCTGGAGGGGCGGACTGCAATCCTCGAACATCGACGGCAACACTCGCTTGTGTACCGCAACCTCCGCCACCGGTCTTATGGCCAACTTCGGCGTGGACGGTCCGGTCGCTTCCTATACAGACGTCGATCAGGCTGACCTGCTATGTCTCTACGGTCACAATGTCGCCGAGGTGCAGACTGTTCTGTGGGAGCGGATGCTGGCGGCGAAACAGGAGCGCGGGGGCCGAATCATTGTAGCCGATCCCCGCCGGACGCCGACCGTGCGGCAGGGTGCTGACCTGCATCTCCAGTTGCGAGTCGGAACGAATGTCGCGCTGATGAACGGCATCATTCACCTCCTGATGGCGCGCGGTTGGGTGAACCGTGATTTTGTGGCGAAGTATACAGTCGGGTTCGACCAGCTCAACGAAGTAACCCGCGAGTATTCGCCCGAGCGCGTTGCGGAAATCTGCGGCATTCCCCAGCACGACCTCGAAACCGCAGCCGAGTGGATCGGCACCACACCTCGTATGGTCTCGACCGTGTTGCAGGGGTTCTATCAGAGCGTCGAGGCCACTGCCTCCTCCTCGCTGGTGAACACGGTGCACTTGCT
>NFUO01000120.1 GCA_002197545.1 Acidobacteria subdivision 2 bacterium RH1 MAG20 | reverse complement strand
TTCCGCGGACTCTTCTCTGGCCAAAGCGTCACGAAGGAGATGTTCGAGGAATGCCAACTCGTCAACTCGATCTATGGGGATGTCGCACACCAGATTGTCGAGCGCGAGGAACAACTGAGGCAGGAACTCAACAATGCTCAGGCGCTATGGGAAGCCATGCGCAAGAGCGAAGACAAAGAACAACGAAAATCGGCGCTGCATGGCCGCAACAAGGCGCAGGCAGCGCTCTGGGAACACGAACAGGATGCAAAGGACCAATTCAGTTCTCTGCATCTCTTCGTGCATTACTGGGCGCAGGGAAAACAGGACAACCGGCGCGGCTGGGCGCAGGCGATGAACAGTGTCGTCTCGAACGGCTCCGGCACGGGCGCTGTTCTCTTCCATGCGTTTCCACAGGAAGTCGTGGATGTCTTCGCGGAGCAGACCGGAGGCCCGAGCGTTCCGGTTCGGCTGCCGAAGACCATCGACGGCTACGTTCGTTTCGACGATCAGCAACGGGCATTTCTCGTTGAGCGAATCGAAAATCCGGACGGACCCCACGGAGAAAAGTGGATATTTCTCTTCCAGTACAAAGGCAAGAGGACACTGATCTTCGAAAACACGAGCGCCGCGTCATCCGCGGAGCGCTCCTAACCTGTTGCGGTGAGGCTGGGCCTATCGCCTGGCCTCATCCTGCAGTTGCTTCTGTCGCCGCTTTTTGAGGCGAGTGGGAGGATGCTATGAAGTCATTTTTAATAACCGCGCTCGCTCTCTTTGCCACTGCTGCCGCGGCGCAAACCACCAACTTCGATCAAGTTCAGCACATCGAAACCGCGCTGAATCATCTCACGGTGATTGACCTGGGAGAGTCGGTGGTCACGCTTGCGGTTGCCGATCCGGATGCATTTCAGGTGGAGCGGCACGATGACAAAGTCTTTCTTAAGCCCTTGCGGGAAGGGGCTTCCACAAATTTATTTGTCTGGACGGCATCGCGGGAGTTGAGCTATGAGCTCGATCCCGCCGGCGATCTTCAGAAGATGAATGTGCTCATCCGCAACCTGCCACCGGCTGTACCTGCCGGTACCGCAATGGCAGCCGAGCCGACCGATCAGGAGATCCAGAAGATTGCCTCCCTGGTGTTGACGCAGGCCCTAATGGGGACGGCAGAGATTGCAAGAGATGGGAGCAAGATGGCGAGCGATCGTGTGACGGTAGAACTGGAGCAGGTCTTTCGTGCTAAAGGCCAGCTATATCTCCGCTACTCGATCACCAACTCCACACGGTTTCCGTTCCGGGTCACGGCGCCCGATGTTCACGAACCTGAACCGACGCAAGTGCCGATTTCACTCCTCAGCCTCCGTGACCACCAACTGTCGCCGCAGACGTTTGCCGCCTTCAAGGTGAAGCAAGGAGCGAGTATCCCCGTCATGCATGCGGAATCGCAAACACGAGATCTGGCGCCGGGTCAGAAGACGACCGGAATTGTCAGCATTCCGAGCGCTCAGCAGAATCCTCCTCAGATATTTCAATTGAACTTCGGCAACGATCATGATTTCCCGGTTACCGTGGAGGCGGTTCTCTGATTATGGATACCCGAGGCTATGTGACGGCCGCGGAGACGCGGCAGGCGCTTCGCGCCGTGTATCGCGGAGACCCGGAGACAAACCTCCAGAAGGTACTGCTTCGCGCTCTGGCCGATGATCTGAAGCCGCTTGACGACAAGGGACGATGGCGGCCCAACTTCCTGCTCATTCTGGCAGGCATCCTGGTTTTCGCATTGGTGAGCGTGTTTCTCTATTTCAGCGTTGGGGTGCGGAGATGAGTCCAGGATACGACCCCCCGCGCAGGCCCCAGTCCGGTCCAGAGGATGTCACAGATGTCCTGGTTCTGGCCGGCTGTGCCGTGCTGGCAGCGCTCTGGTATGTCGCGGTCTCGCGCCTGCATCTCAGAAACTCGCAGTGCCTCGAAATATTCCTCGACCTGACCA
>NFUO01000012.1 GCA_002197545.1 Acidobacteria subdivision 2 bacterium RH1 MAG20 | reverse complement strand
GTAAAACATCGCCGCCGGAATGAGCTAAGTGCTTGAAATGATGGTAGCGGTGGGCGGATTTGAACCACCGACCAAGGGATTATGATTGCTTTGGTCGTTCAATGATCTCAACGCCGCTTGCCAAAATCAGGGCAGTTTACCGGCAATGACAAATCAATGGCTTACAGAGGCAGTGTAAAGTGTTCATTCCGTGTCCGCCCCAAAGATTTCGTAAATATGCTGTTGACAACGCGGCCCATTGGGCCTATATATGCCACACAGAGGGCGATCAAGCCCAGGCAGCAAAGGCAAAGACGATGGCCAAACGCATTTACACCCCGCGCCAGATTTCTCCCGAAATCGCCCGCGAGAACGCGGTCAGCGCAGCCAAGGCGAATCTCGAATACGCGCGGCGCGAGCTTCTGGCGGCGGACGCATTGGTCGCGCGTGTTGCGACCCGCGGCCCTGTTGCCGCCGACGCGGTTGGCGACGAAATCGGCTTGGCCGGCGCACTCCGGCTACAGGAAATCAGGGCCACCGATCTCATCGCCGCCCAGAATGCGTTGGCCGAATTGGAGGCAGTGTCGTGACCCAGACCGTGCGAGTCCGCAGGCAGGCCGAATACGAGGACGTGTGGGAGTATCGTCGGCGCATTGCGCAGGCCGCGCGGCGTGCTGGCATCGCCGGCGCACATTCCGCCCGGCCGGAGCACGGCACCGGCAAATACACGGTCCTGGCAGCCGCGCGGGATGCCGAGAGCGCGGCCGAGATACTGGCTACCGTCTATGTGGAGGCTGTGTAATGGCCCCGTTCCATTTCGAGTTTGTGTTGCGAAACGGCGAAGAGGCCGACGATGAAGACGTGATCGGCTGCATGGTCCAGGATTACTTCGATTGCGATCTAGATACAGCCGATCTGGCTGAATTGGTCGCATCCTACAAAGGGCCTGATTGCGACGGAATCGGCGTCGTTTGGGAGGAAGCGCCATGACCGCCGCCGACTTCCGCGCCACCCTCTCCACTCTCGGCCTCACCCAGCGGGGCCTGGCGCGGCTGCTGGGTGTGGATGAGCGCACAGTACGCAAATGGTGTGCCGGCGACCGGTCCCCTCCGACATTGGTGCATCGCGTGCTACACCTTTGCACCCTGCATCCAGCATTGCTGGATTGGCTACGCGGATTCTGATTCAAGGGCGCGTCGGTCAAATCTTTGGCGATTATATAGGTAACAAACATGACGCAAGATGCGGCACGAAACCACGTGTGGTGACAAGCATCGCTACTCC
>NFUO01000119.1 GCA_002197545.1 Acidobacteria subdivision 2 bacterium RH1 MAG20 | reverse complement strand
GGATGTCGGCGAGAATGTTCACGGCCTGCGGCAGATATTCCGGCAGAACTGCGGCGTGGAAGACGGTGGATTCCTCGCTGGTGAAGGCGTTGTAATCGGCGCCGATCTTGTCGAAGTCGCGGTTGACATCGAGGGCGGTGCGGCGCGGCGTGCCCTTGAAAACCATGTGTTCGAGGAAGTGCGTCACGCCGCACTCGTCGGATGTCTCATCGCGTGCGCCGGTGCGGACGAAGAAGCCCAGCGCCGCCGAACGCGCCGACGGACTGCTTTCGCCAATGATTTGCAGACCGTTGGCCAACGTGTGATTATGAAAAGGCATGACAAGCTCCCAAGCTCAACCACGAAGCACAAAAAGAAGAGTGGAACCACGAATCACACGAATCACACGAATAAAAACAAATAAGAACAAAGTAGGATGGATTCAGCGAAACATATCATTTAATGTCTATTCTTTTTGTCTTTTGTCTTTTATTCGTGTGATTCGTGTGATTCGTGCTTCCACTCTTCTTGTGCTGCACGGTTTACTTTTCGTTCGCGGTTAACGGTTTCGGTCCCAGCGTCACCAGAGTGAAATCGCGCGGCGGACAGCGCCGCACATGTCGGCCAATACTGTCCGGCGTCAGTCCGTCGATGGCCGTCTGGATCTCATCGAAGCCGCGCACTCGGCCGAGATAGTACCAGTCCGAGGCCAGCGACAGGGCGCGGCCGCTGGTCGATTCCTGCTGCATGATGAGCGACGATTTCAAACCGGCCTGCACCCGTTCGACCTCGTCCACTTCGACGCCTTCCGGCAAGCGGCGCAATTCGCGCAGCAACACGTCGAGGGTGCGTTGAGCGCGTTCGTTGCGCGAGCCAGCATAGCAAACAACGCGCGCGCGGTCTTTCAGGGTCTGGTAAGTCGCCCATACGGAGTAGCACAAGCCTTCTTTCTCGCGGATTTCGGTGAACAGACGCGAACTCATGTTGCCGGACAGCACATTGACGGCGCCGAGGGCGGCGTAATAGTCGTCGTCGCCGATTGGCACGCTGGCGTAAGCAACGCCGATCTGCGTCTGTTCGAGATCCTTGCTGAGATGGGCGCCGCCTTGCGGTTGCGATCCACAGGCCAACGGCGTTTCGCCTCGGCCCTGCCAATCGCCGAACAGTCGGCCCACTTGCTCGAGCAATGGCTGCCATTCGATGTTGCCGGCTACCG
>NFUO01000118.1 GCA_002197545.1 Acidobacteria subdivision 2 bacterium RH1 MAG20 | reverse complement strand
TCCACTCCGGCTGCAGCTTGAAACCGGAACCGAGCGGACCCGCGAGATTGAAATCGTCGCCCGGTCGCAGCGTGGCGATGCCGCGCGTGCCGCGCCCTTCGACTTTATAGAGAAATTCGACCTGGCCCTTTTCCCGACTGACGCGATAGACGCTCATAGGCCGGCGCATCCACACTTCAGCGCCGTCGGGCGACGGGCAGAGCAGGTGAAACATCTGCCCCGCATAGGCTCTCAAGGCGTGCTCGTGCACATCCAGGATTAGATGCCGGTATTCTTCGTTGACCGCATCGTTGGAGACGACAGTGCCGATGAACTCACCGACCAGCCGTTGCGGATAGTCGTCCTTGTCGCCGACGCGCAGCGCCGAATTGGTGTATTTGCCCTGTGGCTCGGATGACATATCGCGGATTTCCGCCGGAAATGGGTTTGGCCGAAATTCAGGGGCCGGCTGGCGCAACGATTAAGTAGGGCGGCTGGGCGTTTGTGTCAATTTTGGCATAGCTGAAAGTGCGGCCGCCATCCGCTCTAGATCAGGCCCGCCTGTGGCTCCTCACGGTTTATGTCGGCCGAAGAGGAATGTCATATTAATCCTGTGATTCTCATAGCTTGGCACGAAAATAGGCCGGTCCGAGGCATGAAACAGCCGGGATTCGAATAGCACTGCGCGGTTCTCCCGATAGGGCACCCTCAACACGTTATCGCGGTTTTGTTCCAAAAATACTACAATACGTTCCCGATCGGCGTCATAGTCCTTTATCTGCCAGTCGCGGGGCGGCGGCTCGCGGCAGACAGCGAGCCCGCCCCGGTCAGGCGTCAGGTTGGCGGCGGTTGGCGTGATCCAGAAATTAAGACTGATTGCTGCGTCGTCGGCGTGCGCATCGACGGCCGAACTGCCTCCAAGTCCCTTGAAGGCCCAGGCCTGCGACAGTGGATGCTCCGCCAGGAGGCCGGGAAAGGTCTGACGAATCTCGTCAGCAATCTGCAGCACCAGAGGGCACGCGAGCCCATCCTCGAGATAGGATGCGACGAAGCCGCCAATATGGCTGAAATCATGCCAGATGGTGCTTTCGAGC
>NFUO01000117.1 GCA_002197545.1 Acidobacteria subdivision 2 bacterium RH1 MAG20 | reverse complement strand
TGCTGCATTCCGGCAAGCGACAATGCTGCGACCCATCTCCGTACAAACTGTCATGAGTCCATGCGCATTGAATCCATAGCGTCGGAGCGCATCCAAAGTGATTGCCACATGGCAGCCGTCAGGGTCGGTGCACAGGCAATCACAACGACAAAATCCAGGGCCGACAAGGCCATAACCTTAGTTGGGATGGCCCAGCTTCCGGTTACATTTGCTTCAGTTTTGACAACACGATCTCTGGAGAGCACCTCCTCTCCAGGACCCGCCAAATACATGCTCTTCCAAGTATTCCGAATCTAAATCCTCCTTGCATTACAGCAATCGAAATAACCCCTGGTCGCACTCGACCTTGAGGTTCGCATTGCCATCAACAATTGAATTGCCAAGGAGATTTCCGTGAAGCGCACATTCGCAGCTCTATCCGTTCTTTCTCTCGCATTTGCCATCACCGTTGCCGCCTTTGGTCAGACACCATCAACGCAGCAGCCCAAGCCCGAGCATCTCAACAAGCAGCAACTCACTGCCCTGATCGCAACCGCAAAGACTCCGGCGGAGCATGAGCGCATCGCTAACTTCTATGAGGTAAAAGCCCTGGACTATCGCGCACAGGCGCAGGAGCACGAGTCGATGATTGCTGCGTACAAGGCGAATTCGAGCCTGTCCACCGACAAGAATCGGGCCAGCACCATCGGTCATTGCGAGTACTTCGTTCAGACGTTCAAGGAGATGGCCGTCAAGAGCCACGAACTTGCTCAACTGCATGAACAAATGGCCAAAGACGCGGAACAAAAGTAAAACAACATTGATAGGCTTTACCCGGTTCGTTCATCTGCCGGACCCGGAGCGAAGTATTCTCCGGTGCCGGCAGTCATTTGTTGTTAGCTGGCTCCAAGAGCAGAAAGGAGCAGATCGAAGTGCGCAGACAAGGCGACAATCGTACGATGCATCTTGTTGAGGAGCACGATCCCGTATGCGGGATGACGGTCGATCCCGCGAACGCGGCCGCAAGTCTTGAATCTCCGGGCGTCACGCTCTACTTCTGCAGTCAGGCCTGCGCCGCGAAGTTCCGCGCAGCACCGCAAGAGTACCTAAAAGCCAAGCCGGTGACACCTGCCTGGCACCCGCACGCGGAGGTCGCGTCTCATGGGGAATACACCTGCCCAATGCATCCCGAGCTTGTGCGGCCGGGACCGGGCAGTTGTCCGATCTGCGGCATGGCGCTCGAACCTCGGGAAGTCACTTCCGAAGAGTCGAATCCTGAACTGATCGACATGACGAGGAGGTTTTGGATCAGCGCCGTGCTCGCTTTGCCGATGCTCGCTCTGATGGTCTCCGAATTTCTCTCTTCAATGCCCATGCAGCACATGTTCGCGGCAAGAGTGTGGACATGGATTGAGTTTGCGCTGGCAACGCCGGTGGTTCTGTGGTGCGGGTTTCCGTTCTTTATCCGGGGCTGGCAATCCATCGTGCATCGCAGCCTCAACATGTTCACGCTGATTGCGCTCGGTACGGGCACGGCTTATCTTTACAGCGTCTTCGCCACCTTCGTGCCCCAAATCTTCCCCGCATCGCTGCGTGGATCCGGAGGACAGATCGATGTGTATTTCGAACCAGCCGCGGTCATCGTCGCCCTGGTTCTTCTGGGTCAGGTATTGGAGTTGAGGGCGCGCAGCCAAACCAGCGGCGCAATTCGTGCGCTGCTTGGCCTGGCTCCGAAGACAGCGAAGAGGCTTGACGACAAGGGCGGCGAAGCCGACGTGCCTCTCGATCAGGTGCAGGTTGGCGACCGACTTCGCGTGCGTCCAGGCGAGAAGGTTCCGGTGGATGGCTCGGTGCTTGAAGGGCACAGCTCCGTTGATGAATCGATGATCAGCGGAGAGCCCATACCGGTAGAGAAAGACAAAGGCGCGAGAGTGACGGCCGGAACGGTGAACGGAACCGGCGGGTTCGTGATGCGTGCGGAGCGGATTGGCGCCGACACGCTCTTAGCGCAAATCGTAAAGATGGTCAGCGCAGCGCAGCGGTCACGGGCACCGATTCAGCGGCTGGCGGACCGCGTCGCTTCGTACTTTGTTCCGGCTGTCATCGTTTCGGCCGTTATCACCTTCATCGTCTGGTATTTTGTTGGGCCGCAGCCGCGCATCGCACATGCGCTGGTGAATGCCGTGGCGGTGCTGATTGTTGCCTGCCCATGCGCTCTCGGACTCGCCACTCCCATGGCCATCATGGTGGGCACTGGTCGCGGAGCGCGCGCAGGCATTTTGATCCGCAATGCGGAGGCGCTGGAGATATTTGGCAAAGTAGACACGCTCATCATCGACAAGACGGGAACCCTGACAGAAGGCAAGCCGAAACTGACCGCCGTAATTCCCCAGCCTGGGACCAGCGAAAACGACCTGCTGCAACTCGTGGCCAGCCTTGAGCGATCCAGCGAACATCCGCTGGCGGCGGCCATCGTGAAGGGAGCGGTAGCAAAGAAGCTTCCTTTGTCCGATGTGGTCGGATTCAACTCCACAACCGGCAAGGGCGTGCAAGGGACCATCTCAGGCAAGCAGATCGCAGTTGGCAACGCAGAGCTTTTCCGCCAGCTGTCCATCGATTCGTCCCCCTTGCTCAATCAGGCTGAGGCACTGCGCAAAGAGGGCCAGACGGTGATGCTGGTCGCCGTGGATGGAAAAGCGGCGGGCATCGTAGGCGTCGCTGATCCAATCAAGGAATACACTCCAGACGCGATCCGTGAGTTAAAGGCGGCAGGTCTGAAGATCATCATGGTCACCGGAGACAACGCGACGACGGCCAAGGCAGTCGCGAAGAAGCTTGGCATCGAGTTTGAGGCTGACGTACTGCCGCAAAAGAAGGCGGATGTCGTCAAGCAGCGTCAGCAAGAGGGCTGTGTGGTTGCGATGGCTGGAGATGGAGTGAACGATGCGCCCGCACTCGCCCAGGCTGACATCGGCATCGCGATGGGAACCGGTACCGATGTGGCGATGGAGGCAGGGGGAATCACGCTGCTGAAAGGCGATCTGCGTGGCATTCTCCGCGCACGCCGGCTAAGCAAATCAACCATGCTCAACATCCGCGAGAACCTGTTCTTCGCTTTCGTCTACAACGCTGTTGGGATTCCGCTTGCAGCCGGAGTGCTGTTTCCTGCTTTTGGATTGCTCCTGAACCCGATGATCGCTGCTGCTGCCATGAGCTTCAGCTCCGTATCGGTGATCGGCAATGCCCTGAGACTGCGGACGACGAAACTATGAATCGCTGGCGGAAGGTCCCGACCGAAATCTGCGCAACTCCTGCATCGGCCAGCAGCTCATCCAAGATCTGGATCATGCTGTTTGCCACGGCGATGGAGGCAGTTTCACATAGCAAAGAACAAGATGAAGCGCGAACGCGCCAAAATCCGTTCTGAATCTCCCGGATGTTGAGCAGTCCTAATCCGCGGTTCTCAATAGCCTGACTTCTCCAAGTTCTCAGTGGACCTACGATCATGCGATCAGAGAATTCATCGCAAGGTACTGTTCAGAACTGCGACTCGCATTCAACAAGACCGTGGTCACCAGGTACCGGATCTCGCTCGAGCAGCAGCATTATGCATCAACCACCATTAACTTGCGTCTTGCAGCAGTCCAGAGGTTGAAATACGACGCTGCGGATTGCGGTCTCCGCCGCGCGGAATGGACGATGCTGAGAGTTGAAGACATCCGGCAAAGAGAGGAGCACCGGGTGATTGCCGATCTTGTCGGCAAGGGCGGTCACATACGTAGCATCCCTGTCCCGGACTGGGTTAAAGTTGGCATTGATGCGTGGATGACGGCCTCTGGAATTGCGAACGGCGGTCTGCTTCGTTCAATCAACAAGGCTGGCAGAGCCTGGGCCGTCGGCTTCAGCCCGCAGGTTATTTGGGGTGTGGTGAAGCAGAAAGCAAAGGGCTGTGAGATTCCGGCACCCGCGCCCCATGACCTCCGCAAGACTTGTGCCCGCCTTTGTCATCATGCCTGTGGTGAACTTGAGCAAATCCAGTTCCTGTGGGGCACGTCTCTTTGCAAGCAACGGAGCGATACCTGGGTAGCAAACCGCGCTTTCGCAGCGCAGTCAATGATCGGATTGGGCTCGAACCGGACCCGCCGGGAGCCTCATAGATTCCAACCCTTGCCGACTTTCGAGGATTAATCACGGGGAACCCCTAACACACAGAATATGAGACGGATGCATCAATTGTGTCGAGCCTTCCGGGTTGAGACTTGGGTTTTTGATGGGAAATTGGTGGACCAGGGCACCGTAATGCCGCCAGCAATGGCTTCATGGCACTGAAACATCGTCCACGCCGCAAGAGTGTGGAACTATTGATCAACCAGCACCTGACGGCTTGCCGGTCGTGCATTGCCGCGCACGCCTACTTGTAGATTTCCTGGCGGTGGCAACGTTGGGAGTTCAAGGCCTTGAAATATTCGTGACTTGCATCCGAGAGTGAGCAGTTTTGTACATCTTTTGTGGCCCCACTTTGTTCTTCTGCTTGAAGTGCGCAGGCGCCGAATCAAGTTTCATGGCCCTTCCACCAGCCAAATCACGGAGGGTGCCATGAAGAAGCTCTCAAGAATTGCGATGGGGCTCGCTCTTCTGCTGCTTGTTGAGTATGCCCATGCGGTGCCAAGCTTCGCGCGGCAGACAGGCCTCTCTTGCAACGTATGCCACAGCAATCCGCCTGAACTTACAGCTTTCGGCCGTGACTTCAAGCTCAGGGGATACATTCTGAGCGCGACGACGGCCACCGATAAAGTGGGAACGTCGAAGACCCTGCTGCTGTCTCAACACATTCCACTGTCTTTCATGGTTCTGCTCTCCAACACCGCATTCCAGAATGTCGCACCGAGCACACAGAACAGTGCGGTCGGCTTTCCGCAGCAGCTCAGCATTTTTCTTGCAGGAGGCTTTGCATCGCACTTCGGCGGGCTCGCCCAGGTCACTTACAGCCACTCCAGCGACACCTTTGCGATGGACAACACCGACCTGCGCTATGCCAACGAAACAAAATTGGGCGGCAAAGAACTCCAATACGGAATTACTCTGAACAACAACCCCGCTGTGCAAGACATCTGGAACAGCACGCCTACCTGGGGCTTTCCATGGATATCGTCCGAAGCCGGGGTCAGCCCGAATGCCGGCGCGCTCATCGACGGAACGCTGGGGGGGGATGTTGCTGGCGCAGGCGTCTACAGCATGTGGAACAAGCACCTCTATGCCGAGTTGAGCGCCTACCGCAGCGAGCACGAGGGAGGTCCTGTTCCCGTGGACGGCGCCGGGTTTCAATACAATATCAGTGGCGCAGCTCCGTATTGGCGAGTTGCCTGGCAGCAGACGATGGGAGCGAACTATCTCGAGTTTGGCACTTATGGTCTCGCGGCTAGCTCGCATCCGAACGCAGTCGCTGGGCCAGTGGACCGATTTATTGACCCGTCAATCGATTTTCAGTTTGAGCGCCCGTTCGGCGCCAACCTGCTGGACGCTCACGGCACCTGGATCCATGAAAGTTCAAACCTTGGTGGGACCCTGGCATTGGGCGGGACCGATGTGCTGCACCACACGCTCAACACCCTGAGGGTCGACAGCACTTACCACTGGACCAGCAAATACAGCGCAACGGGCGCTTTGTTTCGCACGACAGGAACCACGGACTCGCTGCTCTATGCTTCTGCACCTTTGACGGGGAGTCTGAATGGCAGCCCTGACACCAGCGGTTATACCGTCCAGTTTGCCTGGTGGCCGGTCCAGAACATTGACGTGGACCTGAACTACACGGGCTACACAAAATTCAACGGCGCCAGTACGAACTACGACGGTGCAAACCGTAACGCTGCTGACAATAACACCGTGTACATGGCGATCTGGTTGCTCTTCTAGGAGAATGCATGGAACAACAAGCCGCGATCCAGGAAGTCGACCCGAAGGAAAACATCGTCATCAACAGACGCTCGTTCTTCGGCGTTCTGCTCTGTGTCGGGGCAGCTGGGATGAGCGCCATCCTCGCGGTTCCTGTCCTCCGCTATGTCCTTTACCCCCTTTATGCAAAATCCGGCAAAGGCAAATGGTCTCCCATCGGCGAGATGGGCGCGTTTTCCAACCTGTCGCCACCGATATTGACTCCTCTTGACCTGAAGCAAGTGGATGGATGGCGTGAAGTTGATTCTGCACAGACGGTCTATGTGACCAAGGATCCGCAAGGACAGTTGGGCGTACTCTCCTCGATTTGTCCCCACATGGGTTGCACCGTTGCGTGGCGCCAAGGTCAAAGTGACTTCTACTGCCCGTGCCACGGAAGTGTATTCAAGGCTGACGGATCCCATGTCTCCGGCCCTTCGCCACGCGGCATGGACCCGCTTCCTCACAAGATTGAGAACGGTAAGCTCATGGTGAAGTTCGAGTATTTTCGCGAAAATGTACCCAATCAGGAAGTGTTGAGCTAGGTGGCGGCGACTGCTCCAGGGGCGGAGACACCCGGCAAGAACGTGCCGTCGCGCTTCTATCGCTGGTTCAACGAGCGTACGGGCATACGAAACATCATGCGCTCGTCGCTTGATGAGCCGATTCCCGGTGGCGCACGCCTGGCTTATATATTTGGTTCCGGTCTGCTGTTTATCTTTATCTCGCAGGTAATTACCGGGCTATGTCTCGCCCTCTATTATGTCCCTTCTGTAGAGTCGGCACATACGAGCGTTGCCTATATCACCAAGCAAGTTGCCGCCGGCGAATTTCTCCGCAGTCTGCATTACTACGGCTCCAGCGCGATGATTATCGTTCTGGCCCTCCATTTTCTGCAGACATTCATCTATGGGTCATTTAAAGGTCGACGCGAGTTGCTCTGGATTTCTGGCGCGCTCCTCTCCCTTCTTGTTCTGGGTATGGGCTTCACCGGATACCTGCTTCCATGGGACCAGAGCGCCTACTTCGCCACGGCAGTGGGAACAAACATCGTCGGGGAAGTTCCCTTTTTCGGGCAATGGCTGACCGACATGCTGCGTGGCGGCGATACGTTGGGCACTCTCACCATATCGCGATTCTATTTCGCCCACGTGTTTTTGATTCCGGGGATGATCTTCCTGCTCATTGGTACCCATATTGCACTTTTCCGGAAAGCTGGTGCAGCCGGTCCAATCAATGAAGATCCGGTCAATCCGAAATTGCCACCGGAGAGCTTTTATCCCCGCCAGGTCATTATGGATATGGCGTTTGCGCTGCTCCTGATGGTCGGTCTGGGGTTTCTTGCATTCTTCCATCCCATCCAACTTGGCCCGATTGCCAATCCCGCAGACACAAAGTTCGTTCCGCGGCCAGAGTGGTATTACCTGCCGATGTTTGAGTGGCTTAAGTTCTGGTCCAGCCGGATGGAGGTCTTTGCTGTCGTACTGATTCCGGGAATTCTGGCTCTGCTCTTTTTCCTGATGCCCTTTCTAGATCGCAAGCTGGAACGCCGTCCATGGCGGAGACCTATCCCCCTCCTTTCAGTTTCCATCGTCTTAGTCGGAATTATCTTCCTTGGGTTCAAGAGTCACCTGGATGATTTACACGATCACAGCATCGCGGTCCAACTCGCATTCCAGGAGAAACAGGCGGAAGAATATACAAAGACCCCATTCAAAGCGCGGATGGAATCCGCTGGCGGACAATCTCTGTCTTCCGGGCCGGTCAGCCCACTCGTTGCCAAAGGCAAAGGGATGTTCACGACAAAGGGATGTTCCGGATGCCATGGCACGGGGGGTACGGGAACAGCCCAGGCTCCAAGCCTTGTTGGGATTACGATTAAGTACCCTTTGCCTCAGATCACTGAGTTGCTGCACCACCCAAACGCTAAGATGCTCGCCGGCCATATGCCTTCGTTCGACTTTTCCAAGCCGGAAATGGCGGCGCTGTTCAGTTATCTGAGCAGCTTGGGTAACAGCGGCGGAAGCGCACCAGCAGGGACATCTGCCGCTGCGCCGACCCCATCAATGCTCGCCCCGGCAACGCCCGCCCCGGCAACACCCGAGGCTGCAGGCGCAACAAGTTCAAAGGTTCCCGCCAAAGGAGCAACCTCAGCGACAGCCAGCGCAGGTGAAAAGATCTTTCAAGCTCAAAGCTGTGCCCGGTGTCATGGAGCGGCAGGCGCAGGCGCCGGAAAGATACCACCTCTGAGCAAACTGATTGCAAAGCGCTCAGACGCGCAACTGGCGAAGCTGATTCAGGCTCCCAATGCCACCATGAAGG
Source organism: Acidobacteria subdivision 2 bacterium RH1 MAG20 (assembly GCA_002197545.1). The sequence continues at coordinate 1,052 of NFUO01000117.1, read as the reverse complement.
CTGGCGGCATGCCGCCCCTGGTTGCGCCCGCCAATCAGGTAAGCTCAGTGGTTGCGTATCTGCGCTCGCTGGCGCCGGGGAAGAGCGCGCAACCGCAAACGAAGACGCAGAAATCCGCCAAGACTGCGCCCGCGAATAATGAACCCGCCGCCGCCGCGGCTCCTGCCGCGAAGTCGAAAAACGAGGCAGCGTCAGCGACTGCGAAACAGCCTGCCTCGGCCAAGCACGAGTCTGCTGCCGCCAGCCCGGCAACCTCAGCCGGGCGCGCCCTCTTTCTGACCAACGGATGCCTCGCTTGCCATGGGAAAAATGCGCAAGGGACACATTTTGCGCCCTCGTTGATTGGCATCACGAAAAAGTATCCGCCCGCTCAGCTTACGGACTTGCTGCATCATCCGAAAAAAGCAATGCGCGCAGGAGGCATGCCTGCCGTCACGGTAAATGACGCGCAAATGAAGCAACTCGTGGCCTATCTTTCGAGCCTCGGAACTGCGCCGGCGAAGGGATCGGCTCCAGCGGCTCACGCGACGCAGGCTGCGTCGGGTAAGCCCGCTGCCGCAGCCGCTGCAGGCAATGCAGCCAGCCCTGCTGCGGCCACCAAAGAGGCTAAGGCAGTGCCGCTCAGCGCGGACGCTGTGCGGGGTAAGGCCCTCTTTGAGCACAACCGTTGTGAGACCTGCCACGGGGTTGACGGTTTGCATGGAACTGTAGCCGCTCCGGGTCTGGCTGGATTGGCATCGGTTCTTCCCGCCTCAGTGCTCGATAATCTGCTGCAGCACCACAGCACCCAGATGAAGAACGGCAACATGCCTCCCACCAACTTGAGCCCAAGCACCCGGAAGGCGATTATTGCCTACATCCGCTCAATGCCGTCCCCTCCTGATACCCAGTAGTTTCCTGCGTCCTGTCTCATGATGGATGGTTGATGCCAGAGGGCACATGGCGATCATTGCCTGAAAATCCTGTGGGCCCGGTCTCCACGGAGGCAATGATCCAACCTTCGATGGCGATGCGATCCGCTTTTACTGCAATACCTCGGGAGCAGAGAAGTT
>NFUO01000116.1 GCA_002197545.1 Acidobacteria subdivision 2 bacterium RH1 MAG20 | reverse complement strand
ACCATGCAGCGCATGAACCAGGCCATGTTGCTGCAACTTCGACAGCAGCAGGAAGCCAATCAAATTCAGCAGGCGGCCGCGCTGCAACAGATGATCACGTTGAAGCAGCAGCAGGACGTGATGAAGCAGGGATTTCAAGACGCCGCCAGTTACAGCCAGTATTACCAGACAAACATCGCTCCGGCCTATAACGGCGAAGCGCAAGCTCTGATGTACTAACCAATCATTCGGGAGCGAGGGAGCGCATGAGCACCAGCTTTTTCAACTGGATCACGCAAGGCTGCGACACCTTGACGGCCACCGCATCGCCGGGTGTCGATGCAATGGGCCTCCACATCTGCATCACTCTGGCCACGATCATGCTGGTCTGGTTCGGCGTGCAGGAGGCGCTGGCTTCCGCGCAGGGAGGACCGGGGTTCAATATGGGGAAGTTTCTGAGTTTCTTCATGCTCATCACTTTCGCCTACGTGATGGTGAAGTTCTACGACAGCAGCATTCCCGGCATCGGCTACTCGCTCCGAGGATTCATCAACGGCGGCGCGCAGAACCTGGTCACGATCATCGGCAACAACAGCGTAACCACCATTCAGCAAACGTTGGACAAAGCGCAGAAAGCCAGCGGCCCGGGCATCGTCAAAGCGTTGGCGAGTCCCTATTACTCCCTCGTCTACGTCATCATTCAAGTGCTGCTGGCGATTTTCAGTGCGGCAGTCGCCGCCATTGTCGCCTATGGCGCGATTGGAGTAGCGGTGGTCGGACTGCTCGGTCCCGTCTTCATCCCCTTTTTGGTATTCGACAAGCTGGACTTTCTTTTCTGGGGATGGCTGCGGGCCTTCATCGGTTTCTGCTTTTACAAGGTCCTGGCCGCCGCCGTGCTCAGCATTCTGGGGCACTTGTTGGCGCAGTATTACACCACCATTGTCAACTTTTCCGACCCCGGCACGATGGTCGAAACGCTGCCGTTGCTGATTCTGCTGGTAGGGGTAAATATCTACATCCTGTTCAAAGTTCCGGTCATGACCGCGACCATCTTCTCGGGCGGCCACGGCGGGCACGACGGCGGTATGGGCCTGCTCACATTCGCTCTCTTGCGAAGCATATAGGGCGGACAGAGCCTTTGGAGAAAACGATGGATAGCGCCGCAAAAGCAACGCCAACAATCACCCGCGCCGCGGAGCGGTATCTGGAGCAGTACGGCGATCCGCTCGTCATGAACACCTATCTCAAGATCACAATCCTGTGCCTTGCGGTGGTGTGTCTCGCGCTGGCCGCGCTCGTATTCAAAAGCCAGAAGGCGCTTGCCTCGATGCGGCCGCTGATTATCCGTATCAACGATGTAGGCCGGGCGGAAGCGATCGACTACCGCAATTTCCAGTACCGCCCGCAGGAAGCGGAGAACAAGTATTACCTCACTCGCTGGGCGCAGGTGTATTTCTCGCGCAACCGCTTCACCATCGAGCGCGACCAGACCGATTCTCTCTACTTCCTGAATGACGATGTGCAGCGGGCCGTGATTGCGCAGGAGCAGAAGGACAAGATCATCCAGACGTACAGGAACGACAGCACTCTCCCCTATGTCGATGTAGAGGTCAAGAACATTGTCTTGGACGACCTTCGTCAGTCTCCCTATTCGGCGCGGATTGAATTTGAAAAGGTGTACACGAACCCAGCAGACCATGCGGAACTCAAGCGGGAGCGATGGACCGCCAGCGTCACTTATGTCTTCCGCGAGAGCGTGAAGAACAACGAGCTGGCGGTGAATCCTCTCGGATTGACCATCGTGCGCTTCCGGGCCGATCAAGCATTCAACTAGAGGAACGAATCGACTTTCCAAAGGCGATGCGATGTCCATTCTTGCTGCCAATCCGGTTGTTTCGTCCCAACGGTCTCCGTGCATGGTGAGGCGGACGAACGAGAGCCTTCGAGCACGCAACGGTGGTGTTCTACTGCGCTCTTCTTACGGAGTCCTTCGTGGCTCGACTGTAACTGCGATAGCGGCGGACTTCTTCCACCAGGATGCAGATGAAAACTTGGCTCCGGCATGTGTCTGCCGTTTTGTATCCCGCCTTTGGCTCGGTCACGGCTTCGGGGCTTGTCATGCGCCCGGCGGCAGCTCGCTCTTCTGCTTCGGCTCACCATCCCATCACGCAACAATCGCGTGCCGGGGACCCCGGATATTCGCCGCCCTACGGGTTACGGTTTCCCTCCAAATCTTGTTCGGGAAGTACGCCGAAAAGATTTCTCCTGACCCTCCGTAAATGCAGAGCTTCGGCACTTGGGAGCATGGCCCACTCGCCAGGCTTCGCCCAGTGTGACCCGATCCAGTTCGGGAAATTCAACAAACGGAGACACGATCATGTACCAGAACAAAGTCAACCTCATCGGCTTCCTCGGTAGTGATGCAGAAGTT
>NFUO01000115.1 GCA_002197545.1 Acidobacteria subdivision 2 bacterium RH1 MAG20 | reverse complement strand
GGTCGTTCTCCTCGTTGAAAAACCAGCCGTTGTCGGCCGTGTACATCCGCAGAGCCTGCTCGCGCGTCACCTGCTCACCCGAATTGATCAGCGCACCCGTGCAGTCTTTGCCAGTCACCATGTAATAGATTTCGTACCAGGGGTCGAGCATGGAAATGTCGCCTGCATCGGAACCTGCGCCGACGTGAATCCCACTTTCAAGGATCGTGCGATAGGGCGGGCCCGCAGGCTGGCCGGCAGGCGTACCCTGGCCACCCTGGAGATATTTCCAGCCGTGCAGCGCCATGCCCACGCCGATGCCTTTCATGGACTGGAGCGTCTGCGGGTCAATCGCCGGCACATGGGCGATCGACCAATGCAGATCGGCGATCGGGGCGACGCCATTGACCTTTTCATAGGTTTGCGCCGTGAACTGCACCTCCGCTAGAGACAGGGTGTGTTGCTGGTACGTCCAGCCGTGCTTGGCGACCAACTGTAGCGCTGTTTCGTAATTCTCCGGGTGCTGCCCACCTGCAAAATTCGCAAACCACGGGCTGGCAAATTCGCCGATGCCGGACACGCGAAGCATACCGTCGCCAAAATCCGGGAAGACATTCAGCAGACGCTCGGTCAAGAGCGGCAGCGTCATCGTTTTGTCCATCGAGATCATGAAAAGCCGGACGCGCTCGTCGAGCTTGTGTTCGTGGTCTAGCGCGAGAATCTGGTCATAGACGGACCACGGATTGGCGCTCGCAATTCCGGGGAATGTAAAGTCGTCCTGTAAATCGGGGCTGTCAGGGTCAGCGAACACTCCCATATCCAGGCTGGTCGTAAGACCGTAGCGCAGCACGTACGACTGAGCGTACTCGGCGCTGCGAATGTTGTCCTCGAGAGTCTGCATGTTGCGCAATAGCCCCAGCGCAGCATTGGCTGCGGGACCTGCCAGCGCACCCGTCGGGCCAACGGTGATGCCTTTGCTCTCGAAAAACTTCTTCGCCGGACTGTTCGTAACCGCCGGACCGAACGTGGCGAAGAATACAGGATGGTCTGGCACTGC
>NFUO01000114.1 GCA_002197545.1 Acidobacteria subdivision 2 bacterium RH1 MAG20 | reverse complement strand
GTGGGCCGCCGAACAGTTTGTCTCCACTGAAGCAGACGAGATCCACTCCATTCCGCAAAACCTCCGCAGGAGTGGGCTCATGTTCCAAGCTGGGGACAGTTTCGGTTTGAATCATTGCGCCGCTACCCAAATCTTCGACGAACGGGACTCGTTTGCCGCGCGCCAGCTTCGCGATGGACTCGGTTGACGGAGAATCGACGAACCCATCCATGAAGAAGTTGCTGCGATGCACTTTCAACACTAGCGCCGATTCACGCGTGATGGCGCGAGCGAAATCGGCAAGAGAAGTCTTGTTGGTTGTTCCAACTTCACACAACCGCGCGCCACTCGCCTCGAGGATTTCCGGAATCCGGAACCCGCCGCCGATCTGAACCAGCTCGCCGCGAGAAATCACAACTTGATTCTTAGGCGGGGGATCTCGGTGAAGCGTACTCCTGCGCTCGCCATTAGTAACACGCGTCTCTTCCTTGCAGAAATGTCGAAGAATCAGAACAAGCGCACTCGCGTTATTATTCACAACCGTGGCAGCTTCCGAGCCGCACAGTAGCGCAAGATTGTGTTCGAGGTACGCGGCGCGCCCGCCGCGCCCTCCCTCGGCGAGTCCGTACTCAAGATTGTTGTACTGCGATCCGATCCGGGACACCGCTTCCATGACGGCATGCCCCAGTGGCGCACGACCGAAATTCGTATGAACAAGAATGCCGGTGCCATTGATCACAGGCTGGATGCGGGATGCGCGCAGGATTCCCAACGCGGAACGCACGAGCGCGAGAATGTCATCGAAGCCAGGTATTGTTCCGTGTTTTCGCAGGACCGCGAGTTCTCGCCGAATGGTTGCTACGACGGTAGGATGAGGTAATCCTGTATCACCCAGCGCGATCGCGAGTTTGTCGACAGACGGGATGCCGCGCAGTCCGGAACGTTTCATGCCGCCACTCTGATCTTCGGCTTGCTGGACTGCACGATCTGCCCGATAACGGCGGCGCATAGTGTGTGGTGGGTCTTCAGACGCTTCAATACCGCATCCAGATTTCGCCGCGGCACGCTCAGCAAGAGACCGCCGCTCGTCTGCGCATCCGTCAACAGTGTTTTTTGAGCCTGAGTGGCGCCGTCCCATGCTGTGAATTTGTTTGCAAAGTCAAGATTGTCGCGGCTCCCGCCAGGGATGCAACCGTTCGCGATGAGCTGGAAGACTTCCGCGCTGATCACTGGCACAGCGTCAGCAGCAATCTCGGCGCCAACACCGCTGGCGCGACACATCGCGCCCAGATGCCCGAGCAACCCAAACCCGGTAACGTCAACCGCGGCTTTTAGAAGTCCTCTCTCCGCTAGTTCCGGTCCTACACTGTTGAGCTTTGTCATAACGGCGATAACTCTCCGTTCCAGCAAACGGCTGGTCAGGCCACGCTTAATCCCTGTGGTGATGATACCTGTGCCGAGCGGTTTCGTCAGGACCAGCACGTCGCCAGCACGAGCCTTCGCGTTGGTCAGCATGCGACGCGGCGACACCAGTCCTGTCACGGCGAGCCCGTAGATTGGCTCCGGGTTTCGAATTGTATGGCCACCGATCAGAACACACTTCGCTTCTTTGATCTTCGCAGCGCCT
>NFUO01000113.1 GCA_002197545.1 Acidobacteria subdivision 2 bacterium RH1 MAG20 | reverse complement strand
GGCCTATGTCACAGGCTTCGGCGCTCAGCCAATCTCCACTGGATATCATTCCGATGTCTTTAGCGTCAGTCTGACAGAAACTATCTTCGACGGTCAGGCCTTCACCGCCCTGAAACAGTCAAACAGCCACATTCAGGTTAGCGCAGCGGCTTTGGCCTATGCACAGCAGGTCGTCGCACTAGAGGTCACTCAGACATACTTTGGCGTCCTGGAGGCCCAAGCCAACCAACGCGTGGCGCAGCAACAGACCGACCTGCTGCAAAGCATTGACGCACAGACCCAGGCCAACCTGCGTGTGGGCACGGGGGACATCATCTCGGTGCAAGAAGTACAAGCGCAGTTAGATGCAGCGAAGGCTGATCTGATCAGCGCGACGAATGCGGTGACCGTATCGAAGAACCAGTTGGAGCGCCTGACGCATCACCCCGTAGGAACGTTACAGGACGTAACGACCTTGCAAGCGATCGGCCCCCAGCCGAATACCATAGATCCCTGGCTTGCGACTGCACTTAGGAACCAGCCACTTCTACAGCAGGCGAAGGCAACATTGAAAGTGGCAGAACAGCAGGTGCAGTTTGCGAAGCGGGCGCGTTGGCCGACTTTGAGCTTGAGCGGTATCGGCCAGCACGATGTGGGCACGCTCATAGCCCCCATAACCATAAACCAGGCTGGCGCATCGCTGAACCTGTCGATTCCAATATACGAAGGTGGGAGCACTCGTGCCGAGATTCGTCAGGCCGAAGCGCTTTCCGAGGCCAGCCGAGCGAGCCTCGCCAATCTTCAGGACCAGATCACACTGGACACACAAACTGCATTCCATGATCTACAAGACAGCGTCGCCCAGTTTCATGCAGCGGAGCAATCTGTAAGTTCTGCCAAGGTATCGATGGATGGGACGCGCAAGGGGTACGAGATCGGGAGTCGCTCCATCATTGACCTGCTGACCGCGACAACAAGCTACGCATCCGCGCAGCGCAATTACTATCTGGCCCTTTACACGCAACTGGTAGCCCGGACGCAGCTCAAGGCAGCAGCGGGGATACTGACGCCTGCGGACATACAGGCCATTAATGACCTGCTGTATCGCAGCCCTGCAAAGTGAGTTGAACGGGCATTCGGAGGACGGCAATGATTTCGGTCAAAAAACGAGTTTTCATCTTGGCGCTTCTGGGTCTTTTGGCAGTTACGGGCTTTTGGGTGCGGCGCAGCTTGCTCCGAACGGATGCGCCCAACGATATCCTTACCCTTTATGGCAACGTCGACATTCGTCAGGTGCAGCTCGCCTTCAACGACAGTGAGCGGATTGACAAGCTGCTGGTGGATGAGGGCAGCGCGGTCCACGCGGGTCAGCTCGTCGGTCAGTTGGTCGAGCAGCGGTTTGTGGATGCGGTGGCGCAGGACCGGGCAAACGTAGCTGCACAGCACCAAGTAGTCGTGCGACTTCTGGCGGGGAGCCGGCCCGAGGAGATTGCGGAAGCCCGAGCAGATGTTGCCGCTGCACAAGCGGATGTCGCTGCAGCACAAGCGAACCTGACAAACGCTGAAGTGCTTTATCAGCGCCAGCAAACTCTGGCCAAACAGCAGTATGTTTCCTTACAGATCCGCGACGATGCAGAACGCTCTTACCTTGCTGATCGGGCGGAACTGGCAGCGAAGCAGCAGGAGTTCGCCGCGAAGCAGCAAGTTTTGCGACTCGCTGTCATCGGTCCTCGCAAGGAAGATATTGCCGCAGCTCAGGCTACGCTCGAAGCAGACAAGGCTGCTTTGGCTTTAGCGCAAAAGAATCTGGCCGATACGCAGCTCTATGCCCCAGCAAATGGCGTTATTCAGGACAGGATTCTAGAGCCCGGCGATATGGCGGGGCCACAGGCGCCTGTGTTTACTCTCGCTCTGGACAATCCACTTTGGGTGCGCGCCTACCTCCCCGAGCCGGAGATGGGCAAAGTGGCTCTCGGCATGCGTGCGTCCATTGAGTCCGATAGCTTCCCAGGGCAACAGTTTCCGGGATGGATCGGCTACATTTCTCCGGTATCAGAGTTCACGCCGAAGAACGTGGAAACCACACAGCTGCGCTCCCAGCTTGTTTATCGCGTCCGCGTTTATGCCTGCAACCCGGATCATCGATTGCGCCTGGGAATGCCCACCACAGTAATCGTCCCACTCCACAACAATCCTCCGCACGCAATCGGCGCAAATCCTTGCGGGACGAATTGAAATGGAAGCAATCATTGTCAAGGACCTTCGCATGGCGTTCGGAAAAGGAGCATCTCGAAGAGACGCCCTCAAAAATGTTTCCCTCGAAATTCCCATCGGAAGCATGACGGCTCTCATCGGTCCTGATGGCGCGGGCAAAACTACCCTATTGCGCCTTCTGGCCGGCATCCTGACACCGGTCGCCGGAGATATTCGCGTACTTGGGGATTCCTTGCCACGGGAAGCCTTGGCTTTGCAAGGCGAGATCGGCTATATGCCACAGCGCTTCGGCCTCTATGAAGATCTGACCGTCCAAGAAAACCTCGATTTGTTTGCCGACCTGCACAGCATACCGCACAACATGCGCGCGAGCCGCTTCGCGGAGTTGCTCACCATGACGGCCCTCGGTCCATTTCGCAAACGACAGGCTGGGCGGCTTTCCGGCGGTATGAAGCAGAAGCTTGGCTTGGCCTGCACTCTGATTCATCCTCCACATCTGCTGTTATTGGATGAAGCTAGCGTCGGCGTGGACCCGATTTCGAGACGAGAACTATGGAGCATTGTCCATCGACAGGTTGTCAGCCAGGAAGTGACTGTTCTGCTCAGCACTGCTTATATGGATGAGGCCGAACGCTGCGATCATGTCATTCTCTTGCACGAAGGGGAAATTCTGGCACAGGGAAACCCGGCGCAACTCGCGGCACAGCTACAGGGTCATGCGTTTCTTCTGGAAGATATACCCGCCGCACAGCGCAACCTACAGTCGCAGATTGCCCAACTGCCGGGCGTGGTGGATTCCGTAATTCAGGGCGACGGATTGCGCATCGTGATGCAGCAGCCTGGGCCGCCAGTCCTGACGGAAAAGCTGGCAGCGTACGGGACGCCCAAACCAGTTCCAGCACGTCTGGAAGATGCCTTCGTCAGTCTGCTCTTTAGCCGGAGTCCACGTCATCCCATTCCACTTCCATCGAAGCGAGCCGCAACCAACGACGATGGGGCAGTCGTTGAGGTGAAGGGTCTCTATCGCTACTTCGGGGACTTCGCGGCCGTGAAGAACGTTAACTTCTCCGTGCGCAGGGGAAAGATTTTCGGGCTACTGGGGGCCAACGGCGCAGGTAAGTCTACGACTTTCCGAATGCTCTGCGGACTGCTGCCTGCCTCCTCTGGAACGTTGCGGGTCGCGGGTGTCGATCTGCGTACGGCGGCCGCCGCGGCGCGAGCTCGCATCGGTTATGTCTCTCAGAAGTTCTCGCTGTACGGTTCTCTGAGCGTGCATCAAAATTTGTCATTCTTCGCGGCGTCCTACGGATTGGAAAATCAGCGCAGAAGAGACCGGATGGCATGGGCGCTAGAAGAATTGGAGCTGAAAGACTACATCACCATGAACGCAGGGGAGCTACCTCTGGGATACAAGCAGCGCCTTGCTCTGGCCTGTGCACTGATGCACGAACCCAGCATTCTCTTCCTGGACGAGCCCACTTCCGGCGTCGATCCTCTGGCCCGGAGGGAATTCTGGGCACGCGTAAACGCACTCGCGGAGGGCGGAACAACCTGCCTGGTAACGACGCACTTTATGGAGGAGGCGGAATACTGCGATCAAATCGTCTTGATGTCGCTCGGAGAAATCCTCGCGCAGGGTACACCGACGCAAATCAAAGAGGCGAGCCGAAGCCCGAGCCGACCTGCGCCGACCATGGAAGATGCTTTCATCTCGCTAATTGAAGAACATGAACAAACTATCCGGAGAGCATCATGAGTTGGATGCGTCTGCGCGGCCTGATGCGGAAGGAAGCGTATGAGATCGT
>NFUO01000112.1 GCA_002197545.1 Acidobacteria subdivision 2 bacterium RH1 MAG20 | reverse complement strand
TTGGACCCAGGACCAGATCCTCACCTGCACCGTCTCCCAGTGCTGGCAGCTTGCCAACAAGAGCGAAGACACCTTCTTCGACATCGTTCAGCAGTTGGCCGCCATCTCCGCCCAGAACCGCGACCTCACTCTCCCCGAGAGCGCGGAGGCAGGCCAGAAAGCCGGTGAAATCATCAAGGCAAAGGCCAAAGCCGACCACGACCAGCTCCTCTTTGCCGTCGTCGACGACGCCGTCCGCACAGTAGGCCAACCCGCCCCCGCAAAATAAAAAAGGGCGAAAACCTCAGAAAAACCCATTATCAAGCCAAAAAACCGCGGATACCATTACCAATCAATGAGATCCGCGGGCATAAACATACCTGACACACCACCAACATTGGAGAAGGTAAATCTCGGTCAAGTGATTACGTTAGGAGTTTAGTTTGTGGTATTCCAAGGGCGGCTAGGGAATCAAAACTCCTAATGACCCTCGTGGCCCATATAGACGACAGTGGCAGTGAACCCACCAGCAGTCATTTCATCGTGAGCGGCTATGTGCATCGGTATGAAGTATGGGCGCAGTTCTCTGATGAGTGGGACGCTGCGCTAAAGGCAGATAAGAGCGTTTCGTACCTGAAGGGTTCTGAGGTTTGGGACTTCAAGAAGGGGGGAGTTCCAAGAATTTTCTAAGGATGAACGGCGGGCTAAGATTGAGGGCCTAGTCAAGCTCATTGAGAAGTATTCGCCTCTCGGTTTGTCTGTATCAGTGAGTTGGGAGGAGTTCAAGAAATTCTCAAAGGCAGTCCCATTGCTTGAGACTGCGAAGAACCCTTACTTTTTTCTCTTCTATTCAATCATTGGGTTAATGCTGAGGGTGAACCACGAATACTCACGAATCGAACCAGTAGATTTTGTCTTTGACGAGCAGAATGGAACTGGTCGGCTAGTAAGAGATTGGTGGCCAAGTTTTCGTGAACGTGCTGCTCACTCAATCCAAGCATTTCTTGATGCCGAACCCATTTTCAGGGACGAGAAGAAGTTGATGCCTTTGCAGGCGGCTGACCTGTTCGCATGGTAGCCATGAGCCACTTGTCCAGTTTGATCGGTGACTCCTCAAAGATGGTGCCAGTCTTCACTGAGAACTGCTTACGGCAGGCACGGCATTTCCAGATGTGGCGAGTCTTGAGAAAGCCGACATTCTTGCTCTCACAGTGGGGGCAAACCGCACCGTCCATCCACCGCAAAGAGGCCACAAACTCAATGCATACATCAACATCCGAGAAATATCGGATAACTTCAATGAGGCTGTTCGGAATGTCTTGAGTGGCCATGAATGGCTCCAACATACTTGACTCAGCGGACCGAACAACTCGCTGGATTGTTCCCAGTAATTCGCCCATCTGGGGCAGTTTTATGCGGACCTGTCACATAGAACTGCCAGCATAACGCCTAAATTTAGGTCCAACAGGCCACTGCGCTTCCGTTGATGAGTCAAGTATGTTGGAACCGATCCGCGTTGCATGAGTTCCACCAATTCAGCTAGATAGATACCAGAGAGCAAAAAGAAAGCCTTTTATAAAGAGTAATTTATCTGTAAATCATTTAGAACGGGAATTTTTCCGACAAGGCAACCAGCTAAGTAATTGAACATAAATGATTTACACCCCAAATATGGGGGAGGGAGGTAACCCTCAAATCGCTAAATCTTCCAGCACAGCTTTCTCGGCATTCGCCTTGACTGATTCAATCCCGGCATCCCGTGCCGCCGTAGACGAATAACCCTGGCTGGATCCGATCACCTGATGGTTCGCCGCCTTTAAATTGAACATCGCGTGACCGTTCGCCTGCTCCTTGCGCTCATAGAACGCATCATTGCCAGCATTTTTCCGCACCGAAGCAATTCCGTTCTCGGCCGAAGTCTTCGCGACATACATCTCGCTCGTCAGAATCACCTGGCCGTTTCCGGCCTCCAGCACGAAATAGAACTGCCCATCCTTCGCCGTCTTGAGCACAAACTTACCCGCCATAGTGTCTCCTTGCCCATTGAGATTGACATCCGCAGCCAAACCCTCCAGCCACGCGCCCCAATTGTACAAGCCCAGCATCCAACCCACATGCCAGCCGCCGCCGCTCATCCCGTACTCGCCCTGCGCGACCTGGTCACCATCCTCGAAGCCGCCATCACCCTCACGCTCGCCAACCCTAAACCCAAACCTGTCCACCACCTCCGCACCACCACCCGCCGCATCGAAGCCCAGCTCGAACTGCTAGCTCTTCTGCCCAATCTGCCGAAGCACGCCAAGCTCGCAAAGAAGGCCCGCAAGTTCCTCCGCAAACTTCGCTATGCCGCCGGACGCGTCCGCGACCTCGACGTCCAGCGCAAACTCATCCAATCCAAATCCTCGGAAGCCCATCACCTCCAAAGCCTGCTCAAAGGGCAACGCAACGAAGCAGCCGAGCGCCTCCTCAACACCATCCACGAGCACCAGTCCAAGCTAACTCGCGCCCTCGAAGCCTTGATCAAAGCCCTCGTCCCCGCCGAATCACTCACCCTCTCCCCAACCCGCCTGGCCCAACTCACCCTCCGCTGGTACGCCAGCAACACCCCGGCCATAGCGAAGCAAAACCACCGCCAACTCCACGACATCCGCAAAGCCGCCAAGCTGGCCCGCTACATCGCCGAATCAGCTACACCCGCCGCAAAATCCGGCACTCCCAAAACCCCAACCCACCGCCTGGTTCGAACCTTCGAGTCACTCCAACAATCCGGTGGCGACTGGCACGACTGGCTTACCCTCTCCGACATTGCCCACCGCAAACTCGGCTCCTCCTCACCGCTCACCCAATCCTTCGCCCGCCGCTGCGAAGAATCGCTGGCCAACTACCAGAGCCACCTGAAGTCTCTTCCGAAAGATTTTTATAGCCATTTTTGAATTCAAGGCTCGTCCCTAACTTCCGAAGCCTTCCACCAGATCCCAACCAGCGGTCCGCAGGCTTAACTTATATGCTGTGCCCTTAGTTACGGTAGTGGATCAGTTTGAATTCGCAGACTGAAGAGTCGCCCATAAAGGACGTTATGGGTGACTCAAAACCCGACGTGAATTTAATGAGTGAATTGCCCTGTTGTCGCCAGTTGAGACGGGGAAAAGCGTATGCGAAGGCAGTTTGGTAACCTGCTGATCATTTCCGGACGGGAAGTCCGGAAATGGACACTTGTTCGATGGCCGCACGCGGCAAACCGAGTCATAGCATAAGCTGGAGATGGCCCATAAAATGCTTCATTCTTCTTGAAGCCAATGAAGGGGTTCCGCGATGTTCCGTGCTTGCCAGTTCGCTTACCGTCAACTTCGACGCTCACCAGGCTTCGCGATTACTGCAACGCTCATTATTGCAATTGGCATCGGCGTCACTACGGCCATGTACAGCGTTCTCTACGCTATCATTCTTCAGCCTCTACCTTTCGCGCACCCTGGTGAACTGGTCGCGTTGTCTGCCAAACCCTGGGACTGGATTTCTTTGCCAACCATTCAAGATTGGCAACATCGCAGCCATACTTTCAGCTCTATTGCGGCATTTGGAGGCTGGTCGCCCCGCGTAGAGTCCTCCGCAGGCGCGGGCCATGCCAACGCCATTCTTGTGTCGCAAAACTTCTTGTCAACGCTAGGTGCCAGTCTCGCGCTAGGACACGACTTTGCTCAAACGGGGCATGAAGCCGATTGTTTTGAGCAAGCAATGGTGAGTGATGCTTACTGGCGGCGTATGGGTGGGGGCAGTTCACTTGCCGATCGGACACTTCGGCTCGATCACAAGACTTATGCGATTGTCGGTGTTCTTGCCGCAAGCGCTGTCCTTGAAGGACCCGATGCACCACCGTCCATCCTGACCCCAATCGGGTGCGACCCGGCAAAAATGCCGGAGGATCGAGGCTCTTCCTCTTTCAGGGCGATCGGGCGCATGAAGCCTCAAGTGTCGCTCCATGAGGCGGCCACGGATATCGCAACTATCCAAAAGAACCTCACACGCGACTACCCCAATTCCTACCCGTCCGCATTGAGCCCTGCGCTCGAACCCCTCGCCGACTACATGGCGGGAACTGGAACACGTTCGGCTCTTTTCGCAACGATGGCTGCTTGCGGCATGCTGCTGCTCATCTCGTGTTCGAATCTGATCAACCTCCTGCTGGCACGTAATATGCGACGCCGATCAGAGTTCGCGCTCCGCGCCACATTGGGCGCGACGCCGCAACATCTACTTTGGCAAATGCTGGCTGAGAACTGTTCGCTGACCATCACAGGGGCAGCTATCGGAGTTGGACTCTCGGCAATGTTGGTGCGCGCTGTTAGTCAGGTCACAGTCGTACATTTGCCTCGACTGGCGCAGACCAGGCTTAACTTTCCTGCGCTAATGTTTGCGGGGTTCGTTACAGTCATCGTCGCATTACTGCTCACCTTGTTGCCTGCGGCGCGCAGCCTGCGGCCCACATTGCTTGCCGATCTTGCCAATGGCTCTGCTCGGAGCAGCTCCGCGTCCGGCGGTTTGCGGAGTGCTGGACGTCTACTTGTTGCCGCACAACTCGGCATGGCGCTTGTATTGCTCGCGAGCGCAGGATGGATGGTATCTTCCGTCCTGATCCTGCTGCATCAGCCGCTCGGATTTGAACCGGATCGCATACTTCTTGCCAGCATTGACCTGCGTGGCCCCGCACTCAACGCTGCAGTCGAACCCGCAAAGACTCTCGCCGTTTTGGAACAGGCTTTGGCTAAGCTACGTGTCCTTCCCGGCGTCCTCGACGTGGCCGCTGCCAATGACAAACCGCTCGGCGGAAGAGTTAATCGTTACAGTTTTTGCGCTGACGTGCATCCCGAGGCTTGCAATCAACCAAATCCTCAAGCGCCCGATGTCTTCCTGGTCACTCCGGGATACTTCCGCACCGTCGGACAAGAACTCTTCCGGGGCAGAGCATTCAATACTGCCGACGATGGTCGGAATCACGTCGTGATCGTGAACCGCGCACTCGCCAGCCAACAGTGGCCCGGCCAAGACCCAATTGGTCATCGCATTTATTCGGGCGATCTCCATGCTTGGGCGACCGTTGCTGGCGAAGTGGGTGATGTACACAGTTACTCGCTGGAACGTGCACCAGTTCCCAACCTCTACATACCCGAGACTGATGGGCCCGACACGTCCATGACCATCATGGTTCGAACACAGGACGACCCTACACTGATGGCAGAGACTGTACGCCGGTCCTTGCGCCTTGATTCCGAGCTAACAGTTCGCTATGTGGAGAGCATGCCAGAACTAATGGCGCACCAAGTAGCCCTCCGTCGTTTTTCGATGTGGCTGGCTGTAGCATTCGGCAGTTTGGCTCTTGGCCTTGCGATTCTTGGCACTTACGGGCTAATCGCTTACGAGGTCTCACTCCGAGAACGTGAGATTGGTATACGTCTTGCTCTTGGCTCGTCTCGCTCGGCAATCGTCGGTCTGCTTCTTCAACAAGAGTCACGCTGGATTCTTGGAGGTATGGCTTTGGGCCTCATATGTGCAGTGTTGACAGGCTTTCTCTTGCGAAACCAGTTTTTCCATACTGGCGCGGCCTCTGTCCCTGTGCTGAGCGCATCTTTACTCCTCCTCGCGCTTCCAGCCCTGGCGGCGGTGGCTATTCCGGGACGCCGCGCTAGCCTACTTGACCCAGCTGTCACACTACGTCGAGAGTAGTTCTTCTGGAAGGAAACAGTGGTGGCTCGCTCGGCTCCTTGCGTTCATGGGCAAAATGCAAGCATGACGCAGTGGGTTTCGTCACGCCATTGTGACGGTCTCTGAAATGGCCGAATGACCGCTCGTCGGTCAAGTGGCTGCTGCCGAGAGGCCCTGTTTTCTCATTTGTTGCCAAATCGCCGATTATCAAATTATCAAACCTTAACAACCATAGGTCAGCAGGTGATTGACCTCCGCGGCTCTTTGGGCCAAAGCCAATGTTCAACAAAGCCGAGAGAATCCCCACAAGTCAGCGTATAGCTACATAGTGGACTGCTATTAAGCAACAAATCCACCACCTCGTCGGTAGCTCAACCTGTAGATTCAAACTGGTCCACTGCCCCTAGTTACCGATGAGTATACGGAACCCACCTGATTACTTACACTATCCATAAGTAGTCTCTAAGGTAGGAATTGCTCTGGCGTTCCGCGCCTCTCAAAACATGATGCGGTTGAACGCTCCACTTCCGGCCTTCCTGGCGCTTGCAGTCTTGTCTCTGATCCCTGCCACGCTCCTTGCCAAACCTACGCACCGCCACGCCCGCAAGACGGCCACCGTCCACAGGAAAACCCCAAAGAGCGCCCCCGCAAAATTCAAGCAGACTGCCCATAGCGCCAGCCGTCAAAAGCACCCTCAGGTCAAGCACGTGCGCTCTCGCGTCCACCAGTCCCCACGCCGCGAGACCCGAAAAGTCGAGGCCGGAACCCGCAGGTCCACGCCCCGGCATTTAAGCGTGTCCGATACTGCTCCCAGAAAAGCCACCTCAGCGGACTTTCTCAAAGCTGCCTCTAAGCCGGAAGCCCAGGACTCTCCTGTTCAGCGTCCCATAGAACGCGCCCAGATCAGGAACACCAAAAGATCCAGGAAGACCCGCCCCGTCGCCAAACCCGTTCCCGTAATCAACGTGATTCGGCCCACTGCGGAGAGGCCTCAGCTACAAAGCGTCCAGGAGGAAGCCGCGGCTCCAGCCATTCTGCCTGCCCTCTATAACAAGCGTGGACGCCTCATCGTCCCTCCGGCTCTCAAGGGCTCGCACGAAATTCTCCTGCATCAGAACGAAGTTGCCGACCGCGAAGGTCTCGATCGCATCCAGAACGGCGCCGACCTTCTCGACATGCGAAGCAAACGCATCCTGGTCCCTCTCCCCACCAGTCACGCTCTGGGCGTGGACGATCGTCTCCCCGTAGACCGCCGTTACTGCCGCCCCTGGACCTCACAATTTCTCAATAACATGGCGCGCGCTCACTACGCCCGCTTTCACACTCAGCTTCAGATAAATTCAGCCGTCCGCACTGTCGAATTTCAACAGCACCTGATCCACGTCAACAGCAACGCCGCCCCGGCTGAAGGCGATACGGCCTCGCCCCATCTCACCGGCCAGGCCATCGATATAGCGAAGCACGGACTCTCGCGCACCGAAGTAGCCTGGATGCGCGGCTATCTCCTGCCCCTCATCCAGGAAGGCAAAATCGATGTTGAAGAGGAGTTCCAGCAGGCCTGCTTCCACATCAGCGTCTATAAGAAGTATCTGCCGCCAGCCGATGTGCCGAGACGGGACCTCGCATCCCACCACCGCAGCGAAGCCAGTGCACTGGCGACTGCTATTCAATAAAGTTTCGCCCTTCAGATCTATAGCGTCTCGCGAAGTCCGGTCTGCCAGCTCTTGAAAGCCGCATCGAGAGCGCGCATATTTCGGATACCGTCCTCACCCGATGCTGGAAACGTTCCCGCCCCACGGAAGACCCGGGCAAAGGCATCCAGCATCCGCGTGTATCCGTCTCCGTTTTCGAGAGTGACCGTCTCGACCAATTCACCCGCCCGGCGCAGCACCACTTCCACGGGACGGTCCACCGTCAAGCCGCTCTCCGCAACCAGCACACCATCGCTGCCGGCAATTTCTATCAGCGTGCGATACGGTGCCCGCGCGCTCACGGTCACATTCGCATAGACCCCACTCGTCATCTCAATCTGCAGCGACGCAACCGCCTCCACGTTGCCTGATGACTCATCCCTTCGCGCCAGCGTGCTCACACTGACCACGTCCTCGCCCAGAACAAAACGAAGAGCATCGATGCAATGGACGCCTACGTCTCCAATCGGGCCGCCACAAGCTACGGTTGCATCGGCAATCCACTTTCGCGGCGCGCGGTCGGCAGAATATTCAAACTGCGCATAAGCAATCTGCGGCTGCCCAATGCGTCCCGCGGCAATCTGGTCGCGCATCCATTCCAGGCTTCGGTTGAAGCGGAAGTTCTGCGCCACGCAGAAGAGCATCCCAGCCGTCTTGGCAGCTTCCGACATCTCTTCCGCCTCGGCAGCGTTCATCGCCAGCGGCTTCTCGCAGAGCACGGCCTTGCCATGCCACAGGGCCAGCAATACATCGTCCTTGTGCATCGCGTCGGGCGACGTAATAAAAACCGCATCCACCTCCGGTGAAGCGCACAACGCCTCTCGCGTAGGGAAGCAATGAGAGATCTTGTGCTCGGCGCAGTCTTTAGCCGCAGCCGCCTGATCACGGCGCCACATCCCAACCAGCACCGCCTCCTTGCACTGCAAAAACGCAGGCAGCAGGCGCCGCACAGCATGATGCCCGAAGCCAAGAATCGCAAACCGTACCGGAGACTGGGTCATAGAAAATTAGTATGCGTCGCTAGCGTGAATCAATGAGTTAGTGTGCGTCGTTTTTGAAGATCTGCTCGGCAAAGAAATTCTCGACCTTTGCCTGATCGTGCAACATCTCGAAATAAGCGCTCTTCAGCAACTGCGACCGGCCATCGTGAAGCTGCTGCCGGATCTGCTGCTGTACGCGTGGGTCCTTCAACTCCCGCTGGCCCGCCGGCTCAATCGAAATCAATTTGTAGATCGCGTAGCCCACCGGCTTTTTGTTTTGTCCATCCAGCAAGGGAAGAATATTCGTGATCTGCCCCGGCTTGAGCTTCATCACCTCTGTATATACCGCAGGATCAACCTTCATCTCCTCCGCCGTGACAAAGCCCATGTCGCCGCCATTCGGGGCAGTCTCCGGCTGTTCAGAGAAGTTCATCGCCAGCGAGCCGAAATCCTCACCGCTGTCCAGCCTATTCTTCAGCGCCTGGATCTTTTTCTTTGCCTCGACATCGTTCGTTGCCTTGCTGTTTTGCAGATTTCCCGGCTGCGCAGTTGGTATACCGGTCACCAATATGCGAGCAAGGTGATACTTCGTCTCAATCAGGTTGAACTCGGCCTTATGCTGGTCGTAGTAATTCGTGACATCCGCGTCCGTCACCGTGATCTTTGAGTTGATCTCTTTGTTCAACAATTTATTAACCGTCAGCGTTCGCCGCAGATTGTGCTTTAGCTCATCCAGCGTGGTGTTGTTGGCCTTGAGCTGCTGATCGAACTGGTCCTCCGGATAGCGGGCTTTCATCTCCGCCAGCTTGGCGTCAACCTCGTCATTGGTCGCGGTCAGGTTCATCTTGGCCGCGCTCTGCTGCACGATCTCTTCTTCGATCAGTGCGGTCAACAAATTCAGGCGCAGCGAGTCCGCCTGGTCCTGCGACAGTTGCTGCGGCGGCGAATTGCCCAGTTGTGTGGCATAAGCCTTGTTCAGATCGGACTGCATGATGGCATGGCCGTTCACCGTCGCGACCACATCGGCCTTGTGCTCCTGCTTGCAGCCAACGACCGGAAACAATGCGGCCGCCATCAGCAGGACAACAGGAAGCGAGACCTGACGGCTCAAGCGTCCAGGCAAAACAGCTTTCGTAGCTAACAATTTCGTCACGTATGAATTCTCCTGCATGGCAACTAGTTACCGGGCTTGGTCGCCGGCGGTGTTTGATTTGTCTGAACCGGTTCATCCGGCGGTGGCGGTGGAGTCTGGCCTGAAGCAATCAGTGCAGTATCGATCATCTTGAACACTTCGTTGATCGGAGTTACGCCCTCAAGCCGTGTGCCGTTGATGAACAACGCGGGAGTCGCATTCACGCCTAGGTCGTCGCCTACTTTAATGGACGCCTTGATCGCCGTATCGTCTTGCTTGGCGATGCAGGCAGCCAGAGCGCCATCGTCGACCTTCTGTCGTTTCCCTTCATCTCTGGTCAGCGAATCAAGCGTTTCATTCGCTTTGGCAACGCTCCGATCCGCACCGCCCATCTCAGCCGCGTGAGCGTGGATGTAATCCACCAGGTTCCAGTAACCGGTCGGACTCTGCGCACTCAGGCAGTTCACATCCACTGCCCCACGCATCGCCCACGGATGTATCTCGAACAAGGGAAAATCCTTGTAAACGATGCGGACCTGGTTCTTGTACCGCTCCGTGAGCGCCGGAAACAGGGTGGCATGCATCTTCGCGCAGTACGGGCACTCCAGGTCATCGAACCCCACAATGACCACCGGAGCATTCGCCGGACCACCACGCGCAGGCCGGCCCGCATCGCTCACGAGCAGCTTCGGGTCCTGGCTGATATCGAACTTGCTGAACTGGGCCAGCGTCTTGCCGTCATCCGACAGC
Organism: Acidobacteria subdivision 2 bacterium RH1 MAG20; assembly: GCA_002197545.1. The sequence goes on along the minus strand of NFUO01000112.1, from coordinate 213,880 downwards.
AAAAACGTTACCGGCTTGCTTGTATGCTCTGCCGACGCGAAGGTCACGGAAATCGCATCGTATCCCTGAATCTCACTCTTGGTACGCGGCCCGACCTCAATCTGATAGCCCGGCGGTATGCTCGACCGTGACCGAATCAAGGCCTCCACCCTTCGCGCCAGTTCAGGAGAAAGTTTTTCTCCGTTCGTCACTGGAACTTGAGCGTGGCAGCCGAGCGCCGCCAGGGTAAGGGTAAGAATAAGGGTCCGGAAAGGTTTAACAGCAATCAGCACAATACCTCGATTATCTCACGCAGCGGTCTTTATCCAGCCTGCACATAGCCTTCCACCATAGTTCAAAACAGTCGTTCTGCGCGCCTCAAATTGCCCGCCGCGCCAATATTTGCCAGCGTGAAGTTGAAGCGGTAAGCGTTCTCGTTTCGCACCGAACCCAGCTCATACTTGCGATACTCCACGCTCAGCCCGCAACAGTCCCAGTTATACGAGGTCTGCAGCGCCCCATACTGCATTGAACCGAGGTTCAGATCCAGCCCCACATTTGCCGCCACGCCCAGTCCCTGTTTCGTCGGTGATCCAAAGCCCGCCAGCAGCCGCAACTGGCTGAAGTTCGAGATCGCGGACGCCGTCCCTTGCGTATAAGACCGCCCCGGAGCATTCAGCCGCGCATAGCTCAACCCGGCAAAGGTATTGCCCTCGTGTACGTCTACCAGCACATTGTTCGACGTAAACTTCTTCGCGCCTGTATCCAGGTCGAAGTCCCATTCCACATCCATCTTGTCCGACGTGCGCACCCGCAGCCGCGAGATCAATGGCGAAATCTCCCGCGCCTCCGTCAAAAATGCAACCCCCGATAAATTCAAAGTCGTATCGAAAATATTCCGCCGCCCATCGACAACTGCCCCGCCGAAATCCTTGTTAAAAAAATACTTCTGTGTCAGCCGCCAACTGATCCACTCACGCCCGTTGCACCCACTCGAACTTGCAGACGAATCATCGTCCTCACTCTCGTCGGCGTCTGCATCCTTTGCCTTGCATGGCTTTCCCTTCGCCTTTCCTTTTCCCTTCGCCGGACGCAAAAACAGTCTCTGGGTCACGCCATACTGAAATTCATTCGTATTGCTGACAATGTCCACATCGTCGAATCGCAGCACCTTCAAAAAATTTCCGACCCCGCTGACATAGCGATACTTCAACTCCGGCTCGATAGTATGCCGCACATCATGGCCAAACAGCTTCTCGACGAACTTCGAATCGAACGTGCGTTCAATTACAGGTGGCCTCAAGTCCACCTGCGCCTCAACGTCGCTCCGGGTCAACCCGCCTGTGTTCTCCACCGACGGCATTTCCGCAGAAGAGGGTTTTTTCAGACTGCGGCTGTAAAGCGTCCCCCGGACTCCCAGCGAAGGAAAGACGCGCCATCCTCCCAGCGTCAGCGGATAGGCAATCTCCGGATGCACATCGAACCGTTCTGTAACGCCGCCGCTCGCAAAGTCCGGCTGCACGCGCTTCAGCCCAGCCGCCGAACTCTCCACGTTCCATAGCAACCTACTCCCGCCCACGGCATGGTCGGTTGAATTTATCTCCAAAGCAGGCGCATGAAAGATGCGGACCTCCTGCGCCGGTATCGCCGGAGTCGTTGGAGTCGCAGGTACCGCTACCCGCTTCAGCCCCTGGTACCGGTCGGCCCGCACATCCGACGCAAACCCATCCGCCTCATGGGTTCCATACACGAACGAAAGAATATCGGTCGAAACCGCCTGGTTGAAGTTCTCCGTAAACGCCTCGCGGTAAGGATACGAACTCAGATACTCCATATTGCCGACAACCCTCGTCTGCGCAGAAAGATCATGCCTGCCCGAGAACGTAACGTCCTGTCCGCCCTGGTTCACATACTGTCCGCCCGTCACATAGCCCCGGTCGAGTAGCCCGCTGTAACGCGCCGTCACAAAGTCGTTGCCGAGTCCGCGATAGTGAAACGCCGCCATCTGCGACCATCCCCGCAGCGAGAAATACTCCACGCCCACTGTCAGGTCCGTGCTGCGATTGATCGCGAAATAAAACTCCTCTCCCAGAATCAACCCCTTCGTCGATGACTCGCCAATCACCGGGGTCATCAAACCGCTCTGGCGCCCCTCCGCATTCACCGGATGCGTCACATAAGGCATATAGAGCAGCGGAATATTCATCAGGTGAAAGACGCTGTTATGCGCACTGGCTTTATCGCCATCCATCACGAACTTGCCTGCATACAGCAGCCAGTCCGGATGCTCCAACTGGCATGAAGTCACCGTTCCGTCGTAGACCTCATACTCCTTCGGGCCTTTCTTCACTACCACCCGGCCCGTAAACAGGAATGGACGCCCATTCGTATAGACGACCTTGTGTCCCTTGCTCTTCAGCCCCACCGAGCCGGACACATCATAGAAACGCCCCGTCTGCTTGTTCAGGTTGATCGTTCCATGACTCGCCGAAATACTCTCATCGTTCGCTCCTCCCGTCGTCTTCAGATGTCCGGTGGCCTCGAGCTCGCTGGTCGCGCTGTCGTACTCGATATGGTCCGCCTCGACCCTGCGATTGCCATAGGTGATGATGACATTTCCGTCCAGCACATAGCGAGTGCCGGTCTTCGACTGCATGTCCGACTCCATCACCACCGTCTCGGTCTTCTCCACCTGCGGAAGCACCACCGCCTCCGGATAGCGCGCCGCGTCCGGCCCATCGGGCAGCGCCGCAGAAGGGGTTGCCTCACTTGTCACCTGTTGCGCCGCAAGCTGTGGATGACTTGACGCAACCATCGTGATAGTTATCAAGAGGTAACTGGTTCTCAGGGCGCCCCTGGCACACCCTGGGATGAGACGCTTCATCCATCTCATTCCAATCTCAGCCATCGTCACTCTGGAGCCCATTGCATTCCATTGCAGCTTTCCGTTTTCATCGGATGGCTGTGTACGCGAGAGCAGCCGGTTTTTCCGGTTGGCCCTCATCTCCCGTTCGCAGGTTTCAAAACTTGTCAGACGCACCACTCTCTGAGGCTAAACGATTTCACGGAAGCGGGTTTAGGTTTGAGCACAATGACCTCTGCACAGCTTGACATACAGCCACTACTGGACGAAGCCGCCGAACCTTTTGCCCTCAAACAGCAAGTGGCCGAGCGCCTCGCCGCCCACCGCGCCCGTCACGGACAGCAGACGGCTGCTCCAGCCACTCCCATCGCCCGCTCCACTTCGTCAAAGCCCCGCGCCGCCCGTATAGCCCAAGCTGTAGCCGAACGCTACGCCCACTCCCAAAGCTACCGCGCCTTCCTCGCCGCCGAGGCCGAACGCGCCATCCGCGAGGCCCAGGCCGCCGCCGAAGTCGCCGCCCGCAGCGCCCAGGCCATCGCCGACGCCCAGAACGAGCTGCTTGCCGAACTCGACCAGTTTGCGCTCACCCCTCCAACTCCAGCGCCAGATCTCGACACTGCATCTGAGCCGCCGGTCACTCTGCCCGCGCAGGTCTCCAGTGCCGGCCTCACCGTCCGCCTCTATGATGACATCGGCCACCACGTCTCCGAGCCGTTCAGCCGTCCCTTCCAGCCGCGCTACCAGCAGGAGCAGACCTTCGACGAAGACGAGCGCCTCGCCCTCGAGGACGAGATCGCCTTCCGCCAATCCCCTACCTTTGACGACCCCATAGCGCCCGTGGAAATCCCGGCCAACCTCATCGAATTTCCCCGCCAGCTCGTAGCCTCCCGCCGCGCCCGCCCGCGCATCGCCGAAGGCCCGCTGCGCGAAGAGGCCGAGCAGACCCACGACGCCACCCAGCTCCGCATCTTCGAGGTCGAACCCGCCCAGATCTCCACCGAACCTGCAAGCGAATCCGTCGCCCCCGAATGGTCGTCCATCCTGCTCGGCGCCCTGCCCGCATACGCCGCCGCCGCGCCCTATGAGGCCCCTCAAGTCCCCTTCAGCCCCACCATCTCTCCGCAGACCGCAGGCCTCAATCTCCGCATTATGGCCGGCATCGTCGACGGCTGCCTCATCCTCGCCGCCTTTCTCAGCTTCGCCGCCGTCTTCGCGCTCACTCTCGACAAGCTCCCCGGCGCATCCGCTATCGGCAGCTTCACCCTCCAGACCGCCGCCATGGGCATCGCTGGAGTCCTGGCAATCCTGACCCTTCTCTACCAGGTCCTCTTCTTCACCTTCTCCGAAGCCACTCCCGGAATGCGCTACGCCCGCATTGGCTTCTGCACCTTCAGCGACGAGAACCCCACACGAGCAGCCATGCGCTATCGCATCTTCGCTGCTGTCCTCTCCATCTGCCCCCTCGGCATAGGCTTCCTCTGGGCCTGCCTCGACGACGATGGTCTCGGCTGGCATGACCGCATCTCCCGCATGTACCAGCGCAGCTACTAGGACAGCTCCGCTATTGCTGTACCCACATAGAAATTGTCATCCTGAGCGGAGGCGGCGCATTTTGCCGCCGGAGTCGAAGGACCTCCGGCTTGCTTCCCAGGGCACACTTTTCCTGAAATCGCTGCTTGCCTTGAAGCGCCAACGGCGCGTGCTATACCAGCCCAGGGTGTAGCCCTGGGGTTGCGATGCCCTCTATACCAAGAGCTGAAGGCCCGACCTAGAGGGGTTGCTGGACAGACTCTTAGAAAGTAGTGCCAACCGTCAAGCGGAACGTCTTGCGCGGCTCACGGAGCAAGTAGTCCGCGCCATAGTACTGCACCGCCTGCTGATACGAATACAAGCCGGCATCCGAACTCGGGAAGAAGCTCTTGAATGTGTTGTTCGGGCCAGAGTTCGGCACCGCCAGATCCTGAGGAAGCTGCTTATAGAGCCGCAGAGGGTTGTAAGCGTAGTAGATACGGAACGGCGCATTCACAATCGGCAGAATCACCTGAAGCTCCACGCCGTTCGACATGCGCGGCACAAAGTTCGTGCCTGGAACGACATGCAGCCGCTCTGGGAAAGCCACCGACTGACCGCCGAAGCAGGCGCCATTGACGAACGTCGGGCAGCCATACGATGCGCCCGCGATCGCCGCCTGGCCGGCAACGCTCTGCCGCAATTGGTTCGGCTGCGCGTCAAATGTCAGGTTGAAGTCGGTAAAGAAGGCGAGCGTCACCTGGCTGACGATAGGAATTCGATAGTCCAGGTTGGAAGTCAAACTCGTATCGCCGCCGATGGACACCATCCGGTACACCGGCAGCGGAATCTGGATCGAACCAAGGCTCGAGTTTGTCGGATCGCGCGGAACCGTATTCCCATCCGGATTGGTCAGGTTGAACATCACCTTGGTCGGGATGAAGGTATACGGTCCGGCTGACCGGATATCAAACCCGCGGACATCCTGGTCGCCGCCGCTGTAGATGCGGTTCATCGGAGGAGCGACGTCGCCGCCGAAGCCCGACACATGCGCCAGTTGGAGGCGGAAGCCAACCACATTGTGGCCTTCGCGGTTTACCTTCAGTCCCTTCATCGGGAAGAACTGCCGATAGCTCATCTGCGGCGCGTAGTACTTCACATTGCCGCCGATGCCGGCCACCTGGACCGCAACGTTGAAGTCCTTGCCGTTATGCGGGCCGACTGCGCGGTCGAGGCTCGAAAACGTAAAGCTCGGCGTCAGCACCGACGTGACAATGCCGTTCAGTTGGTTCGGCCCCTGAATGCCCGAGCGGAATGCAAGCGACTGGAACACATTGCGCGTATTGTCGTTGAACGCCGATACCGAAGCGCGCGACAGCGCATATGACAGACCGATGCGCGTTACCCCGGTCCGCGACCACAGATGACGCAGCGGCTCGCTCGTCGTAACCGTCAATCCGGTGGTCGCCGTGTTGTAGTTCGTCAGCAGGGATTGCTGCGCATTCGTCAGGTTCTGGCTCTGCCCGTTGCCCGCGATCCCATAGCTCTTCGACGGGTTGTAGTCGTACTTGTTGGTGAACACCTGCATGCCCAGCGATATCGGCTTGTTCCGCAGATAAGGCTCGGTGAATCCCAGGCTCAGTTGGCGCGACAGGTCGCCGATGTTCGCCTGCACCGACAGGGTCTCGCCCAGTCCAAGGAAGTTATTGGTCTCGTAGTTCAATCCAATAAACGTTCCCGACAACCCGCTGATGCCGCCGTTCAGGCCGATGGAGTTCTTGCCCTTCTCCTTCAGCTTCAGCAGCAGATCGACGGTTCCGTCATCCGCATTCTGGCGGCTCTCCGAATCCGTGTCCGCCTTCAACGTCTCGAAGTAGTTCAACTGGTTCAACCGCAGGATCGAAAGGTCCCAAAGCCGGCTGTTATAGACCTGGCCTTCTTCGAGCAGCAACTCGCGCCGAATCACCTTGTCGCGCGTAATGGAATTGCCCGAAAACTCGATCCGCGAGACATAGAACGGCTTGCCCTCATCGATATCGATGTCCAGGTAGATCAGCTTCTTCGCCTCGTCGATGCGCGGAACCGGTGTTCCAACGAAGTTGATATAGCCCAATTCGCCATACGACTTCCGCAACTGGTCCTGGCCCTTTTGAAACTTCGTGGCATCGAACCACTCGCCGTCCTTCTGCGCATATTGGGCCCGCAGGACCTTCGTATTCGTCACGGCCTTATTGCCGGAGAACGTAATGCCGCCCAGCCGATAGCGCTCACCCTCTTCGACCGGCATCAGGATATCGACGCGCTTGCCCTTCGAGGGCCGCAGCGTAAATGGGTTCAACCCGCCCGCATCGCGCACATGGGTCGTCGGCTCGCTCGTCAGCGCCTTGAAGTAACCGCGATCGCGGTAGGCCTGCCGCACCCGCTCCGTGTCTTCATCCAGCTTGGTCGCGTCAAAGGTCCGCGCGAACAGGTTCTCCAGAATGATGGAGTGCGGTATGCCGATGGGCTTCAGGTTCTTCATCGCCCGGCGCAACGTCCGGTCGCTCAGGTTGTTGTTGCCCGTAAAGGCGATCTTGCCCACCTTCACTGTCGGCCCTTCCTTCACCTTGAAGGTGATGGAGACGCCTGCGGGAGGGATCTTTTTGACGATTTCGGTGACCGTCGCAAACTGGTGTCCGTGCGCAGCCAGCAGCTCCTTAATGACGACTTCAGCCCGCTTCACCTTGGTAGGGTCGTACTGACTCTCGACAGAGAGAGGGACCTTGGCCTTCTTGTACGCCTCCAGGACGTCGGACTGCGAGACCGAGCCCAACCCCGTGTAGCCTATGTCGCGGATCGTCGGCTTCTCCTGCACATAGATCACAAGCTGGACGCACTTCGGCGTGTCCACCCGCTCGATCCGTACATTGTCAAAGTAGCCCGTGTTCCACAGCGAGTTGAAGTCCCGCTCCACCACCGCCGGGTCGTACAGGTCGTTCTGGTGGCTGAACAGACGCGCCAGCACCGACTCCTTCGGAATCCGCCGGTTCCCGATAACCTCCGGCTGGCACAACGTTTGCACTCCCTGGTCTGCCGTCGGGGTGCTGGCTGCGCCTGCGGTCTGCGCCACCAGCGCGGGAGCGGTCATCGCGGTCATCGCCGCCAGGGCGGAAAGAAGCACGGCATGAGCGATGCGGGAGCGGCTGGAGCGCGTGCACACAGTCTTGGTCTTACTTTTCAGGGAGCTTCCGCTCTCTCGATTCACGGTAAAGATACGCACACCCTCACTGCTCTAGAAATAACGCTCCGCCAGCTTCTTAGCGAAGCCTTGATTATATGGGACAGCCAAGTTGTTAGCGAGTTCACCTCAAGGTTCCAGCTAAAATCGCCACCACCCATCTTACAGAAATTCAACATTGCCCAAGTTCGCCTCCATCCCTCATCATGGAAGCACGATGAATCTTGCCACGCTTCCCACCGAAGGCCGCAACCCCGCCAGCGAACATATCGACCAGCTTCCCACCCTTGAGATGCTCCGCATCATTAATGCAGAAGACGCCAGGGTAGCCGCCGCCGTCGCCGCCGAGCTCCCCCGCATCGCCAACGCTGTAGATGCCATCGCACAGCGCTTCGAGCAGGGCGGCCGCCTTTTTTACATAGGAGCAGGCACCAGCGGCCGTCTCGGTGTCCTCGACGCATCCGAGTGCCCCCCAACCTTCGCCGTCCCCCAATCGCTCTTCCAGGGCATCATCGCCGGAGGCGACGGCGCGCTCCGCAACTCCAGCGAAGTCTCCGAAGATTCGCCCGAGCAAGGCACAGCCGACCTCGTCTCCCGTGCCTTCACCAAACAGGACGCACTCATCGGCATAGCCGCCAGCGGACGCACTCCCTACGTCATCGGAGCGCTCACCCATGCCCGAAAACTCGGCGCACTCACGATCTCTCTCACCTGCGTTCCCGACTCCGAGATGGCCGCCGTCGCCGACATCGCCATCGCACCCGTCACCGGTCCCGAAATCCTCACCGGAAGCACCCGCCTCAAGGCTGGCACCGCCACCAAACTCGTCCTCAACATGCTCAGTACCGGCGTCATGATTCGCGCCGGGGCCGTCTACGGCAACCTCATGGTCAACGTCCAGACCACCAACGCCAAATTAGTCGACCGCGCCCAACGCATCATCAGTGCCGCCACCGGCATAGATAAGCCCGCAGCAGCAAAGCTCCTCAGCGAAGCCGGCACCGTAAAAACCGCCATCGTCATGCAAAAACTCTCTCTCGACCGCGCCGCTGCCGAAGCAAAACTCAAGGCGGCCAGGGGAACCCTCGCCAAAGCTCTGGAATAGAACAATTCCAACTCTTGATAGCCCGATATAAAAGTGTCATCCTGGGCGGAGGCACTCACAGCACCATCGTGAGTGCCGTAGTCGAAGGACCTGCGGTTTGTTCGAAGGGTTGCTTTATCTCATAAAGTTGCTCGAAACATCTTTATCCCCCGAAGTAATTTCAATCAACTATCATCAGCCTCCCATGGATTTTCACATTCTGACCGTCTCGTCCCTCCTCCTCGCGACCTCAGTCCTCACCGCCCAGCAGGCCCCCACCATGCCCACCCATCCCTTCCTGGCTCTTATGACAGCGGCCCGCGCCCACGCCAAAGCCCACGGCGCCCCCACCCCTGTCCTCTCTCCCGTCGATGCCACGCTCCTCGGCGACAACCCACCCGTCAACGTAGCCCAACTCCATCACGCCGGCTTCCGTGTCGTCCCCTGGACGACCAACGATCCGGCAAAGATGCGCGCCCTGATCGATCTCCGCGTCGACGGCATCATCTCCGACCGCCCTGACATCCTCCAGAACGTCCTCAAAGAAGAAGCCGCAGCCCATCCAGCCGACGCTGCCTACTTCGTCGCCTTCGACGTCACCGCTCATCGCGGAGGCCGCGGTTTGCGCCCCGAAAATACCTTACCCTCCTTCGAGGATGGGCTAGATCACCTCGCCACCACGCTCGAGACCGACATCGGAGTCACTACCGACCACGTCTCCCTCATCTGGCACGATCAGTTCCTTAACCCCGAGTCTTGCCGCCACGCCGACGGAACCTCTTATACCCTCGCAAACCGCACCTACACCCGCGACATCTCTTCCACCGAGGCCCAGCGCATCTTCATCTGCGACAAGCTCCGCACCGGCCCTTATCCTCCCAACGTCCAGACCAACGACCTCAGCCTCTCACCCGTATCTGTCGCCTTCGCAAAAAAAGAGCGCCTCATCAGCCCCTACGTCCCCACCTACGTCGAGCAGCTCTTCCGCTTCGTAGCCTTCTACGTGGACTACTACCTCACCGGCCCTGGCAGATCCAGTCCACAAGCCGCCGCCCGCGCCGCCAACGCAGCCAAAGTCCGCTTCAACATCGAAACCAAGATCCTCCCACTGCCCAACGACCCCGAAAGCAACTCCGTAGCCAACCTGCCGCTGCCCAAACCCGGCGCAGAACCCGCCACCAACCACACCGTAGACCCGCAGACCTTTGTCACCACCCTCTGCGGAGCAATCGAGCGCAACCACATGCAAGGCCGCGCCGAAGTCCAGAGCTTCGATTTCCGCACCCTTCAACTCGTTGAAGAACAATTCCCCAAAATCCCCACCTACTACCTCACCGCCAGCCCCCAATCCTTAAGCACTGCGCTGCTCCCACCAGATCTTCGCCAGCCGTGACCATAGTCTTCGTCTCATCGTGGGGGGTATATCGTCGCTCAGACAGTTTTGCTCCTGCTTCCGGCTGGTTCAGTTCAGCGGCGAACTGGGGTTCACTGGAAAAACCGTGACGGTTAACGCATCGACATCATGGTCTATCGACACTGAAAGCTCATCTGGCCGAAAGCGAGATCCTTTCATCCGATAACCCCTGACCGATGGAAATATGTGATATTCGCCCGCTGGCAAATTTGTGAACTCAAAATGTCCGTCGCTGGTCAACACGGTTGTCTGCGAATCCCAGACACGATCCGAATCGATTGTGATACGCATACCTTCGGGAATCCGCTTGTTGTCGCTGAGAAGGAGAGCGCCCTTGAGCCGATAACCAGGCTGGATCGCCAGATTTCCTGCATTGACATATTGCTTGTCGCGGGTCAGTTTGACCTCGACCGGATTCGTCGCTCCCAGTCGAGATATCGAACTCATCTTTGCATAGACGTACCAGTCCACCGGCTCCGGCACGTTGGTAATAGTGAAAGAGCCGTTAGGCTTTGTTCCTATGCGTATCTCGTTGTAAGGGTCTCCCATAATAGTGAGATTATTTCCGAAGCCCCCTCTGTTTTTCGCTATCAGACCGATCTCGGCGTTGCCCACCGGCTTCCCGTTCGCTACAAGACGGCCTGTAATTGCGGCGCCTTCAGACAAGACGACCGAATGACGTTCCGGACCCGTCTCCATCACAATAAACTTCGGAGCCATAGCGCGCGCTTCGATACTTAGCAACATCTTCGGAGTAGGCTTCGCGTAAGCGATCTCGAACTCACCCTTCTTGTTCGTTACCGCGATTGGCTCAAGTCCATCGAATGAACCATAACCGCTACTCTTTCCCATAATGATGCCTACTGAATTCACGACCGCATCCTGAACGGGAGAACCATCCGAATCCATGACCAGGCCTCTAACCACTCCATCAAAATCTGTGGTTGGGGGCCTGACAGCAAGCGTCATCGTCACATTAGCGTCCTTGGCAGGATCGACTCTCTTCGCAAACTCAGGGATGTATCCGTCTCGAACAGCCAGGAGTTCAAACCACAGTTCCGGGGCGAGATTCTTGATTTTAAAATTTCCTTTTGAATCGGTGAGCACGCGCTTGCCGCAATCCGTATAGCAACTGGGACAAAATGTGCTGTAGCCGGTTTTGACACCAGCATGGTAGACCATCACGGTGGTATGCGGCAGAGGCTTGCCAGTAGCATCGACAACCCGCCCGCTGAGCGCAGAGCGAACTGTCGTCGCAGAACATATCGCCGCCCCGGCGAAAAGAACTCCGAGTAAGAGTGGTCTGATCATGGACCCTTCTTGAGCACTTTTGATCTATGGAACTAATTTTGGATCTTACTACTGCATTGGAAAGCACAAGAAGCTAATTGTTTGACCGTAACTGTCAAAAAAGTCCGCCCTGTAGTAACACACAAGCCCATTCAAGCCAACCTGCGCTTATAGCAATCCTACGCCAGCCCCGTACTCTGCGCCTGCTCATGCGCGTGGTAGCTACTCCGCACCAGTGGCCCACTCTCCACATGCCTGAAGCCCATCCCCAGAGCCTCATGCTTCAGGAAAGCAAACTCCTCCGGCGTGTAGTACCGCGTCATCACCAGATGATCGCGCGAAGGTCGCAGATACTGTCCAATCGTCAAAATATCCACATTCCGGTCAGCCAGGTCGCGGAACACCGCCAGCAGCTCGTGCATCTCTTCGCCCATGCCGACGATGATGCCCGTCTTGGTCACAATGGTCTCGCCCGTCTCCACCGCAATCGCCTTGGCCTTCTCCAGAAATCCAAGCGACCGCTCATACCGCCCACCACTCTTCGCCACGCGATACAGCCGCGGAACCGTCTCGATATTGTGATTCAGAATCTCCGGCTTTGCCGCAACCACCAGCCGCAGCGCCTCTTCCACGCCCTGAAAATCCGGGGTCAACACCTCAACCCGGCACCCCGGAGCCTGCAGCCGAATCTCTTCAATCACGCTGACAAACGCCCGCGCCGCGCCCACATTGTCGTCATCGCGGTTCACGCTCGTAATCACCGCATGAGCCAGTCCCAACTGCGCCACTGCATAGGCCACCCGCCGCGGCTCATCGAAATCAATCGGCTCCGGCCTGCCCTTCGGCACCGCGCAAAATCCGCATCGCCGCGTGCACAGATTGCCGAGCATCATGAAGGTCGCCGCCTTCTGGTTCCAGCACTCGCCAATGTTCGGACACTGCGCGCTCTCGCAAACCGTATGCAGGTTCAGCTCACGCGCCATCTTCTTCAGCGCATGAAACGTCTCGCCCATCGGGGCCTTGGCCTTCAGCCACTTAGGCTTCCGTGCCGGCTTCCGCGGCGACAAATCAATCTGCACAAGCTCAGCAGTCGGAGTCATCTCTTCCATTGTATCGCCCACCGCCGATAGCCGAAAAACAGCCTAAACACACGTCATCTCGACCGAAGGCGGCGCTTTTGCCGCCGCAGCGGAGAGACCCCTGTATTTCGCCTTTAGTTGTTTTACTCTTGGCAAAATACACCGATAGCCCTAGCTGCGAGTCACCGTCAGCAGATGCAGTTCCCGCATCTGCTGATCGCTCACCGGAGTAGGCGCATCGACCATCAGATCAATCGCCTTCGCGGTCTTCGGAAAAGCAATCACCTCGCGCAGACTGCTCACTCCAGCCAGAATCATCACAATGCGATCAAGGCCCAGCGCGATACCGCCATGCGGAGGTGTGCCGTACTCCAGCGCATCGAGGAAGAAGCCGAACCGTTCCTTGGCTTCTGTATCGGTCATCCCCAGGGAGCGGAAGATCTCCGCCTGCACATCCTGCCGATGAATACGAATCGAACCCGACCCAAGCTCTGTCCCATTCAGCACAATGTCATAAGCCAGCGCCCGCACTGCACCCTTATCGTTGACCAACCGCCCAGCCTTAATGTCTTCCTCATGCGGAGAGGTAAACGGATGGTGCGCCGCGTTCCACACCTTCGCCTCTTCGTCCCATTCGTACATAGGAAAATCCGTGACCCAGACAAATTTGTAATCAGCCTCGGTGCCTGTCTTCGCGAAGCGGCCATGCTTGTCGGCGAACTTCTGCGCCAGTTGCAGACGCAGCGCACCGACACGCTTGTAGATCCACTGCGGATCGTGGTTCCACTTCGCCGGAGTTCCCAGCTTAGGCGTAATCACTACTACGAGATCGGGTGCCCCATCTTCGCGTCCGCTTTTGGGCGCTAAGGTGGGGTCTTTGGCCAACTTTGCCTCAATCGTCGCAGCCAGCGGAGCAAACGAAGCATTCGTCTTCAACCGGACAACATCCAGCAGATCGAGCCCGCAGTCGCCGAAGCCTCCACGAACCTCCTCGATCAACCCCTTCCGCGCCGTTCCGCTCAACGCACCAACGCCAGGAATCACAAATCCAAGCACAGGCAATCCCTGCTCGATCTTCAAAGTCTCCCGCAACTCCGGCGTCAGCTCATCGCTCAACGACACCATCGCCGGCATCCGCATGTCCGGCTTGTCGATGCCGTAGTTCTTGATCGCCTCGTCATACGTCATCTGCACAAACGGAGTTGTCAGCCCGATGTCCGCAGCCTTGAACGCCGCCGTCAAAAATCCTTCGACCACATGAAATATCGTCGCCTGCTGCGGAAACGTCATCTCCAGGTCGATCTGCGTAAACTCCGGCTGGCGGTCTGCGCGCAAATCTTCATCGCGGAAGCACCGCGCAATCTGAAAATATTTATCGAACCCCGAGATCATCAGAATCTGTTTAAAAATCTGCGGCGACTGCGGCAGCGCATAGAAGCTGCCCGCGTGAACACGACTCGGCACAAGATAATCGCGCGCCCCCTCAGGAGTGGACCGCGTCATAAACGGCGTCTCGATCTCCAGAAATCCCTCGTCCGAAAGATAATTCCGAATCGCCCGCGCCACCTTATGCCGCAGCTCGAAGTTGTGCTGCATCTCCGTCCGCCGCAGGTCGAGATAGCGATACTTCAGCCGCACCTCTTCATTGCCAATCGCATCTTCCGCCGGAGAGAACGGTGGCGTCTTCGCCTCATTCAGCAGCAGCAGCTCATGCGCGACGACCTCGATCCCACCCGTCGCCATATTCGGATTCTCAAGCCCAGCCTCACGCCGCCGCACCTTGCCCTTCACCGCGACAACATACTCCGAACGCGCCGCCTCAGCCTTCGCATGGGCCTCGCCCGAGATCTCCTTGTCCAGAACCACCTGCGTAATGCCGGTGCGATCGCGCACATCGAGAAAGATAAGGTTGCCGTGGTCGCGCCGACGGTTCACCCATCCCATCAGAACTACATCCTGACCATCCTGCTCTACGCGAAGCTCTCCGCACTTGTGCGTGCGCTGCAAATTCCCTAAAAAGTCTAATGTCACGATTTTCCTATTGTACGAAGTTTCCAGACCTTAGCGGATGAGATGAATTCTGCAACCCACATCTAACTGGCCCCAGATGCTGTCGGCGGTATAAACTTCCGCTCCCAAAGCGATGGCCACGGCAATACAGGCGCGGTCTCCAAGCGAAAGTCCATAACTCCGAGTCCGTTGACGAAGCCAGCCAGCGATCCTTGCATGTTCTTCCGTAAAAGGCTCCACGACCGCAAGTGCACCCAGTACAGCGGCGACGGCAATTCGACCATCGCCGCCTCGCTCGTCAAGTTTTGTATATATCTCGGCAAGGTTTACGGTGCTGATGGTTGCATCAAGCAGAACGGAACGCACCACGTCAGCTCCGGTTTCTTCATCGATCAAGGCAAGTATGGCAGAACTATCCAGAACGAAACTACTCACGCGCAGCCTCAGCCCGTCGCTCTGCGATCAGCTCGTCCACAAGCGATCTGCCCGGCTGGCGATACTTTCTCATCATGGCCTGCACCTCAGCGATAACCGCATCGACCTCTTTCTGAGTATGCGGTTTGTGTGATGGAGCAGACGTAGACGCATCCGCCGCCTGCATCGCGGCGCGCAGCACGAAATTATTGATGGAGCGGTGCTCACGCCGGGCCGCTTCCGCGATCAACCTGTGCTGCTCTGGAGTCGCCCGTACTCCAAGTGGCTTCTTCCGCTCTGTTGTGCCTGCGCTCATGTCTATATTATGTATACAAAATAGCTACACTGGCAACGTCGAGCCAGCGCCCTTCAGCGCGTTTGCCAACTCGCTCCGGGGCACTTTTATCTGCTCGCCGGCCGCAAAGTCCTTCACTGTCAGAATACCGGACGCAAGCTCGTCCTCGCCGAGAATGACCATCCGCCGCGCCAGTTTGTCCGCCGCCTCGAACGACTTCTTCAGCCGAAACGCTCCCTCGCCCACCTCAACCGACAACCCCGCACGCCGCAACTCCTGCGCCAGCCGCAGCGCCTCCGCATTCCGCTCCACGCCCATCGGCGCGATAAACACGTCGAGCTTCTGGATCGCAGCCTCTCCCGCTTGCGCCTGCAGCGTCAGAATCAACCGGTCTTCACCGATAGCGAACCCAATTCCCAGAGCCTTCGGGCCGCCCAGCATCTCGCTCAGGCCGTCATATCGCCCGCCGCCCAGCAAGGCATTCTGCGTGCCCAACCCACTGCCATCCGGCACCGTGAACTCAAACGTCGTCCGCGTGTAGTAATCCAGCCCGCGCACCAGCCTCGGCTCCACGGTATAAGGCACACCACAGGCATCGAGCGCCGCCTTCACCTGCTCGAAGTGCTCTCGCGAAGCGTCATCGAGATAGTCGGCGATCTTCGGCAGTCCGTTGATGATCTCCTGGTCGTTCGGGTCTTTCGAGTCCAGCACCCGCAGCGGATTCGTCTCCGCCCGCCGCTGATTGTCCTCGCACAGCAGGTGCTTCACCGGAGCCAGCGCAGCCTTCAGCGCCTCCACATACCGTGGCCGATCCGTCGCCGATCCCACAGAATTCAATGCCAGCCGCCAGCCCTTGACGCCTAATTCATCGAGAAACGTGGCCAGCATCTCCAGCACCTCGGCATCGCGCAGCGCGCTGTCGGAGCCAGACCACGCCGGCCCCAGCACCTCCGCGCCGATCTGCCAGAACTGCCTGTACCGTCCCCGCTGCGGCCGCTCGCGGCGAAACTGCGGTCCTATATAGAAGAGCTTCTGCAGCATCCCGGTATCGGCCATCTTGTGCTCGATATAGGCCCGAACCACGCCAGCCGTATTCTCGGGCCGTAAGGTCAGGCTCTGCGAAGACTTGAAGAAGTCGCCTGCAACACGTTGAATTGTCACCTCCCCCGCGTCGAAAGTAGGGACTTCTGCACTAGCTGGAATAACGAGTCTAAGACCAGGACCGCGCCCTCGAAGATAATTGATGTCGCTATCGGGATATTGAACTGACCTGATGAATTGCTTCGCTTGCTGAAGCGCCTCTACATCACTACGAGTAGCTTTGGCCGCAAACTTCACAAGCTCTGGTTTTTCTGGGTTGCGCTTTCCGATAACGAGATCAACACCAAATTGCTTGAATTGTACGAAGCTAGGGGCATTCTCCACTACAGACTTGAGCGCTCGTTCTTGATCGAGCCATACCTCTATGAGCTTTTGCGCCTCGAAGCGCTCGCCATCCTCCCACGTGTACATCTCCTTCGAGACGATGTCCGTCTCCTCGCCCACGCCCCGCGCAAACAGCTCCGTCGCCTCAAAGATCGGCGTCCGAATCTCACCAAATCCATAGCGAGCGAAGACCGCCCGCGCCGTAGCCTCCACCCGGTTCCACAACGCCGTCTCCGGCGGCAACAGGTCCCGTGTCCCGCGCACTGCTTTCAAAATTGCCATTGTTCTTCAAGTGTAGCGAATCTGCCACTTCCACGGCGTAGCAGCTATTTTTCGGTAGTGGGCCAGTTTCCGAACTGCCGACAATCCGGGAGGTAAGTGACAACAAGGACGTATTCGTTAGCTATCAGGCTTTGCCTACCAACCACTCAACTTCCTCCTTAGTAAAATGATGAAATGCAGCCCCTCGAAGATGCCGGCACACTCGATCAAGCCGTATCAGTCTTCTTAGGCGTGCGCCCTCGTCTCTTCGGTATTGCCTACCGCATGCTCGGGACCGTCGCCGAGGCCGAGGACATTGTGCAGGACGCCTGGCTGCGCTGGCAGTCCACCGACCGCGCCGCCGTGCAGGACGCGACCGCGTTTCTCATCACCACGACGACGCGCCTGGCCATCAACCTCACGCAGTCCGCACGTACCCGCCGCGAGACCTACATCGGCCCTTGGCTTCCCGAGCCCGTTGACACCAGCTCTGACCCAACCCTTGGAGCCGAACGTGGCGAAGCCCTCGAGCTCGCCGTCCTGCTACTGCTCGAGAAGCTCACGCCCAACGAACGCGCAGCCTATGTCCTCCGCGAAGCCTTCGATTACTCCTACAGCGAGATCGCAAACATCCTTCAGATCGCCGAGGCCAACGCGCGCCAGCTTGTCACCCGTGCCCGCAAGCACATCACTGACGAGCGTCGAGTTCCAGCAAACGACGCCGAGCGGCAACGGCTACTTGTAGCCTTGGTCTCCGCCGCGCGGAAAGGCGATCTCGCCGAGTTGGAACAACTCTTTGTCTCAGACATCGTTTCCTACTCCGACGGCGGAGGAGTCGTCACTGCCGCCCGCATCCCCATCCTCGGTCGTGCCCGCGTGGCAAAGTTCATCTCATCCTTCGCCTCGCACTTCTGGATCGGCGTCACCCTTTCCCCGATGAAGACCAACGGCCAACCGTCCGTGCTCATTTCTCGCGGCGACACCGTCATTGCGCTGGTCTCGATCGACGCATCGGAGCAGGGCATCGGTCAGATCATGTGGATCATGAATCCCGCAAAACTCGCCGCCATCTCTAAGTTCGGATCACACCCCAGCACCTGATCCTCCGCCGTCTGATAGACCTTTTTCACAAACCATGTCACAGAACGCGCCTGTCCTTGGTCCTTGTTATTAAGAACTATGGAATAAGGAGTGGATCCATGAAGAAGACTCTATTGCTGACATGCCTTCTCGCCGGAACGGCAATGGCTCAGCAAGCCAAGGTCACGCCTCTCATTTCGAAAAATCTGGCAGACCTTCCCGGCAAGGAAGGCCTGATGATCACCGTCGACTATCCGCCTGGCGCATCCGACCCCGTCCATCGCCACAACGCGCATGCTTTTGTCTATGTGCTGGAAGGCTCCGTCGTTATGCAGGTCAAAGGCGGCAAAGAGACCACGCTGATTCCGGGCCAGACCTTCTACGAAGGCCCAGACGATATCCACACCGTGGGCCGCAACGCAAGCAAGACCAAATCTGCGAAGTTTCTCGTCTTCCTGATCAAAGACAAGGACGCCCCGGTACTGATCCCGGTGAGATAACTTGGCCACGCTCCAGCTAAAGCGACAACAACCACTCTCCACAACACCGGGAAGATCCCGGACAACCCGTCTGCCTCTGCGGCAACGAAACGAAAGGTAACTTATGAAAATCGTAGTGATTGGCGGTACAGGACTCATCGGAAAGAAACTCGTCAACAAGCTCACAGCCAAGGGCCATGAGGCCATTGCGGCCTCACCTTCCTCTGGCGTGAACACCCTAACAGGCGCAGGACTCGTAGAAGCTTTCAACGGTGCGCACGCTCTCGTCGACGTCTCCAACTCTCCTTCGTTCGAAGAGACAGCCGTGCTGAACTTCTTCGAGACCTCGACACGCAACATCGTTGCTGCCGAGAAGGCTGCAGGAGTCGCTCACTACGTTGCACTCTCCGTCGTGGGAGCCGATCGCCTGGCCAGCGGCGGCTACATGCGCGCCAAGATCGCGCAGGAGTCCCTGATCAAGGCGTCCGGCGTGGCTTTCACCATCCTTCGCGCAACTCAATTCTTCGAGTTCTTCGGCGCCATCGCCGACACCTCCACGCAGGGAGACACCGTCCGACTGCCGTCGGCACTCATGCAGCCGCTCGCAGCCGACGATGTCGCCGCTGCACTTGCAGATGTCGTCCTCGGCAAACCGGCCAACGACATCGTCGAAGTCGCCGGACCCGAGCGTCTCCCCATGGCCGATTTCGCACGCAAAGTACTCGCCGCGAGGCATGACCCACGCAACGTCATCGCCGATCCCAGTGCAACCTACTACGGTTACACGATCGACGACAACTCTCTCAACCCCGGCACCAACAATCCACGCATCGCGCCAACCCGCCTTGACGACTGGCTCCTCAACAGCGCGACCAGCAAGTAATCACGAATGCGCGGGTGTCCCGTTCTTTGCGCAGTTGCGAAGGATGGGCACCTGCCGAATGCGTCTTCTAAGCCAGTGCAGTTTCCCGCGTGCTACCTGATTAGGCCTCAAAGTGAGTCATCTCAGTTTTTCGAAAAACCAAGCACCGGAGGCTAAGAATGCGTTTGAAACATCGGAGTGTCCCAATCTTCCGGATTACGGGCTAATCGGGAACTGACCCACGACCTATTTTTCGTTCAAATAAATGGCCGTATAGTCGAGATAGTTCTGCGCGTACTTCAGAATCATCTTGCGGTCCTCATCCCCCAGCGTCCGCCGAATCTTTCCCGGAACCCCCGCCACCAGCGAGTTCGCAGGAATCACCATCTGCTCCGGAATCACCGCTCCAGCGGCGATGATGCTGCCCTCGCCGATGCGAGCTTTATTGAGCACCACTGCGCCGATCCCGATCAGCACCGCATCTTCGAGGATGCATCCATGCACCGTAGCATTGTGACCAATCGTCACCATCTCACCCACAATCACCGGAAACAGGTTGCGCATCCCGTGCAGCACAGCGCAGTCCTGCACGTTGCTCTTCGCGCCGATGCGGATGGAATTCACATCGCCCCGCACCACCGCGTTCATCCATATGCTGGCCTGCTCGCCCAGCACGACATCGCCGATCACCTGCGCCGAAGCATCGACGTAGCAGCTAACGGGTACCACCGGTGTAATTCCTTTGTAACTCCGAATCATGCAGAGATTCTACCCCGTCATTTACTGCTAAGCGTCTTATCGATCGCCGCCTGCGCCAGCGGCTCCATGATCGCGTAGCCCTTTTCGTTCGGATGAATGCCGTCGACGCTGGTCCCCGGCTTCATCCCACCCTCGGCATCGGTCAGCGCCGAGTAGTAATCCAGATAGGTATACGAGTGCCGCTGGCAATAATCCTTCAGCCACGCATTCAGCGCCCGGACCTTCGGAGCAGGCTCCAGACCCCGCCGCCACGGATAGTCGAACGCAGGCGTAATCGACGCCAGAATCACCTTGATACCATTCGCCGTCGCCAGATCGGCCATCGACCGGAAGTTGTCCTCGGTCATCTCCGGCGTCATCGGCCCGGTGTTCCCTGCAATGTCGTTCGTCCCCGCCAGAATCACCACCGCCGCCGGATGCAGGTCGATCACATCCTGACGAAACCGCACCACCATCTGCGGCGTCGTCTGTCCGCTGATGCCGCGATTCACATAAGGCTTTCCCGGAAAGAAAGTGCTCTCCGTCCCCGGCCGTCGCCCCCACGCATCCGTAATCGAGTCGCCATAAAACACCACGCGCTGCTCGCCCGCAGCCACCGGCGCCAGTGCCGCATTGTCAGCCCGATACCGTGCCAGTTGCGGCCAGTCATTCAGCTTCGCCTCTATCGTGGCGGTCTGTTTCGCCGTCGCAGTATCGGCTGCCGGAGCAGATGAGGGGATAGCCGTCGAAGCTGGGGCAGCAGTCTGGCCATAGCTGCCAACCGTCACAAACGGCACACATGCAAGCAAAAATAAACGGACTAACATCTTCATTCTGTCTCACCGCTCCTTATCCATCGCGTTCCGATTCTAGCCGATGCCCCACGTCGCGAACCTCTCTCGCCACATCCCTCGCGCGTCACGCTGCTGTAACTTAGAAATTGATGCAACCCGGTATCTCTACCCACGTCTTTCTCCAGCAGCGCCTGCACGCCGAACTGCTCGATGCCATGCACCAGGGTGGCGCTCAGGTCATCGAAGTCTTCGCCGTCCGCCACCACTTCGACTACGCCGACCGCTCTATCGTCCGCGAGATCGCCGCATGGTTCCGCTCCAACCAGGTCGCCGCCACCCTCCACCAGCCTCTCTATAACGATGGCGGGGCCGCCGCCCAGTGGAGCCGCCACGTCGCTCCCACCCTCAACCTCATCGACCCCGAAAAGTCCCGCCGCATCGACGCGATGGACGAGGTCAAACGCGCCATCGAGTCCGCCGAACAGATCCCCTTCCGCGCCATCACCCTCCACCTCGGTCTCAAGGACGAGCCGTGGAACACCCGCGCCCTCGAGAACTCCCTCACCGCCATCGAGCATCTCAAGGCCTTCGCCCATCCGCTCGGCGTAAAAATCCTCCTAGAAAACCTGCAGAACGAAGTCACGACGCCCGAACACCTCCTCGAAATCCTCCGCGTAGGCCACTTCGACAATGTAGGCATCACGCTCGACATCAGCCACGCCCACCTCGCCGCGCCCGAAAACAACGCCGGCATCGACGCAGCCTTCGAGCTCCTCAAGCCCCGCATCGCCGAACTTCACCTTCACGACAACCAGGGCATCAAAGACGACCACCTCTGGCCCAACTCCGGCAAGATCGACTGGAAAAATGTAGCCAAACAAATAGCTACGCTACCGCCAACCACCCCCGGCATCCTCGAAATAGCCCACGACCTCGAAGAGACCGCCGAAAGCGTAACGAAGAAGTCCGCTGACTCATGGAACATCTTTGAGGACATGACGCGCTAGTAGACTGATAGCGCCATGTCGAACATCATCGCCACCATAGCCTCCCTCTCCGCGCACGAAGGCCAAACCATCACTCTGCGCGGCTGGCTCTACAACCTGCGCGCCTCAGGCAAGCTCCTCTTCCCCATCTTCCGCGACGGCACCGGAACCATCCAGGGCATCGTCCCCAAGGCCGCCGTGCCTGAAGCAGTCTTCGAGACGCTCAAAAATCTCACGCTCGAGTCCAGCGTGATCGTCACAGGCAAGGTCCGCGCCGACAGCCGCGCTCCCAGCGGCTACGAGCTCGACGTCGAGAACGTCGAAGTCGTCCAGCGCGTCCCCGACGAAACCCCCTTCCCCATCTCGCTCAAAGAGCACGGCGTCGACTTCCTCATGGAGCACCGCCACCTCTGGCTGCGCACCCCGCGCCAGTCGGCCATCCTGCGCGTCCGCGCCACCATCATGCGAGCCGCAGCCGAATACTTCGACACCCACGGCTTCATCCGCACCGATCCGCCCATCCTGACGCCGAATGCCTGCGAAGGCACCAGCGAACTATTCGAGATGGACTACTTCGACGACGATAAAGCCTATCTCACCCAGTCCGGCCAACTCTACATCGAAGCCACCGCACTCGCTCTGGGCAAGGTCTACAGCTTCGGCCCGACGTTTCGCGCAGAAAAATCGAAGACGCGCCGCCACCTCACCGAGTTCTGGATGATCGAGCCCGAGGTAGCCTACGCCGGTCTCGACGACATCATGGACCTCGCCGAAGCCTTCATCACCCACATCGTCACCCGCGTCCTCGAATCCCATCGCGCCGATCTCAAAGTAATCGGCCGCGACGTAACCAAGCTCGAACCCATCGTCGCCGCCAACCCAGTCCCCTCTTCAACCTTGTCATCCTTCGCCGAAGGCGGAGGATCTGCGTCTCCAGCGTCCGCCGCACGCAGTGCCTTCCCCCGCCTAAGCTACGACGAAGCCCACGCCATGCTCGACGAAGCCTACAAATCCGGTAAGCTCGAAAACCCGCACAAGTACGGCGACGACTTCGGCTCCCCCGACGAGACCTACATCTCGAGCCAGTTTGACCGCCCGGTCATGATCCACCGCTATCCTGCCGCCATCAAGGCGTTCTATATGCAGCCCGACCCAGCCGACCCCGCCAAGGCCCTCTGCGTCGACGTCCTCGCCCCCGAGGGCTACGGCGAAATCATCGGCGGCTCGCAGCGCGTCGACAGCTACGACCTGTTGAAGTCCCGCATCGAAGAGCACAACCTGCCGCTGGCCGCCTTCCAGTGGTACCTCGACCTGCGCAAATACGGCAGCGTCCCCCACGCCGGCTTCGGCATGGGCATCGAGCGAGTCGTAGCCTGGCTCTGCGGCCTCGACCACGTCCGCGAAACCATCCCCTTCGCCAGAACTTTGAACAGAATTTACCCATAACCGTGGAACATGAAGTCGGTTAGATGGTCTCCAAAATTGATCCAATCGTCAGGTTAGCAATCGGCGCAGCAGACTTTTCAACACCATCAAGGTATAGGAGTGCTGCCTCACAAGCTTCGATAGCTTCAATAGCATCCTTCCGAGAAACTTCGGCCCCATTGTGAATGGCGTCGTTTCGTCGTTGATTTATTTTTAGGATGCGTTTGAAAAGCTGCTTATCTTCTTCTGCCAAAGAATGCTGACAGATGAGCTTAAGGACTGGGTCGAGATAAGTTGCAATCCTCTTGGTGGTGACATTGCGAAGAAGGGAGTCGGCAGACTCCCGTTTGATGCCCCGACCAATCATTGTGCGGATGAGATGCTTTTGAACAGCATTGTCAAGAACCGCGACTGCTAACAGTGCCGCTTCTGTTGTGTACCCAGACAAGGCTAAATCGCCAGCCCGCCTCAATGTACGTTTTGAGAATTCGATCTGCTCGATCGTTGCGCCGGAGCTTATGAAAGTAGATTGCTGGGATCGAAATTGAGTCCACGCTGACGCTCCCAGCTTCGTGTAGACGACGACCCCCTCAACACTTACGGAATACATCGGCCAATCGATAGGACCAAAGTGTTTTACACAAGATAGGTCATCTGGCGATACAGGAGAACTCTTTGCGAAATCAATCAGACGGTTCTGTACCTGTTCAGCAGATTCGACAAGTCGGCTAGCGTTTGCACTGTCGGCGGCCCATTCTGCAAAGCTCTGCCGTTCTGCGCTGAAGTTGTGTTCCCACCGAATTGAAAGGTTACTCCAAGAATATCCATTCAATAGGACCTCAGGAGCAACTTGGTATAGGACTGGAAAGTCAAGTTGGATGTCAAAGTTGGATTGCTGGTACGACAAGGTCGTCGTGAAAGGTTCAACATTCGGTCTGACCGGCCAAACGAGCCGTACTTCAACTTGAGATGGCATTACAGAGTAAGCCCCTCCACTTCTTCAGCCAAGCTTTTAAAGACCGTTTTAAACGCATCTCGGGAATGAACTGCACTATCTTTAAGTGCCCCCGTGACCTGAAGTTGATCGTCCGTCAATGCAAAAACTGCGACCGAGCTTTCCTGTGACCGGGCGATCAAACTGTTAAAGTCTGCAATCTGGGCAAGTTCGACATGTGGGGAAGCTTTGATGAACTTTGCTCGTTCGCTAGTTGGGAGAGCCATGTCCCACGGTTTTAAGGCGGGAAGCAAAATTTCATCCACTTTTGCGATGATTTGATCAATCCAACTCTGGAAGGCTGCTGCCGGCTTGTTAGATCGAGGACGATATTTTTGGGAAATCATTCCGATAAATTTTGGGTTGTGATCTGGTATTTTGTAGAAGAGTGAGCTCTGTTGACTTCTCAAATCTCTTGCATTAGCTGCCCAACGAGGAAGAGTTGTGGCCAGCGATTCAATTGCAAGTAAGCAGAAGTAATCCGGGCTTGTCGGTACGATGAAGTAATCACTCTGCATCAACAGATTCTGGTTCAAAGCTCCGATGCTAGGGCTCATGTCGACTAAGACCACATCACACTCATGCTTGGTTGCCGTTTCCCGGATAAGATATCCCATCGCACCTGGAAGATTTTGAAGAACCGGCAATGCCGACATCAATTTGTGAGCCATAGATAACTCTGGCTCAAAAGTTGCCACATCTATGTGGCCGGCCAAGAGGTACAACCCTTCTCGCTGGCAGCCGACTATATCGGCAGCACTTAATTTTTCGGGGCTGCCTCCGAACGCAGGTTTCACTGTGTTGTAAATATTTGCTCGCGGACGATCCGAGTAAAAGGAAGCGAAGTCGTCCGATCCGCCCAACGAAAGGACCATGCCGGTCAGGTTGCATTGCGGGTCAGCATCAACCATCAAAACTTTATGTCCCCGGTCAGCAAGGGCCCAGCCCAGATTGAATGTGGTTGTTGTTTTGCTCACACCACCTTTGTGGTTGAAAAGAGAAATGATTTTCGCCAAGCAGTCCTCCGCGGGCCTAATAATATCAGTCAAGGCTGGATGCCCATCTTCGTGACAGTTCCATCGACGCCGGGGTGGGCATCCAGCCACGCGTGAACCACTTTGAAACAAACTTCATCTCCAAACCAGCCCTGACTAGATACATGACAAACTACCCGGAAAAGCGTCTCATAGAGTTGAAGCCATCATCACCTTTCACCTAAAGACGCGCTGGAGCGAAACGCATGGCAATGAACGACTACAACCTGAACAACACCTACTACAACACCATCGACGTTCCCCGCGAGGAGACCGCCTCCTTGCTCGCCAAGGTGCTCGCCATCACCTCCGTCGGCTTCTTCATCACCTCCATCGGAGTCGCCACCGCGCCCGCCTGGGGAACGCTCGTCGGCTTCATCGTCGTCCTCGGGCTCGTCTTCGGCATCAGCTTCGCCCGCAAGGCCAGCCCCGGCCTCGCACTCGGCATGTTTCTCGTTCTCACCTACTTCATGGGCTGGGAGATCGGCCCGCTCATCCAGCGCTACATCCGCACCTTCGGCACCGGCATGGTCTTCAACGCCGCTGCCACCACCGGCTGCGGCATGGCCGTCATGGGCTGCGTCGCCTATCTCTTCAATATCAACTACCGCCGCATCGCCGGCATCGGCATGGCCGCGCTGCTGCTGCTGATCATCGCCGGCGTCGCCAGCATGTTCTTCCACTTCCTCTCGCCGGACACCTACTCCTGGCTCACCCTCGGCATCTTCGCCCTGCTCACCGTAGGCGACTTCGCCCGCATCCGCGCCGGCGGAGACGGCCGCTCCGCCGTCTCGCTCTCCCTCTCCATCTATCTCGACGCCATCAACATCTTCCTCGCCGTCCTCCAACTGATGGGTGGACGTCGCAGCCGAAGCTAAGCATCGATACAACCTCCCCTCCACAAAGCCGCCCCTGAGATCAGGGGCGACTTCATTTAGCTAAGAGCAACCACGCACCCTGTAACAAATTGCAGCGACTTGCAGGTGTAATATCTGTCGCAACCGCAGCAGGGGCCGACCGATGCCAAAACGCCAACCCGAACACTCAGCAAAACCCAAAAAGAAGTCCGTCGCCCATAAATCGTCTGCAAATCCAAAATCCACCGCCAGCACGCAACCGATCTTTGGCCAGCCGCAGCCCTCGCCCGATCCCACCGGATTCCGAAATCCCGTCACCGATCAGAAAGACCGGGAGCTCAACACCCTCGAACCCGTTCCTCAGCCGAGCGGCAGCGCAGTCGAACCAACTCTCACGCTCGCACAGGTATATGGGGCTCAGGGAGCAGCCAAAACGACGGCCATCCAGCAAGCCGGACAGATTGTCTTCCACAGTGTCGGCGATACAGGCAGCGCAAAGGGCCCAGCCACGCAGTCTCTGGTGGCCGATAAGATGGTCACCGACTTCACCGAGGCAAACCCCGCCGATGTCCCCTCATTCCTCTTCCACCTGGGCGACCTCGTCTACTACTTCGGCGAGGCCACCTACTACTACGACCAGTTTTACGAGCCCTATCGCGACTACCCCGCACCCATCCTCGCCATTCCGGGCAACCACGACGGCGTCGTTTATACCGGCGATCCCGAACCAACGCTCGATGCGTTTCTGCGCAACTTCTGCACCTCCAGCCCAGTGCAGTCACCGGACTCCGGCGGCCTTCTGCGCACCACCATGATCCAGCCCGGCGTCTACTTCACGCTGGAGGCGCCCTTCGTCCGCATCCTCGGCCTCTACAGCAACGTGCTCGAAGATCCCGGCGTCATCTCCGGAGAGAATGGCCAGAACAAAGTGCTCGACGACCGGCAGGTCGCCTTCCTCACCGCCGCTCTGCAACGAGTCAAGAGCGAAAGCTTTACCGGCGCAATCATCATCGCCACGCATCATCCGCCATTCAGCGGCGGATCGGTACATGGAGGCAGCCCTCTGATGCTGCAGGACATCGACACCGCCTGCCAGGCCGCCGGTGTCTGGCCGCACGCCGTTTTCTCCGGCCATGCCCACAACTATCAACGGTTCACGCGCACGGTGAACAACCTTCAGGTCCCCTTCCTCGTCGCCGGGTGCGGTGGCCACTCTCCACTCTCGCCCATGCGCGGAACCTACCGTACTCCCTACAAGATCGACGACACATTAACGCTCGAAAACTACAACACCACAGACTACGGATATCTCCGCATCATCGTGAATGCGCAGACGATGCGCATCGAGCTTCATCCCGAGAGCGATGGCGGCACCGTCAAGACCCCGAACGATGTTGTCACCATCACGCTGGCGACTCATGGAGTGAGCTAAAAGTCTTTAGGTATTTTTACGGCTTTTATCTGCCCAGCCGCCGGAGCAACACTGCGAATTCGTCCACCCGCAGCGTTCGCCAGCCGCGCACCATTTCCCTGCTGAGCAATCAGGGCATGTTGCAGCGTAACGATCACAGCTTTAGCCGGAACATCCCCCGCGCATACGTAACTATGGGTCGTCTCGGCGTCAAAGTAGATCGCATCACCCGCCTCGACCCGGTGCATGGTATCGCCATGCCGCACATCCAGCGTGCCCGACAGCAGGTAAAGAAACTCGCACCCCGGATGCTGATGCGGTCGCGGAACCCTGCCTGCCTTCACCGGCAGAAACTCGGCGAAGTAAGGATCGAGCTGCCGATCAGGAACCAGGTATCCCAGGCTCTCGAAAAAATAAGCAGGATCGTCCGCACCCGTCTGCGGCATCCGCACCCGCTCCTTCCGACGATGCACCCGGAACAGCGTCTGCGGTTCAGCATCGAAAAAATAGCTCAAGTCCTTTGAGAACACCATCGCAATCCGAGCCAGGTTACGCAGCGTCGGCACCACCCGTCCCGTCTCCAGTTGCGACAGGAAGCTGGCCGAAAGCCCGGTATGCCGCCCCAACTCGACCAGCCCCATCGACTTTTTCAATCGAAGGTTCTTGATTCGCTCCCCAATTCGCTTCTCTGCAATAAAGGACTCTGCCACGCTTCCATCCACCTGAACATTCCGCTCATCCACCGGCTCACCGGGATCAGAAGCGGATAAACGAGGCCCGCCCATACGGAACGTCATTGCCGAAGTCGCCATCGCTTCCACCCCTACTCAAAAAAGTCTTTCGTAACGTAACCAGATGTTGAAATCGCATCAAAAGATGTCTTGGCCTCCTTCTCTTTTCATCGCAGGTGATAGGTCATGGCCAAAATGCTAGCCTGTGACCAATGAAGTTCCCCAGCCAACCAGCCCAACGCAACGCCACCGCACTGGCCGTTACCCTCCTCGTAGCATCCTTATCTGGCTGCGCCAGCCCCGGACCCGCCCGTCCCCCGTCCCTGCATCTGCCCCGCTTCATCACCGATCTCACTGCCATTCGCACAGGCAACAATGTGGCCCTCCACTGGACAACTCCGGACAAGACCACCGACGGGCTCAAGGTTCCGCCCACTCTCACCGCCGAGATCTGCCGCGAACTTCCTGCCGCGCCATCGCATTCTGCAGCGCCCAACTGCCCCACCGTCAAACGCCTCTCCGTTAAACCCGGTCCAACCGAAGCCTCCGAAGCCCTGCCCGCCAACCTGACTACCGGTCCCGCGACCCTCCTCATCTATCGTGTACAGATTCTCAACGCCAACGGCCACTCAGCGGGACTCTCCTCACCAGCCTTCGCGGCCGCCGGTACCGCGTCTCCGCCCGTCGAACACCTCCAGGCCACCCCAATCCGCGACGGCGCAATGCTCGAGTGGCAGCCGCAGTCCACACCATCCACCGTCGAACTCGACCGAACCCTCGTCCAGACCACCATTCCCCACAAAGCCTCCACCAAACAACCCTTCCAATCAGCGCCATCCACCCCTGCCGAAATTCACCTCCAGACCGGCAAGCAATCCTCCGATCCTGGCGGCACCATCGACCCCACCGCCCAACGAGGCAAGACCTACCGCTACACCGCCCAGCGAGTCCAATCCGTCAGCCTCAACGGCCACCCGCTCGAACTACGCAGCACCCCATCCGCAGCCATCACCGTCATCATGCGCGACACTTTCCCCCCGAAAGCCCCCACCGGTCTCGCCGCCATCCCCTCTGCCGGCAGCATCGACCTCTCCTGGGAGCCCA
Source organism: Acidobacteria subdivision 2 bacterium RH1 MAG20 (assembly GCA_002197545.1). The sequence goes on along the minus strand of NFUO01000112.1, from coordinate 184,545 downwards.
ACACCGAACCCGACCTGACCGGCTACATCGTCTACCGCCAGGCAGTCACCAACGGAGCACCCACCGGAACCCCGACGCGGCTGACACCCACCCCAATTCAAACCCCCGCTTTCAGCGACCACACAGCCCAACCCAGCCAAACCTACGTTTACCGCGTCACGGCCATCGACACCGCCCACAACGAAAGTCCCACCAGCAACGAAGCCCAGGAATCGCTAAGGAACCAATAGACATGCGCTACTGTAAATTTCTCTCCCCCGAGCACGGCTCCCTCTACGCCTTTGTCGAGCAACGCGACGGAGACCTCTGGGCCATCCGCCCGATGCCAGCCCCCGAGGAAGACCGCGCCGCCAAATCCCTTTCTCAAACCGAATTCCGGCCCACACCCCTCAAAGACCTGCACCTGCTCCCACCGGTCACGCCCTCGAAGATCCTCTGCATAGGCCGCAACTACCGCGACCACGCCACCGAACTAGGCAACGAAGTCCCCAAAGAACCTCTCCTCTTCCTCAAACCACCATCGTCACTCCTCGCTCCCAACGGCATCATCCTCATGCCCGCCCTCTCCGAACGCGTCGATTACGAGGGAGAATTAGGCATCGTCATCGCTCGCCGCTGCCGCAACCTCGGCCCTGACGAGGACGTCCGCCCCTACATTCGCGGCTACGTCATCGTCAACGATGTCACCGCCCGCGACATCCAGAAGAGCGACGGCCAATGGACCCGCGGCAAGGGCTTCGACACCTTCTGCCCGGTCGGTTCCATCGTCTCCGACGAGATCGACCCCTGCGGATTCGGAGAGACGGGCGGAACTCCCGTCACCGTCACTACCCGCCTCAACGGAGCCATCAAACAGCAGGGCTCCACCAGCGACCTCATCTTCCCCATCGCGCATCTGCTCCGCTACATCACCGCCACCATGACGCTCGAACCCGGCGACCTCATTCCCACCGGAACCCCCGCGGGTGTAGGCCCCGTTAACCCCGGAGACCGCATCCAAATAGACATAGAAGGCCTCGGAGTTCTCGAAAACACCTTCCAGCCCGGCTAAAGCTATCGCATCCCGTGAATTTCCAACCAATCCCCAGAACAGCGCGTAACCCTTTCAACCTTGATAAACTCTAAGACAGCGAAGGAGCAACAAAATGGCCTCTCTACTAGAACAGCTACGCGGCATGACCACGGTCGTCTCAGACACCGGCGACATTAATTCGATTCAACAGTACAAGCCGCAGGATTCCACCACGAATCCCTCGCTGATCGCAGCTGCGGCAGAAAAGCCCGAGTATCAGTCCATCGTGGACGGCGTTCTCCAGCAAGCGAAGAAAGACGCCGGCGACAAGGCCACCGATAAGGAAGTTGCTGCCCTGGCTTTCAAGAACCTGGCCGTGGCTTTTGGCCTCAAGATCCTCAAGATCGTCCCCGGCCGCGTCTCCACCGAGGTCGATGCCCGCCTCTCCTACGACACCGAAAAGTCCATCGCGATGGCCCGCGACATCATCGCGCAGTACGAGAAGGCCGGCGTCTCCCGCGAGCGCGTCCTCATCAAGCTCGCCTCCACCTGGGAAGGCATCAAGGCCGCCGAGATCCTGGAAAAAGAGGGCATCCACTGCAATATGACCCTGCTCTTCGGCTTGCACCAGGCCATCGCCTGCGCGGAAGCCAAGGTCACCCTCATCTCGCCGTTCGTCGGTCGCATCCTCGACTGGTACAAGAAAGACACCGGCAAGGACTACACTGGAGCCGACGATCCCGGTGTCCAGTCCGTCACCACTATCTACAACTACTACAAGCACTTCGGCTACAAGACCGTCGTCATGGGAGCCAGCTTCCGCAACACCGGTGAGATCATCGAACTTGCCGGTTGCGACCTCCTCACCATTGCGCCCAAGCTCCTCGGCGAACTCGAAGCCGCCCAGGGCACACTGGAGCGCAAGCTCGACGCCTCCAAAGCAAAGGACCTCAAGATCGAGAAGATCCCGATGGACAAGGCCACCTTCGACAAGATGCACGCCGCCGACCGTATGGCCACCGACAAGCTGAAGGAAGGTATCGTAGGCTTCTCCAAGGCCCTCGAAGGTCTGGAAGAGCTTCTGGCTAAACATGTTAGCGAGATGAAGCAGCCCGTCAACGCATAAATAGTCTCAAACCACATTACCGAAGGGCGGCCATCCGTGGTCGCCCTTTCCTAATGTCGCCTCAACAGAAGGGTTATCCCAACTTAAATATGAGTGGCTTATTGTCATATAATATGCGACCTTCATTCACTCCCGAGCATCTTAACAGGCATAGACTAGTCCAATCAAAAGGCATGTAAGGAGTCATGGATGGCGATCAAGTGGGAGCGGTTGACAGTAAAGTCGCAGGAGGCGGTACAGGCGGCGAGCGGCCATGCAGCCGAGAATGGCAATCCCGAGGTGCTGCCGCTGCACCTGATGGCAGCGCTGCTCGAAGACCGCGAGGGTGTGGTGATTCCGGTGCTCGAAAAAGTAGGCGTCCCGATCGAGCAGTTGCTCTCGGGCGTGAACTCCGCGATCGCCAAGCTGCCGAAGGTTCAGGGCGGAGCGCAGCCGGGGATGAGTGCTGCCTTACAGAAGGTTCTGGAGCAGGGATTCAAGGAAGCTGAAAATTTCAAAGATGACTATGTCTCGACCGAACATCTGCTGCTGGCGTTGTCGAAGCAAAAGGGAGATGCGGTACAGACGGCCCTGGCTGCCTTGGGCGGCACACATGAGGCGATCCTCAAGGCACTGAGCGCCGTGCGCGGGTCGCAGCGGGTGACCGACCAGAATCCCGAAGGAAAATTTCAGGCGTTGGAGAAGTACGCGAAGGACCTAACCGACCTGGCGCGCCGAGGCAAGCTCGATCCTGTGATCGGGCGCGACGAGGAGATTCGCCGCGTGGTGCAAGTGCTTTCGCGCCGGACTAAAAATAATCCGGTGCTGATCGGCGAACCGGGCGTAGGCAAAACCGCGATTGTGGAGGGCCTGGCGCGGAGGATCTTTGTCGGCGATGTTCCGGAAGTCCTGAAGAACAAGCGTGTCTGCGCGCTCGACCTCGGCGCAATGATCGCCGGAGCGAAGTTTCGCGGCGAGTTCGAAGACCGTTTAAAGGCGGTGCTAAAGGAAATCGAGGAGTCGAACGGCGAGATTATTTTGTTCATCGATGAGCTGCATACTCTGGTCGGCGCGGGTGCAGCCGAGGGCGCGATGGATGCCTCGAACATGCTGAAGCCTGCTCTCGCCCGAGGCAGCCTGCGTGCGATTGGCGCCACGACCCTGAATGAATATCGCAAGTACATCGAGAAGGATGCAGCGCTGGAGCGGCGCTTCCAGGTCGTCTACGTCGGCGAACCTAATGTCGAGGACACCATCGCCATTCTGCGTGGGCTGAAGGAGAGATACGAGGCCCACCACAAGGTACGCATCAAGGACTCGGCGATTGTGGCCGCGGCCACGCTCTCGCACCGCTACATCTCCGACAGATTTTTGCCGGACAAGGCCATCGATCTCGTCGACGAAGCCGCGGCAGCGCTGGCGATTCAGATTGGCTCAGTGCCGGTCGAGATCGACGACCTCGAACGCCGCGGGACCTCGCTCGAAATCGAACGTGCCGCACTGAAGCGCGAGACCGATCCCGGCTCGAAAGAACGCCTTGAAATCGTGGAGCGCGAACTCGCCGAGATCAAGGAGAAGGCCGCGGGCCTGCGCGCACGCTGGCAGACCGAACGCGGCGCCATCGGCCGCATCGCCGAGTTGAAAGAGAAGCTGGAGGCACTGCGTTTCCAGGCCGGCGAGGAGACCCGTAAAGGCAACCTCCAGCGCGCAGCCGAGTTGCAGTACGGCGAAATCCCCAAAATGGAAGCCGAACTGAAGACCCTGACCGCAGCGCAGGACCAAGTCGCAGGAAACTCGTCACAGTTATTAAAAGAAGAAGTAGACGAGGAGGACATCGCTGCCATCGTCTCCAAATGGACCGGCATCCCCATCAGCAAGATGCTTGAAGGCGAGACGCAGAAGCTGGCGCAGATGGAGGACCGTCTGCGCGAGCGCGTCGTCGGTCAGGACGAGGCTCTCAGCGCAGTCGCGAACGCCATTCGTCGCAGCCGTGCCGGGCTAAGCGATCCCAAGCGGCCCATTGGCTCCTTTATCTTCCTCGGACCGACCGGCGTCGGGAAGACCGAGACCGCCCGCGCCCTCGCGGAGTTTCTCTTCGACGACGAAGCCGCGATGGTGCGCATCGACATGAGCGAGTACATGGAGAAGCACGCCGTGGCTCGTCTGATCGGAGCGCCTCCCGGTTACGTCGGCTATGACGAGGGCGGCCAGTTAACCGAAGCCGTCCGCCGCCGTCCTTACGCCGTCATCCTCTTCGACGAGATCGAGAAGGCGCATCCCGATGTCTTCAACGTGCTGCTCCAGGTGCTCGACGACGGTCGGTTGACGGACTCAAAGGGCCGCACGGTCGACTTCAAAAACACGGTGCTCATCATGACTTCAAACGTCGGCGCATCGCAGTTGTCCACGGCATGGGCACAGGGCGAAGAGGGCTTTGAAGAGGCAAAAGGCCGCGTGATGGAAGTGCTTCGCCAGCAGTTCAGGCCCGAGTTCCTCAACCGCGTGGACGACATTGTCGTCTTCCGTCCGCTCGGCGACGAGCAGTTGACCCACATCGTCGATCTACGGCTCAAGGACTTGCAAGCCCTTCTGGCAGATCGGAAGATTACGCTGGAGCTGACCGACAAGGCGCGCCACGCAATCTTCACCGCAGGATACGACCGCGCCTATGGTGCTCGCCCCTTGAAGCGGGCCATCCAGCGAATGGTGCAGGACAAGCTGGCTGTAAAGATCCTCGATGGAACTGTGCTGCACGGGGACCATGTCGTGGTCGATGCTGGAAAAGATGGTCTGAAATTTACAGTGACCGGACGCACGGCAGCCTGAGAATCTGTCCAAAAACTGTACACACGAAAAAAAGTAGACAGTTAAAGGACAACAGCAAAAGCGAAATACAGAGGTCTCTCCACTGCGCCACGCGATAAAGCTGCGTGGCTTCGGTCGAGATGACGTTTTTCCATAGTTATCTCACCCCAATCCAAAAACCACGTCATCTCGACCGGATGCGGCGCTTTTTGCCGCTGTAGCGGAGAGACCTCCGTATTTCGCTTTTGCCGTTCCTTTCGCTTTTCTACAAGGGCCCACCACAGTGAGCGTCTATTCTCTGAAATAACACGTCTAACGCCTTAGACTCGGGGCGGCTCAGGAGCAATATGACAAGCAGCGCGGCAATGGATGGGTAAACGAGCAATCATGATTGGCGCCGGGCCAGCGGGGTTAACTGCGGCGCTGGAGTTGCTGAGACGGTCTGACATTGTTCCCATTGTGCTCGAAGCCAGCCACGAGATTGGCGGCATTTCACGAACGGTTCGCTACAAGGGCAATCGAATGGACATCGGCGGCCACCGTTTTTTTTCCAAGAGCGATCGGGTGATGCAGTGGTGGATCGACCTGATGCCGCCCGGGTCGGACTGTACGGAGAATGCCGCATCCTCGCAGGAGATCTACTACCAGGGCAAGCGCCGCATCGTGTCCATCCCAGCCCACTCGCCTGAAGAACCCGTCCTGCGCGGTGCCGGGCCTATCGTCCTCGAGACCGACGCCGGCGAGACGGAGACGGAGGAACAACATCGAAAGAAGGACGGGCACGCCGAGACGCTGGTAGCCGCCGCGCCCGCCAACTCCGATCTGGTGATGTTGATCCGTCCACGCAAAAGCAGGATCTATTACCTGCGAAAGTTCTTCGACTATCCCATTACGCTGACGAAGACCACTCTCGGCAATCTAGGCGTAGCGCGAACGCTCAAAGTAGGCACAAGCTATCTGAAGTCGAGAGTAAGTCAGATCAAACCTGAGAAGAGTCTCGAAGACTTTTTGATCAATCGCTTTGGGCGGCAGCTTTATCTGACATTTTTCAAGAGCTACACCGAGAAGGTCTGGGGCACGCCCTGCAATGAAATCTCCGCGGAATGGGGCGCACAGCGGATTAAAGGGCTGAGCCTGACGACCGCCGTAAAACACTTCGTCAAGAAGAGCTGCACGATCCGGAAACGTAGCGACCTCTCGCAGAAGGGGACAGACACCAGCCTGATTGAACGTTTTCTGTATCCAAAATTCGGCCCAGGGCAGTTATGGGAGCATGTTGCCGACCAGGTCCGCGAGAAGGGCGGAGAGATTCATCTGGGATGGCGCGTAGATAAAATTCACTGCGACGGAAAGCGCATCGTCGCTATCGACGCAGTGAACGATGCCGGCGCACGCCGGACATTTGCAGGCGATTATTTTTTCTCGACCATGCCGATGCGCGATCTGGTGCGGGCGATCGATGCGCCGATACCGGAAACCGTGCAGGAGGTAAGCGAAGGCCTGCAGTATCGCGACTTCATTACCGTCGGCCTCCTCGCTGACCGGCTCAAGGTGCATGAGCCCGACGGCGGACTGCTGAAGGACACATGGATCTACGTGCAGGAGCCGGATGTGCTCCTGGGACGGTTACAAATATTCAACAACTGGAGTCCCTATCTCGTAGCGGACCCTTCAAAAGTATGGATCGGCCTGGAGTATTTCTGCTATGAGACGGACGAGCTATGGAAGATGACAGACGAAGATCTGAAGAACTTCGCCATCGCCGAAGTAGCGAAGATCGGCATTCTAAACGCCGAGGACGTCACGGATGGGCATGTAGTCCGTGTGCCGAAGACCTATCCGGCTTATTTTGGCACCTACCATCGCTTCGATGAGCTGCGCGGGTTTACGGATTCGTTCGAGAACCTGTTTCTGGTAGGCAGAAACGGGATGCACAAGTACAACAATCAGGACCACAGTATGCTGACCGCGATGACAGCGGTGGACGGAATATTAGCGGGCAACGTGGACAAGGCCGCACTGTGGGAGATTAATACAGAGCAGGAGTACCACGAGAAGAAGCGGGCATGATCGGCTCTCAGGAGGCGATGGTTCCCTGGTGGAAGAGGAGTTGCCAACGGTTATCGCGAAAGACCCACAACGACGAGCGGTGCGAGACGTGAAGTGTCGTCGCGGCGTGGTATGTGGCTAGTGCCACATCAGGAGCGAGGCGAGTGACGTAGAAATGGCTGATAGTAGCGTTGCGGGGCGAGCTCGTAAGCAGGTCGTCAATCGTCTGCTGACGGCTATAGATGCGGCCGGAGCTGCAATACTCCTGAAAGTCTTCAGCAATCAGCGGAACAAGTGCGGCACGGTCCGGCTCACGGCTCGGATGGAAGAGTCGTTCTTCGAGCTGGTATAGATGGTCCTGTAGTTGAGCTGCTTTCATGTGAGTATTATGACGCCGCAGAAAAAAGTAAGTTTCAACGCATTTTTCAAGCCAATTTCTGGCCCTAATCATACATCGGCACTCTTCTACAATTCAGCAGGTGCCCCGGAAAGAAAAAAGGAGAACACATCCTCCGTCTGACGCTCACAGGAAATGCTCTCCCTTTTTTAATACAGTAAGTCCCGTCGGTGACTGAATTTACACGGGTTTAGGGTTCCGCTCCTCAAATTGCCGCTGATGCCAATAGGGATAAGCCAGCCCAACAGCACTGGCCGCATCCAGCCTGGCTACCTGGTCCGGGGTCAGCTTCCAGCCCACCGCGCCCAGATTGGCCCGCAACTGCTCCTCGTTCCGCGCGCCGATGATCACCGTTGAAACCGACGGCCTGCCCAGTAGCCAATTCAGCGCGATCTGCGGGACCGTCTTGCCTGTCTCCTTCGCAACCTCATCGAGCGCATCGACTACCTTATAGAGATACTCCTCCGGCACCTGCGGGCCACTGTCCGCCACCACCTTGGCATTCAACCGGCTGTCCTTCGGAATCCCAGTCTCCCGGCGAATCATACCTGTCAGCCGTCCCCAGCCCAGCGGCGACCATACCAGCGCGCCCACGCCCTGATCGAGCGCCAGCGGCATCAACTCCCACTCGTAGTCCCGCCCAACCAGCGAGTAGTACGCCTGATGCCCCACATAGCGCGCCCACCCATACCGCTCGCTCACGTTGAGGGACTTCATCAGATGCCAGCCGGAAAAATTCGAGCACGCAATATAGCGGACCTTGCCCTCGCGCACAAACTTGTCCAGCGTATTCAGCGTCTCCTCTACCGGCGTCGTCGCGTCGAAGGCATGAAGATGGTACACATCCACATAGTCCGTTCCCAGCCGCTTCAAGCTGCGCTCCAGCGATTGAATCAGGTGATAGCGGCTCGACCCAACATCGTTCGGGCCGTTGCCCAGCCGGAAGGTGGACTTCGTCGAGATCAGCACATCTTCGCGCTTGTGGTGCGCCAGCGCCTTGCCCAGCGCGGTCTCGCTGCCGCCATCGGAGTACACATCCGCGGTGTCGAAGAAGTTCAACCCCGCATCCACGCAGATGCCGACGATGCGGTCGGCCTCTGCCTGCGTCGTCTCCGACCATGCCTTGAAGAACTCATTACCTGCTCCAAATGTCCCCGCACCGAAGCAAAGCTCCGGCACCTTCAGTCCTGATTTACCAAGATTTCTATATTCCATGGCCAGTTGGATGATTTTGTCGTCACCCACGATGCGCCAAGGCTTTTATCCATCATTAATCGCACGATCTTCGGAAAAGGTTCGCCCAATCTATGATCGTTGCCCCGCAAAAATTTGCACACCCTCTCAATACATCCCGTGTATCTATAACAAAATAAATGGTTACAAGATTGGCAAGATAAGTGCATCGTCAAAGACGAATCAATCAAATTCTTGTTCTTGGGAGACCTTTTTTGAAGATCAAACTGTTCGCTATTGCACTTCTTGCCTCTGCCTTTGCTTTCACTCCTCTGGCAAAAGCCGATTCCATTACCTTCGTTTCGCAGGTTGGAGATAACTACACCTACGATCTCACTTTGGATCACCACGGCACCTCATTTATCCCGGGTGGCTTTACCCTCACCGGCCTCAGCGATGTGACAAACGCCACTCTCAGCGGCAAACTGAATGAGATTTTCGACATTGTGTATCAGGATGCGAACACGGTCGTCGTTGGTACTTGGTTTGGCGCCTCTCATAACAGGAATTCTCCCTACTCCATCGGCACCTTGACCCTGACCTCCCTCGCCTCTCCGGGTCTGACGAACTTCTCGATCTTCGACAGCCATGGAGTCTTCTGCGGCACCGTGAGCGGTCCTGGTTCCGATCCCAGCCCGGTTCCTGAGCCATCGAGTTTGGTTCTGCTTGGCAGTGGGCTTCTCGCCGCTGCTGGCACAGTCCGCAGAAAGCTTTTCGCCTAAGCTGCACACCGTCATACCGGGAAAAGGCCGCTCAGCGAAGCGGCCTTTTTCTTGCCACGAAGCCGCCTAGACTCCAGCTTCCACTGGCTTGTCCACCTGGCCAGCCTCACCCGTCAGTTTCTCCGCCAACTCCGCCAAGTCCTGAAACTGCCCCATGCCTGAAGCCCTCTCAACAAAAGCAGCAGTTCAGTTTGAATTGATGCCGAATTTGCAGCTACCGCGCTCGCAAGGCCCATTTACAGAAGCGCCCATTTGGACGCCTGCAGCGAAAATGCCTGCCATCGCAAATTTCTAACTGGTTTCGTTGTTTACTGGATGCCCGATCAGATAAGTCACCGGCAGGAACCCATCGGACTGCGTACCCAGCTCCCACTGATAGTTTCCCTCGGGGAGGCTCCGCACGAGTTCGCTTAGTTCTTCGTGCGAATAAGAGCGCAAACACGACATCCACCCATCAAACCACAGCACAAACGGCACCATGGGAAGCACATAAGTCCATAGCAGCCGCGACCAGCGGAAAGGCCGGATTCGCGGCGTAAGGAACAGGATCAGGATGGGAATGACGCAAATACTCAGCATGATTCTCGGCTCCCGTCGCGCCATTTCAAAGATAGCGATGCCTCTGCCATGCTCCACCGCATTGGCAAGGACTTTGCGCGCCTCGGCCGCTCGAAAATGATGAAACGAGGAAAACATCGTCCGAAAGCCTCTCAAATCGGATGGCACTTCGGTAGCCTCGACCGGCCGCGAATCAAACCCGATCTTTGAATTGGGATTGGAGAGCGCCCTCTCGAATGCCTCCTGATTGGGATGCTTGTCGGTCAAGCAGACGCTGATCGGAAAATGCTGCTCACTTTCGAGGTACTGGACTAATCGGAACCAGGGACCGCCACCGTCCGAGCAAAGATCGAGAACCTCCATCGTTCCCGCACTCGCAAGTGCATTCCGCAGAAGCGGCAGGATAGGCTTATAAGAATTGCTGAAGTTCCAGAGTGCCTGAAGCGCATCCGTGATCAGATCCCGCAGGAACGCCGGAAACCGGGGGTGATCGTGAATTTCGAAGAGTTCCGTGCGGCACATCCAATATCCATTCCGGCAAACGAACAGCTCTGATCTCTCTCTTAGAAGGTAAACCCTCATGGATGCTGCAAAACAAAATTGCCCCGCAAACCCACGAAAAGATGCTCCCCGCACCCACCAGGGCAGGAGTAACATCTAAATAGATATGAATCCAGCAGCAATTCCGGTGACTACTCCCCGCGTGACCTACGACCGTCACGACTTTGCCTAGCTGCGCCTTCCTCTCAGCCGCTTCCTAGAACAACTCCAAAAGACTTTGCTATAAGGATTTTTTTATATGTTTGACCGCCTCGACCAACTCGAAGCCCGTTATGAAGACCTCGGCCGCCAGATGTCCGACCCCAGCCTGGTCAATGACCAGAAGAAATTCCAAGCCACCGCCAAAGCACACCGCGACATCGAGCCCACTGTCGAAAAGTTTCGCGAGTACCGCAAGCTCAAGGACGGCATCGCCGAAGCCAGAGGTATGCTCGCCGAGTCCGACCTCGACCTCCGCGCCATGGCACTCGATGAGATCACCGGCCTCGAGCCCAGGCTTGCCGTGGTCGAAGAGGAGCTCAAGGTCCTTCTGCTGCCCAAAGACCCCAACGACGACAAGAACATCATCATCGAGCTTCGCGCCGGCACCGGCGGCGACGAGGCCGCCATCTTCGTCTCCGAGATGTTCCGCATGTATCTCCGCTTCGCCGAGCAGCACAAGTGGAAGGTCGAAGTCCTCTCCACCTCCGAGACCGGCATCGGCGGCGGCATGAAGGAAGTCACCGCCATCTTCGAGGGCGACAAGGTCTACTCGCAGATGAAGTACGAGTCCGGCGTGCACCGCGTCCAGCGCGTACCGGCCACAGAGACGCAGGGCCGCGTGCATACCTCCGCCATCACGGTAGCCGTGCTTCCGGAAGCCGAAGAGGTAGACATCAAGATCGAAGCCAAAGACCTCCGCATCGACACCTTCTGCTCCTCCGGCCCCGGCGGCCAGTCGGTCAACACCACTTACTCCGCCGTCCGCATCACTCACATCCCGACCAACACGGTTGTCTCCTGCCAGGACGAAAAATCCCAGATCAAGAACCGCGAGAAGGGAATGCGCGTCCTCCGTGCCCGCCTCTATGAAGTGGAGGCGGAACGCATCCACCAGCTCCAGGCCAAGGACCGCAAGCAACAGGTAGGCACCGGCGACCGCAGCGAAAAAATCCGCACCTACAACTTCCCGCAGAACCGCCTCACTGATCATCGCATCGGCCTCACCAACCACCAGCTCAACATGGTCATGGAAGGCATGTTGCAACCGACCATCGACGCCCTCATCGCCCACTACACCGCGGAAAAACTAAAGGCCGAAGCCGAAACCGCCTGATCCCCGAAGCCCCCATCGACCCGTTGCCACTCTTTGCAATCCCTCAGATCGTCAGAGACAATCCTTAGCAGCAAAAAAGGAGACAGCCGTGGTGTCGGGCCTTTGTAACGCTATCTCACGATGCATGCTTCTGGGCGGTTTGCTGCTGGGCCTGCAACCGTACACGTTCGCTCAACAGCCAACGCCCAATTCCAGTCTCCAACCGGAAAAATCCGCAAAACCCACACTCGATGAAATCCTCCTGCAGTTGGAGAAGAATTTCTTCCAATACCACGCATCCATACCCAGCTTCTTCTGCGACGAGCAGGTCCTCTCGGAGATGCATCAAAGCGGATTTCTGCGCTCTCTTACACGCGCTGACTCCATCTTCCGGCTCAAGCGCTCCGGCCACGATAACGACATTCAATTGGCCGAGTCTCGCGAGATTAAAGCCATCAACGGCGCGCCCGTAAACGGCGTGCAGACCTTGAGTGGGCCAGTCATCTTCTCCGGCGCCTTCAGCATCGCCACGGCCCTCATCACCTTCGACCAGAAAGCCTGCTTCAACTACCATCTGACCTCTCAACTCTTCGACCGCCGCTACATCATCGAGTTCGCCACCAAAGCACCGAAAGATCGCGATAAACGCTGTTTCACGATGGAGCCAAGCACCGGACGGGCATTCATAGATCCGCAGACTATGCAGATTGAGCGCATCGAATGCCGCACCCCGAATCATCCCATGATGCCCGGCACGCTTACTCTATGGACATGGTCGATCAACTTCAGCAAAGTAATTCTGAACGGCAAGATCTTCTGGCTGCCGCAAAGAGTCACGGCAAAATCAATGGATTACAACGCTCCCGTGGAATGGTCCTTCGACGCAACCTACCGCAACTATCACGAGCTCACCGTCACATCGAGAATCGTCCCCTGACTCATCTCAGCGTCGCTTGGCATGGTCTGTGTCGTAAGCGACAATCCTATTAGAGTAATTTTGTAGATGCTGTAGAGTCAAAAACGTTTGTCATTCTGATCCTGAGCTTGCCGAAGGGCAAGAACCCCGGTATTTCGTGTTTGCCTTTGCTGTTGCTGTTCTTTGGTTCTCTACACCTACTCCAAAACTACTCTAATAATCCCGACGCCGGCCTCATCTCATCGAGACACGCCAACCACTTTGTTCCAATGACCCTCCGCCAATCCCTCGCCAACGCCGCCGCAACGCTCGCCACAAATCCGCACCTCCGCGACCACGCCCACCGCGACGCCGAACTCCTGCTCCTCCATATCCTCCAGATAGATCGCGCAACACTCCTCGCCTATCCCGACCGCATCCTTACCCTTGAACAACTTGCCGCATATCAGGCAGCCATTGACCGCCGCCTCGACAACGAACCCATCCAATACATCCTCGGCGAACAGGAGTTCTTCGGCCTCAATCTGAAAGTCACTCCAGCCACGCTCATCCCGCGCCCCGAAACCGAACACCTCGTCGAAGCTGTCCTGCACCAGCTTCCGCGCAATCAGCCTTTGAATATCCTCGACATCGGCACCGGCACCGGAGCCATCGCGTTGGCCCTCGCCGTCCACCTGCCCGAGGCCCGCATCACCGCCATCGACCTCTCCGCCGAAGCCCTCGAAGTAGCCCGCGAAAATGCCCGCACTCACAATCTTTCCGGCCGTATCCGCTTCCTCCAGTCCGATCTGTTCGACGGCCTCTCTCAAAACGAGCAAACCGTAACCTTCGACGCCATCGTCAGCAATCCTCCCTACATCCCCGAAGGCGACCGCGAAGAACTCCATCCACAGGTCCGCGACCACGAGCCCTCGCAGGCGCTCTTCGCCGGCCCTCTCGGCCTCGACATCTACCGCCGCCTCATCCCGCAGGCCCACGCCGCACTCAAGTTAGGCGGCCTCCTTGCGTTGGAGATCGGGCACGGCCAAAGTAGCGCTCTAGCCTCCCTCCTCAGCACATGGAAAGATGTTTCCTTTATCGCCGATCTCCAGCAGATTCCCCGTGTCGCCCTCGCCCGCAAATAAATGCCGTCCTGGTCCTGTATAGAATGGCGATGGCCTACAGATTCAGTGGAGCACCACGCCTGCTGATCGACTTCCACCATTGAGGTGTCTCGTGCGTTTCAGATTTTCTCTTCTGCTGTTGCTGCTCTGCTCCTTCTCCACCATTCACGCGCAAGCAACAGCCGCGGACCAGGCGCCGCACACCTTCGCCGTGCAGGGCGATCACTTCGCCCTCGACGGCAAGCCCTTTCAGGTCATCTCAGGCGAGATGCACTATCAGCGAATCCCGCGCGCCTACTGGCGTGCCCGCTTCAGAATGGCGAAGGCGATGGGCCTCAACACGGTAACGACCTACGTCTTCTGGAACGAGCACGAGCCCATGCCCGGCGTCTACGATTTCTCCGGCAACAAGGACGTCGCCGAATTTGTCCGCGAGGCCCAGGAGGAAGGCCTCTACGTCATCCTGCGTCCCGGGCCTTATGCCTGCGCGGAGTGGGAGTTGGGCGGCTACCCCGCATGGCTGCTCAAAGACCACGGTCTGGTCTTGCGCAGCACCGATCCTAAGTTCCTTGCACCGGCGAAGCGGTGGCTTACGCGTCTCGGCAAGGAAGTAGCGCCCCTGCAGATAGGCAACGGCGGCCCCATCATCTTGACCCAGGTAGAAAACGAGTACGGCTCTTACGGCAAGGACCACGTCTACATGGAAGATATCCACAAGATGCTGGTCGATGCAGGATTTACCAAGTCGCAGCTCTACACCGCCGATGGTCCTGAAGAGGTTCCGGACGGCTCGCTGCCGGAGCTTCCCGTGGGCATCAACTTTGGCGGCGGCAGCTCCGGCGCAGCGCAGAGCGCCTTTGCAACGCTCAAGAAGTATCGTCCTAACGGTCCGTTCCTGAACAGCGAATTCTGGGCCGGCTGGTTCGATCACTGGGGCGGGAAACACGCGCACACCAGCATCGAAAACGAAGCCGCGAACCTCGACTGGATGCTGCAGCAGGGCTATTCCGCGAGCATCTATATGTTCCACGGCGGCACCAGCTTCGGCTTTATGAACGGCGCCAATATCGACCACGGAGTCTATGGCCCCGACGTGACCAGCTACGACTACGACTCCCCCCTCGATGAAAGCGGACGGCCCACGCCGAAGTATCTCGCCTTCCGTAAAGTCATCGCAAAGGACACCGGCATCACCCCGCCGCCTGTCCCTGAAGTCCCAGCGCCGATCACCACTCCCACGGCAACGCTGTCGAAGTCAGCCTCCCTGTGGAGCAATCTGCCGGCGCCCATTCACTCCGAGCAGGTGCTCAGCATGGAAGACGTGGACCAGGCCTACGGATACATCCTCTACCGCACTCATCTCAAAAAAGCAGCCGGAGGCCAACTGGCGCTCGATCAGCTTCACAGCTACGCCCAGGTCTATCTCGATGGAAAACTGGTAGGTACGCTCGAACGCAGATTGAAGCAGAATACGATCACGCTTCCTGCGGCGAAGCCGAATGCACGCCTCGATATTCTGGTCGAAAACACAGGCCGGGTAAACTTCGGCAAGTCGATTCCCACCGAACGTGCTGGCATCACCAAACAGGTAACTCTGGACGGTGAGCCGCTGACAGGGTGGGACATCTTCCCGCTCCCCATGACCACCGTAGTCAAACTCCACTACTCCACCAAACCATGCGAAGGAGCATGTTTCTATCGCGGCAGCTTCAATCTGTCGGCAGTAGGAGACACCTTCCTCGACACCAGCGAGTTTACCAAGGGCGAGCTCTGGCTGAACGGCCAGCCGCTCGGACGGATCTGGAACATCGGACCGCAACAGGCGCTGTACGCTCCCGGTCCCTGGCTGGTAAAAGGCAAAAACGAGGTGATCGTCTTCGATCTCCAGGGCAAGCCCGGACATTCAGTTCGCGGGTTGGATAAGCCTGTGCTCGATGCTTCGGAGGGTTCAACTCAGAAGTGAGTGCTGGTCTTATTTGTTGGAGATGAATTGCCGCAACAGGCGAAGGCAAATACAGGGGTCTCTCCACTGCGGCGGCAAAAGCGCCGCCTTCGGTCGAGATGACGTAGATTTTAGGTACACTCAATAGACACCTCTCAGGCAGTGCTGATGTGAGCGCCACTAGTGGCGTTGGTCTGGACAATTGAAGGCTCGAAATGAGGAGGCTCGATGCGGTTTGGACCCATGCTCGCTTTATCGGTGATGTTTCTGACTGGGCAACTTGTGAAGGCCCAGCTCCCAGACGCTCTGAAAGCCGCATACGAGACGAACCAAATATTTGCGCTAAGAGACACGGTTTCACGCTCCCATGCTCCTCTCTTTTACAGGGGAGCTGTCAATGCATCTTCGAATAGCGTGCGAGCTGCGGAAACCGACCTGCGATCAGTCATTCAGCATGATCCACACTCTGACAATGCTTATGAAGCCCATGATCTTCTGGGAAACATGTACTTCCGAAACGGCATGTACCACGAGGGATACGCTGAGATCGTGGCGGCTTTGCGCGAGCGCCCCAACGCGTCAGATGCCAAGAGTATGCTCTCGATCCTCACCGCACTGAATGCGTTGCCGAAGATGACGGTTGTCGAAGCAAAGCCGAACAGCATCGACATCGAGCCCGGCAGTACCTTTTTGCCGTTGAAGGCGAATGGCAAGGATTTAGAGCTTTTCTTCGATACGGGTGCTTCAATCTCAGTCATCGGCGAGTCTGAAGCTAGGGAACTCGGCATCACGACTCAACATGTCAAGGGGAAGATGGGTGACTCTAGTGGGAAAGGAGTATCCGGTTTCCAACTCGCGCTTGTGTCGGATCTGCGCATAGGAGGTCTTCATCTCCATGACGTACCTTTCGTGGTGATCGCTGATTCAGGTGAACCGTGGAACCATCTTCCGAAGAACAGGCACGGGATCATTGGCCTCCCGCTACTGCTCGCGATGCACACGATTCGGTGGACACCTACGGGCAAGTTCGAGTTTGGCTTTCCCGGCCAGACCCTCAACCTAAGCGAGTGCAATATGCTCTTTCACAACTCAACCCCTGTCATTGATGTGCTTGTAGATCGCAAGCATCTTGATTTCACGCTGGACACCGGCGCAGTGGACACCGACCTCAATCCGCAGTTCGCAAAGGCCATCCCGGCCTTGATGAAGAGCGGCACGCCAGAAAAAAGATCGCTTGAAGGGCTTGGTGGGAAGGTTGAAAACTCCTCGATACTACTGCCCTCTGTCATTTTCGAGGTTGGCGGCAAGAGTGTTGTCCTGAGACCGGCACACGTCTTTACCGACCATGGGAACGGAACGTGGGCATCAGGCAACCTCGGAATGGATCTGCTCAGGCAGGCTCACGCGTTCACGCTCGATTTTGGAGCTATGACATTGCGATTGCAGTGACCGAAATGTTGCGTCGGGCATACCACAAACCCACCATAAACCTACGTCATCTCAACCGAAGCGCAGCGCAGTGGAGAGACCCCCTGTATTTTGCCTTCGCTGTTCCTAATGCCCAGCGGATGGGCTAGCATGTTTTGGCGGACGTGGAATAAGGAACAGCAGTGGCAGCATACACGCGCAGAAGACAGCCAGGTACTGAATGATGTCCAGATAAGCCAGCATGGAAGCCTGGCGATGAAGCTGGTTATAGATATAGGCTTGGGCTGAGTGAATGGCCTGATAACCCTGCCCAAAAGAGCCCTTAAGCGCATCGACCTGGGCATTGAACGCAGGGTTGGCCGTCGTAAGGTTACGCACCATGTTATTTTCGTGCGCAGCTGTGCGACGCAGCAGCATCGTCGCCATGAAAGCCGTTCCACAGGAACCGCCAACATTACGTGCAAGGTTGGTCAAACCGGAGACATCGTTATTCTCTGACTGCTTCACGCCGATATAGGCAATCGTATTGATCGGAATGAAGAGGAACGCCAGCCCGGAAGCCTGGAAGATGCGCAGAAACGCGAGGTATTTGTAGCTGACCCCGAGGTTCAGGGTATGCATCTCGATCAGCGCAGAGGTAAGCATCAGGAAACCGAAGCCGATGAGCTTGCGCGCATCGATCTTGCCCGAGAGAAAGCCGACGATAGGCATCATCGCCATCATGATGAAGCCCGCGGGTGACAGCACAAGCCCGGCAAGTTCCGCGGTATAACCAAGCAGCGTCTGCACCAACTGCGGAATCAGCACCGTTGTTCCGTACAGCGCGAAGCCAAGCACGAACATCAGCAGGAAGCTGATAGCGAAGTTGCGTCGCTTGAACAGCGTCAGATTGATGATGGGACGATGGCCGATGCGAAGCTGTCGCAGCTCCCAATAGATCATGAAGACGAAAGCGGCCACGCAGACGATGGCGAAGAAGCTAATGATGTGCGAAGAGAACCAGTCGTCCTCCTGCCCTTTATCGAGCAGAAACTCCAGCGAGCCGAAGGTGAGCCCAAGCAGCGCGAAGCCGACGAAGTCGAGCCTGATGCCGCCACGCTGGCTCTCCGCCACTTGCTTCTTGACGTAGGGCGGGTCCTCGACGATGCGTGAAGTCAGAAACAACGACAGCAGGCAGATGGGGATGTTGAGGAAGAAGATCCAACGCCAGTCGAAGCGGTCGGTAATATAACCGCCAAGCGTAGGCCCGATAGCAGGCGCAACCACA
This sequence comes from Acidobacteria subdivision 2 bacterium RH1 MAG20, assembly GCA_002197545.1. The sequence goes on along the minus strand of NFUO01000112.1, from coordinate 166,153 downwards.
ACCGCAAGTCCATACATCGCAAATGCCTGCCCGCGCTTCTCCGGAGGAAAGGTATCAGCAAGAATGGCCTGTTCGGAGGGCGCAAGTCCGCCGCCGCCCGCGCCCTGCAGAATGCGGCAGAAGACGAGGATCGGCAGCGAAGGCGCAAGTCCGCACAGCGCCGAGCTGATGCCGAAAAGTGCCACGCAGATCATGTAGAACTTCTTGCGACCGATGAAGGTCGTCATGTACGCGCCGGCGGGTAGAATGATGGCGTTGGCGACGAGATATGCGGTAAGCACCCAGGTCGCCTCGTCCTGCGTGGAGCCGAGGCCACCGGCAATATGCGGCAGCGCGACGTTCGCAATGGAAGAGTCCAGCACCTCCATGAAGGTGGCCAGCGTAACCGTCATCGCCACAATCCACGGATTGATGCTGGGACGCCAAGGGCGTTCTTCCGAGTGTCCGGAGCGGTTTTCGGCGTCGCGCGCTTTAGAAACCTTCGCGCCGGGTAGATCGATTGCGGTCGTAGCCATGAATGAAGATTGGATTACTGAAAAACAGGCACGATTCAGAGAATTCGCGCCTGTTTCCGGCGGTATAGGTTGGGTTAGCGGGCGTTTGCGGGGAAGTTTTGCGCGTAGGTATCGTGCGGAAGCCCTGCGGCACGGGCTTTCCGCCGGAAGGCCATCGCTTCCTCGTGGTTCATGGAGCCGCCAACGGTAACGAGGTAGGGCGCATGGCCTTTAGGCGCAAAGACTTCAGGGTGGAGAGCAACGTTTTTGCTCATGATCTGGGCAGCTTTATCCTGTGCCTGATTTTCGTGGTTATAGGTATAGGCAACGACGCGCCATTGGGTGCGAGGGCCCGTGGCAGGCGCGGTCATTCCGCTGCGTGCGGCGGAAGTCGCTGACGTTGAAGGAGTTGCTTCCTTAGCCGCAGCGACCGTCGGAGCTGGCTGGCTCGGCATCGTGGCCAGCGTGGGAATCGCCGCCGGAGTCTTGTGCAGGAAGTGCCAGCCGATAAAGAGAGCCAGGATGACGGCTGCCGCGATGGTCGTCCAGGGGAGAACACGACGCGGCTCATCCTCCTCCACGACTGGAGCGACGATGCGTCGTGCCGGTTCCGATGTGGCCGGCGGGGCGTAGATTGTTGATTTTGCGGCGGATGGGATGGGAGCTACAGGCGCCGATTGCTTTGGGATGGGCGCTGATGACGCGAGCGCCGCTGCAATCTGTGGCAATCCCCAGATCCCGCTGAGGCCGTTGGTGACGATCTCATGGAAGGGCGCGGGCAGAGTTGTGCCGACGGGCAGTTTTCGCTGTTGAGTGAGGGACTGGAGCAGGACAGTGGCAAGGCCGTGGACGTCGCGGGCCCTGGCTTCATTGGCTTCCGCGCCTTCGGGAGCTTCGCGGATGCAGTCGCTGCGCAGCTTCACCGCCTCGCCGACAGCAAGGACATTGGCTGGTTCGAGGTGCTCGTGGACGAGGTTATTTGCATGCAGTGCTTCCAGCGCCGGGACCAGGCTCGTGGCGATCTGCATGGTCTCTTTTGTGGAAAGGGTCCGCTCTTTGAGGATGTCTGCGAGACTGGCGTCGGTCGGCTCCATAACAGCGTAGAGAAGCGCGGTTTCGTCGAGCGTGGTTTGGCCGAATTTCTTGAGCTTTATCAGGTTCGTCTGGTCAATTTTGGCGACGGCACTCCATCGGCTGAGAATCTCGGGTTCGTCGAAGTGGGCTTCGATGAGGCGGATGATAGCGGGGGCTCCGCTACCGTTTGTCGTTGAAAAGAAAGCGCTTCTGCCTTCGGGTTCAAGCAGCTTTTTCAGCGGAAATTGGTCGGCGACGATTCTTCCTTCATATTCGTTCCAAAGTTGCATCTGGTTTCCAGTCCTGGGGAAAAGTTGTGGCAGGCAAGTGTGACAAGAGGCGTTTTACGCTGGCAGAGATGCAGGGTTACGCCTTCTCAATAGGACTTATTATCCTCCATCGGAGTTGTGTCTTCCATTAACGGAAATGGTGCCGAAGAAGGAACAAATATTTTTCGCGGAGAATGCCGGTTTTAGCGCAGTTCGTCATGGATGCTATCGAGTCATCAAAAAGTTGTCATTCTGACCCTGAGCTTGTCGAAGGGGAAGAACCCCGGCATTTCGTCTTTGCCTTTGCTGTTGCTTTTGACCCTCCACACCTCCGCCAAAACTGCTCTAATGAGTGAAAGGGAGCGCGAATGCATCCGGATCTTGAGAAGTTGATTGTGTTGCAGGGGCTCGACGTCGAGGCGAAGCGTCTGCGGGATGAGATGACGGCCCTGCCGAAGCATGTAGCCGGACTGGAAGCAAAGGCGAAGGCGGTCGCCGGGCAGCGGGCAGTCGTGCTGGACCTGATTGCGAAGGAAGAGAAGTTGCGACGGCGGCAGGAGTCCGAGGTGAAGGACCATCAGGCGAAGATTGGCCGTGTCCGCAAGCAACTCGACCAGGCGACGACGACGGTGCAGGTGACGGCGTTCGAGCACGAGATTGGATTTGCTCAGGCCGAGGTGGGCCGCCTAGAGGACGCCGAGCTGGAGAGCATGGTGCGCAGCGAGGCGCTGGAGGCACAGAAGGCGGTCGCTGACGAGGCAGTCGAGGATGCGACCAAGACCCTGGAGCGAGAGAGCTTGCGGGCGGCAGAGACGATTGCTGCGGACAAGGCGGCACTGGCCGAGGTCGATCAGAAGCGAGCAACGTTGCGACCGGAGATTGGCGAGGCCACGCTCTCGAACTACGACCGCATTGCGAAGGGCAAGGGGACGGGGCTGGCGGAGGCCCTGAACCAGAAGTGCTTGGCCTGCCAGATGATGTTGCGCCCGCAACGCTGGAATGACCTGCGCGACCGCAGCAATGACGACGAGATCATGACGTGCGAGAGCTGCGGAAGGCTGTTGTATTACGATCCGGCAAGAGACGCTCCACAGCGGAAGACGGTTCCGGTGGAGAGCATTGCGGCTTCGATTGTGAGATCGCTCTAAACTAGGAACTAAGAACCAGGAATGAGATGGGTGTTGCTGGATTGAGGATAGGCCTGCCTTGAAGCGAATTGCTGTAGACATGGATGAGGTGATGGCGGATGCGGTGGCTGAGCATCTGCTGCGTTACAACCGCGATTATGAAGAGCAGCTCACGGCGGCCGACCTGGAAGGAAAATGGCTGTGGCAGGTCGTGTCCAGCGACCGGCATGATGCGCTCGAAGCATATCTCCGGTCGGAGGACTTCTTCGAGAGGCTGGCGGTGATGCCGGAGTCGCAGCGGGTGATGCAGCGGCTGCAGCATAACTACGAGGTGTTTATCGCCACGGCTGCGATGGAGGTTCCTACTTCGTTTCATCAGAAGTACCGCTGGCTGGAGAAGCATTTTCCGTTTATTCCGCCTTCGCACATCGTCTATTGCGGGGACAAGGGGATTCTGCGGGCGGATTACCTGATCGACGACAATCCCCGGCAGTTGCAGCGGTTTCAAGGAACGGGGATTCTGTACAGCTCGCCGCACAATGCCAAGGTAAAGGGTTTCAAACGAGTGAAGAACTGGCTCGAGGTCGAGCAGATGTTTCTCGGATAGCTTTCACCTCTCGGCAGTGTTGCGGAAGCTCTCCCGCGCAATCGCGGCAAAGGCTTTCACGATGGCGCGGTTCTCGCCGGATTGGTAGGCGAGTTCGATATCGCTCTTCACCTTGGCGCCTCGCAGGTTGAGGCAGATGACATTCGGCGCCGCAATCTGCCGGACGCATTCCGGTGCGATGGTGACGCCGAGGCCCGCGCCGACGAGCCGCAGAATCGTAAGCCACTGCGGCGCTTCTTGTACGATTCGCGGACGAAAACCATGCTCTTCGCACAGCGAGATGGACTTCTCGTAGGCCAGATTTCCCGCCATGGGTGAGAAGTAGACAAAAGGCTGATCGCGCAACACCGCAGCGGAGATGCTGGTTCGCGCGGCCAGTGGATGCGTGTAGGGCAGCACCGCGACGAAAGATTCCGAGAAGAGCGTCTCGATGACAAGTCCCTCTGTCGGATCGCCATCGCGCAGGAAGCCTGCGTCCAGTGTGCCTTTGAGCAGGGACTGCATCACGGCGGCGGTGTAGGTCTCGCGCAGTTGTAGCTGCACTCGGGGATACTGCCGGCGGTACCGACCAAGCATTGCGGGCAGCGGCGTCAACATGCCGGAACCGATAAAGCCGACGCGCAGAGAGCCGACATCGCCGCGGCCTATGCTGCGGGCCTCCTCCATGTCCTCCTTCACGTTGCGCAGCGTGCGCCGGGCGCTATCGAGAAAAACCTCACCGGCGGCGGTGAGTCTTACCGTCCGCGAAGTCCGCACGAAGAGGGGGTAGCCGAGAATCTCTTCGAGCTTGCGAATCTGTTGCGAGAGCGGAGGCTGAGCAAGATGGAGCCGTACGGCAGCGCGACCGAAGTGCAGCTCTTCGGCAACGGCGACAAAGTAGCGAAGGTGGCGCAGCTCGATATCGCTATCCATATCTAAAACATCATAATTCGGATGAACAAGATATTGGACATATGAGTTGGACGAACTTAGTTTGAGGTTTAAAGAGGATTCCAATCATGCCACTGACCTTCGACCTCGCCGACATACCCGACAGCACTCTGAGAGAGAATACTTCCATGCCTACCCCGCACCTTCAGCTCCGCTCATTTCAGCCCGCCGACGCTGCGGCCTTTCGCCGGCTGAATGAAGCATGGATCGAGAAATACTTTGGCCTGGAAGATCCCGACCGCGTCGTGCTGGGCAATCCCATCGGCTACATCATTCAACCCGGCGGCCATATCTACATGGCCTGCGTAGAAGGACGGGCGATTGGCTGTTGCGCGCTCATCGTGGTGCGGCCCGGCGTCTATGAGGTTGGCAAGATGGCGGTCGCCGAGGAGTATCGCGGGCGCGGCGTTGGCCGCAAGCTGCTCGCATACGTCATCGAGCAGGCGCGGGCGCTGGGAGCAACGCTGCTTACCCTTGCCACCAACGACAAACTCGCCAACGCGGTTCATCTGTATGAGTCGCTGGGCTTCCGGCACCTGCCGCCGGAGCCTTCGCCTTATGTGCGAGCGAATGTCTTTATGGACCTTCCGCTGGTGGAAGGGCACGACCACGGATGACACGGATAAAAACGGATAAGGGCAAGGATGTCTAGTGTCCTGAGTCGTTAGTTCGGTGAAGTATAGGACGGGCTTTCAGCCCTTGAATTTGTGTCGGAACATTACCTGGGGCGTTGCCCCAGGCTGGTATAAAGCGGGCCTTCAGCCCTTGGCAAGTGGAACGAATTAACAACTCACCACACTAGGGCAGTTTTATAAATGCCATAGAGTCATCAAAAACATGGGTCATTCTGAGCGCGGCGAAGAACCCCGGTATTTCGTCTTTGCTTTTGCTGTTGCCTGTTCTTTACCCCTCTACACCTACTCCAAAACAGCCGTAATTCCGCGCTGATCCGTGTGATCCGCGGTCAGACGTAAAGTGCGGATTCGAAGCGCTGCAAGGCAGCTTCGGACCAGGCATGGGTGGATTTGCGCCAGGTGTCGCCCTGCTCTGCCATGAAGTTGGGGAAGTCCATGCGGCAGTAGCCGCAACGAGCCTCGAAGTCGAAGAGGCCCTGGGCCGTTCCGTCGAGGTATAGCACTGCCTGCAGGCCATCGCGCGACCACTCGATGGTCGCGATGCGTTCCGGTTCGGGCCGCTCGAGTTCAGCGTCGCTTTTAGCCAGCGCACTGACGTTGTAGATGAGCATGGCGTCGAGGATGCTGTGCTCGTGCTTCTCCTGCGAGCGGTCGCAGGCGTAGAAGTAGCCGGCGACGCCTTCGTCCTCGAAGACGACGGTCCATGGGACGGCGAGAGAGTTGGAGGAGAGGAAGGCGCGACCGGGGATAAAGGAAAGCGACTGCATATCTCACGATACGATAAGAGAGGGAACACGACCTAGGGCTTAGGCAAACGAAACGGCACTCTGGAGGTGTTGTTGGTGCGCGGCAGATGAAGCTTTTGAAGATTCAGATTGGCCGGCCACAGCGGTTTGCTGCGCTGCTGCTGCTGTTTTTTCTGGCGGAGTGTCTTTGGGTGGTGAACCGGCAGGAGATCTCCGAGCACGATTACCGGTTCGCCCGCTGCGGCCGGGAGATGTGGGAGCGGCCTTCACCGCTGGCTGGATACTTTACGACCTGCGGCAATCTGGACGGCGATGGCACGTTTGCTTATCGGGTGGCGGGATTTCCGCTGACCGCGCAACGGTTGGTGCTACTGGGCGTCGACAAGTTGCGTAGTCCAGAGAATCGGTTATATGCGAGCGGTTCGCTGAATGGCTCGACGTGGGAGGCGCGGCACGAGATTGGCAGCGTGAAGTATCTGCTGCACTTGCCGTTTATTTTTTTTGCGATGTGGCTGGGCGCGGGGCTGTGGTGGGTGACGCGCAGGCTGTTTGGCAATGAAGGCGCGTTCTTCGCGCTGGGACTGTACTGCTGTTGCCCCGAGGTGGTGCGGTTCTCTGTAACTCCGAATAACGATGTGCTGGCGATGTGGGGACTGTACGGGCTGGTGTATACGGCGATGGGCGTGGCCCATGCCATGCAAGGGCCGCAACAGAAGTGGAAGCCGAGGATTGCGCTGCTGACGGCGGCGCTGGGTTTGACGGCGACGGCGCATCTGCTGGCGGCGATGTTTGGCTTTATGGCGGCGCTGGTGCTGATGCTGTACCTGGCGGAGCGGCGGCGCAGCTACGTGATGCAAATACTCGTCTTCTCCGCGGTGGGAGCGCTGGTCATTCTGTTTGCGTTTTATGCGTTTCGTCCAGCCCCGTTCAGCTATGTGTTTACCGGGGGCGCGGGGCGGTTCTGGTTCTCGCTTGATGGTGTGCGCCGGTTCTTCTCGAACATCGGGAATGGACCGATCGTGGCGGCAACGAGCGTGGCTGCGGTGTTGTATGTGGGCATTCGCCGCTGCCGTTATTTTGGCAATACAGTCCCGCTGGTGATGGCGGTTCTGCTGTTTCCTCTGGTGACGACGCAGGTGATGACGACGCCGTGGGTCTGGGCGCTGCCGTTTCTGTTTACATTTCTCGGCGGCGTATTCTCCGATGTGCTCGAGACGCGGCATCGGAAGATGTTTCTTGGGCTGACAGGCATGGTGCTTTTGACCCAGGCGGTGATTTGCCTGACGATGCTGCCGGGAATTGCGCGGTAGGAGTGACTGAAGGCTTAACACCGATTTGCATCGATGACACCGATCAAAAACAGGCAAAGGCGAAATGCGACTTCATTGACTGTGTTTATCTTGAAGTGAGTCCTGCATAATAAGTCGGCACCCAAAGTGGCTGCCTGAAGGATGGTCCAGCCGCAGATGCAGATGATGAGAGTTTCGTTGCGTAAAACGGGTGCTGCGTGTGCCCTAGCTGCTTTGCTGGCGATGGGTGGATGCCATCGGCATCGCAAGTCGACCTCGGCTGAAAACACGACGGACTACGCGGGAAATCTGCAGGCGCTGGTGGCGACAAAGAAGCTGCCCAGTCTGCGCTGGCCGAACTTTTCCGACTACGAGCAGGCGGTGACGACGTTCTACGACGACCGCAACTATGAACTTGCCTGGACGCGCGATGGCAAACCGACGGCGACTGCCTTGGCATTTATTGCTCAGTTCAAGGATGCCGCGGCAAAGGGCCTGAGTCCTGAGGACTACGATGCCTCGCTGTGGGAGGGACGGATTCAGAAGCTGTCGGGAAAGTCGGCGGATGCGATCTCGCTGTTCGATGTGGCGATGACGGTGAATGTAATGCGATATATCTCCGATCTGCGGATTGGGCGGGTGAATCCATCGCACTTCAATTTCGATATCAACATCCAGTCGAAAAGATATAACCTGGCGGAATTTGTATCGGACCACGTGGTCGATGCCATCGATGTGCCGAAGTTGATTGCGGGGGTCGAACCGGATTCGGAGCAGTACCGGCAGACAGAGGCGGCACTGGGGCGCTATCTCGATCTCGCGAAGCAGCAGCAGGCAGATGGCGCGCAGCCGCTGCCGATGGTGGAGAAGGCGATTACTGTCGGCGAGCATTACGCGGCGGCAGGAGAGTTGTTGAAGCGGTTACAGCTTGAAGGGGATGCTCCTGCGGATGAGACCGGTACTGAGCCGGATAAGCCAGCACCTCATATTTTAACTAAAGAATTATCGGCGGATGTGAAGCACTATCAGCATCGCCATGGACTCGAGGAGAACGGTAAGCTGGGCCCGCAGACGATTAAATCGTTGAATGTACCGCTGAGCGAACGAGTGGTTCAGTTGCAGGATGCGTTGGAGCGATGGCGCTGGCTGCCCGACCAGTATCTGAATGCTCCGCTGATGGTGAACCTGCCGGAGTTTGTGCTGCGCGGATTTACGCCGGACCACAAGCTTGATTTCAAGATGAAGGTGGTCGTGGGCAAGGTAGTTGGCGAGCACCAGACACCGGTATTCACGCACATGATGCGCTACCTGGTCTTTCGGCCTTACTGGAATGTTCCGGTGGATATTGCGAAGAAGGAACTGGCTCCGCACGTTGCGGCGGACCACGGATATCTGGAGAAGCATAACTTTGAAGTGACGAACGGCAGAGGCAAGGTGCTGACGAACTACACGGCGAAGCAGGTTGCGCAGGGCGGCGTAGTGGTGCGGGAGAAGCCGGGACCGAAGAACTCACTGGGGCTGGTGAAGTTCATGTTCCCGAACCAGTACGACATCTATCTGCACTCGACGCCTGCGCCGTATCTGTTCGATCACTCGCGGCGGGACTTCAGCCATGGATGCATTCGCGTGCAGAAGCCCGCCGACCTGGCAGTGTGGGTGCTGGACAGGCAACTGGACAAGGACAAACAGCCCTGGGACCTGGACAAGGTTCAGGCTGCGTTCAACGATGAGAGCCAGAACAATCGCACCGTGGGCCTGAAGACACCGATTCCTATCGTGATTTTTTATGTCACAGGAGAGGTAGAAGACGACGGTGAAGTCCACTTCTTCGACGACATCTACGGCTACGATGCCGACCTGCAAAAAGTCTTGGCGAAGGGGCCACCCTATCCAGTGAAGCCCGAGCCGGTCGTGCCCAAGACAAAGCCCGGAGATACCGTATAGAGCGTCAGAATCGGTGTGCGAATGGCTTGCCTTCGCAATAGAATCTCGCCTGCCTTCAGGGTTGAAGCCGCCGGACACTCTCCTCGAACCTCGCGGTCAACTCCCCCGGTTCAGCCCCCTCATGTACCGGAATGGCCTCGCCAACATGTATCTCAAATTGTCCTGAGCGAAACCACCGGGTCTTTCTCATCTCACCCAGTCCGATCAGTGCTACCGGCAGCACCGGAACGCGCGACTCCTGCGCCAGCAGACCGATCCCAGGTCGAAACGAATGCAGCTTCCCATCCTGGCTTCGCTCCCCTTCCGGAAAGACCAACACTGAGTACCCCCGGTCCATCGCCTCACCCGCATGCTTGAAACTCCTTCGGAACCCGCGCATCCGGGGCAACGGAAAGACATTGAACAGCGCCGTCACCAATCCGTATGCCACTGGCGCCAGCAGGTTATGGAGCACGCTCCGCTGGTTTTGCCCACGTCGGAGGTCCAGCAGCATCTCGCCCGACATGGCAATCGCCATTCTCCGCCTCAGCTTCGCCGGCAGCGCATACAGAATCAGCGCCCCATCATAGGCGGTCACATGGTTCGCAATGACCAGCAGCGGCCCCGGCGGCAACTCAGCCGTCGGGCGCACCACTCGCGGCGACGCCAGCGCCCGGACCAGCGGCCTCATCACAAGCTCGATCCATGCAATGCGAATCGTCCTGACCGGCCAACTCCACGGCCACCGCGGATAGATATGCTCCACAGCCTCTCGTTCTCCCGTCGCCTCGGTTCGGGTGTGCGGCGCGGCAGCCTCCGCTTCAACAGAGAGCGTCACCGCGGAATGATTTGCTGTGCCAGTGACAGTCTGCGTCGTGGTTTGCTGCGAGAGCTCCGCGCCAGACTCCTTCTTGACCAGCTTCCGCAGATCGCCCAGCGTCTCCACATCTGCAATCGCATCATCCTCCAGCTCCAGACCCAGCCGCTGCTCCAGCTCCGACTGCAACTGCACGCGTCCAAGGCTGTCCAGGTGCAAATCCTCCGACAATCGCAGGCGGTCCTCTTCGCCAGAGACGCGCTCGCCCGTCACCTCCGCAATCAAATTGACCAAAACATCTCCGTCCGGCGAACCCGCTGGCTGTCGAGTTCGCTGCTGTCCCGGAAGGGTCTCGCAAGCCCACTGCGCCACCTTCCTCCGTAGCAGCTTCCCGGTCGAGGTGTACGGAAACTGCAACTCCGGCCACCTCAACACTCGCCGAATCTGCTGATAGCTGGCCAGTCCGCTGTTAGCCTTGCCAATAGCTACTTGCAACTCCTCATCGTTCCCCGAAAAAAGCACCACGGCAACCGGTTCTACTCCGGCTGTCACCTCACACGGCACTACCGCGCATCCGCGCACGCCAGGCTGCCTGTTGATCGCGTCTTCCAGATCGGCAGGCAGCACATTCATCCCAGCGCCCGTAACAATCACATCTCCTTTTCTGCCAAGAAACCGCAGTTCGCCCGACTCATTCTCCGTCGCCAGATCGCCCGTTGCCAGCCACTCGCCCTCGCGCGGACGCATCCCGCCGCCTTGCCATGTCGCCGCGGCCAGCATGTCACCGCGCACCAGAATCTCGCCTTCGTCACTGATGCGCACCTCGCGCCCAGGCAGCGCCTTGCCGATTGTTCCCTGCCCAATCCGAAAAGGATGATTCAATGTCACCAGCGCGGCTGTCTCCGTCATCCCATACCCCTGGACCAGGGCAAACCCCAACCGGTTCCAGAAAGTTTCCAGCTCCGCAGGCACTGTTGCCCCACCCGAGATCACTGCCCAGAACTTCCACCCCAAGGCCCGATGCACCTGCCGGAACCGCCACCACCGCTTCCAGAGGGAGAAACCCTTCGCGCTCTCCAATTCCTGAGCCAGCGCACCAAAGCGCCCCAGCAGATGTGTTCGCAGCAACTGCAGCACACGCGGCACAGCCACCAGCACCGAGATGCGCTCGCGTTGAATCATCTCCGTCATCCTTCTCGCCTCAAGCTGCTCCACAAAATGTACCTCCGCCGCCAGCAGCGGAGGCACCCACAACCCCATAAACTGCCCGAAGACATGGCTCAACGGCAGGCTGTGCAGAAAGCGCAGTGGATGTACCCATCGCTCGTACCTTCGGTACTTCGCTATCTCATTCTCAATAGGCTGCAAACTTGCCAGTACATTGCGGTGCGTGTGAACGATCCCTTTCGGCTCCGACGTTGTACCCGACGTGAAGATAATCTGAAACGGCGTTTGCGCGTTGACCGCCTCACTTACCGCGAACAGCGGCTCCGCAGGCAACTGTGCCCTCAACTCGGAGAGCCATAACTGCGGCACATCCGCTCTCACCGCACTCAAGAGCCTTCGATCACCCACGATCAGTCTTGGCGCAACATCCTTCAGCACGCGCTCGGCAAACTCGCTCGAACCCGCCGCATCCAGCGGGACCGCGAGAACTCCGCGCAGCAGGCAGCCGAAGAACGCGCCCATCCATTCCGCGGAGTTCTCGCCCCACAGCACCACTCGCTCACCAGCCGCTACACCGCGCCGCTCGAGCTCCGCGGCAAATCGGCCCGCAAGCTGCGCCAGCTCGCCGTAGGTGGTTCGATAGCGCCGGTTGCCGCGATGGGCCACCACTGCCGTCTCGGCAGCGTGCTGGCGAAACTCCTCTACGAGACTGGCCAGGTGAGCGCGCACACCCACATCATAGTTCCCGCCTCAACAACCCATACGTGTAGATCTCATACGTAGATCGGGCCGCAGACGATAGACTGGCACCGATGCATGAACATTCGAAAACGAAACGCGTAAACCATCCTGAGCCGCTGCCGGAGGCTGAAGACCATCCGGAACTGGATGCAACTGTCTTTCGGCGGAGACTGATGAGCTGGTACCGGGACCATGCGCGTGCCCTGCCGTGGCGAGGCATCAACGACCCTTACCGGACATGGGTCTCGGAGGTGATGCTGCAGCAGACCAGGGTTGCCGCGGTGATCGAGCACTATGAATCATTTCTGCGGCGGTTTCCTACAATGCTGGCGCTGGCGCTGGCGCCCGAGGCAGAGGTATTGGCGGCATGGTCGGGCCTGGGCTACTACAGGCGCGCGCGGATGCTGCACCGCGCGGCGAAGTTTGTAACGTCGGAGTTGGGCGGCGTGCTGCCGAACACCTCGGCGGGCCTGCGGACGCTGCCCGGTATCGGCGAGTACACCTGTGCAGCAATTGCCAGCATTGCCTTTGGCGAGAGCATCGCCGTTGTCGACGGCAACGTCGAACGAGTTCTCCTGCGCCTGACCGGACGGCCGGAAGAGAACACGGCAGCAGCCCGCGCCTTTGTGCTGGCACAGGCAAAAGCGCTCGTGCCCAGACGGCGGGTTGAAGAAGGACACAACGCAGCGGGCGACCACAACCAGGCCATGATGGAGCTCGGCGCAACCATATGCGTGCCTCGCGCTCCGCTGTGCCTGCATTGCCCTCTCTTTACCATGTGCGAGACGCGAGGCGAACATCTGACCACCCCGCGGGCGGCGCAGCGAAGCCGTCCGGCAGCATATCTGCTGAGTTTGCGGAAGAACGGCACGGCGACCGAGGTGCTACTGGAGCAACGCGCCAAAGATGTCACCCTGATGCCCGGAATGTATGAGCTACCGCCGCTGCCGCAGGACGCTGTCGAAGGGCGGGAGCCGCTGTTGCGCGTGCGCCACTCGATTACGAATACGAACTACTATGTTCAAGTGTTTGCTGCGCGCGGGCCGCAGGACCGGGGATTGCGCCGGGCTGTCCCCGCGGCGAAGAACGATCTGCACTGGACACGGACGAGTAAATTGGCTTCAGTACCGCTGACCGGACTGGCGCGAAAGGTGCTTCAGCGACTGGACGTTATGGCAATGCAGCCCTTGCAGATGCCGGAGGAAGAGGCATCATAAGTTTCAAAGCAAAGTTTTTGAGGAGTCTGTCATGAAGATCGGAAAAAATATCGCTGCTGGTTTATTTTTGTTCGCGCTCTCGACGGGCGTCTTCGCGCAGGTCATTCCGCCGGCCGTCAAGAAAGCCGAGGCTTCGATCGATGCGGAAAAGATCCGCGCGCATGTAAAGTTTCTGTCGGACGATCTGCTGGAGGGACGCTATCCCGGCCTGCGCGGCGGAGACCTGGCGGCGAAGTACATTGCAACGCAGTTCGCCCTCGATGGCTTGAAACCCGCTGGCGATAATGGAACGTATCTGCAGTGGATCGACTTCGTGGGCATGAAGGTGGTTCCCGCTCAGACAAACTTTGCGCTCGTTCCGCAGAAGGGCAACGCCATCAATCTGAAGTTCGCGGACGACTACACCGTGCAGAATGAGAAGCTGACGCCAAGCGTCGATATCGATGCGCCGATTGTCTTTGTCGGCTATGGAATCACAGCGCCGGAGTTCAACTGGAACGACTATGCAGGCGTCGTTGTAAAGGGCAAGGTAATTCTCTGCATTGTGGGCGATCCGCCGTCGAACGACCCGAGGTTTTTTGGCGGCAAGGCGCTGACTTACTACGGTCGATGGACGTACAAGTTCGAGCAGGCAGCGCGGATGGGCGCGGTCGGCGCGCTGATTATTCACCGCACCGACCTCGCCAGCTACGGCTGGGACGTGGTGCGTAACTCGAACACGAGCGAGAAGACGTCTCTGCGCGACGACAAGGTACCGCAGCTTGAGGCCGCCAGTTGGATTCAACTCGACGTGGCGCGAAAGCTGTTCGCTGCCAACGGCATGGATGTGAATGCGGAGATGACGGCAGCGGGCAAGCGCGGATTCAAAGCCGTGGAGTTGCCCGTGCGATTGAAGGCGCATATCGAGAGCATAGTGCGCCACTTCCAATCGGCGAACGTGGTAGGCATCGTACCGGGAACGAAGACTGGCAAAGACCAGGCCGTGCTCTACACGGCGCACTACGACCATCTCGGCTTCGTGCCCGGCATGAAGGGCGACAACATCTACAACGGCGCGGCGGACAACGGCACCGGATGCGGCATTCTGCTGGAGATGGCGCGCGCATGGAGCGCGATGACGGTGCGGCCGCCGCACGACGTCATCTTCGCGGCGGTAACTGCGGAAGAACAAGGCCTGCTCGGCAGTGAATATCTCGGCCAGCATCCGCCGGTCCCCGCAGGTCAAATCGCGCTCGACGTGAACTACGACATGATCCTGCCCATCGGCATTCCGCGTGAGATCAACGTGAACGGGGCGCAGCGAACGAGCTTCTATCCTACCGTTCAGGCGACGGCAAAGCGCTTCGGGCTAACCATTGTTCCTGATCCCAGGCCAGAGGCGGGAAGCTACTATCGCTCCGACCACTTCAGCCTCTCGCGTGTCGGCATCCCCGCATTTTCAGTCGATACCGGAAGCCTCTACGAAGGCCATGACCGCGCATGGGGCGAGGCCGCCGAGCAAGACTACAACGAGCACCGCTATCACAACTTCAGCGACAACTACACGCCGAGCATGGACTTCAGCGGCAACGCCAAGCTCGCGCGATTCGGCATGGAACTGGGCTGGGAAGCCGTCTCGGCGCCCTCAACGGTTCGCTGGAATGCAGGCGACGAGTTTGAAGCAGCGCGAACGGCGAGTCTACACTCTAAGTAGCCTGCAGTAAGGAGATCGCCGCACTTCGAGGGGAATCCATGCGTGATATCGTTTTCCTAGAGCAGTGTTGTAGATGCTGTAGAGTCGTCAAAAGCGTTGTCATTCTGAGCGCAGCGAAAGAACCCCGGTATTTCCCCTTTGCTGTTGCCTGTTCTGTGATCCTCTACACCTACTCCAAAACTGCTATAGAAGCGGCTCACAGCGCAGCCGATTCATCACTTTAAAGACAAAGGGGCACAATGAAACGCATACCGGAATTGGACGGCCTGCGCGGGGTTGCGGTCTGCATGGTCATCGCCCACCATTATGTCTTTTATAAATATCTCAACATCTTCGGGCCGCATTGGGGATGGGCAGGAGTCGATCTGTTCTTTGTCCTGTCCGGGTTCCTGATCACCGGAATTCTTCTCAAATCCGAAAAGAATGAGGAGGGGTTGGGGCACTTCTACATGCGGCGCGTCTTGCGCCTGTTCCCCATCTACTATCTCTGCCTCGCCGTCTACTTCATCGGCAACGCGGTGGCGCACAGTCCTCTTCCCTGGAAATTTATGGCCGTCTACAGTCTCTATTTGCAGGCGATCTTTCCGCATTCGTGGATGGGCATCGATCATGTTCAGATGGTTTATTGGAGCAACCCCGGCCTCTCTGTCTGCTGGTCGCTCTCGATTGAAGAGTTCTTTTATTTGATCTGGGCGCCTCTAGTCTTTCTCGTGAAAGGCAAAGACCGCATCCTGTTTCCGCTGCTTGGCGCAATTTTAGTGGTCGAGCCGGTCATCCGTTTTTTTGCCTATACCGATCACGCGACAGAGCTGCGCCAGATGTTTTTTGCGCGCGCCGATTCCCTTGCCGCGGGCGCGTTGATCGCCGTCTGCATGAGGAGTTACGGACCGCAGGTGATTGCGCTCTGCCAGCGGCGTTACACGGCCATGCTGTCTTCTGCCGGCTTCCTTCTTCTGGCTGTGATTGGCGGAGACCTGCTCTATCAGCACATTCCGAACAAGACTGCCGGCGATCTTCACGAGCGCGCCTATAGCGCCGTGATTTACACCTTGCTTTGGATGGCATTTTCACTCATCCTTCTTCTTGCCGTCAGCCACGCCGGCTCTTCGCGCTGGCTGCCCAGGGCGCTTCGCAACCCCAGCCTGCGCTATATGGGAAAGATCAGCTATTGCATCTACCTGATTCACTATCCGTTGCGGCAATTTATGGTTGCCCACTTCGGCCGCGCTCTCGGAATACTCCTGGGTCTCCTGACCTCGCTCGTGCTGGCTTCGCTCTCGTGGAAGTTCTTTGAAGGGCCGATCGCTCGCTGGAAGGAAAAGCGATATGCCTACAAGAATGAGAACAGCTCTATTCTTGCCTCGCGATAAATACCTCGTTCCCGAATAAACGATTGCCGATTGCAAAAAGCGTGGCGGCAGCTCTTCTTTTAGAACCTGTCCAAAAACTATATAAAAACGTCAGCTCGACCGGAGCCGCGCAGCTTTATCGCGCGGCGCAGTGGAGAGACCCCTGTATTTTCGCCGTTGCTTTTGTCCTTACCCGGCCTACTCTTTCGGTCGGTGCAGTTTCTGGACAGTTTCTTAGGGACACTCTGATTAAGTCTGGTTTGAAAGGGCGCGGCTTCAGCCACGCCGCATATCGCTCATATATAACGGGGCTTTAGCCCCCGAGGGAATTTTTGGGGAACTTTATCAGACCTTCCCTAAATCAATAGACAAAGTAAAAACGCTGTGCGCGGATATCCAAGACGCACAGCGTTCTACTTTAAGAACTTCGGCGGATTAGCTCATGAGCCGCAAGCCAACATTATTGCGGCGGTGCAGGCGCAGTTTGATCAGGGGTGGTCCCGTTCGGATTGGTCTTCGTGGACCGTTTGTGCTTGTGTGTCTTTTTGGTTGTTGTGGCGGTGCTGTCGGAAGGCATTGTCGAACTGCCTGGGTTCGCCGCGTCCGGAGGCGCGGTTTGCGGAGTCCGTTCAGGAGCGTTTGCCGGTGGAGTCTCCGGTGGCATTGCAGGTTGAGCATCTGGAGGCGCCGGAGGTGGCGTGGGCGTCGTCTGGGTGGGTGGAGGAGACGCGGGAGCTGTCGGCTCCTGCGCCAGAATGGCGCCCGGGGAAAGCACGGCGAGCAGCGCCAGTTGAGTTGCGAGTGCTTGTTTACGGTTCATCATGTGTCCTCCTTCAAGGGCACGTACTGGCTGCGTAGGATGTTGGAACGCAGCACGGAGATTCCCCTAAAAAGGTGACAACGCAGATTAGTTTGCATGTCCGCGCGGCAGTCCTTTATCAGAGTCATTTCCCTGTATTTATTAGGTAAAAACTTCTTCGATTAAGGTTTTTTCTTCCCAATGCAGCCAGGCGGGGGAATCGCCGGCCAAGTGAGCAGCGGTTCAGTAAAAATCCGCGCAACTGAGAAAGAAGCCGCACGTCCGGCAGATCAGTTTGCAGCGGCTGTCTTCGAGGCGCGAGCTGCAGGTAGGGCAAAAGCGGCTGTGGTGCTCGGCAGCGAGCACGCACTGCTCTTCGAGCTGCTGTTCTGCTGCTGCCGGTGGAGCGAGGATGGTCTGCATGGAAAGAGATTAGCGCAGATACTATCTTTTCAACTATCGTTGCTGCTCAGGCCGCATCGAATGAGGTACGGTTGATGTTCAGAGAAACCCAATAAGGAGACATACGATGGATCGCAGCGCGAGTGCAGTCTGGCATGGCAGTTTGAAAGAAGGCAAGGGCGTCATTTCGACGCAGAGCGGCACGCTGAAGGAGGCGCAGTACAGCTTCGGCACGCGGTTCGCGGATGGCGTTGGCACCAATCCTGAAGAGTTGATCGCGGCGGCCCATGCTGGCTGCTTCACGATGGCGCTGAGTTCGCAGCTCACCAATGCCAACCTGGTCCCGGATTCGATTGAGACGACCGCCGTGGTCACCCTCGATCTGCACGGCGAAGGTCCCGCCATCACAAAGATTCACCTGACCACCAAAGCGAAGGTGCCGGGCGCGGACAAGGCAAAGTTCGACGAGCTGGCGAACAAGGCCAAGGTTGGATGTCCGGTCTCGAAGGTATTGAAGGCGGCGGAGATTACGCTGGACGCAACGCTGATTTAGGGGAGTTGCGTGGATAGGGCGGTTTTGCTGCATCGAAATTCCTGTCAAGAGGGTTCAATCCTTCTTTCGCTTGAATCTCATACGCAAATATCACAAATGCAATGGCTTATCGCCAAAAAATAAATCTTCGCAAATTTGCCATTTAGTTTGGTGCTATTCGATACAATAGAAACAGTGATGAAATAGAAAGAATGGCCCAGCGACAATGCTGGGCCTAACTCTTTTATATAGAATAATTTAGCCGTAACCATTTTGAATGCAATAATTTAGCGGGGACCATCTTCGCTACCGGTAATAATATACTTGACTGAGTATAGGATGGGGTCTAGGCTATAACACCGTGACAGGGCGGCTCTTGGTCAATGAATAATTCCTAAGCGTCTCAGGCTTCCGCCGAGCTGCGTGATTTTTGAACTTGGAAGAGAAACATCCATGACCCCAGCAAGCATAGAGGCACTGTTGTCCGAAATGTCTTCATCGTCATAGACGATCCCGACGTTAACCCTTTCGTTATTTTTCTTGATGTCGATTGAACGGAAAGCCCATGATTCAGCAACCGTCCGCGAAGGGTTATTGAGTACGGATAAAGCTAATCCGGGGACACCGTTTGGGGGAAAGTAGAAGTCAACAACGTGTTTTTCAAACTCCCCCATCAAGGGTTGCCGTATCTTGAATGGGACATGCTGCTCCGACAGGAAATCGCTTACTTTTTTCACGATTTGCATATCTCTAGGCATACTTGTTTTTTGCACCAAGTAGGCATCGCCGATGGTCTTAGCGGCTTCTATGAAGCGTTGAAGAGAAGACCCAAGAGAAGCTAAATCTGAATCCGAAACCAAGTACCCATTCACAACTCGGATGTTGGCAACCTTGCTAATGTCCTCGATTCTCTTTAGAAGTTTGGCGTTGACTAGATAGCCAGCAATGCGCAACTCATCCAATACCTTTGAACCGTCAGAGATTATGTACTGGTTGTCACTCACTCGCGTAACAGTAACCTCTATCCGATGAAATCCAGAGAAGTGCACGGGGAATGAAATCACGACGTTGTTAGCGTCGATAATCTCAGACTCAATGTCATTCTTATAGAACTCAAAGAAGCGATCAAGAGCGATATTTTGCAAATCAGTTTTCATTAAACAACCCCAGAGACTTCTTAATTCCTTCGATCTTCCAGTTTGCACAGCACCACAGAATTAACGCGGACATATCTTCATTACTAGGTGACGGATTTGGTTCACGGATGGTCTTGCTCTCGTCTTCATCTGTCCAGTAATGCTCATGCCAGCCTCGGATGACCTCTCCGGTCGGTACTCCATAGCGAACGACTTCATGTTTGATTGTCCAGTCGATGCCACGGATTCGGTTTCCCTTCCATACGAGAGACGCAGATGGACGCCTAACGGAAGGAACGCCTGGGAGTGGATTACGTGGCGTCCGAGTCTCAAAAACAAGCGCAAGATCGACAGTAGGGGAATCCACCCGGCGAATGTCGATGAGCATGGGAAGCTCTCCAACAACTCCCCTTGACTTCGGTTTACCCGCGACCTTACGAACTTGCACGAGGTCTTCCACTGCATAGCGCGTGAGGGGATGTCTGGACATGAGGAAGACGAATTATATGACATAGGAACGCCTTTCCGCCGCGTGATATCATGCGGCTAGATGAAGGCTGAACCTAAAGCGCGTCTCCCGATCTCTCCCGCCAAGGATGCTCAGGGTGACTTCGCGCAGTTCACGGATTTTATGAAGAAGCTAGTTGCAGTTCCTCATTCAAAGATCAAAGCGAGACTAGAAGAAGAGAAGCATACTAAGAGGAAACGGGTTTCCGTTTCCCCCGACCCTGCCGTTTAGCAGGTCGCCTGCTCCTCCTTCCCAGTCAGTTCAGCATACGTCAAACGCTTACCTCCTTGGCGCGAATCTGGCGAGTCTGACGGTTCAACATTCCCATCACAATGGCTTTGTCTTTGCGCTGGCGCATTCCCAGATGCTTGTTCTGGGGCTTCCCGCAGATAAAGGTTTCGTCTACCTCTACAGGATTGCTCCAGTTCCCGCCCATAGTCAGATTCCCATGATCTTCTTTCATCGCGGTACGAATGCGATGCAGCATGAACCACGCTGATTTCTGAGTCACGCCGATGGACTTGGATAGCTCATAGGAACTGATGCCATGCTTGGAATTGGACAGCAGCCAAGAAGCGGGAAGCCACTTCTCTAAGCCGATAGGAGAATCTTCAAACACAGTGCCAACCTTGAGCGAGAACTTGCTCTTGGCGTGCTTGCCGTAGCACTGGTAGACCTTGGCCTTCTCCAGATAAGTGACCTTCTCAGAGCCGCAATGAGGGCATTTCACGATACCATCAGCCCAGCGGACGGCAATCATGAACTGACGGCAGTTCTCAGCATCGCTAAAGTATTGAATGGCTTCGAGTAAGGTCTTAGGGGCTTCCATGAATCAAAGCATAGCAAGATAATCGTACTCAGTCAAGTATATTATTACCAAAATAAGGTATTGAATCAAAAGATTTTACGCTGAAGTACCCGGGAGGGGGAGGGGTACTCCTCAAGTTCGTAAACATCAATGCGTGTGGCCATGATGACTGTGCGCGCCAACCGCTTCCGGTTCGGGTGGGGCGCTGCAGCCGTGGGTGGTCTCGCAGCCGGTCGTCTCGAACTGAATCGTGGTGTGGTGGATGTGGAAGCGGTCGCGCAGGGTGCAGTTGATGCCGTCGAGGATGCTGCTGCACTCAGACATTGGCATCTCGGGGATAGTGACATGACTGGCCAGCGCACGGGACTGCGAGCCGAGCGACCAGATGTGGAGGTCATGGACATTGACCACTCCGGGGACCGACTGCATGGCCTCGCGCACCGCGCCCAGCCGCAGGTTGCGCGGAGTCCCTTCGAGCAGGATGTTCAGCGTCTCGCGGACGATGCCGGCCGAGCTCCACAGAATCATGGCGGCGATAATGATCGAGAGCACAGGATCGATCCACGTCATGCCAGTAAACAGGATGGCTGCGCCGCCCGCGATGACCGCTGCCGTAGATAGCGTATCGCCGAGCATGTGCAGAAAGACGCTGCGGATGTTGACGTCGCCGGAGAAGCGCCAGAGCAAGGTCGCGACCGTACCGTTCATCACCACGCCAGCCGCCGCAACGTACATCATCAGCTTCGGCTGAACGGCGACGGGAGCGCTGAGGCGATGGACCGCGGCGACGGCAATCCACGCGGAGAGCGCGACCAGCGTGAGCGCGTTGACGAAGGCAGCCAGCACACCGGCCCGCTGGTAGCCGAAGGTCTTCTCTTCGGTCGCAGGCCGCGCCTGAAAGTACACGGCGACGAAGGAGAGGACGATGGCGAGCAGGTCCGAAACATTGTGCCCGGCTTCGGAGATGAGAGCGAGAGAATGGGCGCGCAGACCGAAGACAAAGGTCGCGACGACATAAGCAAAGGTCAACCCCATGGAAAACTGCAGGACGCGCTGCATCTTGCGGTTAGGGGTGGCGACCATGTGCATAGTCTTAGTGTAGTCCGGTGCTGGACAGCGTTCAATGCGCCGTGAGTTTTGAAGCAGCACGATCAGGGTGTTTCGTGCTCGTGCGGATGCGGGCTAAGGCGCAGGCCGCTCCAGGATTCGGCGACGACGATGCTGTTGGCCGGGTTGTGCGGGTCGTAACGGACCTGGATGGGAAGGTCGGCGCGGACATCGCGGACGTGATCGGTAAGCAGAGTGACGTCCTGGGCGCACTCATAGGTGACGCCGCTGATACGGTAGTTGTAAACGATGATGAGCGGCATCGCGTTCGAGTCGTCCTGCTGCAGAGGGGCCTCGGTGATGCTGCCATCGGTGATGCGGCCCGTGGTTGCGAGAAGGTCGCGGCGGTCCCGTTCAATCTCCTCAGCGCTTGGTCTGGGCCGCCTGAGGGCATACCACGCAATGCCCACTACGGCGGCGGTGCCGACCCCAATCGCAAAGAGATTGCGCGGAGAACGAAGCTGGAGCGATAACTGCGATGGAAGAGAGGAGAGCACGGATGTCACTGCCCAAAAGCATAGCCTATCGCCGGTGAGCGGGCAGTAAATGAGTTGCAGGTTGTAGTGGCTGATGATGTTCCATCGCGCCGAAAGCGGAAGAGGGCGCCCTTTTTTCAGGGGCGCCCTCTCTACTTAGCGGCGCTCGTCATTGCGGGGAGCTTCGCGGGTTTGCGGCCTTGGAGCCTGCATCGGTCGTGCCTGAGGTTGAGGCCGCGGCTGGGCTGGCCGCATCTGCGGCCTGTTCTGTTGTGGCATGGGCCTTGCTTGCGGCTGTGTGGGCCGGAATTGTTGTGGCTGGACGGGTCGTGCCTGTGGCTGGGCAGGTCTGACCTGGGGTTGAACGGGTCTCACCTGGGGCTGCACCGGACGGGTCACTGGCCTGTTTTGAGGCTGCATTGGCCTTGTCTGGGGCTGCACAGGACGCGTCTGAGGTTGGCCCGGTCTTACCTGCGGATTCACAGGCCGGACCTGAGGCTGAGCAGGACGGATCTGAGGCTGGTTAGGACGAACTTGATTCGGCTGCCCAGGACGAACTTGATTCGACTGGCCGGGGCGTACCTGGTTTGGCTGTCCGGGACGAACCTGGTTCGGTTGGCCCGGACGTACTTGCGGTTGCATGGGTCGGGCGACCGGACGCTGGATGCCTTTGTCGGCGACGAGTGGCCGGGCGACGGTAGCCATGGCCGGGCGACCTTTGTTCTGGTTGTAAAACTGCTGCCGGTTCTGCGCCGCCTGCCGTTGGTTCTGCAACTGGGCAGTCATGGGCCGGGTCTTCGGTCCGCGCATGGCAACCAGTTCTGCAGGCCGTGGCCTGACCTGAATGCCGCCTCTTCCGCCGTTGTAGGCGACGCGGGTGTGGTTGTTGAAGACGACAGTGCGGTTATAGACGTTGGTGATTCTGGTTACGTTGATGCGGTTGACGGAGCGGTTGTAGTAGAAGTTGTTGCCGCGCCAGTAACCTCCGTGATAGCCGTAGCCGGTATAGCCGAAGCCGTAAGGGATACCGCCGTAGAAACCGATGTGCAGGCCCCAGTAGCCGCGATAGAAGCGGTAGCGGCTACCGAAGAAACCCCAGTAACCGGGGGTCCAGAGCGCTCCATAGTAGGGGGCAGCGACCCATGCGCCGGGAACCCAGTAGTAGCCGCCGGGGCCGAAGCTCCAATAGCCGGGGGTCCAGATGTAGTTGGGATCGGGCGCTTCGGGCTGCACGTAGACAGGCAACGCCGGCGGCGGCTGGTCTGCTTCTTCGACAGCCTGCTGGCCGACATCGACCTGATCGTCGTAGTTCGGATCATTCTGGTTCTGATCGTTATAGTTCTGATCGTTCTGGTCGTTTGCGTAGGACTGATCTTGCTGGGCGGGTTGCTGGGCAGCGGGAGCGGCTGGCTGGGCCCCTTGCTGATATTGCTCGGCCTGCTGCTGGCTCTCGTTCTCGATAGGCTGCTGTCCCTGGGCGGGAGGCTGGGTGGCGGCCTGCGACTGGCTATTGTCTACATTGTTGTCTACTGGGGCCATGTTCGCATCCGCCGGATCAGTACCTGAGTCGCTCGCTGTCTGGCCTGCGGCTACCTGCCTATGGCACCCTGAAAAAGCCCCTATGCCGGTGAGCATAACGATACAAATCGTGAAACTCAACAGATGCCTTTTGCCTGATTTTCGTTCTGAAGTATGCATCGCGGCAATCTCCTCTTTCTGGTCTTAACCCGTACTCCCTGATTATGATGCGCCTTTCGCACGCGAACATAAGTGCGATCGAGGCATCCTTATTCTGTGAATTGCATCTCGCTAAACTATCGAGCTGGATACTCTACCGTTTGGTTGGTACGCGAGTTGGTTACAGCAAAGCTGGCGTTGCTCTGTCCGGTAAGCACAAGGTAGTGGTTGAAGTCGGGGCCGGGAAGATTGGCGATGCGAGACTCGCTGGCGTTGTGGGCGGCATCGTTGTGGATGACGGTGTGGAGCTGCCAGAGGTCCTTGAGACCAGGAGCGTGGTCGATGATCTCCCAGGCTCCAGGCTCGCCGCCTTTGGTGGCTCCGTTATCCATGATGGCCACGCGCGGAGCGATTGCGTCAACCAGAGCCGGGCTGGAACTGCGGTCGAAGCCGTGGTGCGAGACGATGTAGACGTCCACCTTGCCGAGCTTGTTGACCGGGCACATGAGCGGACGCTCCTTTGCCCAGGTGAGATCGCCGAGGTCGAGGATGCGAAGTTTGCCGAAGGTAATCATCATGCCAACGGAGCGATCATTTTCCGTGTTTTCAACCGGTTTGATGATGCTGGCGGCGCAGGCCGGGTTGACGGCTCCAGCTCCCTCAAGCGGCTTGTCGATGACGTTGCCGTCAGCGCTGACGATCTCGACGCGCATTCCGGCGATGGGAAGGATTTCGCCTGGCTTTGCCGTGAGATGGGCGTGGTGACCGTTGGCCAGGACTTTCTGATAAGCCTCCCAACCGGCCACGGTTGGTTTGTTGTCGGTTTCCCTGTTGATGCCGTGGTCGATGAATCTGCCTACGGGAATCTTTGCCGCCAGTTCCGGGACACCGCCGACATGGTCGGTGTGGTAGTGGGTGATGACGAGGTTATCGATCTTTTTGACACCGGCGAGCTTGCAGAGTTCTACAAGGTGGCCGACATTGCTGGAGCCGGGCCAGCCGGCGTCGACGAGCAGGTTTTCGCCGCTGGGCGGAACGAAGAGTGTCGCCTGACCGCCTTCGACGTCGGCGAAGTAGACCTTGAGGTCGCCGGATCTCTTTTGCGCGAAGGCCAGGTGTGCTGCGATCAGCAGTGCTGCTGCGAGGATTCGCTTCATTGACTTGACTTCTCCAGGAAACGGGGAGTTTTCGGAAACGTGCGCCAGGCTTCTGGCGGTCACAGGAATGATTGCACGAGTATAGGTGCTCCGGTCAGCCCAGGTTGTTTAAAGTATGGCGCCGGAATGCCACCTACCGCTGCAGGGGCGAATCGAAGTAGAATGGAGCCGATGGCTGGCTGTCTTCCATGCACGAAGCGCTTTCGCCACGGTCGTCCTGACCGCGGCCGCTGCTAGCCTACCCCTTTCGCAGAATTTTGATAGGCTTCAACCGTTGCTGTCCGCGCTGCATTCCGCGCCGACGGCCCCTACTTCGCGCTCTATAAGAAGCGCGCCTCTGGAGAAGAGACCATGCCGACCCAATCGCACCCCGATTCCTTCAAAAGCCAATCCACCCTTAGCTCCGGCTCAAAGAGCTACCGCATCTTCCGCCTGCAGGCGCTGGCCGATGCGGGAGTCAAACTGACGCGGCTTCCCTTTTCGCTGCGCATCCTGCTCGAAAACCTGCTTCGGCATGAGGATGGCCGCACCGTCACTGCCGACGATATCAAGTTCCTGGCAAACTGGGACGCAAATGCCGAGCCTTCGCGTGAGATTGCCTACATGCCTGCTCGGGTACTCATGCAGGACTTTACCGGCGTTCCCGCAATTGTCGATCTGGCTGCGATGCGGGATGCGATGCGGACTCTGGGAGGCGATCCGGAGAAGATCAATCCGCTGCAGCCTGCCGAGCTTGTGATCGACCATTCGGTGCAGGTAGACGAATTCGGAACGACGCGAGCGTATGACCTGAATGCCGCGATGGAGTTTCAGCGGAACCGCGAGCGGTATGCATTTTTGAAGTGGGGCCAGACGGCGTTCCGCAACTTCTCGACTGTGCCGCCGGGGATGGGGATCTGCCATCAGGTCAACTTGGAATATCTGGCGCGGGTCGTGTTCACGACCGAGGCCGGTGCGGATAGTGTTGCCTCGGCGTATCCCGACACGCTGGTTGGAACGGACTCGCATACGACCATGATTAATGGTCTTGGCGTGCTCGGTTGGGGCGTCGGCGGCATTGAGGCCGAGGCGGCCATGCTGGGGCAGCCGGTTTCGATGCTGTTGCCGCAGGTGGTGGGTTTCAAACTGACGGGCAAGCTGAAGGAAGGGACGACGGCGACGGACCTGGTGCTGACGGTGACGGAGCAGCTTCGCAAGCTCGGCGTCGTGGGCAAGTTTGTCGAGTTCTATGGACCGGGTATCTCCGAGCTGCCGCTGGCCAACCGGGCGACGATTGCGAATATGGCTCCCGAGTATGGAGCAACCTGCGGGTTCTTCCCGGTGGACGCGGAGACGCTGAACTATCTGCGGCTGACGGGACGGACGGAGGAGCAGATTGCTCTGGTCGAGGCTTACTACCGCGAGCAGGGACTGTTCCATACGCCGGATGCTCCAGAGGCGGAGTATTCGGTGACGACTTCGCTCGATCTGGATACGGTGCGGCCAAGCGTGGCAGGCCCGAAGCGTCCGCAGGACCGCGTGCTGCTGCCTGAGGTGGGAGCGTCGTTCCAGCAACAGCTTCCGTCGCTGCTGGGGCCGAATGCGAACGGCAATGTGGCCCGGCAACTCGTCCGCTGGGAGGGCGAAGGCGGCCATCCGAGCGCACGTGGCGATGTCAGCAGCAAGGTCGGAGTTCCGGCTCCGGTGGTTGAAGCGGCCACGATTCCAGTGGCTACGCTTCGCAGTGGAGACGGCGGGACGGCCGTGATGGAAGCGCCTCCGGTCTCGATCCAGAGCCGGTTTGGCATCGATCCGGAGAAGTATCTCGATCATGGCTCGATTGTGATTGCGGCGATTACGTCGTGCACCAATACGTCGAATCCCTATGTGATGATTGCTGCCGGGCTGCTGGCTAAAAAGGCCGTGGAGAAGGGGCTTTCGACGCCGCCATGGGTGAAGACTTCGCTGGCTCCAGGGTCGCGCGTGGTGACCGATTATTTTGTGAAGTCGGGACTGATGCCTTATCTCGATGCGCTACGCTTCCAGGTAGTCGGATATGGATGCACGACCTGCATCGGCAACTCGGGGCCGCTGCCGACCGACGTATCCAAGGCGATTGAAGACCATGGGCTGGTTGCGGTCTCGGTGCTTTCGGGGAACCGGAACTTCGAGGGGCGCATCTCGCCCGAGGTCCGGGCGAACTATCTGATGAGTCCTCCGCTGGTAGTTGCCTATGCGCTGGCGGGGCATATCAAGCACAACTTCGATACCGAGCCGCTGGGCAAGGGCAAGGACGGCCAGCCGGTGTTTCTGCGGGACATCTGGCCGACGCAGGCCGAGGTTTCGGCGACGGTGGCGTCGTCGATTGATTCAGAGATGTTCCGGCATGAGTACGGCACGGTGACCGACGGCGATGAGAACTGGCAGCACCTGAAATTTCCTGAGGGCAATACGTATGGGTGGGAGGGTGACTCCACCTATATCCGCAAGGCCCCTTATTTCGACGGCATGGGCGCGCAGCCTGAGCCGGTGAAGGACATCCATGGAGCGCGGGTGCTGGCCCTGCTGGGCGACAGCGTGACGACGGACCATATCTCTCCGGCGGGCTCGATCAAGAAGGATGGCCCGGCTGGGAAGTACCTGATCGAGCATGGAGTGAAGGCTGCCGACTTCAATAGCTATGGTTCGCGGCGCGGAAATCATGAGGTGATGGTCCGCGGCACATTCGCCAATGTGCGGCTGAGGAACAAGCTGGCTCCGGGGACCGAGGGCGGAGTCACCCGGCTTCTGCCGGAAGATGTTCCGATGTCGATCTACGACGCGTCGGTGAAGTACGCCGAACGCGGAACACCGCTGGCGATTCTTGCGGGCAAGGAGTACGGCTCCGGCTCGTCGCGTGACTGGGCTGCCAAGGGGCCGCTGCTGCTGGGAGTTCGATTTGTGATTGCGGAGAGCTATGAGCGCATTCACCGGTCGAACCTGGTGGGCATGGGCATCCTTCCGCTGCAGTTCCTGCCGGGACAGAACGCCGAGTCACTGCACCTTACGGGCGAAGAGGTCTTTGCCGTCGGAGATGTTCCGGGGCAATTGAAGGCGATGCTGGATGGCAAGTTTGCCGACGGCAAGGAGATCACCGTGTTCGCGGAGTCGGATCTCGGCAAGACGATCGAGTTTACCGTGACCGCGCGCATCGATACGCCGCAGGAGATTCTCTACTACCAGAACGGCGGCATTCTGCAGTACGTTCTGCGGCAGTTGGCGGGTAAGAGTAAAGCCTCGGCCTAGCGGATTGTTGTGTAGTTCCCTTTTCTGGGGGATACCCCCCCTCACTGATACCTTCTGTAAAGTCTTTGGATACAATAGTTTACGCTGAATGGCTAAGTGTAAAGTCTTCTTTCCAGATACTTTATAGTCAAAGTCTTCTTTCTAAACGAGTTAGGCCCAGCGCTGTCTGCTGGGCCTTGTTTTTTCTCTACTATTTCTATTCTAGCGGGTTGGATGGAGCTAATCGGCACATGCTTATCTTGTTTGTTTTCTTTCAATTAGGTGGATTCTGGATTTGACAGGAGGAGATGGGAGGATATTCTCCTTGACAGTCTAGGAGAGATGAGTTACTGTCTCCTAGGCGATCTAGGAGATGCGGAATGCCTGACCAACTCGACTTAATGCAGGGAACGCTGGACATGCTGATTTTGAAGGCGGTATCACTGGGGCCGCTGCATGGGTATGGGGTGCTGCTGCGGATTCAGCAGATCTCGGGTGAGCAACTGGCGATTCAGCAGGGATCGCTGTATCCGGCGTTATTCCGGCTGGAGCACCAGGGGGTCATTGCGAGTGAGTGGGGCGAGTCCGAGAACAAACGCAAGGCCAAGTTCTACCGGCTGACGGCTGCGGGTGAGAGGCAGTTGCGGGCGGAGACGGAGAAGTGGAACCGGATGGCGGCGTTGATGGCCGGGATTCTGAGCGTTACGCCTGAGGAGATTTAGCCATGTTGATCGCGAAGCTTCGCTCTTATGTGGATTCGCTGCTGCATCGCTCGCGGCACGAGGATGAGATTTCGGACGAGCTGCAGTTTCATGTGGAGAGTCGAGCGGCGGACCTTGAACGCCAAGGGCTGACTCATGCCGAGGCGCTGCGGCGGGCACGAATAGAGTTTGGCGGAGTAGAGACGCATCGGGCGGAGATTCGGGCTTCGCTGGGGCTGCGGTGGATGGATGAGCTGAGCGGCGATCTGCGCTATGCATGGCGAATGCTTTGGCGGAGCAAGGGGTTTACGGCTGTGGCTATAGGCTCGCTGGCGCTGGGTATTGGAGCGAACACGATCATCTTTACGCTGGCAAAGGGGGTGTTGCTGGATAAGCTGGCCGTGCCGCATCCGGAGCAGTTACGGCTGTTTGAGCTATCAAAGAACGACCAAAGCCCTGTAAATGTCTTTTGGGGAGGGCAGAGCATGGGGGCCGATGGCAAGCCACTGCTTAATTCCTATTCGTATCCGGTTTATCAACTGCTGCGACAGCAGAACCTTGCGCATCCCGTGGTTGGAGACGTCTTTGCATTCAAGGACCTTAATGGGCCAATCACGCCGACGATTAAAGTGGATGGCCATACCGATGTTGTCTCGGCCGAGATGGTCTCGGGAAACTACTACCAGCAGATGGGAGTACGTCCTACGCTTGGCCGGGCAATTTCGCCGAGCGATGATGTTCCCGGCGCGCCTGCTGTGGCGGTGTTGAGCGATGGCCTGTGGACGCGGCTCTTCGGGCGCTCGCCGGAGGCTATCGGCAAGACGATCAATCTGAACATGGTTCCCGTCACGATTATCGGCATCAATCCTCCTGAATTTACGGGCGCTGGGAGTGTGCAGATATCTCCCGAGATCTTTTTTCCTTTAAGTCTGGCACCGACGATTTTGAACGGCACTTTGCCCGGGCCGGTGGGAGAAGAGTCGTTGCTGACGAACAAGACACTGTGGTGGGTGCAACTGATGGCCCGTGCTTTGCCGGGAGTCACGGAACAGAAGGCCAACGCTGCCTTCAATGTATGGCTGGGTCAGGATATTCGCGCAACCGTGCCAGTTCAAAAAGATGCACAAATGCCGAAGCTTATTCTTGCTCCGGGCAGCCAGGGGTTGGGCATGGCGAACCAGATGTATGCGTCGCCTCTGTATGTGTTGCTGGGGCTTACGGGTTTTGTGCTTCTTCTGGCGTGCACTAACCTTGCGAACCTGCTGCTGGCGCGTTCGGCGGCACGACAGCGCGAGATGTCGGTGCGACTGGCGCTGGGCGCAACCCGCGGACGCGTGCTGCGGCAGGTGTTGACAGAGACTCTGCTGCTGTCTTTTCTGGGAGGTTTAGCGGGCTTTGCGCTGGGCTATGCGGTGAGGAACGTGATTCCGAATCTGCTCTCCGCCTCGTGGAGGCCCGCGCCGCTGACCAGTCGATTCAATCTCGACATCTTCGCGTTTACGGCAGGAATCTCGATTCTGACGGGGGTCGTGTTTGGCCTGGCGCCAGCATGGCAGGCTACGCGCACGAATGTGAACGCCAGTCTGAAGGATGCAGCTACCTCGAGTACACGGCGACGCAAGGGGCTTGGGGGCAAGGTACTCGTGGTTGTACAGGTTGCGCTCTCGATGGTGTTGGTGGTGGGCGCGGGACTGTTTTCCCGCACGTTGATGAATCTGAACTCCTCGCCGCTTGGTCTCAATCCGAAGGATATACAGCTTTTTGCGATTCAGGTGCCGGGTTTACGCTATCCCGCGCCAAAAGATGTGGAGTTGCATGAGCGTATCGAGGAGCGGCTGGCCGGGCTGCCCGGAGTGCAGTCGGTTACATTGGTGGAAGATCCGCTTCTCGGAAACTATATTTCAACAACCGGCTTTCAACCGACGGACCAGCCAAAGCTGAACAATTACGACAACATTATGGAGAATGGCGTTGGTCAGGACTTCTTTAAGACCTACCAGATTCCGATTCTCTACGGACGCAGTTTTGGGCCGACCGATACATCGACTTCGCCGCTGGTCGCCATTATCAATGAGAAGATTGCGCACAAGTTTTATCCCAATGCAAATCCAGTAGGTAAGACCTTTACATCGGGAAATGGCGATAAAGACATTTATCAGATCATCGGGGTTGCAGCCGATGCACATTATGACGAGTTGCAGGGTGAGCCGCCACCGACCATCTACAGGGATTACAGACAATCTAAAAAAGAGCCGATGATGACGTACGCGGTGAAGACCTCGGTTCCCAGTGCGGCGATCATGCCGGTGATTCGCAAAGCTGTAACGGATATCGATAAAGACCTGCCGATTCGCGATGCAAGAACGCAGGAACAGCAGATGGTTGCTACGATCTCGCAGCAGCGATTGTTTGCGATGTTGACGGCGGGATTTGGATTTCTGGCGCTGGTGTTGGCGTGTATCGGGATCTATGGGTTGATGGCTTACAACGTGGCTCGGCGGACGAACGAGATTGGGATTCGCATGGCGCTGGGAGCCCGGACTGGGCAGATGCTGCGCATGGTGTTGGGTGAGGCTTCGTGGCTGGCTTTGGCTGGGATAGGGATGGGGCTGGGTGGGGCGCTGCTGCTGACCAAGTATGTGAAGTCCATGCTGTATGGAGTGACGGCGAACGATCCATGGATTCTGGGCGGAGCTGGAGTGTTGTTGCTGGTGGTTGCTATGCTGGCGGGATTTGGGCCGGCGCGGCGGGCTTCGCGCGTGGAGCCGATGGAGGCGCTGCGGCACGAGTAGAGCAAATTTCAGAGAGGGTGTAGAAAGTCAAAGAACAAACAACAGCAAAGGCAAAGACGAAATACGGGGGTTCTTCCCCGTTCGACTGCGCTCAGAATGACACGCATTTTTGAGGAGTTTATAGCATCTGCGAAAACTGCTTAGAGACTGGCGAAGAGTTCCGCTCGTCCGTCCGATGTACGAAAATGGGTCAATGAGCAGTGTGCGAATGGACAAGTGGCTTTGGGCTGCCAGATTCTTCAAGACGCGGGCGCTGGCTTCGAATGCGTGCGACGTAGGCAGAATTGAATCGAACGGACAAAGAGCCAAGGCGGCGCGCGAGGTACGTGTCGGCGATATGCTGCGGGTGAAGAATGAAGCGGGTGACTTTCTGGTGGAGGTGCTGGTCCCCGGCGAGGTGCGTGGGCCTGCGGCGGTGGCGCAGACTCTGTATCGGGAGACGGAAGAGAGCCGTGAGTTGCGGCTGAAGGCAGCGGAGGAGCGGAAGGCGATGATGGCCCAGGGGGCGGTGACCGAGGGGAGACCGTCGAAACGGGACCGGCGGGAGATTAATCGGCTTCGGGGGCGAGTGCATCGCTTCTGAATTTACGTCTACAGGCCAGAACGCAAGTATCCTCGATAGCATCAAACCAGAGACCGGATGTTCCCTCTCGACTAAGGTGGGGAGGATGGGACTCTGACAAACTTCTCTGTGAAAGTGACGGTTATGCGCTTCTTTTCCCCGGCTCTCTTTGTCCTGACTTGTTGCGCGGCGTGCGCCGCACAGGCGCCCGCCAACGTACCGGCAGCAACGGCGCAGCCATTGCAGACTCCATCCGCGATCATGCAGCCTGCGCTCGACAACCTGCAGCAGACGCTTGGCATGTTGCGGCCGGACAAGTGGAAGGCTTCGGGTGCCGAGCGCGAAGAAGCTGCTGCAAACATCAGCTCCATCGGCCGTGATCTGCAAACGACCTTGCCGCCGCTGCTTGCCGCCGCCGATAGAGCGCCTGACTCGGTTGCGCAGGTGCTGCCGGTCTATCGCAATATCGAGGCACTGTACGATGTGCTCCTACGCGTCTCAGAGGCAGGCAGTCTTTCTGCTCCCAGCCAGCAGAGCGCGGCGCTGGAAGAGGCGAGGGCGAAGCTCGAGGATGGGCGGCGGGCTCTCGGCGACCGGTTGCAGGCTGCGGCGGTTTCGAGGGAGAAGCAGGTACATGATCTGCAGGCGACCATTCGAGCGATACCGCCTCCGGCGGCTCCTGTGGTGTGTCCGCCTCCGCCGCCGGTGAAGCACAGGACTCGCAAGAAGGTTGTGAAGAAGAAGGCTATTCCGACTGCTCCAGCTAATCCACAGAATCCTCAGAACGGGGCGGCTGCTCCGCATTAGGGAAGCGACGGAATGCAAGCGCGACTCCTCAGATGTGGTGGAAACCCATGTCCCAGAAGCGGGACATGGGGCACCCGGTTTCTAGGTGTTACCAATAGGGATTCAGGACACCCGGTTTGTGGATGGTGTTCTATAGGCTTGTGGTGGGACTTGACGGGTCAGCCTATAATGTCCTATGGTCACCGCTCATCCGGCCTCTTCGGAGGCTGGCCCGCAACCGCGGTCACAAAACGAACCGAAGAAATCACCGGAGACAACCGATACAGGGATGGAGCTGGAAGCGGCCCTTCCTGTCGCGGATGCGACGGATACTTCGGATGCGGGTTTACGGGCGAGTAAAATGGGTCTCGCGCCGGTGGAGGCGTCGAATCTGGATGAGTCTTCGGCCTCGCATCTGGAAGGTTCTTCCGCTGCGGCCATTGAGACCGTGGACGCCAAGTTTCAACGGTTGCTGGAGACGGTGCATGAGAACCGTCCGGCGGATGACCTCGATATTATTCGCAAGGCGTGGGCGTTTTCGCTGCAGCAGCATGAGGGGCAGAAGCGGGCTTCGGGTGAGCCGTACATTATTCATCCGCTGGAAGTCGGGCAGGTGCTGGCCGAACTGAAGATGGATTCAACCGCGATTGCAGCGGGTTTGCTGCATGATGCGGTGGAAGATACGGATGTCACCTCGGCGGAGCTGGGCAAGCGCTTTGGGGACCAGGTAGCGCACATCGTCGAGGGCGTCACCAAGCTGGACAAGATCAAGTTCGCCAATCGCGAAGACCATCAGGCGGAGAACATTCGCAAGATGCTGCTGGCGATGGTGACGGACGTTCGCGTGGTCATCATCAAGCTGGCGGACCGGCTGCATAATATGCGGACGCTGGAGCACCTGAAGCCGGAGAGACAGCAGAAGATTGCGCGGGAGACGCTGGACATCTACGCTCCGCTGGCGCACCGGCTGGGGATGGGTAAGCTACGCGGAGAGCTAGAGGACCTGGCGTTTCGGTACACCGATCCGTTTGCGTATGAGCAGGTTTCTACTGAGGTCGATGCGCTGCGCGGGGCGGGCGAAGAGTTTCTGCAGAGGATCGTGACGGAGCTGGAAGAGAAGCTGCGCGAACATCATCTTCAGGGACGGGTGGAGTGGCGGATCAAGCGACTCTATTCAATTCAGCAGAAGCTGGAGTCGCAGAAGATTCCGGTGGACCAGGTTTACGACCTGCTGGCGGTACGGGTGATCTGCCAGACGGTGCAGGACTGTTATGCGGTGCTGGGGTTGCTGCATAGTATTTGGCGTCCGGTGCCGGGGCGGATCAAGGACTTTATCGCGATGCCGCGGCCGAATCTCTACCAATCGCTGCATACGACGCTGATTGCGCCGGGCGGGCACCAGTTCGAGGTGCAGATTCGCACCGAAGACATGCACCGCGTCGCCGAAGAGGGCATTGCGGCGCACTGGAAGTACAAGGCCTCCGACAACGTCACGTCGAAAGACGAGCAGCGGCTGGCATGGATGCGGCAGTTGATGGAGTGGCAGCGCGAGATGCCCGACCCCAACGAGTTCATGTCGACGCTGAAGATCGACCTGTACCCCGAGGAGGTCTACACCTTTACACCAAAGGGCAAAGTCGTGGTACTGCCGAAGGATGCGAGTCCGGTGGATTTTGCCTATGCGATCCACACCGAGGTCGGCAATACGACGGTGGGGGCGAAGGTGAATGGGCGCATCGTTCCGCTGCGGACGCGGTTGCGCAACGGCGACATCGTTGAGATTTCGACGCAGACAGGACACGCCCCGAGCCGCGACTGGCTGAGCTTTACGAAGAGCTCGCGGGCGCGGAACAAGGTCAAGCACTGGCTGAATGAGCAGCAGCGGGTGCGCGCGATTGAGATTGGCAAAAAACTGCTGGACCGCGAGGCGCGGAAGTACAAGTTGTCGCTGGGCAAGTTCCATGAGACGGACTACGACAAGGTCGCCGGCGAGTATGGATTGGGAACGCAGGCGGAGTTGCTGGCCGGCGTGGGCTTTGGGAAGTTTTCGGCGCGGCAGGTGCTGAACAAGCTGGAGCCGGGATCGACGATGGCTGCGGAGCCGGCACAGGCTGAAGGCGTCGTCGGCAGTGCGATTGGGCAGATGTCGGACGCCGTGAAGAAGGTCTTCTTCGGCAAGGGCTCGGAGTCGCTGCAGGTGGAAGGGCAGGACGATCTGCTGGTGTACCGCGCGCGCTGTTGTAATCCGATCCGCGGGGAGGAGATTATTGGCTATGTCACGCGGGGCAAGGGCGTGGCGGTCCATGCACGGAGTTGTCCGAATGTGCAGAACCTGCTGTATGAGTCGGACCGGCGGATTCAGGTGGAGTGGGCGCCTTCTCCGCATGAAGAAGGGACGACAAAGGCGCAGACTTATCCGGTGAAGCTGACGGTGCTTTGCGACGATCGACCGGGACTGTTGAAGGAGTTTACGGCGATCATCTCGGATGATGGGACGAATATTAGAAGCGTGGATACGAAGCCCACCCCTGAAGGGACGATGGTGGTGGACTTTGTGGTGGAGACGGTGGATGTAAGGCATTTGAACAAGCTGGTGCAGAATCTGCGTAAAGTCCCGGGAGTGCGGGACGTGCATCGGGTGCAGAAGATTTAGGGCGTCATGCTCGTCGCATGAAGAGACGCAGATGGTGGTTCAGTCCTCTGCGTCCGGCTTCCTTAAGTTGCGGTTAAGCAATCGTTGTTAGCATTGGGTGTGATCACTCGACGGCGTTTGCTTCAGTTTTCGAGCATGGCGGCTGGGGCCGCGGTGTTGCCCAGCGGCGCGGCTGCGCTGGCGGCGGCCGACCACACGGTCGATATTGCGCCGTACTCGCTGGAGGTTGCGCCGGGACGTTTTATCAAGACGATTGCGTACAACCAGCAGGTTCCGGGGCCGCTGCTGCGGCTGAAGGAAGGCGCGCCGGTGACGATCGATGTCGCAAACCATAGCGGCAACGATGAGGTGGTGCACTGGCATGGGTTGTTTCTTCCGTCGGATGTGGATGGCGCGATGGAAGAGGGGACACCGCGCGTGGCTCCAGGGGGCAGGGCGCGATACACGTTTACGCCGAGACCTGCGGGGTTTCGCTGGTATCACACGCACACGTTTGCGGGAGGCGATTTCAAGAAGGGACTTTATACCGGACAGGAGGGGTTTCTGATGATCGAGCCGCGAGAGAATCCTGCGCGCTATGACCGGGAGTTTTTTCTGGCGCTGCATGATTTTGGCGCGAGCCTGGCAGGCAGCGGCGATGGGTCGATGAATCCGGTATACGACGTTTCGACGATCAATGGCCGCACGCTGGGTTTTGGGGAGCCATTGCGAGTGAAGGAAGGCGAGCGCGTACTGCTGCACATTTTGAACAGCAGCGCGACGGAGCCGCATTGGCTGGCGTTTGCGGGACACAACATGCGGGTTGTAGCGCTGGATGGAAACGCGGTGCCGCAGCCGAAGATGGTACCGATGCTGCGGCTTTCTCCGGCGGAACGTGTGTGCGTTGAAGTAGAGATGGACAATCCGGGAGTGTGGACGCTGGGCGAAGTTCGCAAGCATGTGATGGCTGCGGGGATGGGCGTGGTGGTGGAGTATGCGGGACGCAGCGGCAAACCGCAATGGCAGCAGCCAAGCGAGTTGGCATGGGACTATCTGCAGTTTGGCGCGTCTGGTGATTCACAATCTGCGGGATCTAAGGCGGCTGAAGTTCCACTGGTCTTTGCATCGAAGTTTGCCGGGCATGGAGCGATGGACAAGTGGATGATTAATGGAAAGTCGTATCCGAAGACCGATACTGTGGCGCTGACCCAAGGACAACGATATCGCCTGGTGTTCAAGAACAAGAGCCAGGACGACCATCCTGTGCATCTGCATCGGCATACGTTTGAACTGAAACGGATGGCAGGCCGCGAGACACGCGGGATTCTCAAGGACACGGTCCTTGTTACGGCAGGGACAGAGGCTGAGGTTGAGTTTACAGCGGACAATCCGGGCCTGACTCTCTTTCACTGCCATCAGCAGAACCACATGGATATGGGTTTCATGATGCTCTTTCGATATGCGTGAGTTCTCAATGAGTCTGCGACTGTGTCTTCGTCATCTGAAAATGATGCGTATTGCGTTGTGCTTTATGGCGTTTGTTTGCTGCGCGGTCTCCGCCGTGGCGCAGGGGAACTATGAGATTCAGGTTTATGGGGCGGACACGGTCGCGCCGAAGAGCACGATGGTGGAGCTGCACTCGAACTTCACGCCTGAGGGGCAGAAATATGTCGTTGACGGCGTGTATCCGACGAACCACCAGGAGCACGAGACGCTGGAGATTACGCAGGGGCTGACAAGCTGGTCGGAGGTTGGCTTTTACGTTTTTACGAGCTGGCAGGATGGCCATGGAGTGCAGTGGGTGGGAGACCACATCAGGCCGCGAGTGCGGGTGCCGGATTCGTGGCACTGGCCGGTGGGGGTGAGCCTTTCGACGGAAGTTGGCTATCAACGCGCAGTGTATTCGCCGGACACGTGGACTTGGGAGATTCGGCCTATTGTCGATAAGTCGATTGGGCGGTGGTACTTTGCGGTAAACCCGGCGCTGGAGCGGACCTGGCATGGGCCGGATGTGAAGCAAGGGCTCGGATTTTCGCCGGGGGTGAAGGTGGGATATGACTTCACGAAGCAGATCAGCGGCGGGGTGGAGTACTAC
Organism: Acidobacteria subdivision 2 bacterium RH1 MAG20; assembly: GCA_002197545.1. Next base: position 128,662 of record NFUO01000112.1, on the reverse strand, counting down.
GCGGACTATGGGCGACTGGGGTCATTCGATTCGTTGCACAACCAGCAACAGCAGATCTTTGCGGTGACGGACCTGAACGTCTCGCCGAAGTGGGAGATCAACTTTGGGGTCGGAGTAGGGCCTACGGCGGGGACAGACCACCTGATTGTAAAGGGGATTATCGGGCGGCACTTCAGTTGGGGAAGGCAGTCACCTGTAGATTAATTTCTTTATGAGAAAGCATTGATGTTGCACAGGTGGCGCCAGGGATGTATCTTTGAAAGCAAGATGACGACCTTTTCCAGCCGATTTTGGTTTACCTTCCGCTACTGGCACCCGGTAGCGGCATCGGCGGAGTAGGTTCATCTGAGAGATTGCTGAGTTTCAGTTGATTCGATATCCACACGAGCCGCGACCTGATTAGGTTGCGGCTTTTTTGTGCAAGCCAGAGAACAGGAGAAGCAATGAGCGTTAGTGCTGTGGTGAATCCGGCGGGAGCGGTGGCGGGGCGGTTTGGAGCTTATGGCGGCCGGTATGTTCCGGAGACGCTGATGGCAGCTCTCGAAGAGCTCGAGGCCGCTTATGCGCAGGCAAAGGACGATCCGGCTTTTCAGGCGGAGCTGAATGATCTGCTGCATCACTATTGCGGGCGACCGACGCCTCTCTACTTTGCCAGGCGGCTGTCGGAACAGCTTGGCGGAGCAAAGATTTATCTGAAGCGCGAGGACCTGCTGCATACCGGCGCGCACAAGATCAACAATGCTCTGGGACAGGGTCTGCTGGCGCGACGGATGGGCAAGCAGCGGATTATCGCCGAAACCGGCGCTGGGCAGCATGGGGTGGCTACGGCTACGGTGTGTGCGCTGTTGGGCCTGGAGTGCGTGATCTATATGGGCGATGTGGACATGCGGCGGCAGGAGCTGAATGTCTACCGGATGCGGCTGCTGGGGGCTGAGGTGCGCGGGGTTTCGGCTGGGTCAGCCACGCTGAAAGACGCGATCTCAGAGGCGATGCGCGACTGGGTCACCAATGTCCGCACCACCTATTACATCCTCGGCAGCGCGCTGGGAGCGCATCCTTATCCAACGATGGTGCGGGACTTTCATCGCGTGATCAGCCGCGAGGCCAAGGCGCAGATGCTGGAGCAGGAAGGAAAGCTGCCGACGGCGATTGTCGCCTGCGTGGGCGGTGGGTCGAATGCGATTGGGGCTTTCTATGAATTTCTGCCGGATGCGAATGTGCAGTTGATCGGCGTTGAGGCGGGTGGACGCGGGATGGCGCTGGGAGAACATGCGGCACGGTTTCAGAAAGTCGGCGGCGGTGTGCCCGGGGTTTTGCAGGGAACGTACAGCTATGTGTTGCAGGATGACGCCGGGCAGATCTCGCTGACGCATAGCGTGAGCGCGGGTCTGGACTATGCCAGTGTGGGGCCGGAACATGCCATGCTGCATGATTCGGGACGGGCGAGCTATGTCTCGTGTTCGGACGATGCCGCGCTGAAGGCCACGGTGACGCTGGCGCGGACGGAGGGGATTCTTCCGGCGCTCGAGAGCGCTCATGCCGTAGCCGAGGCGATTCGGCTGGCTCCGACGATGGCGAAGACGGATGTGCTGATGGTGAATCTGTCCGGTCGTGGCGATAAGGACATGGGAATTCTGGCGAAAGAGTTGGATTTAAAGGGAGCGTAAAGCAAGAACCAGAATGACCGCGGATTTGCACGGATAAACGCAGATGAAGATGAAATGCTTCGGAGGGTTTGTGGCGATTGAGTTTAGCAAGAAGCCGGGGATTGTTGCTTATCTGACGGCGGGTGACCCTGACCTGGCGACGACGCGAGATATTGCGCTGGCGGCGATTGATAATGGCGCCGACGTGATCGAGCTGGGCGTACCGTTCAGCGATCCGCTGGCGGACGGGCCGGTAATTCAGCGGGCCAGCGAACGAGCGGTAGCTCGGGGAACAACGTTGACCGATGTGCTGGGGCTGCTGAAGGAGCTGCGTGCAGCGCGACCGGCGGCGGGACTGGTGTTGTTCTCTTATCTGAATCCCGTGATACGGATGGGAATGAAGACGTTTTGCGCCAAAGCTGCCGAGGCTGGCGCGGACGGCATGCTGCTGACGGACATGATTGTGGAAGAGGCGGGGGAGTATTTGGAGGCGATGCACGCGCACAAGCTGGCTCCGGTGTTTCTGGCTGCGCCGACGAGTCCCGATGCACGACTGAAGGCGATTGCGGGGGCCTCGCAGGGGTTTGTTTATGCGATCTCGCGGGTGGGGATTACAGGGACGCAGCAGAAGGTCGCGGGCGATGCTGCGGAACTGGTAGCCCGGTTACGGAAGTTTACGAAGCTGCCGGTTGCCGTGGGCTTTGGCATCTCGAACGCGGAACACGTGAAGGCCGTGGCTGAATTTGCGGATGCCGCTGTGATCGGCAGCGCGTTGGTGGCGCTGATCGAGAAGAGCACTGCGGCAGAGGCATCCGCGGCAGTTGGACGGTTTATTGCGGGGTTGCGGGCATGAGGGCCGGGGGCGCAGATAAGTTAATCGGCATGGACGCCGCCGTTTATCATGGTGTGAACAATAATTTTTCGCAGCGAGCGACGCCGGAGAGAGCAAGGCCGGAGCGTGCGCCGCTGCACCAAGAGGCTGATGCATGGATATCTCGGGCTGGCGGAAGAAGATCGACGAACTGGATGAGCAGATTGTTCGCCTTATCAGTCAGCGCGCCGAGGCCGCACAGGCGATTGGCGAGCTTAAGCGGACGGCGGACCTGCCAGTGTATGAGCCGCACCGTGAGCAGGATGTGTTCAACCATGTTCGCGCCGCGAACCCGGGGCCGCTGGCCGATGCCGAGATGCTGCATGTGTATGAGCGCATTATCGACGTGATGCGGACACTACAGCGGCGGGACCTGTAAACAGCTTTATTTTTTGTTTGCACCAAATTTAGTTACATATAAAGAGAGCGAAGCGAAAACAATGATCGTAGCGATGCAGGACCATGCAACAGAGGAACATATACAGCGGGTGATCGAGCGGATGGTTGAGCTCGGATTCAATGTTCACCGCACGACGGGCGCGGCACAGACGATTCTGGCTGGGGTTGGAACGCCGGAACACTTTGAAGTCGCGGAGTTCAAGGTGCTGCCGGGTGTGCATGATGCCTACCGCATCTCGTCCCCATACAAGCTGGCGGGCCGGAACTTCCGGCCTGAGGGAACGAAGGTCAGGTTTCCCAATGGCGTGATGGTTGGCGGCGATGAAGTCGTCATTATGGCCGGCCCTTGTTCGGTCGAATCGCGAGAGCAGATCCTGCTGAGCGCGAAGCAGGTTGCGGCGGCGGGCGCGAAGTTTCTGCGCGGCGGAGCGTACAAGCCGCGGAGCTCGCCGTACAGCTTCCAGGGCATGGGGGTGGAAGGGCTGAAGCTGCTGCGCGAGGTGAGCAATGAGACCGGCCTGCTGGTCATCACCGAGGTGATGGAGATCTCGCAGATCGAAGTGATGCTGCCGTACATCGACTGCTTCCAGGTCGGCGCGCGCAATATGCAGAACTTCAACCTGCTGCGCGAGCTTGGCCATGTGCGCAAGCCGGTGCTGCTGAAGCGCGGAATCGCGGCGACGATTGAAGAGGTCCTGCTGTCGGCGGAGTACATTCTTTCGGGCGGCAACTATGACCTGATTTTGTGCGAGCGCGGCATTCGGACGTATGAGACGTACACGCGCAACACGATGGACATCTCGGCGATTCCAGTGTTGAAGAAGCTGACTCACCTGCCGGTCTTCGGCGATCCTTCGCACGGTGTCGGCATCCGCGACCTGGTGCCGCCGATGGCGCTGGCCAGTGTTGCCGCCGGAGCCGATGGGCTGCTGATGGAGATGCACCCGAATCCGGACAAGGCGATGAGCGACGGCGCGCAGAGCCTGTATCCCGAGCAGTTGGAGAAGCTGGTGGCGCAGTTGCGTCAACTAGCGCCGATCGTGGGACGGAAGATCGCCTAGCCATGCCTGGAATAATGGAGCGCGTTCTTATCGTCGGTACGGGCCTGATTGGGTCTTCGACCGGACTGGCCCTGCGGGCGGCAGGGTTTGCAGGCCGTATCGACGGTTGGGACGTAAGCTCGCTGGAGCGGGCGACAGCAGTGCAGATGGGCGCTATCGATGGCGCTGCCGCCAGTGCTGAGGCTGCGCTGTATATAGCGCGCGCCGCCGATGTGATTGTGCTGGCGGTTCCGGTGCTGGCGATCAAGGACTGGATGCAGCAACTGGTTCCGGTCGTTGGCGCGGGACAGTTGATCACGGATGTGGGAAGCACAAAGCTCGAGATTGCGGAGCTGGGGAAGACGTTGTTCGCGAGCGCGGAAGCGGCGGACTTTCTGCCAGGGCATCCGATGGCCGGCAAGGAGTCGGGCGGAGCGATGCTGGCGGAGGCTGAGATGTTCAGTGGGGCGATGTGGCTGTTTACGCCGACTACGCCTGAGCCGACAGCGATCGAGAGGGAGTGGCGCGACTGGGTTGGTTTTTTTGGCGCGCGGACGCTGGATATGGATGCGCTGCGGCACGATGAGTTGTGCGCGTGGGTGAGCCATCTGCCGCAGATGTTGTCTACCGCGCTGGCCGCGCTGCTGGAAGACAAGTTTGGCGATGCGCCGGAGATTGGGGCGATTGGCGCGCGAGCGCTGCGGGAGACGACTCGGCTGGGCGCGAGCCCCTACAGCATGTGGCGCGACGTTGCGATGACAAATACCGGGCCGATTGCGGACACATTGTTTGCCCTGGAACAGCGGCTGGCGCATGTGCGGGAGAATCTGCGGACGCCGGAGTTGCGGGACGAGTTTGCGTTGGCGAACCGTTTTCGTCAGCGGCGATAAGGCTTTCAAAAACTGAGATGAGGAGTTGCGGTTCGGGTAACATCGACAGAGAGTGAGCAAATCCATCAATAACCTGAGTATCAGCCTTGCCGACGTGCTGGCCGCGCGTGAGCGGCTGCGTGGGTCGATCTACTATTCGCCCTGCGCGCACTCGCAGATGCTATCTGCGCTGACCGGGCAGCAGATTTATCTGAAGCTCGAAAACCTGCAGATGACGGGCTCGTTCAAGGAGCGCGGCGCGCTGAACCGCATTGCTACGCTGACGCCGGAGCAGACAGCGCGTGGCGTGGTGGCGGCTAGCGCGGGGAACCATGCACAGGGTGTGGCCTACCATGCGACGAAGCGGGGGATTCGCAGTGTCATTGTCATGCCGCTGGCGACGCCGCTGGTGAAGGTGACGGCGACGCGAGGGTTTGGCGCTGAGGTAGTGCTGCATGGGGCCAACTACGACGAGGCTTGCGATGAGGCGACGCGGATCTGCAAGGCCGAGGGGATGACGTTTATTCATCCGTTCGATGACCCGGTTGTGATGGCGGGACAAGGGACGATTGGGCTGGAGCTGCTGGAGCAGGTTCCGGAGTTGCAGGCGGTGGTGGTGCCGATTGGCGGCGGCGGGTTGATTGGCGGAATTGCCTGCGCCATCAAAGAATCGCGGCCGGACATTCGGGTGATTGGAGTGCAGACTTCGCGGCTGCCTTCGATGGCTGCGGCGATGGAGCAGCATCATCCGGTGACGCTGGAGTCGGCGACGACGATTGCCGATGGCATCGCGGTGCGGCGCGCTGGAGATGTCACGTTTCCGGTGGTCGCTCAGTATGTCGATGAGATCGTCACTGTCGATGAGGACGAGATCGCTTCGGCGATTCTGGTGCTGCTGGAGCGGGAGAAGACGCTGGCCGAAGGCGCTGGAGCTACGGCGCTGGCTGCGCTGATCCAGAAGAAGACGACGCTGAAGGATGAACGGACGGCGGTGATTGTCAGCGCGGGCAACATCGATGTGACGCTGCTCTCGCGGATCATCGAGCGCGGTCTGGTGCAGGATGGACGTATGATCCGGCTGCGGATTCATCTGCTGGATAAGCCGGGCGCGCTGGCGGAGTTGACGAAACTGATCGCGAGCCACCGCGCCAACATTGTCGATACTCTGTATAACCGTGCTTACTATGGGGTAAATCTGGGGAACACGGCAATCGACATCACGCTGGAGACTCGCGGGCGCGAGCAGGTTGAAGAGCTGCTGGCGGCATTGACGTCCGAAGGATACGAACACAGCCGGGTGTTGTAGGGATTCGCCTAGCCTCGCTCGTAGTGGAAGTGGAGCTCCTGCTCGCTGGCAACGGGCTGGCCGTCTCTGGTGGCGGGATGGAAGGTCCACTGTTGCACTGTCGCGATGACGGTTTCGTCGATACCGTGGCCCAGGCCATGGGTCATCTTCAGGTCCGAGATCTTTCCCGTAGCGTCGATGACAATATCGAGGATGACATCGCCTCGCGTCCCCGGCGGCAACGAAGAAAGATCGGGCTTGGGCGCAGGAAAGTAGCTGGCCAGGGCGATGTTAATGTTGCCGGAACCCAGGGCATCTGCACCAGCAGTGGAGTCAGGCTGTGCGGAGACGGGCGAATTGGTGTTGGGCGAGGTGGCTGTGTCCTCCACCTTTGGGGTTGGCGGCTTCGGCAGGGGAGATTTAGCCTCGGCGAGTTTTGGTTTGGTTTTGGGGTTGGAAGCGGCGGACTGTACGGGTGCGCGTCCGGGGGAATAGGTGAGCAGAAGGTTGCTGCCGTGTTCGCTGCCCGGCAGGCGGATGGGAGCGACCCAGGGCGTGCTCCAGTGGATGAGAGTTCCGAGCAGAAGGGCATGAACCGCCACAGCTCCAACGATGGGCTTCGACGTCCGGCGCTCGGGCCCAATGGGCCTGCCGATGGTCTGCATCGCTGCTCTCCTGTGCTGCTTAGACGCGGCTGAACTGGGTCTGTTGCTTTTCTTTGTGTCGCTCGACCGCCAGGGCGATGAGGCGGTCGATCAGTTTTTTGTAGGGCAGGCTAGTGGCTTCCCATAGCTTAGGGTACATGCTGATACTGGTGAAGCCGGGCATGGTATTGATTTCGTTGAGATAGATGCGAGACTTCTTACCTTTACGGGCAGGTTCCATCAGGAAGTCGACGCGGGCGAGGCCGGAGCAGTCGCAAGCGCGGAAGGCGGCTATGGCCATGGCGCGGACCTGCTTGGATTCGGCGGCAGTGAGTCTGGCGGGGATGATGGGGATGCTGGGGTCTTCGGGAGAGTCGGCGTACTTGGACTCGTAGTCGTAGAACTCCTTGTTAGGGACGACTTCACCGACGACGGAGGCTTCGGGCAAGTCGTTGCCGAGGACGGCCACTTCGAGTTCGCGAGGCTTGACGCCGGGACCGCCTACGCCCTGCTCGATGACGAGCTTGCGGTCGAAGCTGGCGGCGAGGTCCATCGCGGCGGGTAGTTTGGAGCGGTTGTGGACCTTGGAGATGCCTACGCTGGAGCCCAGGTTTGCGGGCTTTACGAAGACTGGGTATTGCAGGGCCTTTTCGATCTGGCGGGTGCAGCGTTTGGGGTCGGCCTTCCATTCGGCGCGGGTCAGGGCGAGGTAGGGCGTCTGCGGCAGGCCGGCGGCGGCGAAGAGCTTCTTCATGATGTCCTTGTCCATGCCGGCGGCGGAGCCGAGGACTCCGGAGCCTACGTAGGCCAGGTCTGCCAACTCGAAGAGACCCTGAATGGTCCCATCTTCGCCGAACGTGCCGTGGAGGACGGGAAAGATTACGTCGAGGGTTTCGGTTAGGTTACCGCTTTGGTGGACGAGGTCTGCGCTGGCGCTTAGCTGGAGGGGTTCGCGCTGGCTGGCTTCGCCGGTCAGCAGGGACTGGGCTTCGCCGGAGGCGAGCCATTGGCCCTGTTTGGTGATGCCGATGGGGAGGACTTCGTACTTCTTCCTGTCGATGGCCTTGAGGATGGAGGCGGCGGAGAGCAGAGAGACTTCGTGCTCGCCGGAGCGGCCGCCGAAGAGGATGCCGATGCGTTGCTTTTTCTTCATGTCGTTGGTTTCCTCTTCCAGTCTCCGACAAAAGTGCGACGTTAGTGCGGTGTAGAACCACAGTGGGTACGGGGAACAAGTAATTTGTTCGCAAGCTACTTTAAAAAAACAGACTCGCTGGACAAAAAAGGTGAGCGGCATCTATGCCGCGCTGCATGGACCCTGGATGACAGCGAGGATGGCTCCGCATGGGTGCCTGTGGAATCACGGGATTTCGCAATACGAGGCTGGTGTTGGCTGTGGGGCTGACTCCAGACAAGACTGAAAAAGCAGGTTGCGGTGAAATATAAGCCATGAGTGGTAAATATTTCATTTTGAATAACTTACACAGAAAATCACCCCTCTTCCCAGACAAAAAGGAAGATCAGCAGATATCCTCGCTGAGGATTTCCTGCCTCTGTGACTTCAAATATTTCAAGTTTTCTTATGCAAGAATATGCATATTCCCGCATCTCACTTTGAGGTTTTATTTGACTGACTGGCATTTACTGACGGTCTTGGTGTTTTTGATGGCGCGCATTCTGAGGCGCAAAACATTTAACTTTATCCGAAAGAAGGAACTCACCATGTCATCAGACAGTAATCAACCTGGCTGTACCTCGAAAAAACCATTCCCTCTCCCGATCGTCTTCTCCATTCTGGCAGTAGCTCTGGTACTGACCGGAGCAATTGTGGTGGGTTGTAGCGGCAGTTCTTCGCCAACCACTTCGGGCATGGCGAAGGTCTCCGTAATGCTGAGCGATCCGTCAACATGCATGGCGCCTAATGGGCCTTATCAGCATGTTTATGTCACCGTGACTGACATCAAAACGAATGTGAGTTCAACCGCCGGAGACAACGATTCCGGTTGGGTTGATCTCACTCCGAGCCTGGCGGGTGCTCCACAGCAAATTGACCTGCTGGGACTGGCGAACAACCAGTGCTTTCTGGCGACGCTGGGCGATACGCTGGAACTACAGCCAGGCAACTATCAGCAGATTCGCGTGATTCTGGCGGACGATTCGGCAGCAGGCAGCATTAAGAACAATGCCTGCACGAATGCGGCCAACTGCGTGATTCTGAGCGATGGCAGCACGCATATCTTACAACTTTCGAGTGAATCGAAGACGGGCATCAAGATTCCTTCCGGGCAGATCGCCAATGGCGGATTCAATGTTGCTGCCGGGCAGACAAAGGACCTGGACATCGACTTCAATACCTGTGTTTCGATTGTGCAGCAAGGAAATGGGCAGTACCGCCTGAAACCAGTGCTACATGCCGGTGAGGTGAGCACGACCTCTTCGTCGATCAACGGAACCGTGGTGGACAACGCAACGGGTAAGCCGATCGCTGGAGAAGTGACCGTCGCGCTGGAGCAGAAGGATGCGGCGGGGGTCGATCGGGTCTTTATGAGCACGCTGACCGATGCTAGCGGTCAGTTTGTCTTCTGCCCGCTGCCCCAGGGAACCTATGATGTGGTGATTGTGGGGCAGAACACGTCCAGCGTGGTTTATTCGCCCAGCGTTGTGACGGGAGTGGCGACGGGATCGGCTCTGTCGACCGTGGCACTGTATGCGCTGCCCGTTGTATCTGCCGGTCCAGCAACGTTGCAGGGACAGGTGACGTCGCAGAACGGCGCTAACCCGGCAGCGGCCACGGGGATTGACGTTCAGTTGAGCATGCTGGAAGCCGTGAGCAGCACGCTGACAGTGACAGTGCCGCTGGTTCCGAATGCGACCCAGTCGAGCGTTGTGGCCGCGGTTACCACTGTAAGCAATACGGCCTGCCCAACCGGGACGGATTGCGTGAACTACAGCCTGAACGTTTCAGCAGGTGCGCCGTTTGTCGGAGCTTTCTCTGCCGGAGGAGCGATGTTGACGCAGAGTACGCTTCCAGCCTCCTATACGGTGGATGGAATTGCGTTCGTGCCCTCATCGGGCGGAACGCTGGACTGCTCGCCGAATGAGCTGAAAGCAACGCCTGTTACGCCAGCTCCCGGAGCTCCTTTGCCGGTTTCCACGTTAGCGTTTGCGGGATGTCAGTAGCCTCGAAGGAGGTTGCTGCAGTGAAGAGGCCACCCGGTTACGGGTGGCCCTTTTGTGCGCTGATGGGTCTCCGCGCTACACGTTGAACTTGAAGAAGAGGATGTCGCCGTCCTTGACGATGTACTCCTTGCCTTCGGAGCGGAGGAGGCCCTTTTCTTTGACGGCATGCTCGCTGCCGTAGGTGAAGAGGTCGACGGAGGCGTAGCAGTCGGCCTTGATGAACCCCTTTTCGAAGTCGGAGTGGATGACTCCGGCGGCTCCGGGGGCTTTGGTGCCGCGCTTGATGGTCCAAGCGCGGACCTCCTGCACGCCCGCCGTGAAATAGGTGATGAGGTCGAGCAGGCGGTAGGCGGCGTGGATGAGGCGGTTGAGGCCGGGCTCGGAGAGGCCCATGTCCTTGAGGAATTCGTCGCGCTCGGCGGGCTCGAGCTGGGCGATCTCGGCTTCCATGGCTCCGCAGATACGGACGACCTGTGCGCCTTCTTCTGAGGCGCGTTTTTCGACGTCGGTGGTATAGGCGTTGCCTTCGATGAGGCCGGACTCGTCGACGTTGGCGACATAGAGCTGGGGCTTGGAGGTGATGAGGAAGAGTTCGCGGGCGATGAGTTTTTCTTCGTCGGTGAGTTCGGCGGTGCGGGCTGGCTTGCCGGCGTTGAGGACGGCGAGCAGCTTTTGCATCGCGCTGGCTTCAGTCTTGATCTTGTGATCGCTGGTGTTTTTGGCCAGCTTTTCGACCTTGGTGTTGCGCTTTTCGACCGTGTCGAGATCGGCGAGCAGAAGCTCGGTGTTGATGATGTCGATGTCGTGAAGCGGGTTGACGCCTCCCGCTACGTGAACAACTTCGGCGTCGTCAAAGCAGCGGACGACGTGGCAGATGGCGTCGGTGGCGCGGATGTGGCCGAGGAACTGGTTGCCGAGGCCCTCGCCCTTGCTGGCACCTTCGACAAGGCCGGCGATGTCGATGAACTCCATCGTCGTGGGGACGAGCGACTTGGGCTGGATGAGGGCGGAGATCTTGCTGAGCCGCTCATCGGGCACGGTGACGACGCCGGTGTTGGGGTCGATGGTGCAGAAGGGGTAGTTGGCCGCCTGGGCCTTGGCAGACGTGAGAGCGTTGAAGATGGTGCTTTTTCCGACGTTGGGGAGGCCAACGATTCCACAATTGAGAGGCATTTTTCCGATTGATTCCTTGGTTCTATTGAATCATGTCTCGGCAATCGGAGCGATTTTGCCTCTACTGCGAACTGGATAAGGTCTGCGAGCGCCGTTTTTCCTGAGGAAAAAACGGCGTCAAGACCAAAGCATCTGTAGACACCCGAAGCAAACCGCTCTAGCGTGGATCTCCCGGCGATGCGGTCAGAGGTTGGGCGTAGTACCCGAAGAGTGCGCGCGCTTTGAGGCTGGTATCGGGGAGTTTGACCTGGATTTCGTGGAAGACATCTGCCGAATCGGCGGGGGCGCGCGGAACAGTCAGGACGTAGAAGGCGGAGGTATCGTCGAAACACGCAGCGATTTCACCGGCGATGTCGTTGCCGGAATTGAGCACTTTGCCACCAGTGTGCTGGGCCAGTACCTGAAGCGCGAGGTTGCCGTTCTGGACGTCTTTAGGGGCCTTAACGCCTTTGAGGAACTCCTGGTAGTAGGTGGTGCGGAAGCCGGAGTCGGCGACGCCGATGGGGTCGATGTTATACAGCGTGATGCGGGCGCGTTGGAGGGCATCGGACATGCCGACGACCGAGGAGAAGAGCTGCTGCTGATCGTGTGAAGTGAGATAGATTCTCACGCCGGAGAGATAGGCCCAGCCGGGACTGACCCAGATGAGGAGCTTGCGGCCGGGGATGTTTCGTTCGACAGCGGCTAGTTGGCTGAGAGTTTGGAGGGAGAGCTGACCACGCTCGGCTGCGCCGTAGATGCCGGTGTTGCGGCCGATGGTGCGAAGGCCGTTGACTTGACTGTTGAGTTCGTTGAGGAGCGCCGCGGTGTCGCGCGAGGGGGAGTGCTGCATCTGCGAGCTGGTGTTGGCGAAGAAGACAAAGGAGAGGGGATAGGGCAGCATGGGCCCGCTCTTGCGGAGGAATTGGGCGATCTGGTCGCGCTCGTAGGAGACGGTTGTGAAGTAGGCGTTAACGGTATCGATGAGGAGGATGACCTGGACGGGTGGATCGGTAGAGGGAGACTGGATCGCTCGGAAGTTGAGAATCTGTTGGGGCGCACCGTTGTCGGTGACAGTGAAGTTCGACTGGATTAGGCCGGAGATGAGTTTGCCGGAGTGGCCGTTAACCGTGACGTCGAGTTGTAGTGTGGATGGAACGGGAGGAGTTGCAGCGGGTTGCTGAGCGAGAAGAGAAAAAGGCAGAAGGAAAGGAAGTATGGTTCGGAGCCGGAAATTCATCGCGATTCACCTGATGTAGTAGATCATCGAGGCCGGGCTAACGCTACTTTTGTTGGGAAGGTTTATGGGCGTAGGGACTTGATCGGGCTAGCTTTCCAGAGTTTCAGCTCATTATTTCTACTCCATTCTCAATGCCTGAGATGGATTGGTTGAGGCCGCGTGTCGTGCCGGGATGAATCCCGCGGCGGCTGCCGCGAGCGTCAGCGCGAGGCTCGCGATTGCCAGAACGCTGAGGTCCATGCCTTTGATTTCGTAGAGCTGCGCTTCTATATATCGCACGGAGAACCACGCTACAGGGATGCCGATGACGCACAGACCGATCGCGGTCTGAAGCATCGCTCCGCGCATGATCATGGCGACCACGCTACTCCGGTTTGCTCCGAGGGCCATGCGGATTCCGATCTCGGAGGTGCGACGGGCCACGGTGTAGGCGGTGACGCCGTAGGGGCCGAGGGTTGCGAGCAGGAGGGCAAGGGCGCTGAAGAGGGTCATAAGACGAGTGACCATGCGGTCTTGGGTAAAGCGGTCGGCGATCTGCTCGTCGAAGGTCTGGAACTTAACGACGGTCAGGTTTGGATTGATGGCGGTCAGGGTCTGGCGAGTGATGGATTGCATGTTGTCTATGGGGCGGTCGGTTTTGAGGACGATGGCTCCGGCATAGAGGCCTTCATCCTGATCGATGGGGCGTCGGAGTACGGAGGCTGGTATGCGCCGGGTCAAGGGAATGAAGTACATCTGGTGGTTCTTCCAGGTCGCGGAGGTGTATGCGGTGTCCTCGACGACGCCGACGATCTCAAAGTCTCCGGAGGATTGCGGCCCGGGTGAACCGAAGCGGTGGCCGATCGGGTTCTCGCCGGGCTTGAAGAATCTTTTGACGAAGGACTGATTAACAACGGCGACAGCTGGAGAGGTTGAGGTGTCCTGGGTGGTGAAACCTCGTCCCATGAGGACCTGGGTTCCTACGGAGTCGAAGTATTCGGCGTTGCCCCTGACCCAGGAGGCCCCCTCATTCAGGTAGGGCTGTCCCTGTATCTGTACGCCTTCGCCCCAGTTGTTCCGTTCCATTGGGGTATAGCTGGAGATGCCAACCTTTTGGATGCCGGGGATGGCGTGGAACCGGTCTTCGATGGTTCGATAGAGGGCTTCCACCTGGGAGGGAGCGTAGCCTGCCGCCTGCGGATTAATGTGCACGATGTAGCGATTGGTGGGGTCGAGCTTGAGATCGATGTGCTGAAGCTTGTTGAGGCTGCGAATGAACAGGCCCGCGCCTACGAGCAAAACGAGAGATAGTGCGGCCTGCAGGACGACGAGTCCGCGTTGAAGCAGGGAAGCGCCGCCGGTTGCGGTGGTGCGGGAGCCGGTGCGGAGGGCGTCGGCGGGATTTACGTTAGCTGTGATCCATGCAGGGGCTACGCCGAAGAGGATGCCGGTCAGAAGAGAGAGTCCGAAGGCAAAGGCGAGCACCATGCCGGAAGGGCTGGCTTCGATGGGGACGTTTTGCGCGCCGGGGAAGGCCATGGCGAGGAGCATACAAGTTCCTGCGTAGGCGACGATGAGGCCTACGACACCACTGATGACGGCGAGCACGATGCTTTCGGTGAGGAGTTGGCGGACGATGCGGGTACGAGCGGCGCCCAGCGCGGCGCGGATGGACATTTCGGCGCGTCGCGCCATTCCGCGAACCAGCAGCAGATTGGCGATGTTGGCGCAGGCGATGAGGAGAACCAAGCCGGAGATCCACATGAGCAAATGCAGGTTCGATTTATAGGTGTCCTGCATGTCCTGGATGCCGGCGCCTCCTGGTGTGAGGACTACATACGATTTCGCGAGGAGCTTTTTGCCCTGCTCGGCTGAAAAATCGCTGGTCGATGCGAATGCCTGACGCATCAGTGCGCTCATCTTTTCCTGGAGCGCGGGAGTCATTGCTACGCCGGGTTTCAGACGTCCGACGATGTAGAGCCAGCGTGATCCGTTGGGATCGTTTACATAGGTAGCGTTGGCCAGCACAGGCATGGATTCGATGGGCAGATAGAAGTCGGGCGGCGTGCTTGTGAGTCGATCGCCGAAGTATCCCTTCGGGGCGATTCCGGCGATGGTGACAGGTTTGGTGTTGACCCAGAAGGTGCTTCCGATGACGGATGGATCACCGGCGTAGTGCTGCTGCCATGCCCCGTAGCTCATGATGGCGACCATCGGTGCGCCGGTGACATTGTCCGCATCGGTAAGCATGCGTCCCGCGGCCGGTCGAAGCCCGAAGGTGCGGAAGTAGTTTCCCGAGACGAACTCGCCCATGACGGAGCGGGCGTTCTCCTGAGTGCCGTCGCGGCGGACGACCAGAGGCCGAAAGCTGAATCCGGCCTGCATGGCGGCGACCTCCTGAAATTCGGGAGCGTTTTTCTTGAAGTACTTGTAGGTATCGGTGGGGAAGAGCGAGTAGTTGGGATTGTCCTGCGCTCCTCCATTGACGCAGCAGTCGCTGACGTCGCCGAAGCGGACGAGGGTTGCGGGATCGACTACGGGAAGATTCTTCAGCAGGACGGCGTTGACCAGGGTGAAGATGGCTGCGTTGGCTCCGATGCCGAGGGCGAGCGTCAGCACGGCGGTCACCGTAAACCCAGGCGTTTTTCTGAGCTGCCGTATGGCATAGCGAATGTCCTGTATCAGGGTCGTTTCCATTTGCTTCTCCTCAGGCTCTCCTGGATCTGTTGAATTTTTCGTTCCGCAGTCCAACAGTGTGCGCGATAGGATTACTCGGCGTGCATTTGTAATGTTATGTGTAGCAGCGAAACATTAGACAGGGGGATGGAGTAGCAGGTTGTTGCCCAAAGCTGGATTACCAGGTTTCTTTATTTTTGTGCAATTTACGAGGGGCGGCTAAGTCTAAACTGTCCGAATTCGGTTTTTGCCGTCCAAAACCGGACAACTTACCTGCGCTAATCAAATCGCGGCGGGTTTGCAAATTTTCAGTTCGACCGCTCCCTTTTCTTGCCTCCGAGCGACCTTCGTTACACTGCTTGAGCAACCGAAGTCGAGCAACAATGAACCGCGAATCCCCAAAGGAAAGAAGATCCAGATGAAACTTCGTACCCTCACTGCACTCGCTCTTCTCACTTTGACCGCTGCGCTGGCTCCCGCACAGCGAAGCCCCGCTTGTGCCTGTGAGATTCCCAACGGGCCGCCCAATCCGCATCCCTATCTCGTTGGTTATCTCGGCGTCTATCGGCCGGCCGATTGGGTGGCTCTCGCCAAGACCCTCGACTTCACCAAGATGACGCACCTCGATCTCGCATTCATCAACCCGCCACTCTGCAACGGTCCGTGCACCGCGCAAAGCGATATGACGCTTCACGCCAACGCATCCTTTACCGACGACGCCCTCAAAGCCATCGTCGACGCGGCACACGCGCACGGCACCAAGGTCCTTGCCTCGCTTGGCGGCGACGGCGGCGACCGCACCTATATGCAGTTCTACAATGCGGGCCTGTCTGACCAGATTGCAGACGCTGTCGACGCTTACCTCAAGCAACACAATCTCGATGGCGTCGACGTCGACATCGAGCAGCCCAAGCAGATGGGTGTGCCTTTCACTCAGTTCGTCAATGCCCTTGTCATGAAGCTCCACCCCGAAGGGAAACTCGTTACCGCCGCTGTCGCGCAATACATCCAGGCCGGCACACAGGACGAGGTGCTTCAACAGTTCGACATCATCAACGTCATGATCTACGGCAACTATGATCGCAGCGTCGCCGACATGGCGTGGTGGGTGAACAACAAGCACATTCCCAAGGAAAAGCTCACACTCGGCATCGGCTTTCATAATTACAGCGCGGTCCTTGGGAGCTACCCGAACGCCTGGGCGGTCGACACGGTCGGCGGCGGCACCTACCGCAATGGCGCGGTCATGAACTATCAGGGCGAAGCCACCGTCGCTAAACTAACGCAGCTTAGCGCGCAGTACGGCGGCGCCATGATCTGGGAGCTCAGTCAGGACGACCCCAGCAACCCGCACTCGCTGTTGAAGGTCATTCAGAAGAACCTCGATCCCAGCGAGCCGCGAATCCCGGTTGTTACCCCTTCTCGTCGGAACAGTGGTGAGTAGCGAGCAAAAGGCAATGGCGCTCCCACCCACGTTCTCAAGTGCCGGACCCTTCGGCAAGCTCAGGGCAGGCTATGGGGCACCCCGGTTTGGTGCACTCCCACTCACATACACCTGGTTCATGGCCAGACTAGGCGGCGGCTATGAGGCGGGTTAGGTCGTTTTGCTCTGCTTGAGATTCGGCCCCTATGGTGAAGGCGTCGAGGACGCCGTTTGAGAGGGCATAACGGATAGCCTCGGATGGCCGGTCGCGCATGTCACCTTGACCGAGAATCTTCATGCCGACGATGCCTTTGCCGGAGGCGCGCATCTGCTGGATGACGCCGATGACCGTCTTCGGGTCGGCATCCATGTGCGAGCCGATGGGATTGAGGCGGACGAGATCGACTTCGACCCAGGGAGACGCAGCGGCGGCGCGCAGGGCAGGAAGCGTGTGACAGGAGACGCCGTGGGCGCGAATGACGCCCTTTTGTTTGGCCTCGGAGAGGACGTCCATGACGCCGCGGTAGCGGGTGGTCCAGTCGTCTTCGGTGACGCAGTGGATGAGGAGGATGTCGATGTAGTCGGTGCCGAGTTCCTTGCGGAAACGGTCGATGTCTTTTCGGACTCCGGCCGGATCGCGGGTGTCGGTCTTGGTGAGGACGGTGACCTTATCGCGGGGAAGCTGCTTGATGGCCGCGGCGACGTAGGGGTGGCTGCCGTAGGAGTCGGCTGTATCGAAGAAGCGGAGGCCGTTGTCGTTGTAGCCGTCGAGCAGAAGCGTAACGAAGGGGCTGGCGCCGATGCGAGTCTGGTTGGAGCGGCCGCCACCGCCGATGGTGCCGGTGCCCATGGCGAGACGGCTGGTGCGAATGCCGGTCTTGCCGAGGACTACTTCATCGTGCGCGTTGAATTTGCGGGGAAGGGGCTGGGTTTCGAGGGAGGCCGCCGGAGCGAACTTACTGGCGAACAGGGCCGCGCCAAATCCGGTGACAGTACGACGCAGAAAATCTCTTCTCAGCATGGCGTACTCCTTGGGAGATAGAATACGCCGATTTTGTGAGGGTTGTTGGCTACCTCGCTGGCTTTTGCCGGGGAAGTTTGCAGGCAAAATTGGCTGGGCTGTTTGTGCCGCCTTTGCCGCTATATACGGCGACCTGCGGGTAGGGGCAGAGAGGGCGGATGCGGTCTATCTCTCCGTCGGTAGAATGGAAGGCAATGATTCTTTCGGGTGCGATACCGTCTTCTACCCACTCTTCGAGTGCCGTGACTCCATCGAAGCGATTTGGGCCGGGGCCTCCTCCGCAGTGCTGCATGCCGGGCATCATGAAGAGGCGGAGGAACTGTGGCGTGTTTTTGCCTACGGTAGCGGCTACCTCGTTGTAATAGTTGATGGTGTTGAGGGGCGAGATGTCGGGGTCGCTCCAGCCGTGGTAGAGAATGAGCTTTCCGCCGCGCCGCTGCAGGGGGCGTAGATCGGGATTGACGGCGTCGAGTGAGCGGCTCGTTTTGGCAAGCGCGATCTTCATGTCGGTGTCGTAGTTGAAGTTGAGAGCGTTGTAGCTGGGGTCGTCGAAGACCATGTCCTTGAAGAAGCTGCTGGCCGCCTTCCAGTGCGTTGCGGCGAAAGGCTTGTTGCCTGTGACCCAGCTTACCCAACCGCCCGAACCGGTTTCGCCGCCGGGAAGAAGACCGGGATAGATGAGTGTTCCCCTGGAGTCGTGCGCGCCAGCCCAGATGTCTTTGATGGCCTTGACCTGTTTGGTGGTGAAACAGGAGGACGCAGGCTGGCCCGCTTTGCAGGTGAGCACCGCCGGGTCGAATTTACACTGGCGCGGATCGTCGAGCACGCCATCCGCGATTCCGTCGTTCGCATCACAGGCCGCGATGACTGCGTTGGCGAGCAGCGGCACCTTTGAAGCAGGGATGTAGCTCTCCGGGTCCTTGAGCGTGGCGATGGAGTACCAGAGGTGCGCGCCCGCATAGTGGCGCGTCCAGTTATTGGCAGGATCGCCCACGAGGAGGCCGTCATAGTCGTCGGGAAAGCGCTGCGCTTCCATCAGCCCCTGTTGGCCTCCCTTGGAGCAGCCGACATAGTAAGAATGCGCTGGAGCTTTGCCGTAGAAAGCCTGCGCTATCTGCTTGCCGTTTACAGTTGCGACGTGCAGCCCGCGATAGCCGAAGTCGGCCACGAGTTCAGGATGGCCCAGCGCCCACGTTGCGTCAAAACCGTTGCCGACGGGCGCATTGACGTGGCCGGTGTCCGTGCTGACCACGGCATAACCGCGTCGTAAAGCGACAGCCATTGACCGGTAGCTGATGGAGCCCGCCGTGCCTCCGTTACCCACGCCTTGAAATTTTCCGTTCCAGACGCGAAGGGGCAACCAGACCTCGAAGCGGATTGCGGGCTTCGTCGTAGCTGTCACCCGGCAGAACTCCGGAAGGTTGCCGAGAGGGACACCGGGCCGCGGCGGGATGAACCTGCCTTCAGTCTCGGTCGCTGCGGATGTGATGACGGTGTTGGGAATTTGCAGGTTTACGAGGTCTTTGCAGGACTGCCGGTTAGGCTGAGCAGACATCGACGGTGCGCATTTACACACCAGGAGAAGCAATGCCAGCATTGGAAGTACGGCAGATAGAACTCCGGTCCGAAGGCTGGGGATTGGCTCGTAGATGTTTCGCACAATTCTCCTGTCGTTTGAAGGACAAGTGTAAATCGTGGGGTTGCGCTATTGGAGAGAAAACGCTGCAGAGGATGCACTGTCCGCCGGTCCGTGGAACTCGTTTGCTTAAAGCAAATCTTTGCCGATGGCAGCGGTTAGCATTACCATCGCCGTTAGTGGACATTCCTAAGAACAAGACGAAGGTGGACGTGAATCGAGGCTCGGCGGAGGCGGAGCGGCTGGTCTCGGCGGGCCGCGTGGAGGAGGATGCGGCGTTTGAACTGAAGCTGCGCCCGACGCGGCTGCGCGAGTTCGTTGGGCAGGAGAAGGCCAAGGAGCAGCTAGCGATTGCGCTGGAGGCGGCGAAGTCGCGCGGCGAAGCGCTGGACCATGTGCTGTTGTTTGGGCCTCCGGGGCTGGGCAAGACGACACTCGCGACCATCATTGCCAATGAGCTTGAGGTTGGCTATCAGCAGACGAGTGGAATGGCAATACAGATTCAGGGCGACATGACAGCAATCCTGACAAATCTGCAAGAGAAACAGGTGCTTTTTCTTGACGAGATGCATCGCTTGCAGCCGGTGTTTCAGGAAAAGTTGTACACCGCACTCGAAGATTACCAACTCGACATCATGATCGGGCAGGGGCCGGCGGCGCGGACACACGTGATGGACATCAAGCCATTTACGTTTGTGGCAGCGACGACAAGGCCAGGTCTGCTCTCGTCGCCTTTGAGGAGCCGCTTTGGGATTTTGCTGCGGCTGGAGTTTTATACCGACGACGAGCTGCGGTTTGTGGTGGAGCGCAGCGCCGAGGTGATGGGCATTCCAATTGATCGCGATGGTGCGGCGGAGATTGCCATGCGGTCGCGAGGCACTCCAAGGATTGCGAACCGATTGCTGCGCCGGGTGCGCGACTACGCTCAGGTGCGGGCGCAGGGCGTGATCGACCGGCAGGTAGCGCACGCGGCACTAACGCTCCTGGAGGTTGACACACATGGGTTCGATGAAGTGGACCGTAGACTGCTGAGAATGATCATTGAGAAGTATCATGGCGGTCCGGTAGGAGGGAGCACTCTCGCTGCCGCGCTTGGCGAGGAGTTGGATGTTCTCGAAGAGATATATGAACCGTTCCTGATTCAGATAGGCTTTTTAGATCGCACCCCTAGGGGACGAGTAGCTACACGACTGGCCTATGAGCATCTTGGAATTGAGATGCTAAGAGCTGATATGCCTGGGAGCTTGTTTTAGGGGGCAGCCATGAAAGCAGTGCGAGAGATCGTCGCGGCGCTCGGGGTTCTCTGCACCATCGCTGTTGTGGCTGACTTTTATTCGCGGCTGCCACCAAAGATTGCCACGCACTTCAATGGGGCTGGCGTTGCCGATGGGCTGGGCGCGAAATCCACGCTGTGGGTGCTGGTGGGCATCACGATCTGGAGTTACGCGATCATGTCGCTCGCCAACTTTTCTCCCGCAGTGGTGATCTCGCGAAAGTCGCTGACTGTGGAGCAACAGAAGGCTGTGTGGATGAGCACCGTGCCGCTGGTGAGTTGGGTGAAGGCGGAGATGGCCTGGATGATGGCTTATCTTTGCCTCACCGTCGTGCGCAACGGATTGGGTTTGCAGATAGGTCTGGGGCGATGGTTCGCGCCGGTCAGTCTGGTGGTCATCGGCGCGACCTGTGTTTTTTATCTTTTGCGGATTACACGAGCAATGCGGCTGGCTTGATGCGCGGACGCTCCTTTGGGCGGGGCCACAAAGAGCAACAACCAAACGCAAAGCGACCGGCGCATACAGACGCCGGTCACTTCACTGCATCTTGCAACTCGGTTTAGCGATGCTCCTCGTGGCCGCCCTGCGGACGTGCCTGAGGTTGTCTCGCCGCGTTATGCCGGTCATTGTTGATCGAACGGCTGACGTTGTTCTGCCGCTGGTTGATCTGCTGGTGTTCCTGCTGTGTCAGGCGGCCATTATTCGCAGCGCGGTCGTTCGCTGCCTGATGGTTGATGCTGGCCTCGCGGTTCTCGACGTTCCGAGTCTCGCCTGCCGTCATCTGGCCGGAGCGTACGCCGTTGGCAACCCGCCGCTGCTGATTGAAGGCACGCTGATTCACGCTGCGCATGGCCGTGACCTGCGGACGACCATGATTGACCGAGGCAAGCTGCCCGCGGTCCTGAGCCGCTGCGTTCCGATGGCTGATCTGGTTCGCCGTCGGCGGCATTCGTTGTTCACGCATCGCCGCCTGCTCCTGCGCATTGGCCCGCGCCTGGACACCGCCATGGCCGCCGTTGTAGCTCACGCGGTTGTAGTTGTTCACGACGACGGTCTTGTTGTAGACGTTGTGAACATTCGTGACATTAATATTGTTCACGCTGCGGTTATAAGCGAAGACTCCATGGTTCCAGTAGCCGCCCTCATACCCTACTCCGCCATAGCCAAAACCATAGTTCACACCGCCATAGAAGCCGATGTGCGGGCCCCAGTATCCGGCGTGGAAGAGGTAAGCGCCGCCACCCCATCCCCAGTAACCGGGCGTCCAGAGAAAGCCGACCTGCGGTGGCCGCACCCAGACTCCCGGGACCCAGTAGTAGCCCTCCTGCCCGTAGGCCCAGTAGCCGGGCGTCCACAGATAGCCATCGCCAGGGCAAAGCGGCTGCGTATAAACGGGCAACACGGGTGGCGCAATATTCACCGAAACAAAGACTCCGGCAAAAGAAGCAGCAGGCACAAGCATCAAGGCCGCCGCTATAACCAACTTACGAATGGAGCTGAAAGATCGCATACACTTACCTCGAAAATAGCGTTACGGCACCAATGTCGCCGCCTCAAATCTATAGAGCGCCCATACTTGCAAGCGCTCTACCGTACTCCTACTGTGACACCTTATCCGCCTAGAAGTTTTCACGCGCATGTAAAAACCCATACTCGCTACAACTAACGTGCAATGCCACAATGCAATCTTTCCCACCCATCCGAAGTATTTTCCTGCTGATGCGTCATTCCTTCCGGGAAGCCGGTATCCTCTGCAAACCTGGAATTTCCCGCAACTTGCTTCGCCGGATTGAGGCGAACTTTTCCTGCACTGCACGGCGGAACAAATTAAATTCGCCTTCGCACAGCAGTCCATGTGGACAATCCTCTAAACTGGCTTTCCACGTCACCTAAGATTTATTGAGGAGCATTCTGAAATGCGAATGAGGATGATGCTGTACGCGGCGCTGGCCGTGCTGCTCACCGTTGGAGGAGCTTGCGCCCATGCACAGGAGCTGGACGCTGCCACTACGGCAAAGGTGGAGAGCGAGATCCATCGGGTGATGCAGGAGACCGGCATACCGAGCGCGCAGGTAGGAGTCGCACGCGGCGGCAAGGTCGTTTATACCGCGGCGTTTGGCGACGCACGCATCGCCTATGAAGGCAAATCGGCGCTGCCCGCAACAGCCGGGATGCACTACGCCGTCGGCTCCATCTCAAAGCAGTTCACCGCGACATGCATCCTGCTGTTGCAGGAGCGTGGCAAGTTGAAGCTCGACGACCCCGTCGCAAAGTGGTTTCCCGAACTTACGCGCGCCAACGACGTTACCGTTCGCATGTTGCTGACGCATACCTCCGGCTACTCGGACTACGCGCCGCAGGACTACATCATTCCCGAGTGGACCACACCCACCCATCCCATCGACCTGGTGCATCAGTGGGCGGAGAAGCCGCTGGACTTTGAACCCGGCACCAGGTGGCAGTACTCGAACACGAACTATGTCATCGCCGGTCTCATCGTGGAGAAGGCTTCCGGCCAGCCGTACGACCGTTTCCTGCGCGAAAATATATTGGAGCCGCTCCATCTGCGCGATGTGTTGGATCTGAATCAAGACCGCAAACAGATGGAGCCTACTGGTTATCGACGCAACGCACTGGGACCGCCGCGTCCTTCGCTCACAGAAGCTCCGGGCTGGCTGTTTGCTGATGGCGGATTGGCAATGCCGGTGCGCACGCTGCTGGAGTGGGACATAAGCCTTCTGGACAAGGCCCTGTTAAAGCCCGAAAGCTATGCCGAGATGTTCAAGGAGCAACAGCTCAAAGATGGCGGTCCTACAGGGTACGCTCTCGGATTGCAGACCGGCTGGCGCAATGGACGGCTTGTCTTCAGCCACTCGGGCGAGATCGGCGGCTTCGTCGCGATGAACATGTGCCTGCCGAATGACAACATAGCGATTGCCGTGCTCACGAATCTTGACGCCAGTCATGCTGCCGGAGAGATAACGCAAGCGCTCGTGCCGGTGCTGCTGCCACCTGCAGCCGCGAATACGACGGGCGCAACGTCTTCAGCGACCACCGAGAAGGCACGCGTAATCTTTGTTGGGCTACAGAAAGGCGAGATAGACCGCTCGCAGTTTACGAGCAATGCAAACTTCTATTTCTCGCAGCGGGCGCTCGATGATTTCCACGCAAGCCTCGCCCCGCTGGGCGATGTGACTTCCTTTACCGAGACGGATTCGGGCCTGCGCGGCGGCATGCAGATGCGCGTCTACACGGCAAAGTTTGCCTCACGCTCTCTCACGCTGCTCACCTATTGGATGCCTGACGGCAAGATCGAACAGTTTCTCGTCGATGGCGGCGACTAGAGTAATGCTTACAAGACCTTTGATTCTTTTGGCCGCGAGAGGCTGAGTTGCTGTTCCTTCCATTCGTCAGAATGGAAGAGGCGCGGTCCTACTTCGATCAGGCGCGGCATCATATTGAAGACCGCAGTACGGGTCCAGGAGCTGCCGTCCCGCGTCCGCAGGCCTTTTTCGTTCAAGTCGCTGACGATGCTGGAATATGAGAAGTCCTGAGCCAGCAATGCCATCGCTAAATGCGTGCTCAGTCGGAGCTTCGCCATCGGGAAGCTCGCGCCGCCATTCGATCGATACCATCTGCCACCCTGCCGCCGTTCGCTCCCTGATGATGTCAGGGCCAAACGGGCCGGAGAGCGAATCGCGAATCCGTTCGAAATATGGCATGATCAGCCTCCGTAGATAGGTGTGCTGCATAAACCAAAGGCAATTCTGCTGCCAGAAGCCCTGCTTACTCGGAAGCTCATAAATCCCCACCGAAGAATGAAATAGCGGCCACCCATCAGCCAGCTATAGGCTGCGGATGTCCATTTTTGAAAATGGCTGTTCGTTTATGAACGCTGGAACCGCAGTGCCTTGTCTAGGCAACCTATGGATCGAACAAGTATATTTCTTACATTCACGAACATGAGTATTCCTTGCGACGAACATGGCTGGGGTCGCGGAGGCAGCTCCTTAACCGCCCTACGGCAAGAGGAAACCATGGCAAATAGTAAGAACTGGTCACGACGCGATGTGTTGAAGCAGTCTGGAATGATCTCGGCGGCCGCAGCCGCGAGCGCCATCGCTCCGAGCGCAGTCAATGCGCTGTCATCGGCTGCTGCGAAATCTGGTTCGGCAAAAAGTAGCGTGGCGAAGGCAGGCCAGGTTCTTACCGGCCATCAGGTGCCGTATACGGACGGCGACTTTCACGACAATCTCTTCACGCGTATTGGGATTCGCCCGCTCATCAACTGTCGTGGAACGATTACGGCGATTAGCGGATCGACCTCGCTGCCCGAGGTAAAACAGGCGATGTACAACGCCTCCCTATACCACGTTCGCATGGACGAGATGATGGACGCCGTCGGCGCGGAGCTTGGCAGACTCTGCGGAGCGGAGTGGGGCATGGCGACGACAGGCGCAGCAGCAGCGACCTGCCTCGCAACTATTGCCTGCGTCGCCGGTACAAATATAGAGCAGTGCCAGGCGCTACCCTACATCAAGAAGAAGGACCAGGTCGTCATTCCCAAAACCTCGCGCAATCCATACGACATCGGCGCGCGCATGTGCGGCATGGAGATGGTGGAGTTTACAACACCGGAAGAGCTGCGCGCCAAGATCAGCGAGCGCACCGCCATGATCTACATCCTGGCCAATCCTCGTCATGACAACACTCCCATGAGCACGAAGAACCTCGCAGCGATCTGCAAGGAGAAGGGTGTTCCCGTCTATGTGGACGCGGCAGCGACGGAACCGAATGTGCCGAACCCCTATCTTGAAGCGGGAGCGGATCTGGTGGCGTACTCCGGCGGCAAGTGCATGCGCGGACCGCAGTCGGCGGGCATGTTGATCGGCAATAAGAGCCTCTGCCAGGCAGCGTACTATCAGGACGCGCCTCATCACTGCTACGGCCGCGCGATGAAGTGCAGCAAGGAAGAGATGATGGGCCTGCTGGCCGCGGTGCGTGCCTGGCACACCCGCGATCACGATGCCGAGCAAAAGATGTGGCTGGGGTGGATGCAGTCCATCGCCGACCGCATGAAGGACATCCCCTCGGTGAAAGCCACAGTTCTTCCTCCGCCGCCCCTTGGTTACATCGATAGAAGCCCCGGAGTGCGGATTACCTGGGATGCCAACGTTCTGAAGATTACCGGCACGGAGATGGTAAAGCGGCTCGATAAGGCGCCGACTCGCATCGTGCTCGGAGGCACAGGATCGCGTCCCGACCACATGATGAGTTCGGTCACGATCTACGGATACATCATGACGGCCGCCGAGGTGAAGATCGTCGCCGATTCCATCCATGAGACCTTGACTCATCCGGGACATTACGAAGATCCGGTGGTGCCGACCGGCGCTCCGGCCTCCGTCGCGGGTAACTGGGCTGTCACCATTCACTATCTGCGCGGTACGGGCGAGCAGCACTTTGTGCTGAAGCAGGACGGGAACAACGTCACGGGCGAACATCACGGCGAGCTCTACAACGCAACCTTTCAGGGCGCAATCCATGCGGACCAGATCGCGCTGACCAGCGTGCTTCCTGTAACCGGATACCCCATTACTTGCCACTTCAAGGGCACAGTGCAGGGCAACAATATGTCGGGCACGCTGACGATGGGAGAATACGGCGAAGTTACCTGGGACGCAGTGCGCGCTTAAACAGATGCAACACTGACATGCGCATCACCTGACCTTGGGCGCAGCATGAAATCACATGCTGCGCCCGGCTCTGTCAGAGCTTTTCAAAACTTCTGGAAGTTCACTTCAACGGTCAGCGCGGTAGCAACCGGCTCTCCCAATCGTTTGGCAGGCTTGAAACGGTACTGCTGCACGGCTTCGACTGCCATCGCATCGAAGTCGGGACGAAGAGAGCGTTTGACGTGAACGTCATGAACCGCTCCCGACGAGTCCACAACGAGACCGATCAGGCAGTTTCCTTCGAACTTATCCTTTTTTCCCCGAGCGGATTTCGGAAATTCAGGATCCACGGAAAAGATCAGCACAGGCGCGCTTACATCTTTGCCGACGCGATAGACCTGACCGTATGGCTGGGCCTGATTGGCTGCTTGCATAGAAGACTGCGGCTCGATCACAACAGCCATCGCCGCCCCGCCAACCGCGACTGAAAGCAGGAAGAGCGTTGCGGGAATGACCAGACCATACTTTAACGCAGAGCTGAGGTGCGGCTTCTTGAGATTCATCATCATGATTCGCTTCTCCAGAATGTTGGCATCGAAGATCCCGATGGCGTGAGAGGTCGAGACTCGTGAGGTCATGGCAACCATGGTCGCGAGTCGTAGCAGTGCTTGCGTATAGCTGCGCGAATCGATAAGCCTCTCCGTGGCCATGCCATCGCAGACCATCTCCCGCGTCTGCGCGATGTGGGACTTGAGCATCCAGGTGACAGGGTGAAAGGCAACGATGAGGCTTACGACCTCATAGAAGAGGTTCTTCTGAAAATCGCGGCGTTTCATGTGGGCACATTCATGCGCCAGCGCGGCGAGAAAATCCTCCGAAGTACAGTCCGCAGCAAATTTATCCGGCACCAGCAACAGAGGCTCTCGCAATCCCACGGTGACAGGGCCTGAGATCTCCGGTGAACTCAGGATGCGGGCTGTGTCCAGAGAAAACGACCGTTTGCAATCACGCCATATCTCCTCTTGTTGCGGTGTCAGCGAGAGAGGACAGGCATCTCGAAGCAGTCTTGCGGTGCAACGCAACGACCATGCAAATCGCACTGCAAAATAAAGCAGCAAGCCGACGTAGAGAGACAGCAAAGGCACGGCAAGCATTGCAGGCAGCACATAGATGCCTCCTGAGCCTTGGCCCCCGCCCTGAGCCGCAATAAAAGCAATGGAAGAATACCCACTCGTCGCACGTGGTACGTAAAGCAAGTTCAGCAACCAGCGAAGGACAGGAAGCGCCGGTGTGACGACTGCGAGCGCCAAAGTGGAGACCCAGGCGATATGCTCCGCCTGCGGGCCGATCTTTTTGAGCAGCCGGCTCACCAGCCACCCAGCCCCACCAATCAGAGCAACCACCCAAACCGAATTGACGAAATAAGATGCGATCAAGCTAGAGATGCTACTCATCCTGTTCTCCTCTCTCCTGGGCCGCCACTTTTCTGCTTAGCTCCGCAATCCGCTCCAGATCAACCTGGCGGCTCTTCACCAGGCTCATCACAAGTTCCTCAGACGACCCTCCGAACATGCGCTCGACGAGATCGCATACCGCCTGGCCAAGGACCAGCTCTCGCGAGGCAACGGTGCGATAGACATAGGCGCGTTTTTTCAGAGTGCGCCGGACTCTGCCCTTGCGATGCAGGATGTTGAGCATCGTCTGCACCGTGTTGTACGCAAGCTCATTGTTGGGCAAGAGGCTCTTTTGCACATGCTGGACATTGCTCGGCCCCTCGCTCCAGAGCACCTGCATGATCTGGAGTTCGAGGGGTGTGAGGGCGTTGGAACCTTTCCTGCGACCAACCATAGTGCCTCCTAAACAAATAGGAGTCTAGGACTACCCCAACCACCTGTCAACCTAAATATTTAGGAGGTTGTTTGTTGAATTTAAACCGCTCTGCGCTAAACGAATTCTTCCGCCGAAATAGCAGAGCCAGGGCCGCGATTGCAAACACTACATGAACCGTTCGTAAGTCATAGCTGCCCCTATCTTTCATGACTCGAGCCAGGCAGTTGCGGCGACCTATTAGAATGAGAAGTATCTTCCGCCATGGAGAAGTCATGGAAGCCGTTCAATCCGCATTGGTTTCTCCCGCAGACAAATCGGGGCCCTCTTCTTCCAGTGAAGCGGCGATAAAGCCCCGCAGCGCACGGCTCAGGCACATCCGCGAGCTCGACGGTATCCGTGGAATCGCTGCTCTCAGCGTTTTTTTTCACCACGCTTGCTATACCTCCATTCGCCCGCAGGAATGGGGTCCGGGCATTCGGGGACTCTACCACTTCTCTACTTTTGGCTTCACCGGCGTCGATCTGTTTTTCGTCCTCTCCGGTTTCCTCATCACTTCGCTTCTGATTCAGGACCGTACGAGTCCTGCCTTCTATCGCAACTTTTACTGGAAGCGCGTCCTTCGCATTCTTCCCCTCTACGTCCTCTGCCTCGTTGGCGTCTTCTTCTTCGTTCCCGACTCGCATCGATACGTCCTGCTGGCAGCGTTGTTCATCGTTAACTTTGCCCAGATCTTCCATGTCGCATCGGCTGGCCCCTTCTGGACGCTCGCGATCGAGGAACAGTTTTATCTGCTCTGGCCTACCGTCGTTCGCCGGCGTTCCATTGCGCAACTCACTCGCTGGAGTATCGGTATCGGCCTCAGCGCCGTCATCCTTCGTCTCGCCGCCGCCGCAGTGGGCCACCACAACTACGACCTCACCTTCCTGCATTGCGATGGACTCGCCATCGGAGCGTTCATCGCCTGCCTCTACTCTCAGCGGAGCGGCGAGAATGCATCGTCGAGTTTCATCCCAACCCGATGGATCGCAACCGCATTTTTCGCAGGAGCAGTCCTCTTCGCAATCCTGTTTTTGCCATACAGCGGCAAAAAGGAGATCGCGTTTATGGCGGCTGCCGGCCAGACCGGCATCTCTCTTCTTGCCGGCTCCATCATTGCCTTTGTTATCGTGCACAGCGGCGCGCGCTACCTAGCCATCTTCCGCTCCCGCCTGCTTACGTTCTTCGGACTCATCAGCTATGCCTTTTACCTGGTCCACAGCTATGTCCTGATGGCCTACGATCATCTGCGCGGACCGCTGCCTCCGGGCGATCTCACAGCGTACTTCCTGCGCTTCTTCACTCTGCTCGCCATCAGCGTCGGGATCTCCCTGCTGACGTATTACCTGATCGAGCGTCCCGCCCTCTCGCTGCGCAAGTACGTCCTCGCATCTCCATCGCGATAGTCCTGCGTCTCGCGGCGCACGCTAAAACAGCACCTGTATCTTCTGCGGCGTGGCCTTGTTTAGAAAATGCAACAGCAGGGTGCGGCCGCTCTGGTGAAACTGATCGGCGTCGAGCGCCGTGCCATCGAGCATCACCTTACGCGGTGCCTTAGTTGAAAGAATTCGCACCACCGCTTGAGTCTGATCGATGCCCTCAGCCTTGAACGTAAGACGCCCGGCGGCCGCATGCTCCTCTGTAATCTTGGCCGAAGCCGCGAGAACACGCGGAGTGGAAGACTTGAAGTAGTTCACGTCGAGCAGCAAAGCCCGCGTCCCCGGCTCAATCGCAACCCGTCCACTCTCCACAAGTTCCGGATCGAACAGATTGATCAGGTCCCCCGCAACCGATGCGGGATGCGTAGATGCGCTCTGTGTCTCACCCGCCTCCTCATCCAGTCCTGCTGCTATGACATACGGTCCACGCCGCAGCACCAGCGCATTCGTCTCTTTCAGCGACAGGTGCACCGCCTTCGCGGCTGTCTGCAACAGATCAGTAACCACCTTTGCCCCGGTAGGCAAATAAGTAAGAGCAGCCGGACTCTTGGCCTCATAGAGAACATATCCTCGTCCCACCGCATGAAGCCCCTTCGCATCCCGCGCCAGCCCCAGTGCCTCAAAGAGATGCTCACGCGGCGTATCGAAGTGATTGCCATCGGAGTTCCACCAGTCCTTGGCGTGGTTGTACGGGTCCTTATCGTCATCCAGCACGATGAGCGCACCCCCTCGCCTGACCCACGCCGCCAGTGCTGTGTGGAACGCCGGCGACGGCGGCTTCTGCCCGTCATAGCTCAGCAGCAGCACTTTGTAGGGATTCAGAAATCCCTTCGCCGCATGGCCGTACGTGCTCTCAATCTGCACCGGCTCGACCGGCATGCCGCGCATCAGCAGCGGCAGCGCCAGACCGTAGAACTGGCCAAGATTTTCATCCGAAGGCTGCGGCGCGGCGCGTTGAAACATCAGCGTGTCAGAGACCAGCACGCCAATGCCCTGCGTCCCCGCCGACTCCCACCGCGTAGCCGACGCCGGTTGCTGCATCTCGCCCAGCGCATGAAAGACGCTCTGCAACTCCGTCTCATACGTCTTCGGCACCACCGTCTTCGCGGGCTTCGGGTTCGATTCCGTCTGCTCCGCCGATGGATACAGCGACTTCGGCCCAAAGATGCGCTCCGGCCACGGAAGCACCTCGTAGCGGTCCACGCCTGGCTGTAACAGCGAGGCAATCAGCGTGCTCTCCCAGTTCCGGCGATAGTCCGTCCACGAGTGATTAGGATTGTCCTCGATAGGATCGTTCAAATACCAGATGCGTTTGCCCGACGAGCGCGCAATATTCTGCAGCGCTCCATATTCGAGGAACGCCGTCTCAAACGTACGCTCCTTCTTCACTCCGTTATAGACATTCGGCGTGCGTGCAGTTCCCGTCCACACCTGCGCAATATATCCATCGGCGCCCACGCCCAGCAGCGATGATTCCGGGCTTACGATCTGCCACTGAGCATAGTTAATCAGCGAGTGCGTCGCCACATAACACGGTATGGTGCGATGCCTCGCCGCGCCGTAAGCCTTCACCGAGTCAAAGACCTGCGACAACGCGCGCCGATAGAGAAAGTACTTCAGCTTCGACGCACGATACTGCGCATCGGCGGAGCTATCGGGCGCCTGCCATGGCTCGTGATAAAACTCCTGCCACTCATTCTTAAAACTGTCGCTCCATCCCGCGCGCGCCCAGAACTCGGGCTCCTCCAGGTAGATGGCCTCCGCTCCCGCATCCAGCGCCGCCTCTACTCCCTTCGCCAGATACCGCCCATAAGAAAGGCTCGGTGCAATGTAGGGCACCTCGCGCCCGCTGTGAAGAATCAATTTGCCGCTCTTCTCCTGCTGCGTCTCGTTCCAATGCTGCTTGCCATCAAAGTCTCCGCGAAAATAAGGCGCATACCGTCCCCACGCCACGCCGGTCATCACCGTCACGTGATAGCCATGCTGCCGCCACGATCGAATGCGTTCCGCCGTCGTGTCGTCGATGCCATACACCATTACGGTGTCAGCATTGATGTTGGTGCGCGGTGACCACGCTCTGCTCGTCTGAAAGATGAGGCGGCCTGCTTTCGCCTGCTCCCCGGCAGAAGAAGAAGTTTGAGGCGAAGCGACGCGGGCCGAAAAAGGCAACACGAAGGCGAACACAGCACAGAGCGTAAATTTGTTAAGTTTCATGAGCTATGGGCAAGTCTATCGCGGAGCTTTCATCCCGTCGCCTTGCAGGAGAGACCGTTCTGTTTCAAACCGCGCCTAGGTGGCGCAATGGGAGTTCGGGTCTCTGATCAGGCCCAGGTGGGGCGCAAGGGTGAAGGTGCCGTTGCCATTGCCCAGCATGACATCGAACGTGTCCCCGTCCTCGTTGTCGTACACCACCGCCAGATCAGGGATACCGTCTCCATTAAAGTCGGCGGCGGCGAGGTGGGGAGTCGTTCCCCCCATCCGCAAAGGAAAGGACGACCCGCTCCGAAATGAGCCTTTGCCAGCGCCAAGAAATATCGTCACTGAGCTCGCACGCCAGTCTGAGACAGCCAAATCCAAAATGCCATCGTGGTTGAAGTCAGCCACAGCAATCGAGACAACCGAATCGAGGTGAGCGATGTTGCCCGCAGGAACCAGGTTGCCTGTCCCGTCGCCAAGGAACAACATCAGCGCGCCGTCATCGTCTCCTACGATCACGTCTGGAATGCCATCCTGGTTGAAGTCGCCGGCAACGATATCGTGGGGAGCATGGCCCAGCACCGGCTTGGAAGCGATCTGTTTGAAGGTGCCGTCTGCCTGACCCAGCGATATCGTCAGAAAGCCCGCCCCGGAGTGATCTCCGGCAGGCAAAGTAGCTTCCGCCATATCGGCGATGCCGTCCCGGTTGAAGTCGGCCATCACTATCAGGCGCGCAGCTTTGTCCGGAGCACTGTCGGATTCGGCCGCCGCCCCTGAAGTGCCCGCCGCAACCACAGGCAAAGTCCCAGGGCCACTCGCCCACGCGTGTACCGACGCAAACGCAGCAAGCACAAGCACGGTCGCCAGGATGGAGGTCATCGGGCCCGGTCTGCAGACGGTACAGCTCATCGAGTTCCCTCTCGAAGAAAGAATAACTCGCGGGCCGGAAGCTGCGCCATCTCTTACCCAAACCCGTATGGCGGAGGCTACGACAACGCTGGAATCAAATCGATAGATAGCGGTATGTCAAAGCCATCAGCGATTCGTTCAAAGGCATTGTTGATGGTGTTGGGCGTATTTCTCGATGAAATATGGAGCCGCCGAGTTGCCTTTGAAGCTGTCTGACAGAGTTTGTACTTGTTATCGACGGTCTCTTTGGCACGAAAAATTAGTTCTGAGCGCACACGATTCTCCCATTCTTTGCGGCGCCTCAGGCTCATGTTCTGCTGAATTCGCGGGTGAAGTGCAACATCTATTCTCATTCGTTGCAAGGCGGCAGCTCGTACTGCCTGACGGGACTTTCCGTAGCAACCATGGGAAGGGCATTGCCAACGATCCCTATTACGAATCGCTGGTATTTGTCGGCGTTATTACCAGTCTACGCTCTGTGTTCCCTCAAAAAGTAGGATATTCCCAGGCAAAGCCAACGAGCGATCTATCAGCGAATGGTCGCGAGGAACGCATTCATTTCGCGAATCACCTCCGCTTCGTTGGATCTAAAGATAAAGTGGTCAGCATTCGGTATGCGAACAACATGCGCGGACGGTATACCCGCCTGGAATGCATCTGCCTGCGCTGATGTCGTCGCAAGATCATTGGCCACTACAGCGGCCTTCGCAGCGGGATCGCCCTTGTAGAGTGAACCGAAGTCATGAGGGTCCGCGAAGATCGCAAGCACCGGAACGTGAATCTCCGTGTACTTCTGCCTGCCTGCACTGAGCGCGACGGCAATCGGCGGAGGAGGCGGAGCGTTTGCCGGTCTTGGCGGGCGTGGAGGCATCAGCGCCATCTGCTTCTCGAATGCCTGCAAATCCTTGTCGAATCGCCCTGTATCCTCCTGCAACTCCTTGAGACCCCGAAGGTCCTGAATTCCGCCGGAGAAGAAGAGGTCCAGGCGCTTCTTCAATTCCGTCGCATCAATGATCGGATCTCCCAGTGAAGAGCTGTAGTAAGCGTAGGAGTATCCGGCATCGAGGTAGATGAGTCCAGCAACCTTTTCCGGGTGCCGGCTGCCAATGGAACTCAACTCTTCACCGGCGAGCGAGTGCCCAATCAACACTGGGCGATCGAGTTTAAGGTTGTCGATCACTGCCAGAACATCGTCCCCCAGATGATCGGCTGTGTAGTTTCCATCTGCGGGCGCGGGATGACTCGATGCGCCAAACCCGCGCCGGGTAATGCCATAGACGTGATGCGTCGCTGTAAATTTGGGTGCGAACGTATCAAAGACGTGAGCATCGAATCCAGAGCCTGCCAAAAAGACCAGCGGCCGCCCGTTGCCGCCCCAATCCAGGACTTCCAGCTTTACGTCCTTGTCCACGGTAACGAACTGTATTTTATGAGGAGAGGTGTCCGCCGCCTTTGCGGGTGGCTGCTGTCCATATAATGCAAACCCTGAAAGGGTTACGAAAGCAATCATCCATTGCACCATTTTTTTCATGCGCAATCTCCCTGCATCAATTTCTTGCATACCCTATGTAGCATTCGGCATAAGATAAGTCAAGCCAATGAACTTTCGCATCCGAACGGGATTGGGGAGTGCAGAATTAGACATCCACTCACCAGTTTCGCCATTGTCTGCTCTAATCGGTGGAATCGGTGAAAATCGGTGTTAAACCTATCCGGCCCACTCATCTAAACTGATAATTCAACCCCGCAAGCATGTCCGACAACTTCGCCCAGACCGTCAAGCAGCAGGCCGACATCGTCAAGATCATCGGCGACTACGTGAAGCTGCGCAAAACCGGCGCGCAGAACTACACCGGCCTCTGCC
This sequence comes from Acidobacteria subdivision 2 bacterium RH1 MAG20, assembly GCA_002197545.1. The sequence goes on along the minus strand of NFUO01000112.1, from coordinate 94,381 downwards.
CCTTTCATAAAGAGAAGACTGGCTCCTTCTCCGTCAACGCGAACCACGGCTACTTCTACTGCTTCGGCTGCCACGAGAAAGGCGACGTCTTCACCTTCGTCATGAAGCTCGAAAACATCAGCTTCCCCGAAGCCATCCGCACCGTCGCCGCCAAATGCGGCATCCCTCTGCCCAAACGCGAATTCAGCTCACCCGAAGAGGCCCGCGAAGCCGGGCTGCGGCGTCAGCTCATCGACATCCACGAAGCGGCAACCCAGTACTTCGAGGCGCAGCTCAAATCACCCGAAGCCGCCCGCGCACGCGAGTACCTCACCGGACGGGGCGTCACTCCCGAGACCATCGCCAAGTTCCGCATCGGCTACGCGCCCGACGACTTCAACGACATGCGCGACCGCCTCAAGCCGCACTTTAATGAAGAAGCCATGCGCGCCAGCGGCCTCTTCAGCTCGAAAGAACAGGCCGACGGAACCCACGGCCAGCTCTACGCCCGCTTCCGCAAACGCATCACCTTCCCCATCGCCAACGAGCAGGGCAAGACCATCGCCTTCACCGCCCGCACCCTCGATAGCCAGGACGAAAAGGGCCGCGACGTCGCCAAGTACATTAACTCCCCGGAGACCGCCCTCTACACCAAGGGTCACGTCCTCTTCAATCTCGACAAGGCCAAAGCCGATATGCGCTCCCACGACTTCGCGCTGCTGGTCGAGGGCCAGATGGACTGTATCTCCGTCTACATGGCTGGCGTCCACAACGTCCTCGCCACCTCCGGCACTGCCTTCACCGAGATGCAGGTGCGCCTGCTCAGCCGCTTCACCAAGCGCGTCGTCGTCAACTTCGACCCCGACACCGCCGGTGCCAACGCCGCCGAAAAGTCCATCGCGCTGCTCACCGAAGAAAACTTTGAAGTAAAGGTTGTGGCTCTCGAAGGCGGTCTCGACCCCGACCGCTTCGTCCGCGAAAACGGCATCCAGGCCTACATGGCCGCCCTCCGCACCGCCAAGCGTCATTCGGACTACCTCGTCGACCGCGCCCGCCAGCTCTTCCCCGGCCGGACCGCCGACGCCAAAGTCAAGGCGCTCAACTTCCTGCTGCCCCACATCCGACGCATGCCCAACCGCATCCACCGCGACGAGTTCGCCGCCGACGCCGCCCAGAAACTCGGCATCGACTCCATGATCCTGCGTCAGGAGATCAAGCAGGCCGCCGCTCAGCGCGTCGAAAGCGTCCGCTCCCACACCGGCGACCCCGCCAGCGAGAACGAGCGCATCCTCCTCCGCGCCCTCGTCCTGCCCGAAGACGACCCGGCCCGCATCCTCGCCTCCGATCAACTCAGCCAGCATCCCGAGTGGTACGAAAACCTCCCCGCCGCCGCCGTCCTCGAAGCCCTGGCCACCGCACCCGTCCCGGCCAACCCGCTCGACGCTGCATCCGACCCGCCGAGCCGCACCCTGCTCGCCCTCGCCCTGCAACACCACGAAGACCCCGTCGAGGCCAACTCGCGGGACCATCCGCAAACCATGACCGAACAGGTCGAAAACGCGCTTCACGCCCTCGAATCCCGCCGATTAGAACGCCGCCAGCGCGAGATCCGATCCCTGATCGCCGAGGCCGACCGCCGAGGCGACCAGGCCATCCTCACCCAGCTCACCGCCGAGAAGCTCCAGATCGACCGCGCCCTCCGCCAGCGCTGAAATCTCACTGTGAACACTTAGAATCTGCCTAAACCTTGAATCCGCCCTGTATTTCGCCGGTGCCCCCGCGCAGCCAACCAAAAAAATCCTCCCCGGCTCACGCCAGCCTGCGCTTCACGAGGCCGCCCATCCCAAGCAAGCCAGTGCCCAGCAGAACGAAGCTGGAAGGTTCGGGGGTGACGTCCGTACTGACGAAGGTGACGGTCCCTACGCCAGTGGTATCGTCGGCAGCAGAATGGGCATTCCCATTGCCCACGTACGAGGTGCTGCCAGTGACCACTCCATCGGTAGCAATATTCAACACAAAGTCAACAGTACCCCAGCTCTCATCCGTTCCTTCCGTCCCTGCTGTAATCGTTGCCAGCGCGATAGACTCGCCGCCGAGGGTGAGAACGATATTGCTCGGACCGACATCACTGAAGTAATAGACAAAGGTCGAATCGCCGATGGAAGAGTCGATGGTGTTGGTGAACGAAAATGCGGTGAGGGTTCCCCCTCTCGTGCCGTAGGGATAGCTCACAGCGAAGGTGCCGCTTCCCGAGGCGGTTTCACCCGCCAGACTCCCACTTGTAGAAGAGTACGTAAAGTCGTATGTCACCGTAGTGGCATGCGCAGCAAGGCTGGCCGACAGCAAAGCGACGGCAGTCATGAGGAGCTTGATTCGCATCGGGATCCCCCTTCAAGAGGCGAGCCAAGCATAGTACAAATTCTGTGTTGTACGGTCACCCTATTGAATAATCTTTAGTAATGGGTTCACTTTCTGACGGCACCGCCCCTCCCCACCCCGATGCGGAATCGACAGAAATATCCGTGATGGTAGAGAGCAGAACTCATCCGGTAAGCGCCAGAGGCGCGATCAATACCAGGTTCTTAAAATCCCCACCAACCACACCCGGTAAACTGAAAGAGAGGCCAACAACAAGAATGGATAGTTCCGTAAAACGCCGCTTGACTCTTGGATTTATCTCCAACTGGATCAGTAGGTTAGCCTCCACCATCATCCAGCTCGTTCAGGTTCCGGTCTTTCTCCACTTCTGGATCGTACCCGTCTATGGCGAGTGGATGATCCTCAACTCCATCCCGTCCTACCTCAGTTTCAGCAACATAGGCTTCGGCAGCGTCGCCGGCAATGAAATGACCATGCTGGTAGCCCGCGAAGACCGCGAAGGCGCCCTCCGCGTCTTTCAAAGCTGCTGGTGGCTCATCGCCATTATCTGCACTGCTGTCATAGGTTTACTGAGCGTCGTGCTTTACTACTTCCCAGCCGCCCGCCTGCTCAAAATCCATAATATCGACCGGTCCGACGCCAAATGGATCATCTTTTATCTAGGCGTCTCGGTTATGCTCGGCCAGTTTGAACAGCTCCTGCAGTCTGCCTACCGCTGCATTGGCCGCTACCCCTTCGGTTCCTTTATTAAGAGCATCATGTCGCTCTCCGCCTTTGCCTGCATGATCCTCTCAGTAGCCTTTGGCGCTGGCCCGCGCGTCACCGCCCTTGTCTTCGCCGCGGCCAATGTCACCGGCACCATGGCCCTCTGCATCAAGGTTCGGCGGGATATCCCGTGGATCGAATACGGATGGAGCCACGCCAGCTTTGCGGAGATTCGCGCACTTGCCCGGCCCGCCATTGCCTTTATGGGCTTTCCCATCGGCAACGCTCTGAACCTGCAAGGAACGCTGCTTGCTGTCGGCTATGCTCTTGGGCCCACGGCTGTCGTGGTCTTCGGGACCGCCCGCACTGTCTCCCGCGTCGCACTCCAGATGGTCCAGATGGTAAACACCACCTTCGAGCCCGAGATGTCGATCGCCTACGGCGCAAGGAATATCCCTCTCGTCCGCTCCCTTCTGCGCCGGGCCTGCCAGTTGGCGCTGATCGTCGCCTTCGTCATCGTTCTAGCCATGATGACGGTCGGGCCATGGTTTCTCCACCGCTGGACAGGAGGCCATGTGCCGCCGAGCCGCGTGCTGCTCGACATTCTTCTGCTTGTCGTGATTCTTTACGCACTATGGTCCACCAGCTCGGTGCTGATGACCTCCACGAATCAGCATCAGCGGCTCGCCACGTACTACGTCATCGGTACCAGCATCGCCTGTACCTTCTGCTACTTCCTCGCGCGCTGGTTTGGCCTCTACGGAGCCGCCGCTTCGCTGCTGGTGTCGGAACTCGTCATGAATATGTACGTCGTTCCGGCGTCGTTGCGCATCTCCCAGGACACTTTCCCAGCCTTCCTATCGAGTATGCTGCACTACCCGCCATCTCTCCGGCCAGCGGCGTTGCTTGCCCGCATCCGCAGATCCAAGCCAGGGCTCGAAAGCTGATAGAGCTTTCTGTAGTTTCCGTATAACAATTATTATAATGAAAATCGAGGGATCAGCCATGACAGCAACCGCTAAAATAACGACTATCGGAAACTCCATCGGCATCATCTTGTCCAAAGAAGTTCTGGCCAAACTCCGTGTCGAAAAGGGCGATCAGGTCTATATTACGGAGACCCCCAGCGGCATCGAACTCAGCGCTTACCGTCCGGATTTTGCGGAAAAGATGGAGGTCGCGAAGAGGATTATGCGGGAAAACCGCGATGTTCTGAGGCGTCTGGCCGAGTGAACGAACCCATCTGGATTGAAAGAGATGAAGCGCGCCTCATCCACCAGATGCAGTTGGCTGAGCATGGCGGCACAACCGGCATACGCGATCGGGGTCTGTTCGAGTCTGCCATGGACAGGCCGCGAAATCTGTTCGCCTACCCTGATCCGCCCGCAACGCTTTTTCAACGTGCCGCCGCCTACGCCTTCGGTCTTGCCAAGAACCATGCATTTGTCGATGGCAACAAACGCACCGCCCTGGTGGTATGCCTGAGCTTTCTTAGGCTGAATGGCATAGCTATTGTCGCGACGGACGAGGACCGCTATCTCACCTTCTATGGACTAGCGGCAGGTGATTTAACTGAACCCGACCTCGTCGCATGGCTCCAACAAAATTCTCAGACCATCTGAAACCCGGTTGTATTGTTTCCATTCCATTGACGTTCACTACTCCAGCAGAGAAGGCAATGCCTCGTTTCCAGACCACCGGTCCCGGATACAAGAACAAACACGGCCAGATCGTCATCTCCAGGACCGGCTTCCCTTCGGAATCCTTCCCCGGACAGACGATCTACCATCTCCGCTGCGGCCATTGCGGCCACGATTACGGCTCCAATGGCAAAGATATCCATCTACGGCGTTGCCCCCACCATCAGGATGGAGCCACGGGAGAGCCTCTCAAGGAGCCTCCGCCGAGTCTTTTCTCCGTGGAAAGCGTCTAAAATATGTGGTATCCTGTGATTCGCTGGGAACGTGTGCCTTTGAATGCCCTGACCATCTAAGGTCGCCGGGCTTGCCATCGCGGTCTAAACCGCAATTAACTCCCTGCTCACTACGTTACAACCAAGGGATTGCTCCGCTTGAATACCACCATGGACGTCGGCGGCATCCCAATCAACAGAATCTCTCGCAGGAGTGCGCATAGCCGTGGCTGAAGAAATTGACAAGTACGAAGAAGATATAGACAAGATGATCGATACGGGCAAGGAGAAGGGATATCTCACCTATGGCGAGGTCAATGACCTGCTGCCCGGTGACATCACCACTCCCGACGACCTCGACGACCTTCTCACCACCATCAACACCCAGGGTATCGACGTCCTCTCCGGCGAATCGAAGTTTGGCGGCGACCGCGACAAGTACGAGCCCGAAGCTGGTGAAGAGTCCGACGACGTCGAACTCGATCTCACGCCCGGCACGCTTGAAAAGACCAATGACCCTGTCCGCATGTACCTCCGCGAGATGGGCACGGTTCCTCTGCTTACCCGCGAGGGTGAGGTCGAGATCGCCAAACGTATCGAGCGCGGCCAGCTTCGCGTGATGAAGGCCATCTCACGCTCCCCGATCGTGATCCGCGAGATCGTCGCCCTCGGCGAAGACCTGAAGCGCGGCGTCCGCAACATCAAGGAAGTTGTTACCTTCGACGAAGAAGAGTTGACCGAAGAGATTCTGGCTGCCCGCGTGCGCGCCACCGCCGGTCGAATCGACGTCATCACCAAGCACCAGAAGAAGATCCACACGCTTGAAGAAAAGCTCGCCGCGCCCGTCGGCAAGGACTCCAAGGCGAAGGCGAAAGATGCCCGCAAGACCCGCTGGCTCATTGGCCGCGAGCACGTCTACATCAACCGCATCGTCCGCGAGTTGAAGTACACCAATGGCGAGAAGAAACGCCTGCTCGACAAGGTCAATAAGACCGTCGATGCCATGCGCACCCTCGAGCGTCAGATCAAGACCCTTGAAACCAAGCACGAGGCCTCGAAGTCCGAAGAGTTGCGCAAGGAGTACAAGCGCCAGCAGAAGAACTGCCGCATCGACCTCGAACGCGTCGAGCAGGACGCCGGCATCAGTATTGCCGACCTCAAGCGCACCCAGCGCGAGATGATCCAGGGCGACATGGACGCCGAGCGCGCCAAACGCGAACTCATCGAGGCCAACCTTCGCCTCGTGGTCTCTATCGCCAAGAAATACACCAATCGCGGTCTCCAGTTCCTCGACCTCATTCAAGAAGGCAACATCGGCTTGATGAAGGCCGTCGATAAGTTCGAGTATCGCCGCGGCTACAAGTTCTCGACCTACGCCACATGGTGGATTCGGCAGGCCATCACCCGTGCTATCGCGGACCAGGCCCGCACCATCCGTATTCCGGTGCACATGATCGAGACCATCAACAAGCTCATCCGCACCTCGCGTCAACTGGTGCAGGAGCTTGGCCGCGAAGCGTCCTCGGAAGAGATCGCCCGCCGCATGGACATCCCGGTCGCCAAGGTCCGCAAGGTCCTCAAGATCGCGCAGGAGCCTATCTCGCTCGAAACGCCGATCGGTGAAGAGGAAGATTCGCACCTCGGCGACTTCATCGAAGACCGCATGGCCGTCAGCCCCTCCGACGCCGTCATCTCGGTGAATTTGAAGGAGTACACGTCTCAGGTTCTTCGTACCCTGACGCCACGCGAAGAGCGTGTCATCAAGATGCGCTTCGGACTCGAAGACGGCTCCGAGCATACGCTTGAAGAGGTTGGCCAGTCCTTCCAGGTCACGCGTGAGCGCATTCGTCAGATAGAGGCAAAGGCGTTGCGCAAGCTCCGTCACCCCAGCCGCAGCCGCAAGCTGAAGGCATTCGTGGATGGCGTCAAGGACATATAGCCTTTGCTGATTTCAATAGAAAAGACCCTCGTCGCGGTGAGGGTCTTTTCCTGCACTATCGGCCAGAGCAGAATTCCCATTGGTATAGAGTTTCGTTTTCCTTTCTGTTTGTCATTCCGCAGCGAAGCGGAGGAATCTGCTGTTTGGAATGCCCGCACACCATCGGGGACATCGCTCTAAGCCTGCGCTGCCGCATGGAAGCCATCGCATCCGCTGATGGGAGTTACCTTCAGGTGCAGCGCCGCATGTTTCGGGTGGCCGCACTCGTCCAGCATATTCAAGGGAGCTTTGTGGCTCGTCAAGATGGTGACCAGCGCCGAACTCGACGCGTGGTTCTCGCCAAAATGAGTACACAATCCGCACTGTCCAGAATGAACTGACTGCATAGAAAACCTCCTGCTTCCCAGATTTGAGTGCTGATCGCGAAACGTTGTTGCCTTAACAGGCGAATTAACCAAATGATCCTACTCAGCGTTTTTCCCTGTAATTGTAATTACGACTGATTCTGTCGTAGAAGAGCCTTTGCTTCGTGGAACCGCCTGACCCCCAGCCGCGTATCATCTCTCACAGTTAGGGAGAGATGCCATGATGCCGTTCACCAACACCATCTACACCGCCAACATGAACCCGCAGCAACGAGCCTGGTTCTACGCCGAGTATGAGCAGGCCCGCAAGGACGAAGCCATCGGCGTACTCTTTGCGCTCTTTCTTGGCTGCTTCGGACTTCATCACTTCTATCTACGCCGCAATGGGCTTGGTGTCCTGTATCTCCTGTTTTTCTGGACGGGTATCACTGCCATTCTTGGCTTTATTGAGTGCTTCCTGATGCCGGGACGCGTCCGCGACTACAACGGGATGCAAGCCACCTACATCGCCAGTCACATTCTCAGCATTCCTGTCCCCGGCCCGCACTGCGCTGTCTGCGGAGCGCCAATAGAGACAACCGCCGTCTTCTGCCCGCACTGCGGAACCGCTGCGGCGACCCACGCGCCATTCCAGCCACAACCCGTAGGCTGAATCATCTTTTCCAATAAATAAGCCCACATGCTATGCATGTGGGCTTATTTTTCCTGCACCAGCTCTATCGCCGCCGATTACATATTTGTGTGGCCGCCACGCATGTCCTCGTTGAACGTTGGCTTGGTAAATGCGAGCGCCTGCGCTAACTCTGCTGCGTACTGCTCGCGTCGGGCCATCAGGGTTGCGGTCGGCCCGGCGTACTCCGGGTCCGCTGCCAACTGAATCAGTCCCTCTGCCGCCAATGCCTTCGCCAGCTTCTTCAGCTCGTCGAGCGTCGTATCCAGATACTGCGCGTCGCGAGGATCGATGAGCCACACCGGCTGTCCATCGCCAAGCATGCCCGAGAGCCAGTAGACCTTCGCTGCCAGAAAATCCTGCTGCTGCGCCTCGGTCGTGTCATTGAAGACAAACTTCTTGTGCTTCGCGCTGTAGTACCGCGTCGTGACCGGCACCGGCTGGCGATTGCCGCTTTTGACCAGCTCCAACTGACCCTGGTCCATCGTCTTGCGCACGGCGTTGTAGATAAAGCTTTCGGCGAAGGGTTGCTCGGGAGCAGCGACTACCTCGCGGAAGGTCACGGTCATGGAAGCAGCAACCTTCGAGTGCAGGACTCGCTCTCCTCCATCTTCGAGCCAAACCTCGCCATGCACCAGCGAGGTGTCCGCGCCGGAGGTGGAAGCGTGGAAGGGCCAATCGAACTTGCCGAAGCTCAAAGGCAGACCGCCGAGCGTGAGATAACAATCGGGCCTGGCGCTCTTCAGGCGCTTCGCCGTCTCCGCCAGGTACTCCTTCACCACGGCGGCGAGCTCCGCTGCGCTGAAATCGAAGCCTGAGCTCAGCTCCAGCACCTGGGTCTTGGTCTTGTCCGCAGCCAGTCCCAGCGTAAAACGCGTCGTGGGGCCGCCGGAGAAGTCCTTACCCTCTGCGCTTGAAACTACTGTCAGACCGGCGCCCTGGGCTGCCGCAACTACCTGTCCTGCCAAAACTGTTTGCGCCTCAATACTCATCTACCTTTTCATCCTTTGCTTTTCGACGATCCTTACTATTTTACGACCCTATGCACCCTTAACACCGATTTGCACCGATGAACACGATTTCGACCACGGATAGATAACCACGGAGGAACGCGGATTTAAGACTGGATTGGCTCAAAAGCTTTCATCTCCAGAGAAGTGGATCAGACCTTCTTCACCTCGACCAGTGTAGAATAAAAGGTTGGGCCGCCACCGATATCGGTGAGCCGCTCGCTGGTTAGAGCGTTCACATTCGCTGCACCTGCCGACAACTTGTTCCAGTCGAGGCGCGCCGAGACTACGCCTGCCGCGACCTGCTCGTTCACCACTGCATGAAGTACAATTCTGCCGCGTCCGTTGAAGACCTCCACCGTGTCCCCTGAAGAGATGCCACGTGCTGTCGCATTCGTCTCATGCATCTCCAGAATGCCGGACGTCCGCGCCTCCATCTTCTGGTGTCCGGCGAGGTTCGCGAAGGTGGAGTTCATATAGTTGTCGGCCTTGCGGGGCAGAAATTCCAGCGGATATTTTCCATCGCGCCCAGCCGAGCCGCCGCGCGATTCCACCGGGGCATGAAAGACCGGAACCGGAGTCAGCTCGCCGCGTCCGCTGGGGGTGCGGAACCACTCCGCCGACGAAAATGGGAGGACGGTTCCGTTGGCATCCTTTGGGAGCGCCAGCGGAACGTGGCCTTCGCGCTCCATACGTTCACGCGTTACTCCGGCAAACCATGGGTCGTTGGTGGTCAGCGCCTGGTCGATCAGATCGTCTTCCGTGTCTTTGAAACAGTCTTCCGTGAAGCCCATGCGCCGCCCGAGGTCGCCGAAGAGAGCAACGTTGCTGCGGGCTTCGCCCAGAGGGGCGATGGCCTGCTGCGAGACCTGAGCGAAGAGGTGCCCGTAGGCCCCCTGAACGTCCTTCGTCTCAAGAAACGTGGCGGCCGGTAGCACGATGTCCGCATAGTCCGCCGTATCGGTAAAGAATTGCTCGTGGACGACGGTAAATAAGTCCTCGCGTAGCATTCCGCGCAGGACATCGTTCTGGTTGGGAGCGACTGCCGCAGGATTTGAGTTGTAGACAAACAGTGCTTTGACCGGAGGCCCGCCAACTCCTGCATCATTGGTTGTAAGGGCCTTGCCCAACAGGCTCATGTTCACTACACGCGAGGGCCGCGCCAGCGGGCTGGACAGCATTAGCTCGGGCATCTGCAGCGCCTTTGAATTGAATGGAAATGCTCCCGAAGTCGATAGCTGTACCCCGCCACCCTGATACTTCCACGCTCCTGTCAGTAGTGGAAGCATGGCCACGGCCCGCACGGCCGTCCCCCCATTTTCGCTGCGCTGGATGCCGTAGTTGAGCCGAATCGCCGCTGGCTTTGCGGTTGCATAAGTCCGTGCGAGGCGGACGATGGTCTCAGGTGCGATTCCCGTTGCCGCCGCCACATTTTCGGGCGAGTGCTCTGGCTTTAACACCTCTGCGCGCAACTCTTCAAAGCCGTGCGTACATTGTGCGATGTACTCGGCATCTTCGAGGCCCATGCTGAGGATGACGTGCATCATGCCCAGAGCCAGCGCCGCATCGGTTCCGGGATGGATGGTCAGATGCTCGTCGGCCAGCGCCGCGGTGCGGGTGCGATAGGGATCGATGACGATAAGCCGCGCTCCGTTGCGGCGGGCCTCCTCGATAAAAGGCCACAGGTGGATGTTGTTGCCGTGGATGTTCGCGCCCCAGGCGATGATGAGCTTTGCATGGACGAAGTCCCGCGGATCGGTGCCGAGCTTCACTCCGTAGACGCTGACCAGGGCCTCTCCCCCTGCCGTCGAGCAGATGGTCCGGTTGAGCTGCGAAGCTCCGAGACGGTAGAAAAAGCGCCGGTCCATCGAGCCGTAGCCTAGCTGGCCGATGGTTCCGGCGTAGCTGTAAGGCAGGATGCTCTCCGGGCCAAACTCGGCTGCGATTTTCTTCAGGCGAACTGCGATTTCATCAAGGGCTTCGTCCCAGGTGATGCGCTCGAAGGTGTCGGCCTCCCGGCCCTTGGCGTGGCCGTAGCCAGCGGGACCTTTGGGTGCGCCGGGCTTGCGGCGCATGGGGTAGAGCAGGCGTTCGGGCGAATAGACGCGGTCGAGATACTTTGCGACCTTGCCGCACAGGAACCCCCGCGTCATGGGATGCGCGGGATCGCCCTGCATCTTCACGGCGCGGTCGGAGGCCTCATCCACGGTGACCATAACGCCGCAGGAGTCCGGGCAATCATGCGAGCAGACTGCATGAACGATCCGCGTTCCTGTCGATTCCTGACTCATAGGTCAATTTTAGCCCTCTATCCACGGCCACCATCCTCATTTATGCTCCATCACAACTACTTAAGCCGCCATGGACGAACTCTCTTCCACATCCCGCCTCGAAGCCTTCTCCGATGGAGTCATCGCCGTCATCATCACCATCATGGTGCTGGAACTGAAGGTGCCTGCCCAGACTGGCTTCGCCGGACTGCTTTCCGTCCTGCCTACGCTGGTCGTCTACTTCATCTCGTTCAGCTTCACGGCCATCTACTGGATCAACCACCACCACCTCGTCAAGCGCATCGAGCAGGCCGACCAGCGGGTCCTGTACGCCAATCTCTGCTTCCTGTTCTGCCTGTCGCTGCTGCCATTTTTCACCTCATACGTGCTCGAAAAAGAGAACGACTCCTTCTCCATTGCGCTCTATGCCGCCTCCATGGTCGTCACCGGCTTCAGCTTTTTGCTGCTTAGGCTGGCCATCGAACGCCGCCTGCGGGTTACGGGCGCGTTTCAACCACTGGACGCCGCCGTTCAGCGCAAACACCTGCTCAGTCTCGCCTTTTACGCTCTTGCCATGCCGCTTGCCTACTTCCACCCGCCGCTGGCGCTGGCCGATATCGCGCTCGTCACCGTTATCTGGATCATTCCCACGGCCGGGGCCAAAGCTCGCGACGAGATCGCACGCTAGACCGCATCGGCATCTCATTAATCTAGATTTGCTACATTGGCCGTAACAATTTTGAGGTGACCTCATGCCGCGCTTGTTCCGTGTTCCCGCCGCCGCTGTCCTTCTTTTCGCCACAGTCCTCTTCGCCGCGCCCGCTGGCCGCTCGCAGGACCTCCAGGCGCTGACCACCGCGTCGCGCGAGCAGCTCGACGTCGTCAAAGTGTTGCTTGCCCAGCAGGATGCCTGGAACCGTGGCGATATCGACGCCTTCGCCCAGAGCTACAAGGACGCACCCGACACCCTTGTCGTCACTCACCAGATCTCCCACGGCTTTGCCGGGCTGGTCGACGAGTACAAGCACGACTATCCCACCAAGGCGGCCATGGGAACGCTCACCTTCTCCGAACTGGAGGCACGCCCGCTCGATGCCCAGTTCGCTATCGTGGTCGGCAGGTACCACCTCGACCGCGCTAAAAAAGAAGGCGGCAACGCGGATGGACTCTTTAGCATGGTTCTCGAAAAAACTGCCAAAGGGTGGAAGATCATCCTCGACCACACCACCTAAAGAAACAATGTAGGCGCGCAAGATTACACTTGTTAGAATCGTTTACAGAGGCATCTGCATGATTTTTCACGTCACGATGGAACCCGCGGAAGATGGTTGGATTGTCGCCGAATGCCCAGCCCTGCCGGGCTGCGTCTCTCAGGGCCGTGACGAAGAAGAAGCCATGAAGAACATTAAGGAAGCCATCACAGCCTGGATGTGGGCAGAAGACCAGAAGGCGATGAAAGCGCTTCCTGAAGATCAAGTATCCTTGCTCGTCGCCGTCTAGGGATGAATCGACTTCACTGACGCATGGGCACATTAGCCAACATCTCCGGTAAAGAAGCCGCCAAAGCTTTCGCGAAAGCTGGATGGCAAACTGTCGGACAAGTTGGCAGCCATCTGGTCATGACCAAGCCCGGACAGCGTGCGAACCTCTCCATCCCACAGCACCGCGAGTTGTCCGTAGGCACTCTCCGCGCTTTGATACGCTGCGCTGGTCTCAGCGTCGCCGATTTTCTCGAACTGCTTTAGCGCATCTGCTTATTTGGCCCAGGCCAGACCATCCGCGCCTCTACCTGCCGGGATGATGTCCTGCACCTTCCAGCCGACCAGATCGATCGCCGCAACCCGGCCTGTCGCGCTGCATGACACGTAGGCCACCTTGCCGTCGGGTCGCATCAGCACCTCTTGCGGTGCGCTTGGCACGTCGATTGTCCGCGCGACTTTCAGGTTCTTCAGATCCACCACGGCTACTTTGCTGGCCGAAGGCATCGCCACCAGCAGCCAGCGTCCATCCTGGGTCGGGGCCGTTCCGTAGCCGACTGCAGGGAGGGTGATCCAGGTCTTGAGCTTGTTGGTTGCGGTATCGATGACCGCCAGCCGGGGCTGCGTCTGGTCTGCCGTAAATGCCATCGAGTCGTCGCGGGAGACCGAGATGCGCTGCGTGTCTTTCGAGATCGGGATGATGGCCAGCGTCTTCCGCGCCTTCATGTCGAGTACCGAGACAGTTCCCGGCCCTACATTTGCGGTGTAGCCTCGGCTGCCGTCGCTCGAGAGCGCCAGCATGTGCGACTGCTCTTGTCCCGTGGGAATTTTGCCTACAATCTTCAGCGAGCGGGGATCGATCACCGTGACTGCCTTGTCCAGCTCTGTCGTCACATAGAGCATTCCGCTTGTCGGATCGTAAATGACGCAGTGCGGCCTAACGTCGCGGCCGAAATCCACCTTGTTTATGATCTTGCGGCTGGCGACATCGATCACCAGCATCGTGCGCCCACTCAGCCCCAGCTTGCCTACGCCGGTGCTGCCGTAGATCGGCACATAGGCGATCCGGCCATCGGGAGAGGTGGCAGCCTCATGTCCGTGTATCCCGGGAGTATTCTCCGCCACTGTGCCCAACTGACTGCCGGCGACAGGATCGACGACGCTGACATTGCTGTCACCCTGATTGACGACAAGCAGTGTCGCTCGTCTTACCGCGCCAGGACGGTTCTGGGCCAGACCGGCCCCGCAAAATAAGCCCAGGCAAGCCGCACCCGCCACAATACGTAATAAGATCGAATTCTTCATAGACGGCAAAGTATATCGCGACCTCCACATGACTTGGTAGAATCGCCATCAAATGTAAGCTTTCGGAGCCAACAAACGCTCTCCTTCGTCTTTCATTCAGACAACCCCATCTACGACAGTTTTTACAAGGCCCCCATGATTCTCCGTTCAGCAGATCGCCTCTCCCGCCGCCGATTTCTCAGCACCACCGCCGCTGCCGCTACCGGGGCATGGCTCGCTCCCCGCAGCCTCTTCGCGCAGCAGCTAGCGCAGGCCGAGCCCATCATGGTCATCCAGGCGCGGGCCGACGCAGCGACCGCCAAGATCACCACGCAAAAGCTCCGCGGCAATATAAGTGTGCTGTTCGGCTCTGGAGGCAATATCGCTGTCCTGCCCGGTCCTGAAGGCAAACTGTTGGTCGACGCCGGCATCTCTACCTCGAAGCCGCAGATCATCGCTGCTCTCGCTGCGATCAGCCCCGACCCTATCGAAGGCCTGATCAACACCCATTGGCACTACGACCATACCGACGGCAACGAGTGGATGCACGTCGCCGGAGCCACCATCGTCGCGCACGACAAGACCCGGCAGCGTCTCAGTACGCCGCAGGTGATGGCCATCTTCAACGCACACTTTCCGCCCGCACCCATCGGCGCGCTGCCCACCAAGACCTTCATCAAAGATGACAACATGAAGATCAACGGCAACGCCATCATCCTCAGCCACTACGACCCAGCCCACACCGACACCGACATCTCCGTCCTCTTTGCCGACGCCGACATCCTTCACACTGGCGATACCTGGTTCAATGGGGCATATCCGTTCATCGACTACTCCACCGGAGGCCACATCGACGGCATGATTCGCGCCTCGGAACGCAACCTCGCCGTCGGCACCGACTCCACCATCCTCATTCCCGGCCACGGCCCTGTCGGCAACAAAGACCAGCTTAGCGAATCCCACGATATGCTCGTCGCCCTCCGCGACAAAGTGGCTGCTCTGAAAAAGCAAGGCAAATCTATCGATGAGGCCGTCGCTGCAAAGCCCACCGCGCCGTTCGACGCCAAATGGCATAAAGGCTTCGTTACCCCGGAGATGTTCACGCGGCTGGTGTATCAGGGCGTCTGATCATCGCTTAGAGCACTTCCCAATGGATGGGCACGAAGACAACAGCATTTCCTCCGCCATCCCACCCCAGTGAGAAATAGCCCATAATTTGGTCAAATGGCCAGCTTATGGGTTATTTGATGACCGTGCTGGGTGGTTCGGAGATTTTGCGCCAACTGAAGATGCGAGAGTGCTTTACTTCCGAATTGCGGACAACAATAGGAACTTGGTGTCGATAAGAGCGCTTGAATTCACGCTACGGTCAGCATGTCGGGAAGCAGCTTGAGAACACGCTCGAATGCGGAGTTGTCCCCCAACACTCGCGCAACGACCAGTGAACCCTCAAAGCGAACAATGGCCTCTTCGGCTCGCGCGCGTGCCACCGCTGGCGACAGACCGCTCTCCTTTGCGACACCAGCGAAAGCGTTGATCCATGCCTGCATGGCGCCCTTGAGTGCGGTCTTCAACTCTTCTGACCCACCGGGGATCGACAACACGTCCGTAATGCATGCTTTTGCGCCACCCGCATAGAACTCCCGTAGTCGTTCGACAACAAATGCCACACGCTTACGTGTCGAACCGCCAGCAACCAGGGGCTCAAAGACATTCTTCTGAAACCAGGCGACCACATCGCTGGCCACCGCCATCACGATCTCTTCTTTTCCGCCGGGGTATCGGTAGTACAGGCTGGCTTTCTCGAGCCCAGTCGCATCGGCAAGCCGCTTCAGGCTCACGCCTTCAAAGCCGTACGTGCGAAATAGGTTGAGTGCCGCTGCGAGAAACTCTTCGTCGCTAATAGTTCGGTGCGCCATAGTCCTATTTATATAGATACCGAACCTTCGGTAGGGATTCCGGAAATCTTTATTCTTTTTGCATCTTTACCGAACGATCGGTATCTATTACACCAGATGCATCAAATTCGGCCGCAGCAGCGGCCCCACAGGAGAACAAATATGTCACGTTTACAAGCTGTCGATCCGTCCACCGCCACCGGAAAAGCCAAAGATCTGCTCGATGCAGTCAAGGCCAAGTTGGGTCTCGTCCCCAATATGACGAAGGTGATGGCTAACTCCCCGGAAGTTCTCGAAGCGTACCTGGGATTCAATGGCGCACTGGCTGGAGGCCATCTGGACCCGAAGATTCGTGAGCAGCTCGCCCTCGTGACAGCCCAGCAGAATCATTGCGATTACTGTCTCTCCGCCCATACGGCAATCGGCAAAATGGTGGGTCTCAAGCCCGAGCAGATTCTTGAAAGCCGGGAAGGCAAGGGCAATAGCGAAAAGGCCACGGCTGCACTCACGTTTGCGAAGCGTGTCCTCGACAGCAAGGGGCAGATCAGTGAGTCGGACCTCGCGGCGGCTCGCGCCGCTGGCTTTTCGGACGGCGACGTCGCTGAGATCATCGCTCACGTCGCGCTGAACGTGTTCACGAACTACTTCAACGTGGCAACCGAGGTCGATATCGACTTTCCGAAGGTCTCCTACTCGGAAATCGTCTGAGCGGCGAGAGGCACGCAGTCAGGAGCCCACGGAACAGCCCGTGGGCTCCATAGGAGTCGCGCTATGCATGTGCAGGACCTTGTGAAGGTATTGAGGCGGCGTTGGTGAAACATACTGGGGCCGCCGAGTTCACTTCAGCGCCGTGAAGTCGGCCTCCGTGAAGTCATCCCTGGCTCCCGAATCACGGGCAAGCCGGAAGCAATCCTCACCGGGACCCCGGTTCGACGAAGGATGACAAATTATTTGCGGTATTGCCTCTCTATATCCGAGCTAGAAAGAGACAAAGCCGAGCATCATACCCGGCCTCACCACTTTTGACTCATGCGGATGCCTTTTGCGGAGGGTCAAACCGTCATGATTTCTTTTTCCTTGGCCTTGAATAGCTCTTCGATCCGTTTGATCTCTGCATCGGTCAGCTGCTGGACCTCTTCGCTGGCCCGCTTCTCGTCGTCTGCCGAGATGAGCTTGTCCTTCGCCGCCTTCTTGATTTGGTCGTTGCCGTCGCGGCGAATGCTGCGGATCGCCGTCTTGTGGTCTTCGAGCGTCTTGTTCAACTGCTTCACTACTTCTTTGCGCCGTTCCTCGGTCATGGGAGGCACCGGTACTCGGATGACCTTGCCGTCGGACATCGGATTCAGCCCCGTTCCGGACGTGCGGATGGCCTTCTCAATTGCCGAGACCATGCCCATGTCGTAGGGCTGCACCAGAATCAGCGTTGGCTCCGGCGTGCTTACCTGCCCCATCTGCGCTACCGGGGTGTCGGTGCCGTAATAGTCCACCCGAATCTGGTCGAGCATATGCACATTCGCCCGCCCCGTCCGCGCCGAGAGCAGGTTCGCCCGGAAGTCTTCCACGGACTTTTCCATCCGCGTCTTCAACTCCTGATGGGTTCCCTTCAACGCTTCAATATTCGCCATCACCGATGCCATAACCCTTGTCCTCATGCGCGGATGCGCCAAAGCAAATTCTACTGGAAATCGCCATCCCCCTGCCGCTTTTTAGACGTTGCCCAACGGGAAACCGCTATTGCCGGGCTCTCGATGCGCGGATTTTAGGAACACGATGACGATTACCCCTAGAATGATGAAAGTGTGCTGAACCAGCAACAACTCGACCGGTTATGTGTGGTTCTGGTGCGGGCGCGCAATCCGAATAACATTGGCGCGGTGGCGCGCGCGATGCACGATTTCGGCTTCCGAAATCTGCGCGTGGTAAACGAGTATGCTGTGCCGTTTACAACGGCACGGTCTGCGGTAGACGCATCGGAGGTTCTGGCTGGCGCAATGGAATTTGGCAGTCTTGCGGAGGCCGTCGCCGATTGCTCGCTGGTCGTGGGAACGACAGCAGTGGGTGAGCGGGCGTTGCAGCATCCGCTCCATGCATTGCCTGAGGCTGCCGCGGAGATAGGCGAGGCTTTGGCGCGCGGTGTGCGAGTTGCGCTGCTGTTCGGCTCGGAGAAGACAGGGCTGAGCAATGAGGAGTTGAGTCACTGTCATTGGCTGATGACCATTCCAATGCAGCAGCATGAGAATGTCCGGCATCCGTCGATGAACCTTGGCCAGGCCGTCGCGGTGTGCCTGTACGAACTGGCACGCGAGACAGGGGTTCATGTCGGAACGGGAGTGCAGCCTGCGGCTGAGGCAGGTGAGGTGGAGAGGCTGACGGCTCTGCTGACCGAAGTGCTGGAGAAGACCGGGTACACTCGACGGCATCCGGCGAACTGTGATGAAGCGCAGATTCGGCGGCTGGTATTACGAATGGGAATCGCGGCGAGCGATGCGCCGGTGTGGATGGGAATTCTGCGGCAGGTGCTGTGGAAGATGCGCGGCGCCCCGGTGGGCGACGAATAAGTTTTGGAGGTTGCTGGATGTTTGTTCGTAAAGATTGGTTGGTGGTTGCAGGAGTTGTAGCCGGGTGCTGGTTTACGTCGAGTGCAGTGGCGCAGGGGAGACAGCTAACGACAGCGGACTATGCCCGTGCAGAGAAGTTCATGAACTACAACGTCAATCCGCTCGTGTATCACACCGTGGAGAACCCCAAATGGACGGAGGATGACCGCTTCTGGTTTCGCGACCGCGGGGCGGACGGAGTGACGTTTACGCTGGTCGATCCGGCGATGGGGACGAAGGCTCCAGCCTTCGATCAGGAGAAGCTTGCGGCGGCGCTCACGGCGGCGACGGGAGGAAAGATGGCATTCGATGCGCATCATCTGGCGATTACAGATATCGCGCCGAAGGATGCGCGCACGGCATTTGTAAACGTGAGTGGGTTGGCGATGCGCTGCGATCTTAGCGAACCGGTGAAGTGCGAAGAAGTGACGATACCGGTGAAGGATGGTGAGGCGGCAAGGCTGTCGTCAGAGAGTCGCGGCGCGGCAGAGGCGGACATTTCGCCCGATGGGACGAAGGCTGCATTCATCCGCGACTACAACCTGTGGGTCCGCGATATGACGACCGGCAAAGAGACGCAGTTGACCAAAGATGGCGTGAAGGACTTTGGCTACGCGACCGATAACGCCGGGTGGCAGCAGAGCGACAGCGCAATTCTGGCGTGGTCGCCGGACTCGAAGAAGATTGCCACGTTTCAGCAGGACCAGCGCAAGGACGGCGAGATGTATCTGGTGCCGGTGACGAATGGTCATCCGGTGTTGAAGGCGTGGAAGTATCCGCTGGTAGGCGATGCCGATGTAACGATGATCGAGCGCGTGATTATCGATGTAGCTAAACGAAAGGTAGTTCGGTTGAAGATGCCGCCGGACCAACACCGGTCTACTTTATGTGATGACGTCAGTTGTGAAAAAACGAAGACCTGGGACGATGTGCAATGGAGCGAGGATGGCAAGCATCTTGCGTTTGTATCGACCTCGCGCGATCACAAACAGGAGTGGCTGCGCGTGGCCGATACATCGAATGGTGATGTGCGCGACGTGATGAGTGAGATGGTTGCAACATACTTCGAGAGCGGCAACGGCAAGGTCAACTGGAAGTATCTGCCGAAATCGAATGAGGTGCTGTGGTTCAGCGAACGCGACAACTGGGGCCAGATGTATCTGTATGACCTGACCACAGGAAAATTGAAGAACCAGATCACCCATGGCGAGGGCAACGTAACCCAGGTGCTGCATGTGGATGAGAAGGCGCGGAAGATTTACTTTCTCGCCGCCGGAAAAGAGCCGGGGCGCGATCCTTACTTTTCGTGCTACTACAGCATCAACTTTGACGGCACCGGGCAGAAGCTGCTGACGCCGGAAGATGCGAACCATGCGGTGACTTCATCGCCTGATGGCCGCTACTTCGTGGATATGTATTCGACGCCAACACAGCCGCAGACTACGGTCGTTCGAGATAGCAATGGCAAGCTCGTCACCGAGGTAGCAAAGCAGGATATTACTCAACTGGTGGCTGCGGGATGGGCTCCTCCTATACCGATCACAGTGAAGGCGCGCGATGGCAAGACCGATCTGTACGGCTTCATGTTCAAGCCGACCGACTTCGACGCTTCAAAGAAGTACCCCATCGTCAATCACGTTTATCCGGGGCCGCAGACTGGCTCGTGTGGCAGCCGGAGCTTCACTGCGGCACACAAGGATGATGAGTCGCTGGCGCAGCTTGGATTTGTGGTGGTGTGCATCGACGGCATGGGTACGCCGTGGCGGTCGAAGGCGTTCCATGACTTCTACTCAGACAATCTTGGCGACGACACGATTCCCGATCAGATGGCTGGCATGAAGGAGCTTGCCGCTAAATATCCGTTCATCGATATCGATCGCGCGGGGATCTACGGCCACTCCGGCGGCGGCAATGCGACGGTCTCGGCGATGTTTCACTATCCGGATTTTTTCAAAGTAGGCATCGCCGAGAGCGGCAACCATGACAACCGCGACTACGAAGACGACTGGGCAGAGAAGTGGGCTGGACTGGAAGTAAAGCACGCCGATGGAACCAGCAACTACGATAGTCAGGCCAACCAGAACTATGCGAAGAACCTGAAAGGCCATCTGCTGCTGGTGCATGGAACGATGGATAACAATGTGCCAATGAACAACACGCTGCTTGTAGTCGATGCCTTGATTAAGGCGAACAAGGATTTCGATCTGCTGTTGATTCCGAATGCAACGCATAGTTATGGCGAAGCTACGCAGTACATGACGCGCCGACGTTGGGATTATTTTGTCCGCTATCTAGCGGGAGATATGCCACCGCACGAGTATGAGATGAAACCCTATGCCGCGACGCAGGCAGCGCTGGCTCTGGGCCAATGAGTGACGAAAAATAATGGCCCGGCTGGGTGCAAATGATGTGCTCAGTCGGGCCGGTTATAAGGTGCGTCACCGCTGTTATTCGACGATCTTTCCGTCCGCAAGGGCAGTGGAATTCGACTCTGCGCCGGTCACTTGCCAACCATTCGCGGTGTTGGTAAGCGTAACGTGCGCAGCTTGTGGGCCACTTAAATCGGTGCGTATCTGGGGATAGGCGTTTTGGGTTTCGGCAGCGCTGGCCCAGTCAGGTACATCGACAAGTGCGTAGTGATATGTGATCTGAGTATTCGCTCCGGCGGCGCTGGTGGTGGGCGTTGAGCTGTCGATGCTGCTTACCTTGCGGCGACCGTAGCAGAAGTTGCCAAAGCCGGGCTGCGATACGTCGACCGTCCAGACGGAGCGGCTGTTGCCGGAGAGGTCATAGTTGTTGACCTGCTTGCTGGAGATAATCAGCTTTGTCTTTTCAGCCCGTGGTGCGCACGAGTAGGTCCTGATCGACAAGCGCGTCATAGTCGGCGGTCTTGCTGGTGTCGGAGGTATCAACCTGGACGGGGAATTTTACGGGATCAGGCCACAGGCAAACAGGATGTGCGCTGTAGTAGGTGTTGATGGCGTTAGAAAAGTTCGCGCGGTTATCAATCTTCTTGCAGCCGGTGGAGACCAGTGCCACTGCTGCACCGCACAAAGCTGCGGCGCGAAGCGTGGTACGGATGGCGTGAGCCTTCATAGAAAAATCTCCTCCTCGCGTGGGATGCAAGAGAGTCAGCTCGCGTCTTATGTGTGTTGGGTTGCCTGATCGCGTGAGATTGATAGCATCTACATGTAATCGACGCCGTACTGCACAGGAATTTGAGTGAAGGCAATGCGGGTCGGCGCGGATTCGCGGGCGGGAAGCATTCCGGCAAAGTGCAGCGTGGTGTGGCCGTACTTCAGATTGAGCTTGTCCATCGTGGCAGAGAGTTCAGCTCGGTTGTTGGGGTCAGCGAAAAGCTCTGCCTGATATTCGCTCTCGGGAATGAGATTACGAAGCGTCACGCCGACGAAGAATGGCCTTTGAAAATCTTCTCCCTGCGGCCGCTGGCTCCAGATGCCGCGCAGCACTTCGAGCAGCGTCAGGGTGTCGCGGCAGTCGCGGAAGCGCGCCTCCATGCCCCAGCCGGAGTGGGTAAGGCCGCTGAAGTGGCGCTTGGTCTTCATGCGGGCGGCCTGCTCCTTCGTCATGGCAAACCGTATCGTCACTGCCATCGAGCCGGTGTAGAACTTCTCCATCCTGAGCCGCATCGCCGCCTTATGCAGTAGCTTGTGCGCAACGGCCCAGGCGCCCTCCTGCGTGCGAAACTCCGGCGCCATGACGTGCGAGTGCCCCAGCGATTTCTGTACGCCGCTCGCTACCGGAGCGCCATCGTCGCCGGTCTCTTCGCCTCGTAGCCAATGGTAGAGGCGGTCACCCCATACGCTGTTCCATAGCTTGTGCATGCCGTTGCGGTCGAGCGCCAGAAGCTGCTCCATCGTCGTGATGCCCTTCGCGTTCAGACGCACTTCGGTCTTTGCACCCACTCCTGGAAGATCGCGCAGGTCCAGATGCGCGATGGCGCGTGGCAGTTGCGACGGCAGCAGGCCGATGAGTCCGTCGGGCTTCTGCATGTCGCTGGCAATCTTGGCGAGATAACGATTGGGGGCCATGCCGATGGAACAGCGCAGAGCCTCGCCTACATTTTTGTAGATCGATTGTTTGATGTCGAGTGCAATCTTTCTCGCTCGCGGCGGCTCTTGCTCACGCCCCATCAACTGGCATGCCATCTCGTCGATGGAAGGTGTATGTGCGATAGGGCAGACCAGATCAACCGCCTTGGCAATGCGCTGCGAATAGTCGGCATAGACCTCGTGATCCCCCTCAATCAACACAATGTCCGGGCAGATACGCCTGGCCTCACCGACCTGAGTACCGGTCTTGATCTTGAGCGCCTTCGCCTCATAACTAGCCGCGATGCAGCAGGTCGTATCTGCCTGCGTAGGCACGACAGCCAGCGGCCTGCCACGATACTCGGGATGTAACTGCTGCTCGACCGATGCGAAGAAGCTGTTCAGGTCGATGTGCAGGAAGCCGAAGCGGTCGGGATGGGATGTGAAGGCCATAATGCGAATATCAAGAAATTATATTCGCTTTTTATTTGCTTTTCGGCACTTGCCTAAGCATCTTCTCTCGATCAAAATATTCTTGAAGATATCGTTTGATGTCGGATCTCAAAGTATAAGTATTTTCTCCGTACATATCATCAATTGTGTTCCGAGGTGATCCGACTAACCAGCCTGTCTCTCTAGCAAGGGCTCCTGGACCCCAATAGTTTTCCATATTGGCTCCCGTCTCTCTTACCTTTCTCTGAGCCGTTGTTGTGTTCAATTCTCCATGTATGACAAATTGATGGAGCGTTTCACGGCGCACCGGCGGAAACTGGCTCATAATCTTTTCAACGTCTTTGCGAATCTCAGCCGCATTAGGATCATCCTGAGTTTTCTGACGTTCTTCCGCTCGGATATCTAGTCGAGTAAGTTCTTGTGAAAGCTCATTGAAATCTAGTTCAGATATTGCTTGAGCGAGTATTTGGCTAAGCTGATCAAAAAGAATACGGAGATCCCCAGGCATATCAATGTTTAAAGCTTGGATTAAGGAAAACGGCGGTTCAAGCTTACTTTTTCGTACCTTTCCAAGACAGCAAGGAAATAGCTTGATTCCTGAAAACCATGCTCTGCCCGATTCAAACCAAACCCATTTTCTAGATAGCCCACGTTCAGTAACGATAGCGATGATCAGCGATGCGCTCTCCAAAGCATCTAGGATCTTCTGAACCCACGGGTCACCGGCTGTAAGGCTTTCAGGGTCGGATGAGACAAAAATCTCCACGTTGGAAAAGACACCAGAAATACTTTCCTTGAGACTTATTGCAATTTCACTATCGACAGCTGCGTGGCTAATAAAAATGACTTTTGTGCCTTGACTCATTTTTTCTCCGTGTGACCCAAACGAACCGATTGTAGCCTTTGTTCCAGAATCAAATGGATACAAGCATAGCTCTTTAGATTTGCATCCACAGCAAGTCTTCAAAACATGCACAATATCTTCGTCCCGCTGCTAAAATCGCACCCTATGGCTGCCGCTGAACATCCCGCCTCGTCCCACACAAAGCCCACCCGTCACGAGACCAAACTGGCCGAACTTGTTGTGCGCCATGCCATCGCCGAAGAGGGTGGAGGCGCAGAACGGCGCGAACGGGAACGCAAAGCGGGCAAGCTCTCCGCTCGCGAGCGTGTCGACTTCCTGCTCGACGAAGGCACCTTTGAGGAGACCGATAAGTTCGTCACCCATCGCGCCTCTGATTTTGGAATGGATGCGCAGCGCGTTCCCGGCGATGGCTTCATTACCGGTTATGGACGAGTGCATGGGCGCGTCGTCTTCGTCTTCGCTCAGGACTTTACCGTCTTTGGCGGATCGCTTTCAGAGGCAAACGCCGCGAAGATTGTGAAGATCATGGACATGGCCATGCGAGTGGGAGCACCCATTGTAGGATTGAACGACTCCGGCGGCGCGCGCATTCAGGAGGGCGTCGTCTCGCTTGCGGGCTATACGGACATCTTTCTGCGCAATACGCTGGCTAGCGGCGTGGTGCCGCAGATCTCGGCGATCCTAGGGCCGTGCGCGGGCGGAGCGGTGTATTCGCCAGCAATTACGGACTTTACGCTGATGACCGAGAAGACGAGCTACATGTTCGTCACCGGGCCCGACGTCATCAAGACCGTGACCCATGAAGATGTGACAAAGGATGCGCTTGGCGGTGCGGTGACGCACAACGAGATCTCCGGCGTGGCGCACTTCATGGCGCACAACGATCAGGAGTGCCTTGCGATGGTGCGCGAGCTGCTTGGCTTTCTGCCGTCGAACAACCTTGACGATCCTCCGCGCAAAGCCACACAGGACGATGCTGCACGCGCCGATATCGCGCTCGACACCATCATTCCAGAGGAGAGCAACCAGCCCTATGACATGGTTGATGTCATCTCCCGCATAGTCGATGATGGCTACTTTTTTCAGGTGCAGGAGCACTTTGCGCGAAATATCGTTGTCGGCTTTGCGCGCATGGCCGGACGCCCCGTGGGCATCGTCGCCAACCAGCCTGCGTTTCTTGCGGGAGTCCTCGACATCAACGCCAGCGTCAAGGGTGCGCGCTTCGTGCGCTTCTGCGATGCCTTCAACATTCCGCTGATTACATTTGAAGATGTGCCGGGATTCATGCCGGGGATTCAGCAGGAGCATGGCGGCATCATCCGCCATGGCGCAAAGTTGCTGTACGCCTTTGCCGAAGCGACGGTGCCGAAGCTGACGGTGATTACCCGCAAGGCATACGGTGGGGCGTATTGCGTGATGAGCTCGAAACATCTGCGTACCGATCTGAATGTGGCATGGCCTACCGCGGAG
Organism: Acidobacteria subdivision 2 bacterium RH1 MAG20; assembly: GCA_002197545.1. The sequence continues at coordinate 69,055 of NFUO01000112.1, read as the reverse complement.
ATTGCCGTCATGGGGCCGGAGGGCGCGGTGAATATCGTCTACAAACGCGAGCTGGATGCCACGCTTCGCCGCGCCGAAGCCATCATGCCGCAGGGCATCTCACTCACCGAGGAGCAGAAGCTGGAAGTCCTCGCCGAGGCTCGCAAGGAAAAAGTGGACGAGTTTCGCGAGCGGTTTGCCAACCCTTACGTCGCGGCAGAACGTGGGTATATCGATGCCGTCATTCGCCCCAGCGAGACGCGGCGGCGTTTGAACTCCGCGTTGGACATGCTGGCGACCAAACGCGAGAAGAATCCAGCCAGGAAACACGGAAACATACCACTGTGAAACCGATCAGCACAACAGATGCCGAGCACTACACCTGGGGCGACCACTGCGATGGCTGGTATCTCGTTCGCACAGCCGAGCTGAATATCATCGAAGAAAATATGCCGCCCAGCACCTCCGAGACGCGCCATTCTCACCTTCGCGCACGGCAATTTTTTTACGTACTGGAAGGTGAGTTGACGATGAAGGTTGAGCAGGAAGAATTCGTACTGCGAGCAAGCGAAGGTATTGAAATTGCTCCTGGGAAAACGCATCAGGCGATGAATCGCAGTGCAGCACCCACGCGTTTTCTAGTTACCAGCCAGCCTCCCAGCCAGAGCGACCGCGTAGAGCAGGCCACATAGGCCTGCTCCCGATCCGCATCAGAGTCAAGAAAAGCGCTGACTGCCTACTTTGTTCAGTCCACCTTCAGATTGAAGTGGAAGGAGTTTCTGCTCTCGAAAGAGCTGATGTTCCTGGTTTTACTCTTATTGCCGTCCTTCTCGGCCCACAGCTCGTAGTCGGTATTCTGCGAGAGCTGGCCGAAACGATATGCGCCTTGAGCGTCTGTAATCTTGCTCATCACCGAGAGCGTGTGGTCGTCCTTGAGATAGACGACTGCTCCGTTGAGCGGAGCACCGGACTTATCCACAACCTTGCCTTGCACTGTGCGCTGTACAGGCCCTCGGCTTTGTGCGGACGCAGAAACTTGCGGCAGAACCAGGCAACATGCTGCAGCCAGGTAAAGGCCCAGAGCCATCTTGCCGACAAAAGAACGGAGCGAAAAGTGAGTACGCTTCATACGGTTCAGTATACGGCTAACCTCTGGCAGAGGCGCCGTTACTCATCTTCCTCCTCGGCAATGGGTGTGGCGTCTTCGTCGTCGTAGCCGGCGGCATCGATGGGCGCAAGCTCCAGCGGGTCCACCGACACAACCTCAAGATCAAGTCCACATTCGTCGCACTGCAGAGTCTCGCCTTCTTCTACCTCGTCGGTATCGACGACAATCGGGTTATCGCATTCAGGACATACAACGGCCATATTGAGCCTCCAGGGGTTTGGGCCCGCTGCCCGCCTATAGGATGATAGGAACGGTGTTCGCGGACGCATCCGTTTATTTATTTAGCGGGCATCCAGCCCGTTCGTCAAGCCTGCGATGATCGGTTCGTCAAACTTACGATCATTAGACCGTTCCAGTTCCCATATTCGAGCATGGATTGCATATTTTTTGAACTGCGAGACACCAATGATTCATCCCATTTCAAGCTCCTGCGTGGCAACCTCTTCCCCGCATTCGTGATGAAATAGAGACACGCTATGGCTCGCACCGGCCCCATCTCGTTAGCTCTGCCGCCCTTCGCGGGGGCGACCCGCCGTCTCATCTTCGCGAACCTCATTGTCTTCTTCGGTTTCGCCATCTTCGGCTGGGCGGCGCCACGGCCTGTCGGCCTTCTGCTCGGACACCTTGCTCTCGTTCCCGCTGCCGTATTGCGGGGTGAAGTCTGGCAGTTGCTCACCTATGCCTTCCTTCCGATGGGCATTCTGGGCACGCTCTTTTCCATGCTCACCCTCTGGTTCATCGGCGCGTACCTCGAAGATATCCGTGGCCCCAGGTGGCTGACGGAGCTGTATCTCTTCTCCTCCTTCGGAGGAGCTCTGCTTGCATCGGCACTTACCTTCGCGCACCTCTTCGGTCTTCGGCCGGAGCTCATTACCCTCGGGGCCTGGGCGCCCATCTTCGCGCTGATGGTTGCCTTCTCGGTCATCGCGGGCGAGCAGGAGATTCTGTTCTTCTTCTTTGTCCGCATGAAGGCAAAGTACCTGGTCTGGATCTACATCGTCCTCAGCGTCGCCATCCTGCTCAAAGGGGACGACCGCTTTAGCGCGCTGACGGAGCTTTCGGGCGCGCTCATGGGCTATCTCTACACAAAATTCGCGCCGCGCCGTGGGCTGGCCTTCAGCTTTACAGAGCATTATTTCGGCATAAGAAACGACTACTACCGCTGGAAACGCCGCCGCGCCGCAAAGAAGTTCGAGGTCTACATGCGCAAGCAGAACCGCGAAGTCCACTTCGATAAGGACGGCCGCTACATCGATCCCGACGAACTGCGTAAAGACCCGAACGATAAACGCTGGATGAACTAGCTGGCTGCGTTCGATGATCTCCTGCGTGAACTTTCTAATGGGTTGATTCGTACATCTATATCAGGCCGGCTATTTTCAAAACGACTTTCTGTGCTGCTTTGAAAATATCCTGCTGGCCTAGGTATTAAGACCTAGGATATTTGTCCGTAGTCAATAAGTTCGATTGAGGCTTACCATTTGGCCGATAGGCACATCTCTATGGCTCCCTCGGTGCAGGCGTCGCAGCATCCTGGCCACCCGCTCCGAACTGCGGACATCTCCGCAAGATGCGGATACAGAAACAGAATGCCGATCCGGTACGCTCGTCTGTGCAGTGAACTCTGCCTGACGCGCCGAAGTTGCAGGTTACGATGCATAGCTATAAGCGATAAGGAGCTGTATGGCGATTGAGACGGTTAGTCAGCAGGATTCACGTTTTGCCACTTTGAACAAAGGGAACAATGGACGCTTTCCGCCAACGGACGCCGATGCCGCCAGCCGTATCGAGTTGTGCGATAACGCCGAAGATGTAGCCAACGCTCTGCAGAAGGCGGTGAGCGCAGGCCTGAGGCCGACGGTGCGCAGCGGTGGACACTGCTACGAAGACTTCGTCTATACCAACCCCAAGGGAGTGGTCCTCGACCTCAGCATGTTCAACGACACGACACCCGTCGCGGGCGCGCCGAAGTACCGGATCGCCACCGGGGCGACGCTTGGGGACGCTTATACCGACCTCTACAAACGGTATGGCGTGACTCTTCCCGGCGGCTCATGCACCTCGGTGGGAGCCGGCGGGCATATCACCGGTGGCGGCTACGGCGTGCTCTCGCGTTTGCATGGAATCACCCCGGATTGGGTCTCCGCCATCGACATTCTGACCGTGGACAAAAAGGGCCACGTCGTTCCGCGCCGAGTGGACACCAAAAATGACCCCGACCTCTTTCGCGCCTGCCGCGGCGCCGGTGGCGGCAACTTCGGCATCATTACCAACTACTACTTTGAAAAGCTGCCGCCAGCTCCGCAGGAGGTCGTCCATGCAGGCGTGAGCTTTGCGTGGGAGGGGATGACCCAGGAGCGCTTCACCAAAATCTTCCAGACCTATGGCAACTTCTATGCCACACGCGGACAGGACCCGGACACCTGGGGACTATTTTCGATCATCGGCGCATCGCATAGCGAGGCGGGATACTTCGGAGTCTCTGCGCAGTTCTGCAATCCCGATGGCACCTGCAACGACCTGCGCGTGCTAAACGAATTTCTCGATCTCTTCGAGACCTGCAAGCCGGTTGCCGCTACGGCGGAGAATACTCATCCCGCCATGGCAGAGCGGATGCCTCCTCCTCGGCGCGGCGGCAATCGAGACGAGCCATGCGTCGGCCAGCACAGAATGAACCGTAGTCCCTGGCTGAATGCGACGGTGCGCGGCGGTGGCGGCGGATTTGGAACGGAGAGGCTGAAGTACAAGTCCGCTTACATGAAACGGAACTTTACCGTGGCCGAGACAGTTGCCTTCTACAAGCATCTGACGCGCAAGGTCCCCGGAGTCAACATGGGCGGCGCTATGGTTCTGATCGACTCTTTCGGCGGCGCAACCAACCGGAAGGAGTTGATTGAGGAGACGGCAATACCGCAGCGCTCATCGATTATGAAGCTGCAGTTTCTGAGCTCCTGGAGGACACCGGAGGAAGACGCCGCCTACATCGGATGGATGCGAGACTTCTACACCGATCTGTACTCCGGCCCCGATGCGGACCCGAACCACAAGGGAACGCCCTACCCCAATGATCACTACGAGGGCTGCTATATCAACTATCCGGACAAGGACATGTTGCAGTACGCTTACTGGCCACAGCTTTATTACGGCGACAAGGGCCTTTATCCATTCCTGCAGAGCGTCAAACGGCGTTACGATCCTAATAACGTCTTTCATCACGCCATGTCGGTACGTGCGTAAGGCTGACAGAAACTGATAATCTTCATCGCAGTCCCAGGGAGGGCTGTCCATGAAACACAAACTTTTGAACCGCAGAAAGTTCGTTCAACTGATGGGCTACTCGTCCGCGCTTGGCGCAGTGGGCCTGCAGAGCCACTGGCTGTCCGCCAGCCAGCAGCAAGCCGGTCGCTCCGCATTCGCTTACGTCGGCTTTGCCGACGACCCCGAAGACGCGTCGAAGCAGGGAATTCAGGTCTTTGCTGTGAACGGAGAGCGCTGGACGCCGACGCAAACCATCGCGACGGAGAACCCATCCTTTCTCGCCCTGCATCCCAGCCAGCGTTTTCTATACGCCGTCAACGAGATTGACACCTATCAGGGTCTTCCCACGGGCACGGTCGAGGCCTACGGCATCGATGCGCACAATGGACACCTTTCGCTGCTCAACCGGCAACCCCTGTCGTTATCGGGCGTCCTGCCAAGGCATCTCGCTGTCTCGCCGGATGGCCGCAATCTTGTCGTCGCAGTGCATGGCGGCGGCGCTTACAACCTGCTCCCCATCCGCGAGGACGGGCATCTGGAGCGAGTCTCGGGGATCGTCAAGGAGACCGGCTCCGGGCCTGATGCTGAACACCAGGACGCGGCCCATCCGCAGACAGTGATCTTCGATCACACCGGTCGCCGCCTTCTGAGCGCAGACCTCGGCAACGACACGCTCAACGTTCTGACACTGAGCGATGATGGCCTGACCCTGGCCGCACGAAGCCAGGCCGAACCCGGCAGCGGTCCACGCCAGATAGCGCTTCACCCCTCCGGCCGTCTGCTCTATGTGATGAACGAGCTCGACGCATCGCTCTCCTGCTTCGGCTATGACGCGGAGAACGGAGCGCTCCAGCGCCTGCACCATGCAGCGATTGGACCGAACTCATCGCAGCGCGGCATCGCCTCCATGGCAATGCACCCCTCCGGCGATCTGCTCTACACCTCCTATTCCAGCTCTGAAGCCAGCAGCATCATGGCCTGGCGCGTCAATCCGGCCAGTGGAGCGCTCAAGCCCGTCCAGATCTCGATGGAGCAGATGTCGTCCGCTCACATTACGAGCATGGTCGCGGCTCACGACAGTCTTCTCGTGTTAAGCCATCAGGCTGGAGGCGTTCTTCGTCTGCCGGTCGATGCCGGCAGCGGCCGTCTTAGCCGTGCCGTCCAGGTCGCTCGGGTAAAGGCACCGATCAGCCTGGCTGTGAAATACATTTAGCTGAAGCATTAAAAATCACGCAGTCGGACAGTGAAGGGATAAATCGTTGAGTCAGGTCAAAAGCATCCTCACCTCCAACCGCGCTCGCACCCTTGCGGTGCTGGCAGTGCTTGCCCTTACCTCTCCGGGGTGGGCTGTAGACAAGAGCAGCACCTCCTCAGTCTGCGCCGACGTTCCCCACTCCGATCATCCGAAGGCGATGCTCTCGAATGGAAAGCTGGAAGCCCTCGTCTTTCTTCCCGATGCAACGAACGGATACTACCGCGGCGCTCGTTTTGACTGGGCAGGCGTGGTCGGCTGCGTCTCGCTCAATGGACACAAATTCTTCGGCGAATGGTTTCCTAAATACGATCCGCTGGTTAACGATTCGATCGTCGGCCCAGTCGAGGAGTTCCGCACCGACGATGACCACCTCGTTCCCAGCGGCCACAAGCCCGGAGACCTTTACATCAAGGTCGATGCGCTCGGATACGACGAGGCAAAGCCCGGCGAAACTTTCGTCAAGCTCGGCGTCGGCGTTCTGCGCAGGATCGATGACTCGCCCTATACCTTTGGCGGCGCCTATCCCGTCATCGATACAGGCAAGCGGACGGTCCGCATCAAGAAGCGCTCCATCACCTTCAAACAGGTGCTCAAGGGACCGCAAGGATATGCCTACGTCTATGAAAAAACCCTGAGCCTGGACAAGAACGGCACCGTAATGACGCTTGAGCATCACCTCAAAAATACCGGCACGAAGACTATCGATACCCAGGTCTACGACCACGACTTCTTCATGTTCGATGGCCGTCCTATCGGCGCGGGGCTGGAGATCCGCTTCCACTTCACTCCAGAGCCGCAAGGCGCACTTGGCCCCGCGGCAAAGGTCGAAGGAAACAATATCGTGTTCCAGGAGGTGACCGGACGGCATCGAGGCGTCGCCGGCTACATCAAAGGTTTCTCCAGCGATCCCGCCGACTACAACTTCACCGTCGAAGACACCAACACCAAAGTCGGCGTCCAGCAGTCCTCCGAGACACCGCTTTCGCGCTTCTACCTGTGGTCGACGCTGCGGACAGTCGCTCCGGAGGCTTATATTCACCTGAATATTGCGCCGGGCGAGACCAGGAGTTGGAACATCCACTACCGCTTTTTCGCTCCAGAGCAGCAGTAGCCCGCGCTGAATACGAGACGCGATCAAGCAATATATCTTGGTGCATAGCTTCTAATCGAACGAGTTGAAAGGAAAGTAAAGAATGCAGACGATCTCCAGACGCAGGTTTGTTCAAGGCTCATGTGCGTTGTCGCTGAGCGCACACCCATGGCAGTCCTTCGCAAAGGGACTCGGGAGACACGAGAAGCTATTGCTCGTAGGCACGGGGACCGGCGGGAAAAGCACAAGCAAGGGAATCTACGCCTACTCCTTCGATACAGCTACCGGGGACCTGAAGCAGATCGGTCTCGCCGTGGAAGCCAACAGTCCGACATTTTTTGTGCTCTCTCCCGACAAGAAATTCGTCTATTCCGTCAATGAGTCTGCCCATGTTCAAGGCCAGCGGGGCGGCACGGTCTCCAGCTTCACCTTCGACCGGGCGAACGACAAGCTCGGCTTTATCAACAGCTCCAGCTCCGTAGGCGCCGGCCCCACGCACATCGCCGTCGACCATACCGGCCGATGCGTCTTTGCCGCCAACTATGGCGGAGGCAGCGCTGTCTCCTTCGCCGTCAACGATCAGGGGCACATCAGCGAGGCAGTCTCGTTCGAGCAGTACACCCCCGATCCGGCCCTGCACGAGCGCCACTCTCATGCTCACCGCGTTACCGTCTCGCCGGACAACCGCTTCCTTCTGGTCAACGACCTCGGCCTCGACCAGATCCACATCTATCGTCTGGACGCCTCCACCGCGAAGCTCACGCTGAACGATCCTCCCCGATGGAGGTCCGGCGTAGGCTACGGCCCGCGAGCGCTGATCTTCCATCCCAATGGCAAAGTAGCCTACTGCGTCAACGAGCTCAAGCCCAAGGTCTGCGTCCTGAGCTGGGACGCGCAAAAAGGCTCGCTCACAACGCTTCAGGACATCTCGCTCGAGCCGGACGGCTATACCGGACTCTCCGCGCCCGCCGACATCGTCTTCGACAAGAAGATGCGCTTCGGCTACGTCGCCAGCCGACTGGACGACTTCATGGCCACCTTCACCGTCTCGCCCACGGATGGCACGCTTACGCCGGTCAACCATAGCCCCTGCGGCGGCAAACGGCCGCGTCACCTCGCAATGGACCCCAGCGATGGCTGGCTGCTCCTGGCAAATCAGGACACCAACAACATCGCCGTCTTTGCCCGCGACAAAAAGACAGGGCATCTGGCGGAGACATTCAAGAGCGTCCCCATCGACTCGCCCCAGTGCCTCGTCTTTGTGTAGACCAACAAAGTGCGCGGTTTCCTGCTGCCGCGGGGTACCCCCCGTACTTAAGTCCTAAAGTCTTCAAAACAAAAGACCTAAGTCTGGACTTCGGTATGGACCTCGATTAAAGAAGAAGCCCGGCTCAAGGCCGGGCTTCTTCTTTGTTTCCTGACTTAATCATAACAGGGGTGTCAAGCGAGCTATAGCTGTTTTGGAGTAGGTGTAGAGGGAAAAGAACAGGCAACAGCAAAGGCAAAGACGAAATACAGGGGTCTCTCCGCTGCGGCGGCAAAAGCGCCGTCTTCGGTCGAGATGACGTGGTTTTGTGGCGGAGTTGAGGAGAACGGGCAATAGCTAACGCAACCGGCTCCGCACCTCATCGCGCGCCAGGTACAGGAAGAAGACCAGCGAAAACATTCCCCGAATCAAAAAGAAACCGCTGTGTGTCTTCTCAAAGAAGAAAAAGTCTCCGGTAAACAGCATGACGCAACCCGCCAGCACCAGTGCCCATCCCCACCGCCGCATCCGCAGCAGCCCAAAGATCCCCGCCACCAGCAGCGTACAAAGCCCCAGCACTCCATACTTTGCCACACCTATGCCAAACGTATTCCGCAGCGCGCCAAACACATTCATCAATGTCAGAAACAGCATGAACAGACAGATTCCGGCCACCCCCGGCAACATCTGTCCTACCGCATTTTTGCGCTCATCCGCCATCGTTCCTGCTCCTGTTCTTAAAGCGTATGCAGATAAGCCAGCAAATCATCCATCTCCTGCTGGTCCATCGTGTTGCCGACCGCCGGCATTAGGCCACGCCCATGCAGAATCGTCGCAGTGACGCGCTCATCATCGGCCGGCGCCCCGCTCGGCAGATAAGGCTGTTTAAAAACGCCACGCAACGATGGTCCGTGCAGTCCACCATTCCGCCGGTCATAGTGGCAGCTTCCGCAATGCGTCTCGAACACATCATGACCATTCAATTGCTGTTCGTTCAACTGCGAGAGCGGAGTCGGTGGAGGCACCGACTTACATCCTGCCAGCGCGCAGGCCAGCAGCAGCAAAAAAGAAGCTCGAACCATAATTTATTCTCTCACCCTACCTATGCACCGACTGTGCCAGCAGGACCACGCCAATCCCAGCCAGCCCGACGTAGACATAGCGCAGAAAGGCGTCTCCATGCATGCGATGGTTCACCACTCTACCCAGCCATATCGCCGGCAGCAGCACCGGCAGGCTCAGTAGAAAATAGTGCATCACCGCAGGAACCCACAGTCCCGCCAGCCAATATCCGCCCATGCCGATGATGCTTGCCGGAAGAAAATATCCTTGCAGCGTCGCGCGAAAATGCTGTGCCGACCACCGCCGCATCGCCCCGTAGATCACCAGCGGCGGCCCATTCATTCCATATGCCCCGCCAAACACTCCGGCGACAAATCCACAGCCAAGCAGCCAGACTTTGCTGTCCTTCTTCAACTCCGGCGGCTTGCTACCCAGCAGCGAGTACACCGCAAATGCCATGATAAAGATCGCCAGAGCAATCCTCACCGCCTGTTGATGGCTGCTGGTCAGCAGCAACAGCCCCACCGGAATCCCAAACAGCGTGGCCCCTACCAGCCACCCCGTACTGCGCAGATGGATCTTTCGCCAGTCCTGCGCAACGACGACGGCGGCAATCGTACTCGATACCAGCACAGCCAGCGGCGCAGCAAGTTTGAGCGGGATGAAGAGCGCAAGCAGCGGAACAGCAAACAACGCCTCGCCAAAGCCGAATGCCGACCGAATGAACGTGGCAAAAAACACCACGATCAGCACCTGCAAAGTGGCAGCATCTATCATCTGACCCACTGCCGGAGGCTCACCATTGCAGGCAATCTACTGCGCTTCATCTATCTATTCTAATTGCTCGAACACGCCAATCTCATTCATCAGAAAGGCCCTAATTCGCCGCTGCAATCGCCTCTACGATCTTGTCCATCGCCTCTCCATCCGCACGAGTTCCCGGAGTGAAGTTCCCGACCATAATCGAAAAGATTACGGCCTTGCCACTCGCGCAATCCAGATAACCGGACAACGCCCGCGCTTCGCCCAGCGTCCCCGTCTTGGCAAAGAGATGGTCCTTCAACGGGGCCTTGGCAAACCGAGAGGCCAGCGTCCCGTCCTCGCCACCTACCGGCAATGATTTCTTCCAATCCGCGAACCAGGGTTGCGTACTTGCATACAGCAATAGCCGCACTGTAGCCCGTGGAGCCACAAGGTCATGCCCGCTCAACCCCGACCCATCGAAGAAGACAAAGTCGTCTTTATCGATCCCCGCGCTCTCCAGAAACGCCCGTCTCACCCGCGCTCCCTGAGCGGTCGACCCATCGCCGGCAACACTCACTCCAAGCTGATGCAGAAACAGTTCGGCATGGAGGTTCTGGCTCACCTTGTTCGTGGCCACGATGTCTTCTCCCACGGAAAAGGAAGAATGTGTCGCCAGAACCGCACCCGCATCTGCCGCATCGACAGCCTGTCTGCCTGCTCGTCCATAGACGCGATGCGGATCGAATCCCGGCATCGGCGTATGGGTCTGCCTCATAAATCCCTGCGCATCGACCGACAGCCGGTGCTTCGCCCGCGCCTTCCCCGTGATAACAATCCCTCGCGCCTCCAGCATCCCCTTCAGAGCGACCGCCGCATACTCCGCCGGGTCCTCGATAGCCACCTCCTCCTCATCCGGTTGCGCGTCCACGGCAATCGAACCATAAATTCGCAGCACCTTCGAGCCTATGTTCCGTTCCATCTCTACATGGCTCCCGCTCTTCGCCGGTCCAGTCATCAACGCCGATACATCCACCGTGTAATAAGGCACCGCCGGATCGACGGTCACTGTCGCCGGCTGTCCAGCCGCACTCCCCGCCGTCACCGTGACCTTGAGCTGGTTGTCATTGATCGTCAACGCCGACACCGGAGCCCCATAGCCCCACACCGCGTCATCAATCGTCCAGTTCTGCGCATAGGGCTCCCAGGGAAACAGCGTGTCATCTCCCACCACATCGCCGTTGACCACCTTCAATCCCGTCTTCGCCACCTGGTCGGCCATCTCCTCGAGAAAACGCAGCGCAGGCGGAGCAGGAGGCGCGGGCTTCTGTCGCATCGCCGGGGATACATAGGGAATCGTGCGCCCGGAGAGATTCGAATCGCCATCTCCCACCAGAATCAGATCGCCCGTTAACCTCTCCGTACCGTTGCGGACACCCTTAGCCACCACCTTCGTCTCGAAGGTCGTTCCGGCGCCCAGCAAAGCCATTGCCGCAGCAGTGGTAAACATCTTGGTATTGCTCGCCGGCTGAAAGAGCTGTCCCTCATTCAGCCCATAAATAGGAGTGCCATCCATCTCCGTGACCGCAATCCCCCAGTGCGCCCGGGACACCGCCGGATCATCCAGCAGCTTGGCAACCTCTGCACTCAGCGCCTTGGCCCGTTTCGTCTTTGACGGTGTCTTCGCGCCGGCAGACACGCACAATACCCCAACCAGAAAAAACCCAGCACAACGTTCAGCAAGTCTCATCATCCGCGAAGTCTAGCATCCCGCTTCGCTATCCAGCATCTAAAATTGCTCTATGCCCTTCGTTCCGCGCCCATTCTTCCACTGGAGCCTCCGCACCCGGGCCCTCGCTCTGGGCCAGCGGACGCTCATCATGGGCATCCTCAACGTTACCCCCGACAGCTTCTCCGACGGCGGCCACTTCTACACCCCCGAGCACGCTCCCGAACGCGCGCTCGCCCAGGCCCTCCAGATGCTCGACGAAGGCGCCGACATCCTCGACATCGGCGGCGAATCCACCCGCCCCAACGCCATTCCGCTCTCCGCCGATGAAGAACAATCCCGCGTCCTTCCCGTCATCGAGGCCATCCTCATCCAGAAACCCGATGCCATCCTCTCCATCGATACTCACCACGCCTCCACCGCCGTCTGCGCCGTCGAAGCAGGTGTCGAGATCGTCAACGATGTCAGCGGTCACCTCTGGGACGCGACCATGACGAAAAACTGCGCCCAGCTAGGTTGCGGCACTGTTCTGATGCATGCCCGTGGCCGCCCGCAGGACTGGGCTACCCAACCGCCCATCCCCTCCGTCGACATCCTTCCCCTCGTCCTCGCCGGCCTCAGCGAGCGCATCGAGGCGGCCACTGCCGCCGGAATCGCGCGCAACAGAATCGTCCTCGACCCCGGCTTCGGCTTCGGCAAACGCCTCGACGAAAACTATCCTCTTCTGGCCCACTTCGACCAGCTCCGCCAACTTAACCTGCCTATCCTTGCCGGAGTCTCCCGCAAAGGCTTTCTCGCCCAGGCGCTTGCTCCGCTCTACGAAGAGACCCTGCCGCCACCCGAAGCCCGCCTCCACGCCACCACAGCCGCCAACACAGCAGCTATCCTTGGGGGAGCACACATCATCCGCACCCACGATGTCCGCCCCGCCGTCGAAGCCGCCGCCATCGCCGATCGCATCCTCGCTGCACTTTAGGCTTAGGCGCTCTTCACCCTTAAGCCGATTTTCTGTGCGCCTGAACGTATTCTCGGAGGGCAGCATTGATGCGGCTCTGGTAGCGTTTGCCCGTCCCTTTGAAGAAGGTCAAGACATCGGCATCGAGACGCAGAGTGACCTGCTGTTTATTTTCTGCGGGAACAAGCGCGCCGGGCCGTGTCCATTGCACCGGGCCGGTCTGACGCGGGATATCGCTGTAATCGATCTCGGCATCCGGCATGGCGGCGACGAGCTTCAGCCGCTTTCGCTGTTGCGCGGTCAAGGGCGCCGGATGCTTCGGGTCAAGTTTGAACTTCACGGTATTGTGCGCGCTCATGGGCATCTGCCTTTCTTGCTGAAATCAATCGGATGAGATTGCCGTCTTTGCCGCGAACGGTATAGACGACGGCCAGTAATGCGGGTTCGACAAGGCCCACGGTCTTCCAGCGATCTTCCCCGTAGTTCTCCCGGTCGTCGAGGGTCTCGATGCGCTGCGGATCGAGGAAGACCCGGGCAGCATCCTCGAAGCTGACGCGATGCTTGTGCAGGTTCGTATCGGCTTTGTCCGGGTCCCACTCAAACTCCATAGGGTGATTGTACTACATTTGTAGTTACATTTTGACGCAAAACCCGCCACCGACGCCGACCGAATTCTCGCGGCAATTTAGGCCAAGCCCTTCTCGGCCTCTTCATCGAGCGGCTTGTCCCGTAGCAGCCAATGATGCATCCGCGAACATGTTGCCGTCGTCATCCAGGTAGCTATGAGAAACAGGCAGAAAAACATCCAGATCGCGGAAGCATGATTTTGCACGCCCATCTTGCCCATTGCTCCTGAATGCCCGAAATCCACGAAACGCACATAGCGCATATTCCAATACATTGCCAGCAGGACGCTGACGAAACCGGTTGCCACAGTGACGAAGAGAATCAGAGCAGCTTTACTATATTCCGTCTTCAGGATGGAAACAGCAGCCACGCAAATACTCAGACCCAGACACACATAGAGGATGACCGGCTGCCACCAGTAGAAGACAACTGCCGTAATTAGACCCGTCGAAGCAAGTGCGAGTCGGGTCACTCTGTCCTGAAGGCCGTAGCGGATCGCCACATACACAAGTGTCATCCACAAGAAAAATCCGAAAAAAGAGAGCAGCACAATCATCGGCGTCCACAGAGTTCCGAAAAGCGAGAGTAGCGCAATCGTCGGCCTCCACAGGTGTTCGGGAGGTCGGACTGGCCCATATTTTCCAAAATATGCTAGCCCCAATCCACCAAACGCCCACCCATGCAGATAACACGCAACAACAAAATAATACGCAGCAACAAAACCAAGAATCCTCCGCCAACTGAGCGAGACCACAACTCCAGCCAAAGAAGCCCAGAACCAGAGCAATCCCTTCTGTGGCTCAAGCTCAACCAGATCGCCCACGACCGAGGTAGCCCGCTTCTTACTTGTAAACCGGCCAATAATCCATTCCGCAATCGAAGCACTACGCATTGGCTCCTCCGAGTAGATCCAAACCATTAAGCAAGCTCTGGTAAGCACGCTGCGCACTGACAAGGGCAGCATGGCCGGCCTTGGTCAACACGAAGTATCGTTTCGCCCGTCCACCCCGCTGGGGCGTAGCCTCACCAAACCGCGAACGTACAATCCCTTTTTCCTCCATGCGGTCCAGCGCCGTATAGAGCGCTCCCGGAGCAGGTTCACGGCCTGTACATGCGGCGATCTCAGACCGAATCGTCACGCCATAAGCGTTATCGCCGAGGCGCAAGACCGCTAATAAGACGACTTGTTCAAATTCACCGAGAGAGGTTGGCGGCTTCATTATTACTGCAATGTAGTTTATATCTTTCTGATGTGTCAACAACAATTTTGAAAAATCGTCCTGACTGCCTCTAAGCCGGATTCCCCGCCCCATCCGTCATCCACGACTGCGTCTGAAACGCAATAAACACTGCCGTCCACGCCGACTTCGACGGAAGGTGAATCAACAATGCCCCATCCTGCCAAACGCCATTGTCCCCGCCATGGTTATTCGCAGGATTGCCCTGGTTCATATGGATATCGTGAATCCCATCCACTTTACCCTTGTCGGCATACGCACTCCCAAGCGCATAGATCACGCCATCCTTGTCCGCGATGGTCATATTCAGCAGGGTCACCACCGCATTCTGTAGCGCAGCCGCACGCACGCGGTTCATCATGCGCTCTTCTTCGCTGCCTTCAGAACGCACCTGCGGCAACAGCGTCATCTGCTCCCTTGTAATCATCGACTTGCCATCAACCTGCGACCGCACATAATCCAGCGTCAAGCCACCCGGAACGCTCTTCAGAGCGGTCATCCCCATCGGCAGCGCCAGCAGCCCCGCCTCATCCGGCGGCGTAAATCCTTCTTCAATCGCGTACAGAACCTCAGACCCATCCACCGACTGAATATTCACCGCTACGGTAAACGGCCCACCCGTCGCATTCATCGTGATCTGATAATGCGTACTCGACTCAGTGACTACCTTCCCTGAAACCGGGTTGCCCGCCAGCACACTGTAGTTCGCAATCGGCATAGAATCCTCCTCAAAATCATTCTGAACTGTCAGGATAGGAGCACCTTCCTATTTCCCGGAATAAATCTCACGCCAGATGCTATCCTGGCGAAGGAAAAACGAAATGCCTCTTCCGTTCCTGATCCTCCAGATCGTCACCCTCCTCGCCGTAGTCTTCCTGCTCCTTCGCAAGCAGGCAGCCCCGGCACAGGACCCACGCCTTACCCAAATACTCGACCAGCTCACCCGCCTCGACGCTCGCCAACAAGCCGCAGACGAGCACATCCGCAACGGGTTCGCCCAGATGCGCACCGACATCGCCGCTGAGGCGCAGCGTACCCGTGAGGCCAGCGAGACCGCCTTCGCCGCCCTCCGCACCGAGATCACCGCCAGCATCGCCACCCTCGGCGCAACCCTCAACACCGGCCTCGCCGCCTTCCGCAGCGACAACAAATCCTCCGACGACCAACTCCGCACCGCCGTCCAGCAGCAGCTCGAAACTCTCTCTCAACGTCTCAATGCCTTTACCAACGACACTAACGAGAGGCACACCAGTCTCCGAGAGTCCCTCAACACCAAGCTCAACGAGCTGATGGCCAGCAACACCACGCTGCAGAACCAGCTCCGCACCGCTGTCGAAGAGCGCCTCACCAAACTCAACGAAGACAACTCCAAAGAGCTCGAAAAGATGCGTCAGACCGTCGACGAGAAGCTCAATGCCACTCTCCAGACGCGGCTCACCGAATCCTTCGGCCAGGTAACGACCCATCTCGGCGAAGTTCAGAAAGGATTGGGCGAAATGAAAGAACTGGCCACGGGCGTGGGCGATCTCAAGAAAGTCTTATCTAACGTTAGCCGACGCGGTGGAGTCGGCGAGTTCCTGGTCGGACAACAGCTTGAACAAATGTTTTCCCCGGAACAATACCTTAAACAGGTGAATATCAAGCGTAATACGGCTGAAAAAGTTGATTTCGCCCTCAAATTTCCTAGTGGAGAAAACGCCAGCTTTATCCTCCTTCCTATCGACGCAAAATTTCCAACGTCCGACTGGGAACGGCTCGAACACGCCTATGACCATGGAACAACATCTGAGATTGCTGACGCTGGGAAAGCCTTTGAGCGTGCCATCCGCACCCAGGCCAAGAGCATTGGAGATAAGTACATCGATCCACCCACAACAATGCCCCATGCCATCATGGTTCTCCCCACGGAAAGCCTCTACGCCGAGGTCGTCCGTCGTCCCGGCCTTCAATCCGAGATTCAGTCGCAGTGCCGCGTCACCATCGCCGGGCCGTCAACCTTTATGGCCATCCTCACCAGTTTCCAGATGGGTTTCCACACCCTTGCCATCCAGAAAAAGGGTGATGAGGTCTGGCACGTCCTCTCGAAGACAAAGAGTGAATTCGGCAACTTCGGCACACTGATGGACAAGGTCGAAAAGCAGGTTGGCACCGTTCAGAAGACTATTCAGGAGATCAACAGCAAAACCACCACAATCAACCGGGCTCTCAAAAATGTATCGAGCATCGACTCCGGCAACCCTGTCTCCAATCTCATCGGCTTTGAAGAGGGCAACGGCATCGCCCCTCTTCTCGCCGCTTCCGCCGACGAGAACGACGACGGATAGGGGAGTCCGGCTCGATACCCACATTACACGCCGCCCGCTTTGCTTTACACTCTCCTAGGCGCTCAGTATTCTTGAGCATGGCGGTGTTGGCTACGCACACCCATCCAAATTTTGATTGCAGACGTAAACAGGAGAAACAAATGGCCGCAGTAGATGAAAAAGTAAAGCAGATTATCGTCGAGCAACTCCAAGTGGATGAAGCCGAAGTCACCCCCGGCGCCAGCTTTCAGGAAGACCTTGGTGCCGACTCCCTCGACGTCGTCGAACTCGTCATGCAGTTCGAAGAGGCCTTTGACATCCAGATCCCCGATGAAGACGCCGAGAAGATCAAGACCGTCAAGGACGCTGTCGATTACATCGAAAAACACCAGAAGGCAGGGAAGTAAACCAACATGGAGCAGCGTCGCGTCGTCGTCACCGGCCTCGGTCTTGTCTGCGGGGTAGGGAAAACCGCCCCCGAAGTCTGGGCTGGCCTGCTTGCGGGCAAAAGCGGCATGGCTGAGATCAAAGCCTTCGATCTCACCGGCCACCCTGTCCGCTTCGCGGCCGAGGTCAAGGACTTCGACCCGCTCCAGTTCATCGACAAAAAAGAGGCCCGCAAGATGGGCCGTTTTATTCACTTCGCCATCGCCGCCGCCGACGAAGCTATGAAGCACTCCGGCCTCGTCATCGACGAGAGCAACCGTGACCGCTTCGGCGTCCACATCGGCTCCGGCATCGGCGGATTCGATGTCATCGAGCGTGAGCACTCGGCCATGCTGGCTGGTGGCCCGCGCAAGATCTCGCCCTTCTTCATCCCTGGCTCCATCGTCAACCTTGCCGCCGGCCACGTCAGCATCCGTTACAACGCCCGAGGCCCCAACGAGGCCACCGCGACGGCCTGCACCTCCAGCGCCCACTCCATCGGCGACGCCTTCCGCATCATCCAGCGCGGCGACGCCGACGCCATGATCGCCGGAGGCACCGAAGCCGCCATCACTCCCATGGGGGTCGGCGGGTTCGCCGCCATGAAGGCCCTGTCAACACGGAACGACGATCCCGAACACGCCTGCCGCCCCTTCGACAAGGACCGCGACGGCTTCGTCGTCGGCGAAGGCGCCGGAATCCTCATCATGGAGGAGCTGGAGTTCGCCAAGGCCCGCGGCGCAAAGATCCTCGCCGAGGTCATCGGCTATGGCATGTCCGCCGATGCCTTCCACATGACCGGCATGGCTCCCGAAGGCGAAGGCTGCTTCCGCGCCATGTCCGCCGCACTCAAAGTTGCCGGTATCTCGCCCGACCAGATCGACTACGTCAACGCCCACGCCACTTCGACCCCGCTGGGTGACGCGCTGGAGTCCCAGGCCATCGAAAACGTCTTCGGCGAGCGCGCAAAGAACCACACCCTGCTCGTCAGCTCCACTAAGTCCATGACCGGCCACCTCCTCGGCGGCGCGGGCGGCCTTGAAGCTGGCATCACCATCCTCGCCATGCTTAACCAAATGGCTCCGCCGACCATGAACATCGTCGAGCTGGACCCCCAGTGCCGCCTAAACTACGTCCCCAACAAGCCCCAGGCAGCCAAGATCGACTACACTCTATCCAACTCCTTCGGCTTCGGCGGCACCAACGGCTCCCTCGTCTTCAAGCGCTGGACCGAGTAGCTCCAATAAAATCGGCATCAGAAAGCGCCATCTCCACAAGGGCGTAGCAACATATTCGGAGTGTGGAGACGACGTCGTTAGAAGCATCAACAGCGCATTTCAGACCAGCATAAGACGAAGCGCCAAGAGGCACGTTCTACACCAGCATGGGACAAGCGCCAACGGCGCGCTCTATACCAGCATGGGGTGAAGCCCTATGGGTCTATCAACGCCGAAAAATGAGGGCTGAAGGCCGGTCTATCGCTGCTCCGGAACGTAATCTGACAAAAACTAAAATATTTGACAAATCCGAATCTATTCCTGTAATTAACACATCAGTTATTTAGCAAATGAGTTAATTACAAAAATGGAAACTGACTACCTCAGCACTACCTTCGCCGCACTCGCCGATCCCACCCGCCGCGCCATTCTCGCGCGTCTCGCCCTCGGCGAAACCTCCGTCAACCAGCTCGCCGAGCCCTTTGACATCAGCCTTCCTGCCATCTCCCGCCATCTCAAGGTCCTCGAAAGGGCGGGCCTCATCTCCCGCAGCCGCGAAGCTCAATGGCGCCCCTGCAAACTCAATCCCGACCAGCTCAAAACCGCAGCCGAGTGGCTCGACTACTACCGCAAGTTCTGGGAAGAGAGCTTCGATCGCCTCGACAACTACCTTCAGAAGCTCAAGTCTGAGCAGACCAAATTAAGCCTCAAGGAGAAGAACCATGCCCGCAGCAACCCCCGCAAGCACTAGCGCCCCCACCGCTGACACAGCCAGCCGCGAACTCATCGTCACTCGCGACTTCAACGCCCCTCGCAGCGTCGTCTTCCGTCTGTGGACAGACGCCGAGCATATCTCCAACTGGTGGGGACCCAACGGTTTCACCACAACCACATATCAGATGGATGTTCGCCCCGGCGGCTTCTGGCGCTTCATCATGCACGGCCCCAACGGCACCGACTACCCCAACACCATCGCCTATCGCGAAGTGGTCGAGCCCAAACGCCTCGTCTACGACCACCACGCCGGCGACGAGACCACCCCACCCCACTTTCACGCCACCATCACCTTCACCAAGGTCGGCGACCAAACCCGCGTCACCCTCCACTCCATCTTCCCATCAGAAGAAGAGTTCAACATCGCCCGTTCTCACGGAGCCGTTGAAGGCGCCCAGCAGACCCTTCAGCGCTTCGAGCAACAGCTTGCAAAGTCCCTCGCAGCGCCCCCTTCGCTCTACGAGCTCGCCATCACCCGTATCTTCGACGCCCCCCGCGCCCTCGTCTACGAGGCCTTCAGCAACCCCGAGCACGCGAAACAGTGGATGAGCCCGCGTGGCTTCACCGCCACCCACTTCGAACAGGACGCCCGCCCCGGAGGCAGTTGGCGCGCCTGCCTCCATCAGACCGGCGACTGGGGCGGCCAGGGCCAGACCTATCCCGACCTCTGGCAGGGCGGTGTCTTCCAGGAGATCGTTCCGCCCGAGCGTATCGTCTACACCTTCGCCTGGGAGGGTCAGGGCAACCAGCCCACTCGCGAAACCCTCATCACCATCCGCTTCATCGAACTCGACAGTGAGCGCACACGGATGGACTTCCATCAGGCCTTCTTCGACTCGCTCGGCCAGCGCGACGGCCACAACACCGGCTGGAACAGCAGCTTCGACCGCCTGAACGACTACGTCAAGGAGAACCGCTCGCAGCTAACCGAAACTGTCAGGCAGTAAGCCACACAATGACTGGCGAGAGTACAGCGCGGCGAGGTCCCCGGCCTCGTCGCGTTCGCCAGCGACCCTGGCGTAGTTCACATCGTTTATCCGGCGACTCAATATCCTTGCCTAATCACAGCGTAAAACTACAATCGGATCTACCTTACTAGCGGACCTGGCTGGGAGCCATGTCGCCGCAAGCGCCACGAAGATCAGCAGCAGCGTCACACCTCCGAAGGTGACTGGATCGTGTGGACTCATGTTGAACAACAGGCTCGATAGCACACGCGATAACGCCAGCGCGACAAGCAGCCCAATCCCTGTTCCCAACATGATCAGCCGCAGGCTCTTGCCCATCACCAGGCGCAGGACATCCCCTCTGCTTGCTCCCAGCGCCATTCGCACGCCAATCTCCTGCCTGCGTTGTGTTACCAGAAAAGAGATCACACCATACAGCCCGATCACCGCCAGTACCAGTCCAATCGCAGCAAAGAATCCGACGAGAGTCGTTTGAAATCTCGGCGTATCCGCTAACTTGCTGACTCTCTGCCGCAGCGTAGCGACATCGACCGGCAGAGTGGGGTCGAGAGCGGCGACCTGGGCACGAATCCACGGGGCCATCTGCTCTGGAGGCAACGAACTTCGCACTACGATCACCGAGGTTTGGTCCCAGACTCCGTGCCCAGACCAATCCTCTGCCTTGTTGCGCCTGAGCTTGTAGTATTCGGGATCTTCCTCACCGGTCAGGCCGCCGTTCTTTACGTTGGCCGCAACACCAACGACGGTGTACCACGGAGCCTCGGGGTTGCTGGCGTGATCGAAATTCAATCGCCGGCCGATGGGGTTCTTTCCAGGAAACAGGCTGGCGGCGAGCGATTGGCTTAGAACTACGAGGTTGTCGTTCGAACTGAGTTCTTCTTCGCGGAAGGCTTGGCCGCGCAGAATCGGTATGTCTAGTGCCTGGAAGTATTCCGGCGAGACCCAGCGGTATCTCACCACTGCACCGGTCTCGTCGGCGGCAGGCGGTCTGCCCGAGACGAGTATCTGGCCAAACCGCACGCCGCCATTGCCAGCAGCGGGTGGAAGGGAGTCGCTTACGGAGACCGCGCTGACTCCCGGACCGAACCGGAGCCGCGTTGACAGTTGTTGAAAGAAGCCAATCTTGCTCGCTGCTCTCGGGTAGTTGTGGCCTCCCAGGGTTATCTTGACAGTCAGCGTGTTGTCATCACGCATCCCGAGTTGCTGGTTCTGCACATTCCAGAAGCTTCGCAGCAGCAGCATCGCTCCTGTGAGTAAGACCATGCTTGCGGCAATCTGAGCGACGACCAGCCACTGACGAGCAGAGGCATGGGAGACAGAGGTAAGAGAGCGCCCACTCAATGCTTCTCCGCTTGGCCTCTGCAACGCCGTGGCGAGACCGAACAGAGCACCGCAAACGAGCGAAAGAATGACGGTGAAACAGATAATTCGTAGATCAAGCTGCGCTTTGTCGAGATAAGGAATGCCCGGAGGAGCCATCGCAATGAACACATGTAGCAGTCCCTCTGCAAGAAGGCATCCTGCCACAGCACCAGTAAAGGACAGTAGAAGCGCCTCGGTCAAGGCCTGACGGGCAAGCCGGGCTCGACTGGCGCCAAGCGCAGACCGAACCGCCAGCTCCCGTTGCCTCACTGCACCACGCGCCATCAACAAACTCGCCACATTGGCGCAAGCAATCAGCAGCACGGCCAGTACAGCTCCCAGCAACACCCATGCTTCCACTTGGACGCCCTGCATCTGCCGGTCGCGCAGGGAACGGACCTTGAGATGGAAGTCCTTGCGTAGACCTGCCGGAATCCAGCTCTGCGTATGTTCAAACAGAGGCTCAAGCTCAGCATGTGCCTGCTCGATGCTCACTCCAGGCTTCAAGCGGGCATAGACCCGCTTTGGCCCTCCCAACCCGGAATTCGAGGCACGGTCGGTTGCCTCGTCTACGGCCATGGGAAACAGCACATCGGCTGCCTGAAGCCGAGGCATCTCGAAGTCTTTCGGCAACACACCAACTACTCGGACCGGACTGCCATCGATATCCATCGTCTTGTTCAGGATGCCGGGATTGCGGTTATAGTGCGTGAGCCATAAGCCATACGAGATAAGAGCAACGTTCGGGCCGCCTGGGCGATCTTCTTCCGGAAGAAAATTGCGTCCCAGAACGGGCGAAACTCCAAGCGTAGGCAAAAAATTAGCTTCCACCAACGGGCAGCTCAGTTGTGCAGGATTCTGTTCCGTTAAGTCACATTCGTGTGTCACAGCATTCTCTGAAGTCATTGCCTCAAAGGATTTCTGATTGTCCCGCCAGTCGTAATAAAAACCGCCCAGCATGAACTCCTGCGTCTCCAGAGACTGCACCAGCCCCACTGAAACGAGGCGGTCCGCGTGTGCGTAGGGAAGACTACGAAAGAGAATCCTATCCACGACACTGAATACGGCAGTCGTGGCACCGATGCCAAGCATGAGGGTCACAACGATGGTGATGGTGAAGACGGGATTGCGCCGGAACCCACGGATAGCGTAGCGGACGTCCTGAAGAAGCGTCTCGATGAGGTAGCCGGGACGCTGTTCGCTGCATTGCTCCCGTGCGCTCTCGACTCCTCCGAAGGCGATGACGGCCTGCCGTCGCGCCTTCTGCTGTGTCATCCCGGCAGCGATGTTCACCTCCGTTTGCTGCTCGAGATGGAACAACAGCTCTTCATCGACCTCGCTGTGTGTCTTGCGAAAGAACAGAAAACGAAGCCGTGTCAGCAATTCTCTGATCATTTCGACTCTCCTAAACCTGCTTGAGCACAAGTGCGATTGCGATTGTCAGGCGCTCCCAGTCTTTCAATTCGGAGGCCAGCTGCTTCTGGCCTGTCTTCGTCAGGGAGTAAAACTTTGCTTTGCGGTTATTCTCGGAGGCCCCCCACTCAGCTTGAATCCAGCCTTTGTACTCCAGCCTGTGCAGAGCAGGATAGAGAGAGCCTTGCCCGATCAACAGCGCATCGTTCGATGCTTGCTGGATGCGTTGCCCAATCCCCCATCCGTGCTGCGGCTCAAGAGCGAGCGTCTTCAGGATGAGTAGATCGAGCGTTCCCTGTAGAAGATCGGTGGCCGGCAGCATTCTCCCCTCGACATTCAACAAGAGAATGCGCCTATCCCCTGTCGAATGTCAAGGGTTGAGTCGAGGAAATCTTCTTAGAAGTTATCCAGAAACCAAAGCTGAACCATGTATCCGGGCAACGGGCTCACCTTGAAGCGCCAACGGCGCGTGCTATACCAGCCCAGGGCGTAGCCCTGGGGTTGCGATGCCTTTGGCACTAAGGGCCGAAGGCCCGGCCTATAGGAGTTTCTGGACAGCTTCTTAGACTTCTTCTCGCTTTAACGAAACATACCTTCCTCAATTGCTGCGAAGAGCGACCATCGGATTGATCCGTGAAGCTCGTCGCGCAGGCAGATATCCTGCAACGAAAGCAACCGTGATGAGCAACACAACCATACCCACAAATGTTGCCGGATCGGTCGGCTCGGTGCCGAACAGCATCGAACTGATCGCGCCGGCCATCACAAAGGAAGCCACCGTCCCTACCGCCAACCCAATCAGCGCCATGCGCAGCGTCTTCGAGATCACATCCATCTGCACCCGCTCCCGCGTAGCACCCAGGGCCATGCGAATCCCAATCTCCTGCGTCTGCCGAGTCACGGAGTACGAGATCACGCCATAGATTCCCAGCGAAGCCAGCAGCAACCCAAGCCCCGCAAAGATCCCAACCAGCACCGCAAAGAATTTCCGCGGCGAAGTCGCATGATCGACGATGCTCTGAATCGGCCGCAACTCAGCCGCAGGCTGCCCCGGATCGATCGACCGCAGTGTGCGCATCACGCTCAACGACAGCGCACTCACCGGCATCTTCGACCGCACGACCAGCTGCGTGTCCTCGGTGTCCCATCCCTGCGTAATCGGCAGATACATCTGCCACCCGGTCTTGCCCTCCAGGTTGCTCTCGTGCACGTCGTCAATCACGCCGATCACGCGAACATCATGCCCCTGCAACGTTGCCATCCGTCCCACCGGGTCTTCTCCCGGCCACATCGAGCGCGCTGCTTTTTGGTTCAGAATCATCACAGATTCGGTCTTCGCGGTGTCCTCCCAACCAAAGTCCCGCCCGCGCAGACGCATCCCCATCGCCTCCAGGTATCCCGGCGAGATCATATAGACGAACGCCCCAGGATTCTGCCCTGACCGATATGGTTTTCCCTTCACCTGTGGTGCGTCCCAGCCCCGGTTGCGCTCCAGTGGCAGATTGTCGGAGACTCCGGCTGTCTCAACCCCGGGAATCCCGCTCACGCGGTGCAATATATCCTGCAGCACCGCGCTCCTCTTCTCCGCTCCCCTCGCAGCCACTGCCGGATCGGTCGAGTTCATATCCGTGTTCGTGGGGAGGTCCAGCTTGATCGCGGCAGCATGGCTCGGCTGAAATCCAAGGTCGATGTCCAGCACCTGCAGGAAGCTCCGCAGCAGTAGCCCTGCGCCCACCATCAGCACACAGGCCAGCGCCACCTCGGAGATCACCAGTATGAAGCGCAGCCGCTCATGTTTTCTGCCGCTGCTGGTCCCCGGCCCGGAGTCCTTCAGCACCTCCTGGAGATCGCCGGTGTTCGACATCTTCAACCCCGGCGCCAACCCAAACAGCAGCCCGACGACAATCGCAACCAGCACCGTCCACGCCAGAACAACACCATCCACATGGACGCTGCTCAACAGCGGCAACGCAATCGATCCCTGATGCGCCAGCCAGAATGTCGCCGCATACGCGAACCCAAGTCCCACCACCGTGCCCGCGCCTGACAGTACTAGGCTCTCGGTAAGCAGTTGCCGAATCAGGCGTCCACGTCCAGCGCCCAATGCAACCCGCAACGCAAACTCCTTACTGCGCGTCGCCATCCTCGCCAGCAACAGGTTCGAAAGATTCACGCACACAATCAGCAAAATCATTCCGACCGCACACCACAGCACGATCAGCGACCGGCGTAGCGCTCCGCTCACATAGTCCTTCAGGAACATTGGCTTCGCCGTGTAGACATTGTTTGAATTCGCCTGCTTCTTGCTCCAGTAAAACTTCGGAAACAGGGTCACAGCCTCGGTCTGCGCCTGCGCCAGACTCACCCCTGGCCTCAGTCGGCCAATCAGTGCCAGCGTGTTTCCCTCGTCGCGAATATCGTTCATGCTCTGGGAAGTAAATGCATCTACCTTGGCTCCCGGCGAAAACACAGCTCCAAAGTCGAACGTCTCGGGCAGCACGCCGATAACGGTCAACGGCGTGTCGTTCATCGTGATCGCTTTGCCCACAATGCTCCGGTCGCCGCCAAACTGCTGCTTCCAGAACGCATAAGACAGCAGCACCGCTGACCCACCGGTTCGCGTCTCCTCTTCCGTAAACGTCCGTCCCAGCTCTGGCTCCACTCCCAACACATGAAAGAAATTCCCCGCTACTCGGATGTCTGTCACCGGCTTCGGCTCACCATGCCCCGTCAGCTTCACATTGTCCGGCGCCGAAAACGCATAGTAGCCAGTCACGTCCTCATACGAACGGTTCATCGAACGCAGATCGTCATACGCATCCGCCGAATAGGTGGCACCGGAGAGGTTATGCCCACTGTTCGGCGGCGCAATCCACACCAACTGCTGCGGCTGATAAAACGGCAGCGGCCGCAGCAGAATCGTATTCACCACGCTGAAGACCACAATGTTCGAGCCAATACCCAGCGCCAGAATCAGCACGGCAATAAACGTAAAGCCACGATCACGCCGCAGCGTGCGAAAGGTATAGCGCAGGTCCTGCAAACTATGCTCCAGCCGAAGCCAGCCCCACCGTTCCCGCGTCACATCCGCAATCAGCGGAACATTCCCAAACTCACGCATCGCTTCTCTCCTCGCATCGTCTGGCGACGCACCTTGCTCCACACGATCAGCCGTGGCCATCCGCAGATGACTCTCCAGCTCTTCCGTCAACTCCGTCTTGTCCCGCATCGCATTTCTTAATGATCGAAACGAGTTCATACTTTGCTCCTTGAAGCATCGATAGTCGCACCCATAATCCCCTCTATAGTCGCGACCATCTTCCCCCAGCGCTCATAGTCGGAGGCAAGCTGCTCCTTACCAAGAGGGGTAATGCGATAGAACTTGGCCCGCTGATTACTCTCGCTCTTCTTCCACTCCGCGGAGACCCACCCCTGCCGCTCCAGCCGGTGCAGCGCCGGATATAACGACCCGGTCTCCACCTGCAACACCTCGTCCGAACTCACACGAATCGCCTGGCTGATCCCATAGCCATGCTGCTCACCCCACTGCAGCGTCTTCAGGATCAGCATGTCCAGCGTCCCCTGCAGCAGTTCAATCCGATTCTGATAGCCAGTCTTCGATTGCATCGTCATGATGTAGACAATCTACATCCTTAATATCGACTCGGCAAGAGAATTTTTGGAGGCGCACAAAAAACGAGTTCGGGAAAAAGTGGATACCAGGAGTTAGGCCCAGCGACAAATGCTGGGTCTGACTCTTTCAGAAGGAGGACAAAGGGATAAACCCTCTAGCTGAGCGCCGCCGCCATCGCCACGCTGATGATAAGGATCAGCACCCACCATCCCACGACCACCGCCGCTGCCTTTCCGCGACTCACCTTGGCCACAATCGCCGTCCCGATCACCAGCAGCACCAGGCTCCATATCCCGATCACGTCGAAGAAGCCAAGGGCAGCCTTAAACCCCGCTCCAGCGTCCGGGAAATAGTAGCCAAGGTTGGTTCCCACCGGGTTCTTCAGGTCGAACGCCTCGGCGTTGCCGCCGAACCAGAGCGTCAGGATCGTCAACAGGCCAATCAGCAACTTCGGCAGCGAGCAATACATCCACAGGCAGAACATCTCGCCGAACGTCGTCCGCGTCCCCAGGCCAAAGTTGAACGTGGCCCAAAGCCCCAGCGCCGCAATCGCCGCGAAGAGCAGTATCAGTACCGGAAAGGCATAGGACGTATAGCGGTATCCGACCGACATGGCATGGACCCGGCCTGTACGCTGCTCCGGAGTCAGGCTCGACAGCGCGTCCTCCTGCTTGGGATTCGACTGGATCTGGTTCTCCACCACGCGCTCCCATCCCACCTGCCTGGTAACGGAAAACGTCACGCCCAGCGAAACCACCACGGTCAGCAGAAACGGCAGCCACCAGCTTCTGCTCCGCAGAATGTCGGTAAATGTCTTCGTCGGAGCGATGAACGTATCCACCACACGCTCCACCTGGCTCAATCCCGGTGCCGCCGCCTGTCTGTCTGCCACAACTACGCCATCGCTCATAAGTAGCTCTCGATTCAGCAAGATTAGGTTCGAGGGAATTGTAGCCCCGAAGACGCAAAATGGCATGGAGATTCGCAATCCGGTAGTGGGTCATTTTGGAGTTTGAGTGATTCGGTGGGATGATTGGAGCGTACGGAAGAGGAGGAGGAAGCATGAAACTCCGAATCGCGATTTGGGCGGGTTTGGGTGCGCTCGTTGTCGTCGTATGGAGAGTCTACATCTCAGCGACTTTCTCGAATCCGCTTGGTGCGGGCGGCGTCGGGCGGGCTCTCGTCCATCTGAGCTGCCCGATTTCGATTGCCAGCCACCCGCAAACATTCTACTTCGACCTTGTTATGAATGCGGCCACGTATGCACTGGCCGGCGTAGTCGTGGAAACCGCGCGGCGGTACTACCACATTCGCTCGAATCCAAACTGACCACGACCCGCAATCCTGAAGAAAAGGACCGACGCCTCACTCCTGCTTCTCACCCCCTTTCCAATCCTGCCCTCATTCATTCCTGTTCGCGTAACCCGCGGTCGCCGCTTTACTCGACAACCACCAGCACATCGCCAGCGCCAACCGTATCTCCCTCTGCAACGGCCACACGAACCACCCTGCCTGCCTTCGGAGACTTCAGCTCATTCTGCATCTTCATCGCCTCAATCACCACGACGCCCTGCTGCTCCGCCACCTCTTCTCCAGCCGCAACCAGCACCCGCACCACGCGCCCCGGCATAGGAGCCTTCACCGCTCGAGGCCCCGCAGCGCCCGCACCCGCGCCGCGCCGTCCCTGCAGCGAACGCGGATCGTTCACCTCAAATCCGTATCGCCTGCTGTCAATCAACACTCCATCCCCATCCAGAATGCACCGGTACTGCCGCCCCGCCACCACCAGCGACATCACGCCCGGCTGCAACACCCTCGCATCCACCATCACGGACCGGCCATCGACTACGCACTCCATCGCTCCGCCGACACCAGTGGCTGGCAACTCCACCCGACGCTTCCTGCCGTCGATCTCAAGCCACACGGTCACGCCCTCAACCCCTCCTGCCGCCCCGCCGCAGCCCACTTGCTCTCCTCCACCATATCGACCATCAGTTCTCTCTCTCCACTCATGGAAGTCAACAAAGCAGCCGCAACCGCCACCACATCTTCAGAAATCGCCGCCGCTTCTACCAGAGGACTATCAGCCAGCAGCCGTTCCAGATACCCCGTATCGATCCGCGCCGCGCGAAAGTCAGCATCCATCAATATCCGCCGGAACAACCCGATGTTCGTCTTGATCCCGCCGATCGCATACTCATCCAGCGCCCGCAGCATCCGGTCAATCGCCACCTCTCGCGTCTGGGCAAACGCCACCAGTTTGGACAGCATCGGATCGTACTCCAGCGGCACAGTCCAGCCCGCATATACCCCGCAGTCCTCGCGAATCCCCGGTCCGCCCGGCTGCACCAGCCGCGTAATCAACCCCGGCGACGGAAAGAAATTGTTCTCCGGGTCCTCCGCATAAATCCTGCACTCCACTGCATGTCCGCGCAGCCGTACCTCTTCCTGCTTCAACCCCAGCGGTTCTCCCATCGCTACCCGGATCTGCATCTGCACCAGATCCAGCCCAGTGATCATCTCGGTCACGGGATGCTCCACCTGCAGCCGCGTATTCATCTCGAGGAAGTAGAAGTTCTCGGCATCATCCACCAGAAACTCGACCGTCCCCGCATTGACATACCCAGACGACAACGCGAGCCGAACCGCAGCCTCTCCCATCCGCCGCCGCAGGGCTTCACCGACAACCGCGGAAGGAGCCTCCTCAATCACTTTCTGATGCCGCCGCTGCACCGAACACTCCCGCTCACCCAGGTATAAGCAGCCGCCATGCTCATCCGCCATCAACTGAATTTCGATATGCCGCGGCCGCTCGATGAGCTTCTCCAGATACACCTCACCCGACCCGAAGCTGCGCTCCGCCTCGCTGCTGGCCGCCCCATACGCCGATGCCAGCTCCTTCGGCGAAGCTACCGCCCGCATCCCTTTCCCGCCGCCGCCCGCGGCAGCCTTCAGCATCACCGGATAGCCAATCTCCTCCGCCACCCGCGCCGCTTCTTCAACTGACCCCAGACCAGTCACGCTGCCCGGCACCCGAGGCATCTCCGCTGCATCCGCCGCCTGCCGCGCCCGCGTCTTCGATCCCAGCACCCGCATCGCGCTCCCCGGCGGCCCGATAAACACCACTCCTGCCGCCGCACAGGCCTCCGCGAACTCCGCATTCTCCGAGAGGAACCCATAGCCCGGATGCACCGCGTCCACCCCGGCCTTCCGCGCGATCTCCAGAATCAGATCGCCTCGCAGATAGCTCTCCGAGGCCGGAGCCGGACCCAGCCGATACGCTTCATCCGCATGAAGCACATGCAGCGCAGCGCGGTCGGCGTCGGAGTAGACTGCCACCGTCGCCAACCCCATCTCTCGACAGGCTCGCATCACACGCGAAGCAATCTCGCCGCGATTCGCAATCAGGACTTTTTGTATAGACCGTCGCAAGCGGCAATTTTATCCCACTCGTCCACCACCTCAGACCCCTGGCTGCGATGCGCAAAAAAGAAGGGCCTCCCGCCGAGGAGAGGCCCTTCTTTTTTGCTACTGGATGAGGGAGGCAGCTACTGCATGGTTACGCCGCCAGGAGTCTTTTCTTCCTTCTTTTTCTCGTTGATCTTGCGAGCTCCCATCGACTTGTTGTTCCAGTCGTCCGCTGTAGCAAGATCGGCTTTGAGCGCCGCGGGATTGCCACACTCCAGGTCAGCCTTCCTGCGGTAGGTCAGATTTAGGTACGACATGGCATCGTCGTAGGTCGGGTTGAGTTCCACAGCCTTCGTCAGGTACTGCAAACCCTCCGCGACTAGGTCCGTATTGGCGGCCTGCATCTTCTGGCATGCCCCCTTGGACATCTTCCCGTTGCCGTTTGGAGCATCGGTCAACCCATCGGCAGCGAGAATCGTGGTGGCATTCTTGTAGGCTTCGATCCAGTCCAGAACACCGAGCGTGTAATATGCCTCGGGATCGTTCGGGGCAAGCGCGATCACCTTCTTCTCATACTCTTTCGCCACGTCGTAATGCTTGATATTGCGGTTAATCGACGCAATCTGCTTCAGCGCCGTCAAATTATTCGGGTCCTTCGCGAGGGTTACCTGGAAGCCATCCAGGGCCTTCTGCGCGATTGCCAGATTCTCCGGGGTATCGAGATTCGGCACCACCTGGTAGGAGTAGGCGGTTGCGAGATACAACTTCGCGTCCTCATAATTAGGATCGAGCGCAATCGAGTTCTGGAAGTGGTTGACCGCTTCTTCATATTGTGCGTTTTTAAAGGCCTGTACACCCTTGGTGAGCTGGTCGCGTGCCTTCAGGCGGTTGCATCCAGTTACAGAACCAAGCAGCAGCGCCAGCATAGCTGCCGTAACCGGAATCCGTGCGGTTAATTTCATGGGGTGTATCGTCTCCTTCAAAATAGGCGCGTTTTTCTTGCGGGGCGAAAAATCGGGAAAATCGAGGTTTTCAGCTTGCCCGTTTGATTGTAATGGTATACGCCCCGATATGACTAGAGGACGTATCTTTTACTTTGCTATATAGGTCTTTCATACACCAATCCAGACTAGAGTATGAGCTTTTAGTTCGCATAGGTAGAATGCCTTAAATCCTGGTGCAGTTCGTTTCGTGCAAGCCTTTTGGCCGAAAATTCAACGGCGAACTCGTATCACCTGCCCCCGGTTTTACATCATGCTTTGCCGAGCTCGATCTTCAAATCGACAGAATTTCCTCTGACTTTATGGAGAGACAAACTCCCCCTATAGCAACAAATCTGAAAATTCTTTTCCTTACCTGAAATCTGGAAGCCTTCTGTTGCATCTCGAATGTGGACATCGCAGCGGGGGTTACTTTAATGCGCCTGAATAAGCGTCCGCCTGTTTCGCAATCAACCCAAAGCAGCGGGCGGTGGCCACTTCGCCACCGCCCGTGCTTGAACTTTTAGCCATCCAGATCACTGGCCTGCTTGCATCCTTGGTGTAATCAGGGCGATAGTGTCAACTCCAGCCTGATGGCCGAAGTCGATGACTTCCGCGATTTTGCTGAAGTCAAGGTCCTTGTCTCCCTGGACGAACATGACCTTCTCCTGCCTGGCTGCATAGATCTCTTCCAGTTTCGGCTGGATCTCAGACTTATTGAAAGAGGTGTCGTTGATCTTGTACGCCGGAGCGCCCGCGCCATTCGACAGCACCTGAACAACGATGTTGCGCTCGTTCGGCTGGTCCTGCGTCTTGTTTTTGGGAGGCTGGGGCACCTGTGTCTCTAAGCCCTTAGGGGTTATCGGCACGATCACCATGAAGATGATCAGCAGCACCAGAAGTACGTCGATAAGCGGCGTTACATTGATCTCAGAAACCGCTCCGCCTTGAGTTCCCGTGCTCATTGACATAATAGATCTCCTTGTCTTCTCCGGCTGACTCGATATGGAGCGAGTAGGCCGTCTTACAAAATCTGGGTCTTATTTGCCGGTCATCATGTTGGTATCGTTGTCGACCTTCTCGGTGAGAAGTCCAAGCTGATTCACGCCGGCGGAGCGAATGCCGTCCACCGCATCCATGACCTTGCCGTAGTTCGCCCGCTGGTCGGCACGCATATAGACCTCTTTGTTGTTCTTGTTCTC
Source organism: Acidobacteria subdivision 2 bacterium RH1 MAG20 (assembly GCA_002197545.1). The sequence continues at coordinate 37,020 of NFUO01000112.1, read as the reverse complement.
AAGCAATGCCGAAATCTTCGTGCCAAGATCGTCATCGGTAACCTGATTGGCGCCGAGGAAGGTCCTGCCATCACGGGTCACAGCCACGGTGACAGCGTCTTCCTTATTGGCGTTTTCCATGACCACCGCCGAGACGACCGTCGGCAAATCCACGTTGACCTTATTGTTCAGCATGGGGGTAATGACCATGAAGATAATCAGCAGCACCAGCATGACGTCCACCATCGGCGTGACGTTGATGTTTGAGTTGACCTTCTTGCCTTCATCCCGCTTATTGATACCCATAACGTCGGCTCCGTCCCGGTTTGTCCGGCTTTGCTGCCCCTGCGGTAGGCACTCTGCCCTCTGGACGCCGTTCGCTGGCGGCGTCCAGAGGCACTTATCAGAGGCGTGATCCTCGCAGGTCGTTGCTACTTACTTACTACCTGGTACAAATACAACTTTTTGCTTTAAAGCTTTCTTTACCGATGGCTCTGCTTGATGAAGTAATCGACTAGCTCGCTGGAGCTGTTGTCCATCTCGACATCGAACGCTTCCACCTTGCCGGTGAAGTAGTTGAAGGTCATAACCGCAGGGATGGCGACAAGAAGACCCATGGCGGTTGTCACCAGGGCTTCGGAGATACCGCCGGCGACCGCGCCGATACCGGAGGTCTTCTGGGTAGCAATCTGCTGGAAGGCGTTCAAGATTCCGACGACGGTCCCGAACAGGCCGATGAACGGCGCCGTCGAACCGATGGTCGCCAGACCGCCAAGGCCGCGCTTCAGCTTGGCATGAACGATCGCCTCGGAGCGCTCCAGCGCGCGCTTGGAGCTTTCCACCTGCTGTTCGGTGATGCTGCCGCCCGAACCAAAGCTGCGAAACTCCTGCAGGCCGGCGGTGACAACCTCTGCCAGGTGCGACTTCTTGGAGCGGTCAGCAACCTTGATCGCCTCGTCAAGACGACCGTCCTTCAACGCTCCGGCAACCTTCGGGGCGAATTCGCGGGACTGCTTGCGGGCAGCGGAGAAGTAGAGGGCGCGGTCGATAATCACGGCAAGCGACCAGATGGACATAATGAAAAGGATAATGACGACGCAACGGGCCAGCCAGCCCATATTGCCCCAAAGACCCAAAACACTAAAGCTGACCTGGGCCTCCTGAAAAAAGAGGGCGAGAGAAGTAGGTACGTGAGCGAAGTTTGCGAGTTGAGCGAGAATCACTTGGATATTTCCTCCTGGTGTAAATCTATTCTTCTGAAGCTTGAACCGTGAATCCCCCGAACGTGCGATACATCTTCAAGGGGCACACAGATAGACGTTTCCGTTCCTGCAAAGTCTTTCTAGCCACCCATATTGAAGTTGACGGAGACAGTCGTATCAACTTCCGTGGGCTCGCCGTTCAAAATATAGGGCCTGTAGCGCCAGGTGCGGACGGCCTCGACGGCATTCCCCCGCAACATCTCCGGGCCACTGATTACCGTCAGGTTCGTGATCGTTCCTGTTTTAGAGATAATGGCGTGCAGAACGACCGTACCCGACACGTGTGCTGCGCGGGCAATAGGAGGATACGTCGGGTTGACCCCGCCAATCTTCGAACCGGCGACAACACCGCTCGATACCCGGACCGGACCCTTGGGCTTTTCGACGCGAACGACAGGCGCTGGAGCATTTCCAAAGCCGCCCATCACGCCGCCCGGACCGCCGCTTCCGCTACCCATGCCGGTCATTCCGACGACACCGGCAACCTGAGGGGCCGACTCATCCTTCACCATCTTGATGTCCTTGGGAATCTTGGTTGGGGCATGAAGACCCTGATCGATCTCGGACACCATCTTGATCGGCTTGACGATCTGCTGCGGTGGAGGCGGAGGTGGAGGCGGAGGTGGAGGTGGAGGCGCGGTTATCATCGCCGTCAATGCGGTCTTCGGCAGCGCGTCAGGATTGATCAGCGGAATAATGATCATCGTCGCCACAATCAAAGCATTGAAGATGAGCGTCCCGATCATCCAATACTTGGACTTGGTCTTGATCTTCCCGCTGGACTCGATCATTGAATCTTCAAACATATGCAGCCTCTTTACTCTGAAGAAGAGCTATACCTCTTAGACACCACGCCGTCAGGATTTGTTCCCGGAGGTGACCGCACTCCGGAAAACCACCCGCCAGCCTACGTCCTGGCCCGCTTTGCCGCAGGTAAAACGGCAGTCTTGCCCCGCTTTGTCCGCCACTCCTGGTAGGCCACCAGCATCGGCGCCGCCACGGCGATGGAGGAGTACGTCCCAATCAAAATACCGATGACAAGCGCGAATGAAAAGCCATTCAGCACTTCACCGCCGAACAAATATAGGCACAGCACGGTCAGAAATGTCAGGCCTGAAGAGATCACGGTCCTGCTCAGAGTCTGGTTGATGCTACGGTTCACCAGATCGGCCAGAGGCTCTCTCCGCGATAGCGCGAGGTTCTCGCGAATGCGGTCGAAGACGACGATCGTGTCGTTCATCGAGTAACCGATCAAGGTAAGAATTGCAGCGATAACAGTAAGCGTAATCTCCTTATTGGTCAAACTGAACGCGCCAATCGTAATCAACGTGTCATGAAACACCGCCGCGACCGCGGCCACGCCGTAGATCAACTCGAAGCGGAACCACAGATAGACGAGCATACCCAGAAGCGAATACAGCGTCGCATAGACAGCCTGCTGTTGCAGTTGCTTTCCAGCCGTGGGGCCGACGATCTGGACCTGCTCGATATTGAAGATCGAGTCGTGATAATTCGCCGACAGCGCATGTTCGACGCTCTCGCGTCCGGCATCGTGCGCGGTATCGGTCGCGGTCGACTCCGGCAACGCAATGATGACCTTGTTCGCCGCATGGCCGCTGGGATCGCTGACGCGCTGGATCGTCTTGTCGCGGATGCCTGCCCGATCCAGTGCCTGACGAATATGGTCCTCATTCGGCGACTGGCTGAAGTCAACGCGAATCTGGGTCCCGCCCTTGAAGTCGACGCCTAGCGGAACGTGATGCCAGAACGCCATGCTGAGAATGCCGGCGATCGAAAAAACCAGAGAAAACCCAAGGAAATACCACTTCTTCCCGAGCCAGTCGATATTCGGATTATGAAACAGTTCCACGCTCTTACGTCCTCGGCGGCAGCCCATCAGGCCCCGCAATCTCTCAAACAAAATCTAAATCGACAGCGTCGCGACATAAATCGATAGCCGCGAGCTAAATCGATAACGTCGCGCCGCGTTCTTTCCTCTGCAGAATTGCATCGAAGATCACCCTCGACACATAGACCGCGGTAAACAGGTTCGCCAGAAGACCGAAGACCAGCGTCACCGCAAAGCCCTGCACCGGCCCCGATCCAAACAGGAACAGGATCGCCGCCGACACAATGGTCGTAACGTGGGTATCGAAGATGGTGGTCCAGGCATGGGCAAAGCCCTGCTGCACGGCAACCGGAGTGCTCTTGCCCGCGCGCATCTCTTCACGGATACGCTCAAAGATCAAGACGTTTGAATCGACGCCCATACCGATGGTCAAAATGACGCCCGCGATACCCGGCAGCGTGAGCGTAGCCCCGGCATAGCCCATGAAGCCCAGCAGGATCACCAGGTTGAGTATCAGCGCGAGATCGGCATTGATCCCGGCGCCGCGATAGTAGACCAACATGAAGATCATGACCGCCAACATACCGGCGATGGCAGCAACGACGCCCTGATGAATAGATGCCGCGCCAAGGCTCGGGCCAACCGTCCGCGTCTCCAGATAAGAGATCGAGGCCGGCAACGCGCCCGTCCGCAGCATCAGCGAAAGATCGGACGCCTGTTGCTTGGTGAAGCCGCCTTCGATCTCGCCACTATCGCGAATAGCGCCTTCGATCGAAGCGACTTCCTTGACTTTATTGTCCAACACAATGGCCATCGAACCTGGCGTCGAGCTCGTCTTGCTATGCGTCGAGGTGTACTGGTAGAAGCGGTCACCCGCCTGGGTCGTCAGGGTGAAATGGATATTTGGGCGTCCATTCTGGTCGGTGGATGGCTGTGCATCGCGGAAGTCCGTACCCTCAACCTCGCTGACCCGCTTCAGCAGCCATACTTGGTCGGGCATCCCCGCCGAACCCACCCCATGCACCAGCATGGAATCCGGCGGAATGGTCCCATTATTTGCCTGCAACGCATCCGCATCGGTACCGTAGGGGCCGCCGACAACCGCATGAATCGACAGCTTGGCCGTCGACTGAATCACGTCTTCCACCTCGGCTGGATCGCTGACACCGGGCAACTCCACCAGAATCTCGTTGTCGCCCAGGCCGTACTTCTGAATCGTAGGCTCACTGACGCCCAGCTTGTCGATGCGCTCGCGGATGGTGTCGATCGAGGTATTAAGCGTCCGCGTCTTGAGGTCGGCAACCGCCGAAGGCTTCATCGCCAGCGTCGAATTGCCCGCGGTGTTCGTCGAGACGTCATACGTGCTGTAATCGTTTCCGGTGAGCACGCCCCGCGCATCGCTCAGTTTTGTCGGCGGAATCCCGCTAATGACAATAGTCTCCGGGTTCGCCGGGTCGGTCTTGCCAACCGTGGCGCCGGTGATGCCGGCCTTCTGCAGGTCGCCTTCCAGTCGCGCTACATCGCGATCGGTCGTCGAGGTCACCGCTTCGGCAACATGCACCTCGAGCACCAGATGCGTGCCGCCCTTAAGGTCAAGCCCAAGGTGAATACGGTTCAGGATCGACTCCTTCAGGCTACCGTGCGGTATGCCGATGAAGCCAAAGACGAAGACCAACAATACCCCAACGATGAATGCCGACTTACCGGCCAGATTCTTGCCCATGATCTTTATTGAAGGTGCAACCGGCAGCGCCATGTTCCAGCCCCGCCATTGTCATCCTTGCTTCTTCCTCGTCCGTAAATTAACGGTTGAATCTCAGCTTGCTCAACTAATTTGTTACTAATCTGCTCAACGATCTGTACGACTGCCCTGCAAATTCTATGCTGCCGGCGTGTCCGTCGTCACTGCCGCGACGGCCTGTTTGGCGAACTCCAGCTTCAGTCCGTCCGGCTGCACGCGCAGAACCAGAACATCATCTTTCACCGTGATAATCGTTCCCCGGATGCCGCCATTGGTGGTCACGCGGTCGCCGGGCTTCAACTCCGCCAGCATGTTCTGCCATTTTTTCTGCTTCCTTTGGTTAGGCACGATCATCAGAAAATAAAGCGCGACAAAAAACAGGAGCGGCAGCGCCAACCCGCCTAAACTACCCATGTTGAATCCTCCTATCGCACTCTGCAACCACATTGCCAGCATCAAAACTCCATTCCACCGCTTAAACTCATTGCAGCCTGCGCAGTCTGGAAAAGACGTAGACATGCGTAGTCAAAGCGCTCCAACCGACGCGACTCTGCTCTCAGGCCATAAAAGGGTGCCTAGCCCCTAAGCATCGCGTAACCGCCCCCCGGTGTCAAGGCGCGTCCAGGGCAGCCGCACGGCGGCAAAGATTCCACATCCCTACTTTCCACCCGCAACCTTCTCCTTCGGCGCACTCTGAAACTCCACCATCATCCACGTCTTCAACGCATCGATACTCTGCGGACGACCCATGAAGTCCTTCACCAGCACCGCCGCCGGCTTGGTCGCACCCGGCTCCAGCACCGTCCTTCGATAGCGCATCGCCGTAGGCCCGTCCAGCAGGTTGGCCTTGTCGAACTGAGCAAAGAAATCAACCGCAATCACCTTGTCCAGGACATAGGTGTAGTAGTTCGACGCATAGCCCGCAAGGTGCGTAAAGCTCGTATACATGCGGTCGCCATCGACAAAGGTGAACGGCGAAAACCGCTTCGTGTCCTCCTGCAGCAGAGCATCGAAGTCTACATCGGCTGGCGGCCGATCATGCAGTTGCAAAGCATAGTTGGCATAGAGCAACTGCCGCTGAACCCAGCGTCCGCGCCCGTAGGCATCGGCGGCATTCATCCGCTCAAACAGGTCCGCCGGAATCGTCGCGCCCGTCTTATAGTCCCTGGCAAACGAAGAGATAATCGTCTTGTCGCGGAACATCTCTTCCAGCATCTGCGAAGGGGCCTCGACAAAGTCGCCCTCGACGTTGAACCCGCCCTGCCCCGACCAGCGCCCCTGCCCGCCGAGAATGTGGTGCATCAGGTGGCCGAACTCGTGGAAGAAGGTCACCACCTCGCTGTACTCCATCAAACCCGGATCGCCCGCCGTGCCGCCGGAGAAGTTGCAGATCAGCGCCCCCTCAGGAAGCTGCCGCCCGCGAACCCCCGGCACCAGCGGCGCACTCGAAAACCACTTGTCCTTGCCCTCTCGTGGGTGCATGTCCAAATAGATCCGCCCCAGCTTCTTCCCCTTGTCCGCACTTACCGCATCGAACACGTCGAAGACCGCCACCGAAGCGTCCCACTTCTTCGCGTCCGTAACCTGCCGGAATTCAACATGGAACAACCGCGCCGCAGTCTTCAGAATCCCTGCCTGCACCTCGTCATAGGGAAAGTAGGGCCGCACACTCTGCGCGTCGAAGTCATACTTCGAGCGGCGGTACTCTTCCGACCAGTAACCCGCATCCGCGTCCGAGATGCCGGTCAACCCCGGCTGCTGTTTTTGCGCGAACTCCAGCAACTCCGCATACTCACGCCTCCCAATCTCCCGCGAAGCATCATCAACCTGGTTCAGGAAAACCTTCAAATTGCTCGCCGAGCCAATCATCTGGTCCGCTGTGGCAAGGTCGGCATAAGTCGCATAGCCAAGCGTTGTCGCCAGCTCCTGCCGCGCAATCAAAATGTCCTTCAACACCGAGACGTTCTTCGGATAGGCGCGGTCGGTGTAAGCCAAAAACATGCGCTTGCGCAGGTCGGCATCCTTGGCAAAGCTCATCACCGGCGTACTGTCCGGCGAATCCGTCGTCAGCGTATAGGTCCCATCAGCCGCAGGTTTATGCCGGGCAATATAGTCCGCTGGCAACCCGTCCAGCGCTGCCTTCGTCGCCGTCACCTTGCGAACATCGTCGGCGATGTTCCTGCCGAAGACCAGCGTTGTTTCGGTAATTCTGTCCTGCAACTGGCGTATCTTCGCCCGAGTCGCGTCGTCCTTGTCCACGCCCGACAACCTGTACTCCAGCAACGTCCGCTCCAGGTAATGCTTCGTCGCCGCATCGTTTGCCGGCAGCGGCACCGCAGCCAGCGCGCGATAGACATTCTGGTTCAAACTCAGATCGGTCGCCGCCGAAGAGATCGTCGCCGTCAGCGCCTGTCCTTTATTCCGCAGCTCCGCCGAATCGCCCACCGCAAACATCAGGTACGCCTCATTGCCCGCAAGCGCCAACTCATTCTGCGCCTCATCGAAGGGCTGCAATGTGTTCTCGACCGTATGCGCACCTTTGACCGCGACCACCTTATCAATATTGGCCTGTGCCGACGCCAACCTCTGGTGCACCCACGCATCGAGCGACGCCGGGTCACTCCCCGCATTCCACGCATGAAGCGGATCTCCAGCCTGTGCCTGCGCTGCAATCGAAAGCGCCACGATCAGCGTCCCCGCTCTGGCGATCCGCAGACCACTACGAACAACTCCGCTGCGCCACGACAAGAAATTGATGGCCACATAAGCCTCCTCATGTAAAAAGGTTAAAGCTGCAAATACTTTCGTTCCGCGAGTATATCGCTCGCGGCGCAGCCGAAAAGGAACAAATCCATGGCCATTACTGATATCTCGAAAGACCTCGCCGCCATCATCCACCAGGAAGCGGAACTCATCCTGCCCGCCTTCGACGCCGAGACCGCATGGCGCCTGGGCCTCTCCCTCCGCGAACTCGCCGTCGCCCGTAATCACTCCATCGTCATCGACATTCGCCGCTTCGGCCACCCGCACCAGCCGCTCTTCTACGCCGCGCTCTCCGGCACCACGCCCGACAACGCCCGCTGGGTCGAGCGCAAATCAAACGTCGTCGCCCGCTTCCACCGCAGCTCCTACCAGGTGGGCCTCTACCTCAAGTACAACAACACCACGCTCGTCGAAAAATACTCTCTACCCGACGCCGAATACGCCACCCACGGCGGCAGCTTCCCCCTCAAAGTCGCAGGAGCCGGAGTCATCGGCAGCGTCACCGTCTCCGGCCTGCCGCAACGCGAAGACCACAACCTCGTCGTGGAAGCCATCTGCATCGAACTCCATCGCGACCCCGCTACCCTCCGTCTGCCGGATTGAAAAACTTAACACCGATTGGCACCGATCACACCGATTTAAAGACAAAAAGAGACGATCAATCGACCGCGAATCGACACGGATCATCGCGGATAAAAACCAGGAACGCAAAGATCTTTTGTTGTCTTTAAAATCCGTGCCTATCCGTGCTGATCCGCGGTCGTTCTATTGTTTTTAATCGGTGTGATCGGTGCCAATCGGTGTTAAGCCTTCGCAGCAGCCAACTCGCGCCGCACCCGTTCCATCGTCGCCAGATAGAAATGCAGATTGTGCACCGAATTCAGGGTCAACCCCAGCGCCTCTCCTGACACAAACAAATGCCGCAGATAAGCCCGCGAATATCTCCGGCAAACCATGCAGCCGCACGACTCATCGATGGGCCTCGCATCCTCCGCATACTCCCTGCGCTTGATGTTCATCCGAACTACCGGCCCACCGGCCTCTTCGCGCATGAATAAGAGTCCATGCCGCCCCGCCCGCGTCGGCAGCACGCAATCCATCATGTCCACGCCCATCTTCGCGTACTCTTCAATCTCATCGGGATACCCCACGCCCATCACATAACGCGGCTTGTCCTTCGGCAACCACTCCAGCGTCCGCGCAATCATCTCGCGCGTCACCTCACGCGGCTCGCCGACTGCCAGGCCGCCAATCGCATATCCGGGCAGCTCCATCTCCACCAGCCGTTCGGCTGATTCCTTGCGCAGGTCCGCATACATCCCACCCTGCACAATCCCAAACAGGCTCTGCGTCTTCCCGCCGCGCTCCTCCAACCACGGCACCCGTTCTTTATGGTTCTCAAAATGATCTTTTGACCGTTGTGCCCACGCATGCGTCAACCCCATCGAGTCCCGCGTCCTCTCATACGTCGCCGGATGCTCCACGCACTCATCGAAGACCATCATTACATCCGCGCCCAGCGCAATCTGCACATCCATCGAGTGCTCCGGCGAAAAGAAATGCTTGCTCCCATCCAGATGCGACCGAAACTCCACCCCATCCGCCGTCACCTTCCGCAGGCTGCTCAGGCTGAAGACCTGAAACCCGCCCGAGTCCGTCAGCATCGGGCGTTCCCAGCTCATAAACCGGTGCACGCCATCCATCCGCGCAATCAGCTCATGTCCTGGCCGCAGGTAAAGATGATAAGTATTCGCCAGAATAATCTGCGCGCCCGCGCCATCCGGACCGATCTGCTCCAGCACACTCTGCTCGACCGCCTTCACGCTCGCCGCAGTCCCCACCGGCATAAACACCGGAGTCTCCACCACCCCATGCGGCAATATCAGCCGCCCCCGCCGCCCCCCGCCAACGTCCGTCCTATCTACCTGAAACTCAAGACCCATCCCTGAATTGTAGAAGCAGCCATCACTTCAGACTGGCCCTGGCATCGACATCCACCTGCACTTCTTTCGCTACCCGCAGCATCAGTGTGCTCGGATCTTTCATCCCCCAGGCAACGTAGGGCACTGCGAAGCTGGTCTTCGCCGTCAGCGTATCCCCGTTCAGCACCGTCTGCACCTGCAGTGTCAATGGATGATCCGCGCCATGAATCGTAAATGTGCCTGCCACCGTGATCGTCTGCGACTGCCCGGCATGAACGACGCCAGTGACCTTTTCGGGATGAAAGATCGCCTCCGGATACTTTGCGCTTTCGAGCACATCTTTCTGCATACGACGGTCCCGGCTGCTATTGCCGCTCTCGCCAGACCCAGTTTCCACAATGATCTCGCCCTGCGCCGCGCCTGTCTTTTCATCGAACGTCACCAGGCCGCCCTTGAGCCGGAACGTTCCACGAACAGTATGCAGAACATCCTTCAGCGTCCAGTCGATCTTCGTTCCAGCCGGATCGAAGTGAAGCGTAGCCCTCGCAGGCGAGCTTTGCGCGCCCGCAGAGCCAACGGCGAGCGCAACCACCAGCATCACCGCCACGATACGAACGTTGCTCATCATTTTTGTCATAGGCCAGCCAGCAACAACCTTCCGAACTCCGCCCCATGCCGAAGCACAACACCGGGCAAACGTTCTTCATTAAGATGCACGCGAAGCATCGCGGCAAACAAATCAGGACGAGCCTCAAATGCCCTGAGCGCGCGCCGCCTCAATTGCGGATGCCGGTCCATCAGCAACAGGACACGCGCCATCTGTTGCGGCAGCCGCAATATGCTCGCATGTTGCGATTCATATCGCTCCAGGCCACCCTCGGCAATCGAATCGCGCAGCAGCAAAGCCTGACGAAAGCCCAGCGCAAGGCCCTCTCCCGTAATCGCGTCCACCGAGCCGGAAGCATCGCCCACCAGCGCAACATCGCCGCGTGTCACGCGATGGACACTGGATGTTGTGGTCACTGCGCCTCGCTGTCCAGTAAACTGCTTCGCCCGCGAGAGCGATTCGCGAAGAACCGGAATACTGTCGATCACGCTCCTGAAGGTCGCCGGTGACCGCAAGCGGGAGACAACGGCGACACACACCATCCGCTCTCCAACCGGAGTGACATACGCCTGCCCCTTGTCGCCCCAATGAATCTCGACGTGGTCGCGCCCCGGATAGGTCTGGTCTCCCGCGTCCGTAAACTCGAAGTGTGCGCGAAAGCCGAAGCGTCGGCTCCGAAGCACTCCAGCGTCCAATCCAGCCCATGCGCGGGTCCGGGAAGACTCGCCATCCGCGCCAATCAAATACTTGTAACGGAGAACCTCCCCATCCAGCATGGGTCTCTGTGCAGGATGCAACTCAACCCTCGTCCGCCACCGCATCCGAACACCCATCGCGGCGGCGCGATCCAGCAAGAGCTGATGCAACGCCAATCGACGAATGCCCAGACCTTCCCCCTGCGAGAACTCGGCACTCACGCTGGAGTGCCTGTCAGCAAAGCGAATGCCTGTAAATGGCGCACCACGCGCTGGGGCAAGGTCGATTCCAAGTCTGGATAATTCGCGGCGCGAATCAGGCATGAGGCCCTCACCGCACGCCTTATCAATGGGAGGTTCCTGCGCATCTGCGATCAGTACCTCCGCTCCGGCCCCTCTCAGCGCGATGGCCGCGGCCAGGCCTGCCGGTCCTCCACCCACAATCATGACATCCGCACTGTAGCGACCCAAACCTTCTCCTGACGACTCCAGCAAGAGCACTCGATACGAAATCGGCCCCTCTGGCAGCCGCGAGCGCGCAGATGAAAGACCCCTATCAAAAAAAGCTTCTCACATTGGGGTATTGGACTTTAGCCGTGTCACTACGTTAGCGGAAGCACAAATGGCCTCCTGCTCCCGCCTCTTTCGTGGAACGGATGAGTCCAGTCACCGTTTGCCTGATCGCCCCAACAACGCCGCGGTGATATCCTCAGAAAAATTACGCACGGGCATCTCTATTTAACCTCTACCCATACAATTGGTTGCAACTTTTCGATACCGCTAAGCCACCGAGCGAGGCCAAATGCGAGTCCGCCACAACCCTGTTCCCAGAGAAGCCCTTCTTGCCGCACTTCTACTGTCCTTCCTCGTCATAGCGCCAACCTTCGCCAAAGCTGCCGAGGCAGCTCCACCCACAACCATCACCATCGTCCGCAAGAGCGGCCATCAAGATGGCGTGGCAAAGATGACGGTGAAAGGCAAGACGAGCAGCATCACCAAACACGCCATGCAGGCATGGCCGGTAAGAGACGGACAAGGCGCTCTCATCCTCATCGTGCAGAAGAAGCAATACCTCCTGCGGTACTACGACCTCGACTCTGGCCGCCGCCGCACTCTCGGCGCGGTCCCCTTCAGCAACGGCTCCCTCCAGGAGACGAAGCTCTCCCACGAAGGCTGGGCTTTCGCCCTCAGCGGCAAAGACTTCGCCACCGGCCAGCCGCTCACTTTGGTTGGCAGCACGGACGCCATGCCCGGCCTGCTTCCCGACGCAACATCTCCCACCTTCAGCGAAGACTCGCTCACCTGCACCACCCATGCAGGCCAACAAACAGTAAAGATAGCCAACCTCCTCGGCACCGACCTCGACGACATCTACACCCCGCCGCAGTCTTCCCCCACCTCACCTCAATATCTGCAGGTCTTCCCCAATGGCACTGCAATGGTCGAGGCCCACGACGGCACGATTTACAAAGGCCAATGGCACACCGACGGCACTACCCTGCACATCACAGCCGGAGCCACAAGCCTTTCCCTCCCTCAATCCTCCCTCGAAAAAGTAACCGGTATTCCCGCCGGTAGCCGGTTCTCCGTCCGCCTGCTCCAGCCGCTCTCTTCGCGCACTGCCAAAGAAGGCATGACCATCAAGGCAGTCTCCATCGAGCCGCTCGTCGTCGATGGCAGTATCTTTCTTCCCGAAGGCTCCATCCTTGAAGGCACGGTCACCAATGCCCACGGTGTCGGCTGGGGATTCAAGCACGAGACTGCCGCCCTCACCATCCTGTGGGACCACGCCACTACACCCGACGGACGTTCGCTCGTCATCGATGCCCGCATCTTTCAGGTAGAAAACTCGCAGGAAAAAGTAACCGCCGCTGGCAAGATCCAAGGCATCCGCTCCACCGGAACCCCCGGTCACTCCGCCGAAAACGGCGTCCTTACCTTCGCCGGCATCGATCCCATCGCCTACATCTTCGCCTCTGCCTCAGGCAGCGCAGTTCTGGGTTTCGCCGAACCCGAGATCCTCTACAACGCAGGCACCGAACTCATTCTCGAGTATGTAAAACCCGACGTCACCTCGCAGACCTATCCCTCCTCCATCCGTCCCTCGGCCAGCTCCGCCGACGAGCGCGAGCACCTCCAAACCTTCGTCAAAACCATTCCCTTCCGCACCCGTACAAAGGTCGGCAATAAGGTCTCCGACCTCACCAACCTCATCTTCATCGGCTCCGCCGACTCCCTGCATCGGGCCTTCACCGCCGCCGGCTGGCTACCCTCCGACGAGCTCACCGCCGGCTCGACCTTCCGCACCATCAAGACCCTCAGCGGCAACCACACCTACACCCAGGCGCCCATGTCCGTGCTTCTGCTCGACGAGCGCGCCCCCATCTACACCCTCGGCAAGACCACCAACACCTTCAACTCGCGCCACCATCTCCGCATCTTCCCCACCACCGCGCAGTTAGACGGCCAGCCCGTCCTCACCGCCTCCTCCACGCAGGACATCGGCATCGCTTTCTCCCGCAGGCAGAAGACCTTCATCCACGTCATCGACGAGCACATCGACAACGAGCGCTCCAAGATCGTCAACGACCTCAAGTTCACCGGCTGCGTCACCAGCCTCGACATGGTTGCCCGCCCCTGGATGCCCACCGACGCCTACAACTCCACTGGCGACCGCCTGCTCACCGACGGCCAGGTCGCCGTCCTCCACATCAACTCCTGCGACAACCCGAAGACGACCCCCGACACCATCTCGCCTGCGCCCAACCGCCTCCAGCGCAGCACCCGCGACACCGCACTCATCGTCCGCAACAGTCTCTGGCGCGGCAACCTCATCTATCAGGGAATCTCCGGCGGCTTCAAAGTCCACGACTACCTCCGCAGCAGCAGCGAGCTACCCCAGGACTACGGAGCATGGCGCAAGACCGATGCCTCCGGCACGCAGTATCAGGAGGCCGGCGCCGGGCCGCGTCTCCTCCAGCGCGCCTTCCGTCCGCACGACCGCCTCGCCGAACCCTCCACGCCGTATCAACCCGCCGTCAGCCACAAATGGGACCCGCCGCGCTACGAGCTCGCTCTCGAAGCCGGCTATCTTCACTTTCGGACAAACGACCTTAGTTTCGTCGATACTCTTCTCGTATCGAGCGATCCCACCGACCCATATTATGAGCTGGATCTCTACGATCAGGTCAACGACGGCTGGACCGCGGGTGGCACCGTCACCGTCAACAGTTGGAAATACTTCTCCAACGAGTTCTCCTACTTCCGCCAGCAGGGCAAATACACAATAGGCATTGGAGTTTTTGTAGGCGACCCCAACCATCCTGATGAAGATGAAGACTCGGCGTTCGCTTCAGCTCGCGTCGGCCTCACTACCCGCCAGTTCGAGTACAACCTGCTCGCCCATCTTCGCCCGCCAACCTCGCGGTGGAGACCCTATGTCGCAGTTGGACCAGCCTTTCAACTTATCGCTCTCTCGGACTCGCCGCTCAAAAAACCCGCAGGCCCCTTCAAGCTCGGTCTTGGCAACATCGGTCTGCTCAAGGCCGCCTTCGACTTCGGTGGAACCTCACCGCTCGATGGCGGAGGCATCTTCCAGTTCGGCCTGCAATATGGCGCAGGAATCAAATACCGCGTCTCTCCACGCGTCATGCTCCGCGCCGATTACCGAGAAACCTGGAGTAGAAACCCGGATATCATCCGCAACAGCTACGAGGACTTCGAAATAGATTTGGGCGGCGACAACTACACCTCGGACGTCTTCGTCATCAAACCAGCGGCGAAGTTCTTCCAGGATCGCTACACCCTCGGCATAGGATTCACCTTCTAACCCAAATATTCCAGCGCCGGGTGCCCCAACCCCAAACTCCCGGGTGCCCCATCCTTCGCAGCCTATCGCGAAGGATAGAAATGTAACCCCACACCCAGCCAGCTTTTACAAAGCCCAAAAACTGCCTACCCCTTCTCCAGCACCCGCTGAAGCATCTCCCTCACAGTCTTCCCCAGCACCGGATGCATCATCTTCGGCGCAATCTCCGCTAGTGGCTCCAGCACAAACCGCCGCCGATGCATCTCAGGATGCGGCAGCGTCAGCTCCGCCGTAGCCATCACCACCGGCCCATACAGCAACAAATCAAGATCGATCACCCGAGGCCCCTTTGCGATCCCCCGCTCCCGTCCCATCGCGCGCTCAATATCGAGTAGGCCGCGCATCAACGCCACCGGCTCCAACTCTGTCTGCAGCAGCAGCGCTCCATTCAAAAATCTCGGCTGCGAAACATACCCCACCGGCTCCGTGTCGTAAAAGATCGAGACCGCCCGCACCTCACCTAGCGCGCCGCACCGCCGCACCGCCTCCCGCAGATTTGCCTCTCGATCGCCAAACCCCGACGCAAGGTTCGACCCCAACGCAATCGCCGCAAGCTCTTTCACAAATGACCTCAAAAGACGTCTCAATCGCCTGAAAACGACAAATTAATTCATTCCGGAGCCCACGTTTGCCGCACAAAATACCATGCCGAGCACTACAAAAACCACTTACGCCGAGGCATGGTGCAAAACCAGAGGGGCCGTCTCCAGTTCAGCTACTTCATCATACCCATGGGCCAGCTCCCACGCCGAGCGGTCCCGCATAAGCCGTTGCACAAGAGCAGTATGCATGGCATGCCCCGCCCTCTCCGCAACTACATGTCCCTGAATCCGCCGCCCCGCCAGAGCAAGGTCGCCAATCAGGTCCAGAACCTTGTGCCGCACAAACTCGTCATGGAATCGAAGCGGCCCATTTTCAATACCTTGCCGCGACAGAATAATGGCGCTCTCATCCGAAACCCCACGAATAAGCCCCATATCGCGCAGCATGGCCTCATCTTCCTTAAACCCGAACGTCCGCGCCGGAGCAATCAACTTCACATAATCCCCGGTCGCCAGATCACCCGTAAAGGTCTCATATCCAATGGGTTGCGGGAAGTCGATAGTGTACTGAATCCCATACCCCGAGCCCGGATAGACGCCGATAAACTTCGATCCCTCCCGAACCTCGATCTCCTTCAGTATCCGTATATACTCCCGCTTCCGCCGTTGCTGCTTAATTCCAACAGAATGAAAGGCCTGCACATAAGGCTGAGCGCTTCCATCAAGGATCGGGACCTCCAGATTGTCCATCTCGACGATGACATTATCCACGCCAAACCCAATCAGCGCAGATAAAAGATGCTCCGTCGTTGAAATCAAAACGCTGCCACGCATGAGGCTGGTCGCGTAGCTGACTTTCGCTACATTCCGGCCAATGGCCGCAATCTCGAAGTTGTCCAGGTCTGTGCGTCGAAAGACGATACCCGATCCTGCCGGGGCCGGGACCAATCGCATCGAGACGGGTGCTCCACTGTGCAGCCCAACACCGCTGAACTCTATCTCCGATCGAATTGTCCGCTCAAAATGAGCTTCGAGTCTCACGAAATCAACATCCCTGGTAAACGTACCTTCGTACCTCGTAAGAGATTACAAGCAGATCAATTCCTGTCCATGTGGTAAATATGCCACACTATCGCGATAGAATTGACTCTTTCGATACCTTCCAGAACTTCCCGTAAGCCATGCCTCTGCTATAACATCCGTCCATGAACACGAAAGCGATTCTGACCTGCGCTGAAAAAAAGAGTGAATGGATTCGAACCAGCCTCCGGGAGATGGTGCTTCAGGAATCTCCAAGTGAAGATAGGACAGCAGTTAACGCCGCCATGGCTCTGGCCGAAGATCTCTCCCGCAGCCTGGGTGGCCGCTCTAAACGCCACAAGCAAAAAGTCTTCGGAGACGTCCTCGAACTCCGTTTCGGCCCCATCCGCTCTAAACGCAAGCCCGTTCTTCTGCTCGCGCATCTCGATACGGTATGGCCCATGGGAACGCTGGCAAAGATGCCCTGGCGTGAAGAAAAAGGCCGTTATTGGGGGCCCGGCGTACTCGATATGAAGGCTGGCGTGGTTATGGCGCTGGCCGCTGTCAGCATCCTGCGAGAGTTGAAGCTGGAGCGCCCCGTGATCTTGCTTCTCAATAGCGAGGAGGAGGTTGGAAGCACGGTCTCGCGGCCCATTACGGAAAAATTGGCTCTCGAATCGACCGCGGTCTTCGTGCTGGAGCCGGCCCAGGGCCTCGCCTACAAGACCGCCCGCAAAGGAGTAGGCCACTACGATGTGCGCGTTACAGGAGTAGGGTCGCACGCCGGCGTGGACTTCGAGCGTGGCCACTCGGCAGTTCTGGAGCTGGCAAAGCTGGTGCAGACCATCTCCAACTTCACCGATCTGAGCCTGCAGCGAACCGTAAACTGCGGTGTGATCTCTGGTGGAACCCGCTCCAATGTTATCGCCGAAAACGCACATGCCGAGGTCGACGTCCGTATTGCGAAGATGAGCGACGCCGCACGCGTAGAAAAGCTATTTCGCAGCCTCAAGGTCTCCGACACCCACTGCAAGCTCGAAATCACCGGCGGCATCAACCGTCCACCCATGGAGCGCAAGGCGGGCACCATCGCCCTGCTCAAAACGGCGCAAAAACGGGCAGCCGAACTTGGCTTCAAGTTAGAAGAGGCATCCACCGGCGGCGGATCGGACGGCAACTTCACCGCAGCGCTCGGCATTCCGACGCTCGATGGAATGGGAGCCGTAGGCGAGGGAGCCCACGCCGCCCACGAGCATGTCGTGATCGAGCATCTGGTTCCACGAACCGCGCTGCTCGCCGCAATGCTTGCCACCGTCGACTAAAACATTTTCATAGATGGCAGGCCTTCCCGGATCAAACGAAAGTCAAATATAGGGGTCTCTCCACTGCGCTTCGCTCCGGTCGAGATGACGTGGTTTCGTGGGAGCACAGACGTCCTCATAGAAACATTAAAAATGCTCTGCGAAATCTTCAAATCCAGTCTTCCATCCGTGTTCCTCCGTAGTTATCCGTGTTCATCGGTGTTCATCGGTGTTAAATTTTCTGCCTCACCGAGCAGAGCGATGGTGCGAACGATGGGCAGGCCGACCACGTTGAAGTAGCAGCCTTCGATGCGCGGAATCCATCGTGCGGCGTAGCCCTGAATGGCGTAGGCTCCAGCTTTATCGAGCGGCTCGCCGGTAGCAATGTACTCGGCAATTTCTGCGTCCTGAAGCGCGTTGAAGGTGACCTGTGTAATCTCCACGTCGCTGATGACTCCCTTACGGTTGATCGCCGCGAGTCCAGTGAGCACAGCATGGGTGCGCCCGCTGAGAAGCTGCAACATGCGGCGAGCATCGGCGGCATTGACCGGCTTCCCCAGGATGTTTCCCTCACTGACAACAGCCGTGTCAGCCCCAAGAACGACGAGAGGATCGTCAACAGTATCGGCAGCCTGATGGCGGTTCCAGATGGCCTGCGCTTTTTCTACGGCGAGACGCTGAACATAAGCGGCCGCAGCCTCGTCAGACAGACGATCTTCATTGAGATCGGCGGACTCGACGGTAAAGGTAAGAGCGGCTTGACTGAGCAGTTCACGGCGACGAGGCGAGGCAGAGGCAAGAATAAGCATGGCAGCTTGAGAGTATCGGCTGAGTCTGCTTTTGAGCAAAAGGAATGGAGTTAGGGGTAGACTTGCGGTAGCAATACGCGGAGGACGGCATGAAGCGCTGGGGAAAGATTGCGGCTACCGTAGTAGGGCTTGGGATTGTGGCGATTGCGGCAGTGCCGCTGTTTGTCAATGTGAACACCTTTCGACCGTTGCTGGAGCAACAATTGACGACAGCGTTGGGGCGGCAGGTGACGATGGGCGACCTCAAGCTGTCCGTGCTCTCAAGCAGCGTCACAGCGCGAGACCTCACCATCGCCGACGACCCCGCCTTCGGCTCCGCGCCGTTTCTGACGGCAAAGCTGCTGCATATTGGTGTGGAGCTGCGACCACTGGTCTTCGATCACCGGATCATCGTGCGCAGTCTCAAGATCGACGAGCCGCAGATTCGTCTCGTCCATGCGGACCAGGGTGTCTGGAATTTTTCGACAATTGGGCGCACCGCCGCAAGCCGCACCCTCGACTCAACGAAGGAGTCGGCGATTCCTGATCTGACCGTGAATAAGCTCAACATCGAGGGCGGGCGCGCTACAGTCGACAATCAGCCTTCGCATGGCGCGCTGACCTTCGATCAGATTGCTTTGAGCGTGCAGAACTTCTCGTTCACAAAGCAGTTTCCCTTCACGTTGAGCGCAAATCTCCCCGGCGAGGGAACAGTGAACCTGACAGGGCAGGCAGGTCCGGTCGATCCGAACAATGCCGCGGCCACTGTCTTTGACACGCGCTTGATGGTGCATCATTTCAATCCGGTTGCGGTGGGTGTGCTCGATCGAAGCGCAGGCATGTCGGCGCAGGCCGATGTGGACGCGCACGTTGCGTCCAATGGCGTCGCCGTAAGCAGCAATGGCAAGGTGCATCTGGTGAACCTGCAGCTAAGCCCCAAGGGTTCCCCGGCAAAGAAGCCGGTCGATGTGGTCTATACGACATCGCATAACCTGAAGACCAACGCAGGCGAGTTGCAGAACGCGACGGTCACCATTGGCGCTTTGACAGCCACTCTGAACGGCACATACAGCCTGACGCCGGGAACGACGCTCAACATGAAGCTGGCAGGACAGGGAATGCCGGTCAACGAGCTCCAGACCCTGCTGCCGGTGGCCGGCGTGAAGCTGCCCAACGGATCGCTCTTGCAGGGCGGCCAACTGACGACGGACCTCAGCATCGTGGGGCCACCCGACAATCTGGTGATTACAGGACCCTTCGAGATAGACAACACGCGGCTGGCGGGCTTCAACCTGGGCTCGAAGCTGAAGGGAATCGCAGGCGCGGCCATGGGGCAGAGCGGCAATGTGACCGACATCCGGGCGGTGCGTGCAAAGCTTCAGGTGGCGAACAGCGGCATTCGCGCCGACGCCATCTATGCGTCGATGCCGGCGCTGGGCGAAGCCACAGGTCAGGGAACCGTGTCGCCCGCGGGCGCATTGAACTTTCGCCTGATGATGAAGGTGAATACGAGCAGTGGCGTCGGTGGCGTGGCGGTAGGACTACTGTCGGCATTTAGCGGAGCGGGCGCGACGACTGCGCGTCAGGCTGCCGCGAACGGTGTGCCGGTCACGATTACGGGAACATCGTCCGATCCTGTCATTACGCCGGACGTGAATGGGCTCCTGCGTAACAATGCGACGTCGATTCTGGGCAATCAGAAAAACGGCGGGCAACAGGTGCTGCGTACGCTCGGCGGATTGTTTGGGAAGAAGTAGTCTTCTTTAGGGAGGACGGTGAGGAACCGTTCTCCCTTAGTTCTTTTTCTGCTATTGGCCGGTGAATCCTGGATCGAACAACAATTTCTGCGGGCCGGAGGCTCCTCCGGGCAGCGTTGTTTGAAGGTCGATCAGCGTTTGCCTCTGCCGCAAGGTTGTCTCGTTGAACCACCAGGCGGAGGTGTAGCTCACGTAAGGAGACAACTCCATTTGCCCGTTAGTGAACGCGAGGTAGTGGCCTGCACCGCCCGAGGGCTGCATCAAGAGCGCGACGGTTTGCGCGGGGCCGGTGCTCTGGAACACGATATGAAAGTCGTAGACCACGCCGTAGTTGCCGTCGTTGTATACCGATGCGCCGCCGTCTACCGCATCCACTCCGAGCTCATATTCATTGGGCATTGGGTTCGAGAACTTTTTTCCGGGAGGAGCAGTATCAACCGGCAACGACTGCAGTCCGGCGGCGGTTGAAATGGCGAACATTCCGGAGCGGTCGGCATGTGCGAAGGTGCCGCGAATGTGGGTGTCGGCGGGGAGTACCGGGAGGGAGACTGGATCGGCTGGCTGGTCGCCGGTGAAGGCCACGGTTGAAACCGTAGCGGACCCCAGGCCAAACCCGCCGGGCAGATCGGGCTGGTCTCCTCTTTCTTCCAGCGAAGCTGCGGCTAGATTCTGGAAGAGTTCAATCGGCAGGGAGAGCGACCTTGCGCTGGGAACAGCGACCAAAAGGTACTCGATAATACCCGAGGCAGTGTCGCCCGTTGGGAGCGTCTGCACCTTGTAATACGACTGGCCGGGGAGAAGCAGGGCAGCAAAGCTGATGCTGTGTTCGCTTGAGATGAAGCTGGATGCCGCCGCCTGTCCGGCTACGTCGGGATAGACGTTGGTGGCCTCCCCTGCGCCGCGCGCAAAGACGATCTCGGGCTGACTCGAAGTGTTGGTGATGGCAACCCCAACCGACAGGCTCTCCGAGCTTACATTTTGATGATGATAGAAGACGCGAAAATCTCCGGTGACATTGTCTCTATACATGACAGCCGGTAATTCGCTGGCTGTTTTGAACTGCTCAGGAGAATCGGAGAGCAGCAGATGGCCGCCGCGGAACGTAAGCGTTGGCTTTGTGATGGCTGTGGGAGTTCCCAGACTGGAGAATGGGACCAGCCCTCCAACCTGGCTCTGCTGCGCCCACCCGGCTCCACTACAACCGGCCATCAGGGCAGCGGCAAAGCATAAAGTTCTCGTTCGATAGGTCCTCGTTCGGTAGGTCATGGATGTACCTCTTTCTCGCAGTTTCGGGGGAGTTCACTCTGAACTGGTTGTTCGCAGGATTCTGGCAGACCAGAGTGTTCCAGAATGCTATGCCATGAATGTCCAGCCGTCTATACATATTTGGACGTCCTGCCGATAAGCCGTCCTGCGATTTCATGGGGCACAGGGATTTTTTCTCTAAGTTGAGGAACCTTTCTCTTTCATGCGTTTGTGGTCTTATAGTTGGCTCTGACAGTAAATCGAGGGATGGGATGCAAGTTCGTTGGTTGAAGGCGTGTTTGTGCAGCGTAGCTGTTTTAGCAGTGTTTGCGACAGAGCTCCGTGCTGAGGCGATGCCGGGGCATGACATGAGTGCGGAGGGCCTGCCGCCGGAGAAGTTACCTGTGCCGGTTGCGATGACCGGAATTGGGAACAGCTACCTTGCAATCAGCACGGACAATCCGCAGGCGAAGGCCTGGTTTGAGCAGGGGCTGAATCTGCTGCATGACTTCTGGGACTATGAGGCGGCGCGGGCCTTTGAGGAGAGCATTCGGCTCGATCCTGAATGCGCGATGTGCTACTGGGGGCTGTATAAGGCAGGGATAATGCGAGGGGCGGACATTACCTGGCCTCACGATGCGCTGAGGAAGGCGGCAAAGCTCTCGAAGCATGGGAGCGCAGCGGAGAAGCTGTACATCAAAGCTGCCGTACAGGAAGAGGCGAAGCCCCAAAAGTCGAAGTCGAAGAATAAGCCAAAGCCTACGAAGAGTGTGGACGAGGTTGCGGTGCATGTGGACTCGAAGCGAACGCAGACGTTGCGGAAACTCGTGGCGATGGAGCCGGAGGATGTGCAGGCGCGGATCTTTCTGGCGGAGAGTTTGATGGAGGGGTTTGACAAGAAGGGCGAACCAAGGGCGGGGACGAAAGAGGGCCAGTCGATTCTGCGGGCGATTCTGGCGGAGCATCCGGACGACTCGGCGGCGAACCATTACTGGATTCATGCGGTGGAGGCAGGAGCGCATCCCGAGTTGGCGCTGGTGAGCGCAGGGAAGCTCGCTACGCTGGCTCCCGCATCAGGACATATGGTGCATATGCCGGGGCATATCTTCTACCGGACGGGAGACTATGAGGCGGCACGGATCTCATTTTTGAACTCTGAGCATGTGGACGAGACGTACATGCGCGCGCAGAAGGTAAGCGTGAATGACGATTGGAACTACATCCACAACCTGATGTACCTAATTGCGGACCTGCTGGAGGCGGGGAGGATTCAGGAGGCCACGGCTGTCTCGGCGAAGCTGAACGCGGCGCGCGGCGAGAGCCAGGCGACCCTCTACCGTTTCAGCACGCGGGATGGATTGACGCGGCTGGATGAGGAGCTCCCGGTGTGGTTGCGGAGTGCGGAATGGACGCGGGCTACGGCGGCTTTAGAGAAGAGCGCTCCGGCGGCGAAGATGGTGAACCTGGCCTGGTTGCGAAGTTCGATGTTGGACTATACGCAAGGCATGGAGGCTTTGCAGCGTGGGGATACGGCGGCGGCAGCAGCGACGTTCAGCGTGGACCTCGATCAGCGTGTGAAGATGCAGCCGATGGATGCAAAGAAGGACATGGCACCGATGCCTGGGATGCCGGTGGCCTCAGTATCTTCGGTATCGAAGGAGGATGCGCTGGCCGAACCGCTGCATAGTTTTATGGATGTCGCGGCGATGGAGCTGGACGCAGCGACGCTGATAGCTCAGGGAAAGTCGAGCGCGGCGGATGCGGCTTTTGTGAAGGCGGCAGAGGCGGAGCGGGCGCTGGGTTATCGTGAGCCGCCCTACTATATTCGACCGGTGGGCGAGACTCGCGGAGATGCGCTGATGCGCGCGAAACGGTTTAGCGACGCGAAGGCAGCCTATGAGGCAGCGTTGCTGGAGCGGCCGGGTTCCGGGTATCCGCTCTATGGCATCGCACAGGCAGATGTGGCGCTAAAGAACGACGGAGAAGCGACGGCGGACTATGCGCGATTCATGAAAGCATGGGCGCGAGCGGATGCGGACCTGCCGCAGATGAAAGCGGCGCAAGATTGGATGACAAGCCAAACGACAGAGGCGAAGATTGCGGGATCGCTCGTTCCGTAGTGAGTAATGAGATCTGTTGGGCTTCTATAGGAGGAATGATTGATGACGCAACCGCTTAGCTCGAAGGAACGGTTTGCGCTGGGGCAGGAGCGGCGCAAACAGATGCGGCGGACGGTCCATGCGGAGTGGAAGGCAAAGGAGCGCAGAGAGAATCCGCTGAAGGTGTTGGCTGCTTCGATGCGCGGGCGGCTCCCGGCGCTGGCGGCGCTGAAGTATGAGCGGATGGCAGCTTCTCCGTTTGGATACTTTCGCGGCGCGGTCCCGGTGATGGCCTATGACCTATCGCTGGTGGGCAATACCGGGATACTAAGCCAACTGTGCGGCGACGCGCATGTGCGCAACCTTGGCGCGTATGCCGGGCCGGATGGTCGAATTGTGTTCGACATTAATGATTTTGACGAGACGATCGTGGGGCCGTTCGAGTGGGACGTGAAGCGGATGGCCGCGAGCCTGGTGCTGGCGGGGCGCGAGGCGGGTGTGAAGAATGTGCATTGCCGCGATGCGGCAGCGATGTTTCTGGAGAGATACCGATACTGCATGACGGGGTTCGCGAAGATGCCGGTGCTGGAGATGGGGCGGTATCAGGTGCACAGGCTGAAGGATGTTTCGCCGGTAGAGGGAATTCTGCAGATGGCGGAGCGGGCTACGCCGATGCATACGCTGCTTACATTGACGGAGGTGGAAAAGAGAGCGGTTGCTGGGAAGGCTGCGGCTAAGACTGCGAAGAAGAAGCAGGCGGCGGTTGGGCAGCCGGGCCGGGTATTCAAGACGATGCCTCCGATGCTGACGCGGGTGAAAGGTGAGCAGGCCGAGCGCGTTGTGGCTTCGCTGGAGATCTATACAGAGAGCCTGTTGCGGGAGCGGCGACATCTGTTTTCGCAGTACAAGCCAGTGGATGTGGCGTTCAAGGTTGTCGGGACGGGGTCGGTGGGGTTGCGCGATTACTGCGTCTACATGGAAGGCAATGGGGCGAAGGATTCGCTGTTTCTTCAGATTAAGGAAGAGGTGGCATCGGCTTATGCGCCTTATACCGGACGCGTGAAGGGTACCGCAAACCACCGAGGCCAATATCACCAGGGGCGGCGTGTGGTGGAGGGTGAGCGGGCGATGCAGATGCAGTCCGATCCGTTTCTGGGGTGGACGACGATGCAGGGGCGGAACTATCTGGTGCGGCAGTTGAACGACCACAAGGCATCGGTTCAATTGACGGACCTCAAGGCGGCGGGGCTGATGGAGTATGCGGCGGTGTGCGGCGAGCTGTTGGCGCGGGGCCATGCGCGGTCGGGCGATTGCCTGATGCTGGCCGGGTATCTGGGGAAGTCGGCGCGATTCGATGAAGCTGTGGTGCGGTTTGCGGAGGCCTACGCCAACCAGACTGAGCTGGACTGGAAACAATTGGTGCAATGGATGAAGAAGACGGGCAAGAAGAGCGATACACGCACGCATTAAATCAGGTGTTGTTCTTGTCATCCCCAGAACCATTCCATCTCGCCTACTCAAAACCACGTCATCCTTAAAACCCACGTCATCTCGACCGGAGGCGGCGCTTTTGCCGCCGCAGTGGAGAGGCCCCTGTATTTGTTTTTCGCTTGACCGGCAACACCAATACCATCTCTGAAAATGCTTAGGAACTGCGGTCCCGATGGACTGCGGCCACGAGTGCGTGTGCTTTTGCCGCTACGCTCTGCGCGTCGTCGCCGGGTTTGTATATTGATGTGCCGATGCCGAAGCCGCTGGCTCCTGCGGTTGCCCAGGGTGCAATCTGCTCGGGGCCGATGCCGCCTACGGGAATGACGTTTGTGCCTTTGGGAAGAACGGCTCGCAGTGCCTTCAGCATGGGCGGCCCTAAGACTTCGGCGGGGAAGAGTTTGATGGCGTCTGCTCCGGCTTGGAGGAGGGCGAAGGCTTCTGTTGGGTTGAAGAAGCCGGGAACGGCGATGAGGCCGGCTGCTTTGGCCGCGCGGACGATTGCGGTATCTGCGTGAGGCGTGACGATCAGTTGGCCGCCGGCATCTGCTACCTGTGCGACGTGCGAGGTCTCGGTAAGAGTACCGGCACCGATAAGTATTCGGCTGCCGAAGGTTCGCGACAAGAGGTAGATGGTCTCGAGGGGATTGGGCGAGTTGAGGGGGACTTCAACGATGCAGATACCGGCCTGCTCCAGTGCAGCGCAGATCGATTCAGCTTCGGCGGGCTGCACTCCGCGCAGGATTGCGACGAGCGGGCAGCGTTGCAGCCATGTGTTTAATTCCACTTCAACCTCCTGCCGATGGCGGCAAGTCCACGTGCTGCCGCATCCTCGTCTTCCACCGTAGCAGAACCTCCGCAGGCCTCGATGGTTTGGGCGTAGAGAGAACACAGGCGCGCGGCGCCAACTAGATGAACGAGGCCCGCGTTGGGCAGCGCGGCGCGCACCTCGTGGCCGATCAGCAGTCCTGAGAGATACGATGCGGCAGCGGCTTCTTTGAGCTGGTCCATCAAGGTGAGGCTGCGCACGCCGAAGAGATGATGCAGCAGGCCGCCCGAGTTTGCGGAACGAGCGACGCCTCGAAGAAAGGCTGCGTTGTCTATGGCGGTGTCGGCTGTCATCGTGCGTCCGAGAATCGTGTGCTTGCGTATGGCGACGTAGATCTCTCCGGTCATGCAGGTGATGAAGTTCGCTATCTTGCGATCGTTGAGGTGAACCCATTTGGAGTGGGTTCCGGGGAAACATACCAGGCTGACGTCTGCACCTGAGTCCAACAGGCTTGCAGCTTGCGTCTCTTCACCGCGCATTACTTCGGGGATGCCATCGATGTCGCGCCCGGAAACTCCTGGGACCAGCCGCACCTCGGCACCGTCGAAGGGGACCTGTGTCACAGAATTTGCGAGATCGGATACTCCGACAGGGCAGGGAAGATACTTTGCTTCGACCCAGCCCTGACGGCTGCCAACCATGCCGCAGAGCAGGATGCGGTCTTCGCCGTGGGTCAGCCATTCACCGACCTCTGCGCGCAACGCTTCGGCGAATTGTCCGGCTTCGACTTGCAAGATGCCGCGCGACGAGGAGCGCCTCGCCAGAATCGTGCCATCGGCATCGAGTTGAAATGCGCGGAAGTTGCTGGTTCCCCAATCAACGGCGATCACGGCTTATGCTCCTGCGGGTTTCTGGGACTCTACCGAGACATGGGCGCGCATAGTGTGAGCGGCGCCGGGTGCCAGCGTGATGGCATTGGCCGCTGCGTTTACGGTTTCGACGCAGACCATGTTGCGCCACTCCTCGGGGCCAAGGTCGGGCATCTCTTTCCATGGGTTCCAGACGACGGTTGTGTCGGAGTTTTTCTTTGCGACTGTGATGCTGCGGCCTCCTACGGTGTCGTGGATGATGCAGGTGGCCGTGGTGTTGGCGTAGACCCGGTCGGTCTCACCGGTAAAGTTGACGGATACATGAGCGGCGGGCTTCACCTGCATGTTGTCCACCTTATCGCTGAAGGATGTGGGTTCGAGACCGGTGACGGTAGTTTCGCGGACATCGGCAACTGAGAAGTAGGTGTGCAGCGCTTCTTCAAACAGGAGTGGCGTGGCTGCGTCGTTGGCCACGGTAAGCTGCATGGTGAGGGTTGGGCCGATGATGAGCTGATAGACGAGGTGAAAGTTGTCGTAGCCGAGACTGCGGCTGATCTCGGTTGGCGCAAGCGTGAAGGTGAGGTGCAGGTCTTCTCCGGCGAGCGCGGCAAAGGCCAGCGTCCAGTTTTGTGTGCGGGCGAAGCCGTGGGATGGACCGGCGTTGCCATCGTGACGCGCCGCAAACCAGGGGAAGGAGATGGGCACCCCCCCGCGGATGGTCTTACCCGGGATGAAATCACTCTTGCGGCTGAGGAAGATCACTGGCTGCTGGCCGGCAGGCTGCCACGAGGTAAGATGGGCTCCCTGCAGATAAACCGTGGCCGTAGCGTGGGGCGTCGTGATATTGGCGTAGATGAGGCCGCTGGGAACCTGGTGGAAGGCGAGGACGCCGGGAATAGCGAAGTGTTCGTTGAGGGAGGTGAGATCCATAGCTGCTTTCGAGTATCGCAGATGGAAATGTCCTCTATGTTTTGAGATGAAATGCAGCCCGAGCCAAAGCTGATTTAAAGAAACGAGGACAACCTGAATGGTTGCCCTCGTTAAGTAGACTGCGATTTAAGAATGATTAAGCCGAGAGTCTTCGGCGGATGGCGCCGGCAGCGCCCAGCAGCCCTGTTCCGAGAAGGACGAAGGATGCAGGTTCCGGTACGACAGAAGTTCCAGGGCTAAGGGTGATGTCTTCCGAGGTGAGGCCGGCATTACGTCCGGCAGCAGTCAAGTAGGAAGCTTTCACTGAAGGACCGTCAGACCCAGTCCCTGTCAGCAGATCGCCTGGCGCTGTGACGGTAAGTTGCCATTCGAAGTTATAAAGATCGCCGGAATGTCCCACCTGGAGGCCGCCGCTGCTGTCCTGCGAGCAGAAGAAGCCATCACTGCTACTAGCATGGCAGCCACCCGCACTGATGCCACCAAGGATTGTGGAGCTGAAGCCCGCTGGAGATGAAAGAAGCGAAACGGAGCTGATGTCGGACCCGTTGGGAGCAAGCTTCAGGGACACCGCGTTTAGAACGTCTGTATTGCTCTGATTGTATCCTGATGCGTCGATAGCAAGGTTGATGTCAAAGACATCGGGGTTGGCAGTGGTGGTGTAACTAAGGGTATAGCCCGAGCCGAAGCAGCTTGCGCAGCTCGGACCGGGGCCGATCGTACTCGCCTGCGCATGCGTGCCCAGTGCGAACAGACAGAGACCGGAAAGGTAAAGTATTTTTTTCAGCATATTGTTTCTCTTCCTGTAACAAAGATGTCTCTTGCAACACCTACCCTCATGAGGTCCGAGAGAGGGTAGGGCACACCGAGGAACACCTCCATATAAGCAATTGAAGTGCCATATATCGGCCTCAACGGTTGAATCTATCTTCTTTGTTTTCAATAGACGACGGGAATTTAGCTTCGGCGGTTGAGAAGATGTGTAAATCATGGACATCGAGGTGCGGGGTAAGGGAAATGTTTTTCCCTCTTCCTGTGGACAAATTACTATAGGTAAGAACTAGGTAGTATCGACATATAGAATAGGCGCAAGCGATTGATAAATATAGAAATTGTCATCCTGAGCGGAGCCTCGCGCAGTTTTATCGCATGAGGCGGAGTCGAAGGACCTGCGGTTGGCTCGTGATGCCGAGATTTTCTCGTTATTTTTCACCACATTCTATCCAGTCCCGTCTCCTTTCTATATGTCGATACTGCCCAGGCAAAGGCTTAGATTTGCAAACATGGGAACAGAAAGCTAAATTGGCGAACAGTGGGAACAATAGCCCGTTCCAGGGGTGCTTACAGGACTTTCAAAAGCGTGCGGAATACTTTATAACAGTGGTTACCGGGCTTTATCGCAGGGGGAGAGGTCGTCGGTTCGCTTCCAATTCAATAGTGAGCCTTCAATTACTTATCGCACTCCCCGGAAACCAAGAAACAATTCATTTCGTCTTAACTCACATGAATAACAATTAGTTAGTTCAAGCTGCCGAGTGGAGAGTAAGACCAGTAATTGAGATGTACAGGGTGGTGTAATGCTGACCAAAACCGTCTCTGGCCACCATTTTATTACCTTCAAAATCAAATATGTACAGAAGGTGCTGCCGAACTGCACCAACTTTATATCGTCACTAGAGTTAACTTAGCCTCTCTATATGAAGGTTGACTCCAATGCTCCACATCTACATCCGTTACTCCGTAGGCTGCGATCACGCCGATAACACGCAGTTAGAGCCTGTTATGGCCTTGTGCGAGTAGGTGGAACATGCGTGTAAGCATGAGGCAAGCGAAGCTGAGATAGTGGAAGCCCTTGAGGGTGGAGTCGAGCCGTTCATAGTCGGGTGTCAATCTGCGGAAGCGGGCGGCCCAGGCGAAGGAGCGTTCCACGACCCATCTTCGTGGCAGCAGGACGAAGCCTCATTTGGCCATCGGGTGTTTCACCGCTTCCAGCCGGATGCCGTGTTGTTGCACAGCGGCCTCTTCTGTATACCCCTGATCAACATAGGCTAACTCCACCGCATTGCCCGTTACCTGTTGGATCTGTTCGGCCAGCGCGCTGACCTGCTTGAGGTCCCCGGCGTCTGCCGGGGTGACCTTCAGCGACATCAGGTGGCCCAGTGTATCGACCGCGATGTGTACTTTCGATCTCTTGCGTCGCTTAGCCCCATCGTAGCCGGCCCGTGCGCCCGACCCCGGCGTGGATTGCAACGTGCGGCTGTCGATAGCCACTGCGGTCGGCTGGCCCTTGCGACCACCGAAGTGCCGCAGCAGCGATTGCATGTCGTCCACCAGCCACTCGAAGCACCCGGCTCACAACCACCGCTGCATCTGCTGATACGCCGCTGGCCAGGGCGGCATACCGCGCGGCATCAGACACTATTGGTTGCCGGTCTTCACGATGTACCGCAC
Organism: Acidobacteria subdivision 2 bacterium RH1 MAG20; assembly: GCA_002197545.1. Next base: position 7,078 of record NFUO01000112.1, on the reverse strand, counting down.
CGCGCTGAACAACGTCCGCAGATTGTGCTGACGGCTCCGGCTGTTCGCACGGCTCAACAGCAGATACGGCAACGTAAACGCCCACTCCCCATCACTGACATCGATCAGATACGACCGCCGAACTGCCGAGCCCATCCCTCCATGCTCAAGAGAGAACTACCACATGCAAAGCACCTTGTCGGATACTAAGGGCATAACAGGCTCTGAAGAACCGGGACAAGACCTGCAATGAAAGCCCAGATTAAGACACCCACCAAGGTGTTCGGATCCTGCTCTATCTGTCACATTTCGGTGAACATGCAGCTTCGCGAGGATGACTTCGTTCAGTGAATGACAGGTGAATTGAGGAAAAGGTAAAAATGCGACCGGAATATGCTGGTGACACCGAGGCTTGATCGTATTCCCATTGCAGGCGAGCGGCCATTTAACAGTAAAACCCGAGTAAAATCACTCTACTCATGGCTATCCAGCTACGACAATCCCTTCAGAACCGAACGACTTCGGCCGGAGGAAGAACAGCATGTGCCATTCAGGCTGCAAGAGTCACCGAGCCATATTTACACTATTCAGGTTGAGCCTGCTGCTTCTGTGCTGCCTTGTTCTGTGGCAGAGCCGGACGATGTGGGCCCAGACAATCACCGGTGCAGTGCGCGGCATTGTGACCGATCCCAGCGGAGCGGTCGTAAAAAAGGCAAGCGTGACTGTCTCGAGTACCGCAACCGGGGTTACCAACACAACCGTAAGCGATGGGGCGGGACTTTATAACTTTCAGTTTCTGCCGATCGGAACCTATGTTGTAACGGCGACTGCGCCTGGGTTCGACACTATATCGATCCGTCCGTTTTCCCTCGAAATCGACCAGATCGCTACTGTGAATGTGAAGTTACAGGTCGGCACAGCTAGTACGACGGTCAATGTAAGCTCCGAATTAAGCCCGATTTTGAACTCGGAAAATGCGACGCTGGGCGTAACGCTTACCTCAACCACCATAGCTAACATGCCGCTCAATGGCCGGAACTTTTCTTCCGCGACCCAGTTTCTTCCAGGGTCGGTTTCTCCACAGCCTACCGGCTTCACCGGTTCCAATGCAACCGAGCGCAACACCAGTTCGTCCAATGTGCCTTCTTTTAATGGAAACCGCCAACAGACGAACAATTATCTTCTGGACGGTGCTGATGTTAATGAAAGCTTCAGCAATGACATTGGCTACAACCCCGCGCCCGATGCTCTCGAACAGATGAAAGTTATCACCGCAAATGCAGACGCAGAGTACGGCAATGTAAACGGCGGAGCGATCCTGCTCTCAACCAAGAGCGGAACGAATCATTTTCATGGGAGCGCGTACTACTTCCTCGAAAATAACAATCTGGATGCGAATACCTGGGCCAACAATTTCTCTGGGAATAAAAAGAGCAGCTATACCCAGAGTGTCTTCGGGGCAACGTTTGGGGGGCCAATTCTTCGAAACAAGTTGTTCTTCTTTGGGGACTATGAAGGGATCCGGTACCACACGGGTGGCCAGGGAACTGCGAGCGTTGCTCCTGCAGCTTTTCGCCAGGGAAATTTTTCCGGGCTGCAGCAGCTCTATGATTCGCAAAACAACTTTGCACCTTTTGTAAATAACCAGGTTCCGATCAACAGTCCGGTCGCGAATTTTCTGTTTGCCCATCCTGAGATTTATCCGCTGCCGAATCAGGCGCCCACGGATGGGATTGCGCAGAATAACTACCGCGGTTATCAGAAATCGTTCAATGCCAACAATCAGGGCGATCTCCATATCGACTATACGGTTGGCCCGCGAGACACGCTCATGGGCAGATATTCCATGGGAGATGCCTATGATGGGGTCAGCCATTCCGTGCTGCCCATTAGTTTTCCTGCGTCGAATGACTATCCGATCCATAGCTTTGTCGTGAACTGGACGCATGTCTTCTCTGACCTCGTTGTGAATGAACTACGCGCAAGCTTTACCCGTCTCGTCTATGGAAACAGCAAAATTCAGGATCCGAGTGGTTTGTTCGGGGTTACTGGAAATGCCAAGGTTGGGATTCCGGGACCGCAGACCTACGTCGGCTTCAGCGAACAGGCAATGACGACGGGCACGATCAGCCCAGTTGGTACAGTTGCCGGCATCTATGGAAAGCGGGACAACAACTTTATCTATGCCGACAATTTGACGTGGCAGCATGGAAATCACATCAGCAAATTCGGTGTCCAGTTCATCCGCTATCAGCAGAACAACTTTGATCCCGGCAATGAAGGCACGCTGGGCATCTTCAACTATAGCGGCCAGTTCACCAGTAATCCGTCGTTGAAGGCAACGGGTTACTCCTATGCGGACTTCGTCCTTGACCGCGCAGTGTTTGCGGGCATTGGAGGCGTACGTGGATATACGGGACAGCGTCAATGGCGCGATGCGGCCTTTGCGCAGGATGACTGGAAGCTGCAACCTAACTTCACCCTTAATCTTGGGGTTCGTTATGAATACGACCAGCCGATTTATGAGGTGAACAACAAACAAGTCAACGTGAATCTGACAGACCCATCGCTGGGAACCGCTGGCCTCGAGTATGCAGGACAGAACGGGAATAGCCGGGCCTTGTACAAACCGGTCTACACCAATTTCATGCCACGTATCGGTTTTGCTTATCAGCCGAAACAGCGCATCGTCATCCGAGGAGGTTATGGAACCACGGTTACTCTCGAAGGCACTGGCTCGAGTCTGCGCCTGACGGAAAATCCTCCCTTTGAGCACTCATTCATCGCTCAGGCGATCACGCCAAGCTCGACCTCCGGAGGAACGCCTCTGATAGTCGAGAACGGATTTGCTACGGCACCAGGAAATATTTCAGTAAGTACGACCCAGTATTTTGCCTGGGCGGCGAATCTACGGCCATCGTTTATTCAGGAATTCAGCCTCACATCGGAATATCAGATCAGTAACCAGATCTCTGCTCAGGTGGGCTACGTTGGAGAGACCGGTCAGCACCTGATTGTTGCCGTTGACGGAAACCAGTGGCATGCACCTTGCGTTCAGCACTGCACCAATGCGCCTTTCTACAATCTCGTAGGCCAGACAGGTCTGGTAAAGGTCACGGCATCCGAGGGCATGAGCAATTACAACGCGCTGCAAGCTATTCTTCGCAGGCGCCTGGCAAACGGGATGGAGTATACCCTCAACTACACGTATGCCAAGTCGCTCACCAACAGCCCGGGCTTCTACGGTGTTCCCGGCGTGAACGGCGCCAGCTCTTACTGGCAAAATGCCTATAATCCAGGGGCGGATTATGGTCCAAGCGGGTTCGATGTCCGCCATAACCTCACAGCAACTGGGGTTTATGAACTTCCTGTGGGACACGGAAAGAGGTTCGGAAGCCATCTGAACAGCGTCGTCAACGAGGCAATTGGAGGATGGAAGGTTGCGGGAACGGCGACGCTCTATACGGGCTTCCCCATCACACTCACCAGCCCTAACAATGCGAACGTGAATTCGCTGTCAGCAAGACCCAACAAATATAGAAACTTGAAGGTCGCAAACCGTTCGGTGCAGCATTGGTTCGGAACTGATAGCTCCGCTATACCATGCACGGGTGCGTCAAACCAGCAGTGTGCCTACGGGCCGGAGTTGCCGAGCACGTTTGGCACTGCCAGTGTCGGCTCAGAACGCGGTCCGGGTTACCGGGAGATGGACCTTTCCATCTTCAAGACGTTCTTCGTCACGAAGGACGGCCAAGCCGTGGATTTTCGCACTGACTTCTTCAATGCGTTCAACCTCGCAAGCTATGCCGATCCTGACCGGGGAGTCACCGATAACAACTTCGGACAGATTACAAGCACTCGTTCTCCCCAGCGGCAGATTCAATTCTCTGCACGGTACCACTTCTAACCACTCCTATTGCCCCGGTCACTTTGCAGGTGACTGGGGTTTTCCGTGATTCGAATCTTAATAAGGAAAAACTCTTGAGAAGTTTAAAGGCTTATACCCAGTGTCTTTTGTTGGCTTTTATGACATGCACGCTTTGCCGGGCTCATGCCCAGAAGCGCAGACCACCAGTCCTGATGATCTCTGTCGACGGATTGCGTCCGGACTACATCACTCAAGCAGACGCGCACAATCTCCATGTGCCGGTACTGCGGCGTTTTATGCAGCAAGGGACTTACGCCGATGGCGTGGTTGGAGTAGTGCCAACACTTACCTTTCCCGGTCATACTACGCTGGTTACCGGCGTGTGGCCGGAAAAGCATGGCATCAATAACAATGTGCGGTTTGATCCGCTCGGCCATAATAATGACGCCTGGTATTGGTATAGCAGCGATATTAAAGTCCCGACACTCTGGCAGGTGGCAGCACAGGCAGGAATTGTGACTGCCAGCGTCTTCTGGCCTGCCACCGTAAACTCAGACGATATTCAATACCTAATACCTGCTTATCCGGTTCGCATACGCGAGGACAGCCAATTAATGGAGGCGATCTCTCGTCCGGATGGATATCTTAAAAAAATTGAAAAGCGGGTTGGCCCATTCTATATCTTTAGTGCAGGCACAGACTTTGATGAGCAGCTGACGAGGACGTCGCTTGCGATGATTCAACTGAGCAAGCCAGGATTCATGACGATTCACCTAGTATCTCTTGATCACTATGAACATCTTACCGGCCCCTTTAGCCCCCAAAGCGATGCTGCGATCGAGGCCATCGATGGCATGATTGGACGATTAGTAGAAGCGGAACGAGCCAATAATCCGAACGCAATTATTATTGTGGCTTCGGATCACGGCTTTGCCGCGACTCACACCAGTGTCAATTTGTTGATACCGTTTGTGCAGGCAGGGATGATCGAGTTGAAAGCAAAAAGGGCAGGTAGTGCGCCTGCGCTCGCTTCCTGGAAAGCAACGATGTGGAATGCGGGCGGTTCCGCTTATGTGATGCTGCATGATTCAAAGGACAGCGCTACACGCAATGAAGTGAAAGACCTGCTTGAGCGTCTTAAAAAAAATCCCTCCTATGGAATTTCACGCATTCTGACTCACGATGAAATTGTGGCGCGCGGCGGCGATCCGGATGCAGCTTTTCTTGTGGACTGGAAGATCGGCTACAGCGGAGGAGAAGCGTTGGAAGGCGAGGTTGTGAGTGCCATTCCCGGTACAGGCACGCACGGGTATCTGCCGGACCACCCGGAACTGCGATCGGCATTTTTCGCCATGGGAGACTCTGTGGCGCGTGGCTGTGATGCCGGCGTGATCGATATGCGCCAGATTGCCCCCACTATAGCGGGATTTATGGGAATCAGTTTGCCTGGCGTGAGCCAGTCCGCGATTCGCTGCGTTTCAAAACCGTAGATGTGTGTCGAGCCGCATTCCTGAATTGTGCATGGAGCAACTTACTAAAGTGGGCCGCAGTCAATTTGGGAATTAGGGGTATATCCGGTAGGCCAACAGAGAGGGCGGCGAGCCAATACCATTGACGTCCAGCGTCTTGAGCAATAACTCAAAATGCGGGAGAGCCGATTGTTTTCCAACAATCGGCCCAAATAATTTGTCGAAGTCTCGCCGGTTCATCAGAAATTCTGCTGCCGCCTCGGTATCAGCGAGCGAAAATCCCTGAACAACCAGTATGTTTCCCCCTCCGCCCAGATTGGGTAAAAAGGCAACGGTAGCATAGCCATGAGTTGGATCACCGAGATCATAAGGGTATCGGGGTAATTCGCTAGGTCTTGGCTTGCGGTTTTCTATTTCGAGTGGACCCTTTGCTTTATCGTCCTGCAGGATGAAGTTCATAGAGGGCAGAAACAGTCCAGTCCAGGGATTGGCCTCCGGGGCGCCGATCAAGACGAGGTTCGACTGCTTCAAGTCGTCCAGTTGCAAATCACGCGCGTAGCGGATTTCTGTCCGGTCCTGTAAGGCTTCGGGGAGATGCGTGACTGCCACTGCGAATTTCAAATCGGCAGTCGATGTATATCGATGCGCGGCGAGAGTCTGTAGCAGCGCCCGATCGCAGGGCTTCTCGCAGATGATATCCGCCAGATATCGTCCACTTGCATATTCGGACATACTGACGGCGTGTCCGGTAAAGACTTTGAGTACGACCAGGCTGCTGTCGGCAGGCACAATCAGCGTCTCTTTATTGCTATTGAAGATCTCAGACCATAATTCATGCGCCGGACTATGGTCCTGCAAATCCGTGTGTCGCGTGCCTTGATGCATCATTCGAGCTGCGGTGAAAACACAGAGCAACGCAAGGACTGCGCCACAGAATATGCAGATCCGCCAACGAAGTGTGCGTGCGCTTGATGTAGAGGCTGCGGGGAATGATATTTCTTCGGTGTTGTGTACACGAGCTTGTTGTGCGGATTCGGAAGGCTTGTTCTCTATGCGATCAAACAACGGAACATAAGTGCCTCGAGGAATTGTGACTCGCAATGGCTCCGCATGTCCTTCCTCCTGAAAATACAATTCCAATCGATGCCGGAGACGGCTTGCATGCGAGCGAACGATATTGTCATCCCGCGGATCGTACCCGACAGGACGCCCAAAGATGCGCTCCCCAATCAGTTGCTCCGTGAGGTTTTCCGTATTTCCAGAGAGAAATTGCCGGACGATATGAAGCAGAAATGTGGAAAGACGCGCCGATTTCGCGAACCCCGGAGTTGCCACAATGCGCTCTATGAGCTTCCATCTTGGGTCTCTCTCCAGAGAATTTTTAAAACTGTTCTCTCCCTGCGCGGTTGCTGACATCCTGCTTCTCTCAGCCAGAATTCTATCCCACTTCTGGTTAATGCTCGATGAAGCTCGTTTGGAAAAGGACACGATTGCCCTCCATTCGGGAAATGTCACGCTCATAGCACTTGCAATGATTTGAACAGTGACTCAAGTATTGCATTTACTGTCCGTATGTTTTTGAGTACGAAGAGGCGCGCGGTCTGGAGCACTCATCTCGAAAGAAGTCGAGGATGCGAATGACTGCCGAAAAGGAGAGCGGCGACGGTCAAATTCTTTCCATACCCGTTCTAGTTTGTGTCATGCAACTCGCTATATGGCTGAGCTTTTGCCTTATTTAGCTTCTGGGGATGGGGATCAGGGG
>NFUO01000111.1 GCA_002197545.1 Acidobacteria subdivision 2 bacterium RH1 MAG20 | reverse complement strand
CTGCAGAAGTGGGCCGCGCCCATTCGTCAGGAGCTGATGCAGATCCGCAGCAAGATCGAGCGTGGCGAACTCCGAGCTCCTTCGCGACGCGGACCGAAGTCGCGGCGCAAGAAGTAAAACGGCGGCGCACAGGCGCGCCGGTTACCTCACGCGCACTCGCACGAGCAACGCAGGAACACCTCACCCCGACCCGTCGAGGGAAGGCGACTGACTTCCGCGGCGATCCGGTCTTAGACGACCCCCCAAACCTAAAGCCGAAAGGCCGCAGCAGCTTTCCCAACGTCTCGGTCGTCTGCACGCCCTTGCCGGCCTCGATGTCGGCAAGCTCCCGGGGGAAAACACCGCAGAGCAGCGCATATTCCGTTTGCGGCTTGCGCACGATGAGCCGCATCGTCCGGATCAGCTCTGGAATGTCGGCATGCGCTGGGGGCACCAGCTCGACCAGCTTATCTCGCAACGCTTCGACCTCATGACGCTTCAGATTGCGGTGTACGCGTCTCAAGGCCGCCCTCGTGAGGCTTGCAGTCCATTTGCGAGCCGGACGATGTCGTCCTGCCGGTGCGCAACGATGGCTTCGTCGACGCCGCATTGCTGCATCACTTGCGGGAGTGTTTCGAACACGGCCGCAGCGCACGGCTTCATTGCGAGCCGGACGAAGGGCCGTCTCTATCGAGCGCTCGAGAGCCTGGCGGCTCCTCGAACGCAAAGCGGACGTCCTGGCAGATCATGTCCCGCTCGGTGATACCAGGCTGACATCGCGTTGCCAAAGCCTGATCCGCAAGGCGACGGACTACCTCACGCGGACCCGAACGAGCATTGCAGGGACAGCCCAAATCGACTGTTCGAATTTACCTGGAGGTGCGGGAGACATTCACTCATTCGTTGTAATTTGCAACGACCCGAACGACCTTGCCTTTCGAATCAATTTCCATAAATTCGCCAGTCTTTCCACCTTTCTGGTTCTTGTAGTAAAGAATGAGACTGGAAACCCCCCACATCACCTCAATGAGGTCGAATTTCAGGTTCGGGTACACATCCAGCCCTCTCTTGAAATAGGCTCGGAGAGCTTCCTTGCCTTTTACCGCACCTGATGGGTCGTTCAGAATCCTGGCGGCCACCGGTGATACGAGAACAACATCTTCTCCGTAGTGCGAGATGATTTCATCGAGGTCATGGGCATTCCACGCACGGATCCAATGAGACGCCAGATTTCGTGCGTTATCTTCTGTCAGCATTCTTGTCTTCCATTAAGATCGCAGCCGCGCAGGCGCAAGAAAGTCTATCATGGCAGAAGTGCTTCCCGGACCGCGATGACCGCCTTCGAGATTGCCGCACTCTCGAGGAGCCCGGAAAAAGGTTCTGGTTCGTCTATCACCTCTTGCTCAGCCAGCACCGCTCGAATGTGCTGGCATTCCGAGCAATTTAGCGCTTCCGCTATGCGCCCCATTTTCACGGTGATTGGCTGCGTTGACCGACAGAATGGCCAGTGCGAGTTCCGCCACTGACTTGTATCTCATCTTTTCTGCCAGTGTGCCAAGGCTTATTCTCTTGTGGGTATTGGTGCTGCGACCCAGGAGGGAGAGAATTGCGCTGTGTTGCCATAAGTAGAATGCATCGAACGTGTTACTCGCAGCGATCCGGCAATGTGGCTGATGCCATACTTTTCCAGGGAGCGTGACGCGCTTCCGCGGACCGAGACGATGGTGCTCTCATGACTATCCGAACGAAAGCCTTCCCTAATCTAAAGGAAGGCCTTGG
>NFUO01000110.1 GCA_002197545.1 Acidobacteria subdivision 2 bacterium RH1 MAG20 | reverse complement strand
CTAGCCTCAACCAAGCTCCACCCATCAGCCGAGCAGGCCTCGATGACAACAACCTGTTGAGACACCACATTTAGCCGCTGAGGTACGCCTTTCAGCCACCGATTTTTCCGCACCCTCTTCAGTTTCGCGTCTCAAACAATCATCGCGAAGCGCTCTGCCGAAGGCAGAAGTGAAACCGCTGGGCGAAGCGACTGATTCCATTACCCTTTGTTGCCACTACTCTCAAAAACACCAGCAAAATCATTTGTCAAGCCCTCAACCCACCTAAATCAAACAAAATAAACCAAATAGACATTGCCATTTAGTTCCATTCAACCGGCTACACTAGAGTTAGTAGAGAAATAAACCGAGGCCCAGCGGCAACGCTGGGCCTAACTCCTTTAGAAAGAAGACTTTGAATATTAAAGCATCTGGAATGAAGACTTTACGTCATAAGTACCCCGGGGGGTAATAAATTACTTGACTGACTATAGGGTGGTGCGCTCACTTTACTCCACATCCCGGATCAGATCTGACAGTTTCACGCCCAAGCCTTTGGCGATGGCCACCAGGACGTTGAACCCGACGTCCCTCATTCCACGTTCAACATAGGAGAGGTGGACCTCTTTGACGCCTGAGTGCTGAGCAAGATCGATCAGACGCCATCCCTTGGCTTTCCGAATTGCTCGGATGCGCTTTCCCAGACGGACGCTAATGCTGCTTGCCATCCATCCAGAATCGAAGTAATCTTGGCCCTGTATTTATCGCATACGATAAATGAAAGGCAGAGGGAATGAAGAGGGGCTTGATCGTTCTGATTTTAATGTCGCTCCCGGCCATCCCCCAAACACGCAAATCGCAACCGCTTGCAGTGCCTCTATCTAGTCCGATGGACTGGCATCCCATGTCACGAAGACTATTTACCGATGATCCTCGGGCGTTCTTGGCGACTCTAATTACGTCGTGGATTCCAGGAGAGAAGCATCAGGGATATTTGCGTTTCAAGATTGAGATTAGTATGGCCGAACTAGAAGCGAATAAGGACAATGTGCAACAGCCACAGCTTTCATCGGCGTCTGCGTTCTTAAATAGAGCGAGGGGTTGCGGATTTTTCTTGAGATTCCTTGATCCAGACGGATTTTTGCTCCGTACTGTTCCTCTCACGATCGATAACAGCCTCAATGCGGATATGTCACTTGCGAGTCTGACATCCAATGATTCCATGCAAATGGATGCGTCAGAATACAGAACACTGATTGGTCCACCGTCTGGATCATGGGAATTAGCTACACGTTGCTATAACAAACTTCCCTAAAGTCATAGACGCTCTCAGAAAGCGGCGCTACACTGCAGTCCAAACGTGAAAAACCCCGCTGCCAGGCGGGGTCATCGGTCTGTTGCACACACCCATATCATACTCAGGAGTGTGTGGAAATGCAAGAATCGAGATTCAAGTATTCATCTTCTTTTTCAAGAGAATGGATAGAAGATCGCGAACGTCATTACCTTGCTTGGCTGCGCTTAGCAATTCCCGATACTGAGGTTCAAGAAAGTTCCTGGATCGAGGCATTTGTTCCATTTCTCGAAGAATGTAAGAAGCAGCACTATCGGGATTTGCTTTCGATGCCTCTTGCATCAGACCCGCGTGAGCCAAATTCTTTACATCAAAATCGAACAGAAGTTCCAAGAGACGATAGAAATCCTTTGAATCAACAGTGATATCTGCCATAAGGAAAAGCCGCTTTCCGCACAAATTAGGGGAGAGGAACTATCATATTCTCATGAAGCGAAAGCGGCCAACGACGGAGCAAAGCCTGATGGAAGCCGCTAAGCGTGCGCGTACTGGAAAGAACCTAGCCACGGTCGAGGGTGACTTCGACCAGTTCACGGAGTTTATGCGGGAGTTGGTAGCCGTGCCACACGCCAAGATCAAGGCGCAGATGGAAGCTGAGAAGACGGAGCGCAAAGCCGCAAAGCGATCCTCTTCCCGCGATGCTGCCGTTTAGAACGGCCTGGCATCCTCCTTGCCAGTCAGAGTCTCCCACGTGAGACGCCTTCCGACGAGTTGCTGCACAACCTTGCGAAACCGTTGTTCATCGTTCGTGTTGATGCGGTTGTTGAACCGGAACAGTTGTTCGTCCAAGTAGCGGTCTAAGTGATACGGTTCGACAGCGATGTATGTGCCGCTCAGGTTCCGCTTCATTAGCGACCAGAAGTTTTCGAGCGAGTTCGTATGAACCTGACCATTGACGTAGGTTTCAGCATGGTTCACTGTGTCGTGAATATAGCGACGACGCAATAGATCATAGCCAACAGCCTGATCGGTGTAGACCTTCGAACCGTACTTCACGTTGGCTAGAATCTCGCGCTGTAACGTTTCTCGTTTGGTATTTGGAATGACCTTCGCCCGTACTTGCCGGGATTCCCGGTCGAACATACCAACCACGATTGTTTTGTTGTCGTAGCGGGGAGCTTCGTAACCTTCTGCCGCGTCTGCCGGAACCTGTGCACGTAGAGCCTTGAGGCGATTCTTATGCATATTGGCGACCTTGCCGCCCACAAAAGCCTCATCGACCTCGACAGGACCACTATCTGGCCCACCCAACTTACTTCCCCAGTTCGTATCCTTCATCGCGGATCGGATGCGGTGGAGCATGAACCATGCTGATTTTTGCGTCACTCCAAGCGCCCTCGCCAACTCATAGGAACTGATCCCATTCTTGCAACTGGAGAGCAACCACGCAGCCGGTAGCCACTTGTCAAGACCGATAGGCGAATCCTCGAAAACCGTGCCCACTTTCAGCGAGAACTTGAGTTTGGAGTGTTTGCCATAGCAGCGGTAGACCTTCGCTTTTTCAAGCCAGGTGACCTTCTCGGACTGGCAGCGAGGGCAGCGGACTATTCCATCTCGCCAGCGAACCGATATCATGTACCTACGGCAGTTCTCATCATTGCTAAAGTATTGAACTGCTTCGAGTAATGTCTTTGGGCTATCCATAAGACATAAGGTAGCACACTGACCTTAGTCAGTCAAGTAATTTATTACCCCCCGGGGGGTACCCAGGGAAAGCAATCATCCTAGCCAATCACGCGGCGCAGGAAGCCCCGAATACCCAGCCATGTAAGCAGGCAAAGCGAGGCAGTCAACATCCCAAGAATGAGCCATGGATTCATATGCGGCAGCGACGGTGTCAGCGCCGCGCGCAGTCCCTCGCTCATGTAAACGATAGGGTTGACCAGCACACCGATCTGGAGCCAGCGTATGTGCCCCAGCGCGACCCAGGGATAGTACACGCAGCCAAGAAACGTGATGGGCATGACGACCACACCGAAGATGAGGCCAATCTGCTTCGGCTCGACGCTGGTTCCGATCGTGAGCCCAAGCGCGCCGGAGGTAAGACTGGAGAGCACCACAACCACGATCAGAAAAAGCCAGTTGCTGACATGCGTCGTCGGGTGTGTCGTAGGCACATAATAAGCAAGCGGATAAACGATAACAGCGGCAATCATGCTCTGCACCGCGCTGAAGCAGACCTTCTCCATCGCGACGGCAGCGACCGGCAGCGGACACATCACGCGGTCGTCGATCTCGCGGGTGACGCCGAACTCCTGCGAAAGTGGCAGTGCGACAGCCGCGATGCCGCTGAACATGATGGCAACCGCCATCAATCCGGGCAGAAGCACCGTGCTGAACGCGCCACCGGCCATTGCCCCAGTCGGATTCATCGCGGCAGCGGCGCTCCCCATGCTGATATGCGGAATGATGTAAGTAAAGACAAAGAGGAAGAGCAGCGGATTCATGCAGACGCGAATGACAAACGGAAAGAGTTCGCGGCGAAGGACGTGCAGATCGCGCATGAAAAGGCCAGCGAACGCGCGGGCATACTGCACCGACTTCGGCTTGCCGAGGCCAGTGTCGTGGTGGATCGTCTCCAGTTGCGCCGTTTCCATTTGAGTCATAGGTCTTGTTTACTCGCGCAGGTCTCTGCCGGTGAGCCGTATAAACACGGTCTCCAGACTGGTTTCAGTGATGATGAGGTCGCGCAGCCCATAAGGATTAGCCGCATGGACGACATCCGACAGCAGTCCCTCGACAGAATGGGCAAGCAGGCGCAACCCTTTGGCAGTCGTCTCCACGCTGGCGACTCCAGGCAGCTTTTGCAGTTGCTCAACAAGAAATGGAAGATTCTCATGGCTGCGCAGATCCAGCTCATAGACCTTCTGTGCGCCGACGGAGCCTTTGAGCGCGGCTGGCGTGTCTTCGACCAGGATCTTGCCGTGGTCGATGATGGCGACGCGGTCGCACAGCTCGTCTGCTTCTTCCATATAGTGCGTCGTGAGGACAACAGTAATTCCCTCTTCACGAAGCCCGCGCACAGCCTCCCACATAGCGATGCGGCTCTGCGGATCGAGACCGGCGCTGGGCTCATCGAGAAACAGCACCTTCGGTCGATGCGCGATGGCACGGGCAATCTGGACCCGCTGGGCAAGGCCACCGGAGAGCTGCGCCGGATAAGCGCCGGTCCGCTCCATGAGGTGAAACTGGCCGAGAAGCTGCTCGGTCCTCTTCGTTGCCTCAGCCCGCGAAAAGCCAAAGAAGAGGCAGTGGAAGTAGATGTTTTCAAAGATAGTGCAGGCGCGGTCGAGCGTGTTGTACTGCGGAACGACGCCGATGGATCGCCGAGCCAGCGCAGGTGTTGCAACCACGTCGATTCCGGCAATACGTGCCTTGCCCGCCGTCGGCAGTGCGCGCGTGGTGCAGATGCTGATGGTCGTGGTCTTTCCAGCACCGTTTGGCCCAAGCAAGCCGTAAAGTTCGCCCGCATGTACCTTCAGGTCGATGCCGTCCACGGCGACGACGCGCTGTTTGCCGTCATATATTTTTTGCAGACCTTCCAGCTCCACGATCACCGTTGTTCCGCTCCATGCACAGTCTTCTCGATTATAAGCAGCGAATCACTCAAGCCACGCGAATGACGATCTTGCCGAAGTGCGAGCCAGATTGCATGTGGAGAAACGCCTCGCGCGCTTCGTCGAAGCCGAAGACATGGTCGATGACTGGACGCAGCTTTGCCTTGGCAATCGCCGCATTCATCTCCTCGAACATCGCGCGCGAGCCGACATAAATCCCCTGCACGCGAAGCTGTTTGTGGAGAATAGGTGTCAGCGCAATGGGTTCCGATGTTACCCCGCCGCTGAGAACGCCGATTTGCGCCACCATGCCGCCAACACGCGCCGCCCGCAACGACTGGCCAAAAGTGCCCGCGCCGCCGACCTCGATGATGCGGTCCGCACCCTTCCCATCTGTGACCTCGGCGACCCACTTGGACCACTCCGGGCTGCTGCGGTAGTTGCACCCGGCGCTGAGGCCCAGGCTGTATGCGCGAGCAAGTTTCTCGTCGCTCGACGACGTGCCGACCACTCGCGCCCCAAGCAGTTTTGCGAATTGCAGAGCGAAGATCGAAACTCCGCCAGTACCCTGAATCACGACGGTCTCGCCGCAGCGTACAGGACGCATTGGATCGCCGCCATGCTGCAGGGCGTTCCACGCCGTCACACCCGCACAGGGCAGCGTAGCAGCCTCTTCGTAGCTGAGATGCTCGGGAAAGCGAACGACCCCGTCCTGATGCAGCACGACATATTCAGCAAGCATTCCATCAACGTCGCCACCGAGGGCTTGTTTCGACTTTTCCGCGGTAAGCGGCCCATCGAGCCAGTGCTGCATGAAGATGCCGCAGACGCGGTCGCCCACGCCGACGCGAGAGACCCCGTCTCCTACGGCTACAACCTCGCCAGCACCATCCGAGCAGGGAATGCGAGGCAGCACCATCTTCGGATTATAGAGACCCTTGACGACCATCAGATCGCGGTAGTTCAGCGAGACGGCATGGACCTTGACAAGCACCGTTCCCGGCGTGGGCTGCGGCTGAGGCAGGCTTGTCTGTTGCAGAGATTCAAGACCAAAATGCGTTACAGAATAGGCTTGCATGGCGTCTCTCGCTGTATTCGTCGTTGTTGGAAAGGATGCGCGGTAAGGCACTGAGGCCGCAAAACTATCCATCCATTAATGTTAGACGGCGTAGAATGAGTATTATGTCTCGAGGATGGGAGAGCAAATCCGTGGAAGAACAACAATCTCAGGCTGATGCGCCTCGACCCGATACCGCAACTGTCAACGCCGAGACAGCCGAACGCAAACGCCGACGTCAAGCGCTGGAACTGCAACGGGAACGCGTACTGTCAGAGCGGACCTCAAGCCCGCACCGAAGGTCCGCACTTGAGTTGGCGCTGGCCGATATCGAAGAGAAGCTCTCCGAACTCGGCTGGACGATCCATATGTAACCGGCAGCGCGCTAACTGTGCCGGTGTAAGACCGTTGAGTTTGCCTGATCGATGGTTGTCATCAATATGTTATGGATGTTCACGTGCGCCGGCCTGCTTGCGGCCCAGACGATGGCATCAGCCACGTCTTCCGGCCCTAACGGTGTAATGTTCTGATACACCTTTGCCGCTTTCTCCGTATCTCCACGAAAACGCACCTCGCTGAACGCCGTCTCGACCATTCCTGGATCAATCGACGTTACGCGCACCGGAGTTCCCATCAAATCGATCTTCAAGCCTTCGCTAATGGCCTTTTCCGCGGCCTTCGTGGCGCAGTAGACCGCTCCATTGGCATAAGTCGTATATCCCGCCGTCGACCCCATATTGATGACGTGTCCACGTCCACGCGCCACCATTCCTGGCACCACGGCACGCGTCACGTAGAGCAGCCCTTTGACGTTGGTATCAATCATCTCTTCCCAGTTTTGAGGGTCGTCCTCCTGCAGTTTGGTGAAGCCGCGGCTGAGCCCCGCATTATTCACCAGAACATCGATGTCCTTCCACTCCGATGGAAGGCCCGCGATGGCCGCTTCGACGGCGGAGCGGTCCTGAACGTCCAGCGCAAAGACATGGACCGCCGGCGCGCCCGCATCCGTAAGCGACTGCTTGAATGCTTCGAGCCTTTCCAGCCTGCGCGCGCACAACAGAAGCCTGGCGCCCTCCTGCGCGAAGGCCAATGCGGTTGCTCTGCCAATTCCTGAACTTGCTCCGGTGACGAAGACGGTCTTTCCCTGCAAAGATTTCATAACTTCTCTTATAGCAAAAAAACGAAGTGCCGCACGAGGCAGCACTTCGCTTTCTTCGTGGTGGCTCTTTATTGCGGGGGAGGCGCAGCGGTTCCGGTAGCGTTAGGATTGGTCTCCGTCTGTGGCGGGGCAGGAGCAGGGGTCTCGGCAGCCTCAGGACTGCTCTCCTTTACGCCAATCGCGTCGCCGGAGACGACAAGCTGTACGCGGCGGTTTTGCGCCCGTCCCTGCGAGGTGCCATTGTCCGCCACTGGATTGCTCTTGCCATAGCCGGTAGAGGTGATATTGTCCGGTTGCACGCCCTGACCGATGAGAAAGGACTTAACTGCATCGGCACGATTTTCAGAGAGTTTCTGGTTCATCATGTCGCTGCCGACGCTATCCGTATAACCTTCGACCTGCAGTTTCAGTCCAGGATAAGCCTGAAGGATTCCAGACACCTTTGCGAGGCTGATCTGAGTTGTCGGCTTCAGGGTGTATTTGCCGGTATCGAACAGCACATCGGACATGTTGACAATAAGACCTCGGGCAGTCTCGCTGGTAGCCAACACACTGTTCAACTGGCTGCGCAGCCTCTCGCGAACAGCATTGGCGCTCTCGGCGCTCTTGCTGGCCTCCGCGGCACGGGCTCGTGCCTCTGCGGCTTCAGCATTGGCCCGGGCCTGGGCTGCCTGAGCGCGCTCTGCCTCAAGCTGCGCCTGCTGGGCCTGCAACTGCGATTGCTGGGCTTGCATCTGCGATTGCTGAGCGGCACGCTGCGCATTCAATTGGCGCTCATCCGCCTTTTTGCGCAGGGAAACCAGCCGCGCATCCTCGGAACGCTGGACAGCCTGACGAGCATAGGTGATCTCCATCCTCCGATCACCCTTTTTATTGCTGTTGATGTCAGCGGCATTCTGAAGGTCCAGTTTTGCCTCATTGAAAATGTCGGTGGCGTACTTGTCTGCGCCATTCACCTGTGCGATTCGGACGGCGTTGTATGCCTGATAAAGCTCCAGCGGAGCCTTCTCATCGCGGGTGATGGGATTTTCGTTGGTCTTTGAGCCGCCCGTCGGCGCATAGAAGCCACGCGGCAGAAGCGCATAGTGTGCGTTCACCTTTTCAAGAACGCCGCTCGTCTTGTTCTGCAGGATATCGTTTTGCAGCACAACGACGTCGCTTGGCTCAGTTACGGCAAAGTACGGCTCGGCAGTAACGATCATTCCAAAAGACTGCAACGCAGTCGTCACGTGAATATCGTTTTTCTTGCCTGCGGGAAGAATCTCGCCAAGGTTCGTCGCGCGGCCATCCGGCGTAATCGCCCATAGAACATAGGTGAGATACCCAGGACCAAAGCCGTTGGCAGGCGTCAGGCCCTTGAAGTTGGCATCGATCGCGATGTGGCCGCGCTCACTCTGGACTTTGGCCTCGCCTTTTGCGTTGGGAAGAAGCGATGTCCCCCTGAATCCGATCTTCGTGCTGCCGCTGCGATGCAGATAGTTCACGGCATCCAGGTCCCGGTGAACAACCGTGACCTGATAAAAATAAGCTCCATTCTTTTTAGTGATTGTGGTCGAATCCTGCGTCGGGCCTACGGTCTGCGTTGTCGTTGTTGTCGTTTGCATCTGGGCAACGGCAAAAGGGGTGACCGACAAGGCAACACCGGCAAATAAAAGCGCGGACAAGGCCCGCGCGGAAAAACTTCTCATCGTACGATTCATGGTCGCTCCTGACGTTCCGGAATGCGCCGCCGATAGAGTCGGGGACTGGCATTCTCCTGTTACTTTCGGATGCCCATCAGGAGGTAAAGGTAGTCCCATCAACGCAAAGCTGCCCTCTTTTTCTTTGATCGAGCCAGGAAAAGAGGGCAGCTTCAAAGACTAAGCAGAGTGCTGCTGCTGAGCACTGGAACGGTGCACAAAATGGTACGGAGGCCAGGGGCCGGAGAGCTGCATACGGCATTCCTTCATTTGCTGCGTGGCCGAAGAATATTTGTTCTGGTACCGCTCCACGGTCTTGTTGTCGATGAGGTGGGCGATATCCAGAAGCATCTTTCCCGAGTCCATACGCTTGCAGGTAATCTCCTCGGCGATGGGGAGAAACATGCGGTGCATCTGGATCGAGAGGGCACGTGCCCTGGACTGACGCTCCCGCTGGCGGCTGGCACTTTCGCGCAGACTGGTCAGATACTGCTGACCAACAGTCATGTCGCGAGTCGAGTTGCCCGGGCAGGTATCGTCTACCAGGACTTTGAGGTGCATCTCTGCCTTGCCGCGGAGACGCTCTACATTGGCCTGGAAGTGACGCTGGTTGGATCGGACGGAGCGCCGGAGGGCGTCGTCGTCTTGAAAGGTTGTGCCGAATCGGAACGGCAGGACGGTTGAGAGTTTGAAGCAGTCCGCGATAACGCGGGCGTGGTCTTTGGCAGCTTGCTGGTCCAGCCGCTCATTGTCCTGGGCGCTGTGCTCGGAGACGATGACGGCCAGATCGCTGGCGGGAAAGAGAAATGCCTGATTGCCGAAGAGGCCTGAGACTCCGGTAAGGGGCATTGGACGACGGTGCCGGCAAAGTTCCGGGAACGACTGCCGTTCTGCGATGCAATAGGCGTACCATGCCATTTCTTTTACCTTCCTTTAGCGCACTGAGGGGTCTAACCGCCCCATCAGGAAGTTGGGTTATGGAACACATAACTGATACGGATGTTGGTTGGAAACTATACATTCGCAATGATTTGGTTTAGACCGGGTGCGCGATTAGCGAACTCGACTGAACGCGAAACGGATAGTATGCCCATTAGGAGACGATTGGCAAGAATTTCTTAATCTAACTTCTAACCTCTTGAAATTACAGGATCGGAATACGTCCAAAATTGCGTTCTGTTACGAACTTTCTTCCGTACTACTCTTTTCAGAGGCATTTCCTTGGAGTGCAGAGGGACAGGAA
This sequence comes from Acidobacteria subdivision 2 bacterium RH1 MAG20, assembly GCA_002197545.1. Next base: position 42,421 of record NFUO01000110.1, on the reverse strand, counting down.
GGCAAACTCCCGGGTTTTGACGGGACCTGGTCGCGCCACGAGGGCGGATCAAAGGCCGCCTTGGGCTTGGACACGGTATCTTCCGGACTGGAGATACCTACCATACGCAACATCTTTCCAATAACACGAACAACAGGATTCATGTTCTTCACTCCCTCCCGTTGAAGCTACGCTATTTTTAAGGCATGAGTACATTCCACGAATCTGTCCGTATCTCCACGCGAACCATCTGGAGCCTCACCGTTTTCTGCCTGATGACAGGCATCTTAGCCCAAAACGCCGCCGCTCAGGACAAGACAGCCACGCCTAAATCTGACGTTATCGTGTTTACGAATGGCGACCGGTTGACCGGAACGATAGAACGCGGCGTGGGCGATAGCATTGTCTTCAAGAGTGACACTGCCGGCGAGATCACTGTTCCGATGAGCAAGGTGAAGGAGCTGCGCACCCACGGCACCTTTGTTGTCATCAGGAAAGATGAGAAGCCAACCAAGATCACCCGGCGTCCGGGAACCATCACCTATGGCGACAACGCCGTGACCGTCGAGACCCAGGCGGGCGCACCCGAGACGGTGCCGGTGAAGAACCTCGCCTACATCATCGACCAGGCGACGTATGAGAAAGAAGTCGCGCACAATCCGAACTTCTTGCATGGATGGAACGGCTCCGTATCGGGAGGAGCGACGCTGGTCCGCTCGACCCAGACAGGAACCAGCTTTACAGCGGGCATTGCGCTGCTGCGGGCGATCCCGACCGTGCCTTACCTGCCGCCGAAGACGCGCACCACCTTCAACCTGTTGGAGACCTACGGCAAGCTGACCCAGCCGGTGATCCCACAGCCCCCTCCACCGGCGACGCCGATACCTCCTTCGGAGGCGAAGACAAGCATCTTTCATGCCGATGCGGAGCATGACATCTACTTCACCCCCCGGTTCTATGCACTGGGCGAGCTCTCCTTCGACCACAACTTCGCCCAGGGCCTGAACCTGCAACAGGTCTACGGCGGCGGTCTCGGCTGGACCCCCATTCAGACCCCGGTGCAACAGCTCGATCTCAAGGCAGACGTGCACTACGAGATGCAGTCCTTCATCCAGCCCACACAGCCGCCGCCGCCCGCTGTGCCGTTACCGCCCATCCCCAACCAAAACCTGATCGGCAACACATTTGGCGAGGCCTATCACCGCAACCTTCCCGCCAAGATTCTATTTACCGAAAGCGCCAGCATCCTGCCTGCGTGGAACAATATGGACGCCTATTCGGCGATTGCAGCCGCCGGACTGGCTCTTCCTACCTATAAGCGGCTCAGCCTGGGCCTGACTGCCACGGACAACTACCTCAACATGCCGGCGGCCGGCTACAAGAAGAACAGCTTCCAGTTCATAACCTCAATAGTTTACACACTAAAGTAAATAAGAGCGGTCTCGACCTGTCCGGCCGAGACCGCCAACCCACCTCTACTACTTCGTCAGAATCTGCGTCACCGGCATAGGCAGTTCCTTGTCGGCGTTCTTCAACAGAAGGCTCACCTGCCACATCTGCGTGTCGGTAAGCATGTGTTTGAAGGCGGGCATTCCGGAGAGCCGGATGCCGTTGGCAACCTTCCAGTAAGTCTCCCCTGCCTCATCGTCGCTGACTCCAACAACACCCGATTTGCCATGTTTCTTCCATAGCTGCGGAGCGCTGGGGTACATGTACTGGGCGGAGGCGATGTCGTGGCCGGGAACACCGTGGCAACTGGCGCACTCGGCGCGGTAGACGTGGGCTCCGGACTCGAATACATCCTCACTGGTACCAAAGGGAGCAGTCTTGACCTCGCGGTCGATGCGGGCATTCAACGGCAGTTTGACGATCTGCTTCTCATAGGGAAAAGGAGCGTCGGCCACCGCCACAGGCAGCGGGCCGAAGTGAAGGTAAAGAAACAGGCCCGCCGCAACCGCCGCGATGCCGAGAATGAAACCCAGAAAGACCTTGCCAAACCCGCCACTTCCACTTTTTTTTGCCATCGAACGCGCTCCTTCGCTCTGGACCCCCACCGGAAACGGTGGCGGATGTTCTAATAAGGGATGGCCGCCGCTGGTTTCCAGCAGCGAGCCTCAAGTTCCAACAATAGCAAAGCGCAGCTTGTGCGGGAGTAACAGTTGATGTTCGGTTTCAGGTTGAAGGAAAAGTGTGTAACGGTTATGTTGCTGGCAGCGTTCATGGCCAGCGGAGCAAGCATCGCACAGGCGCAGGTATCGCGACGGGCGCGGCGAGAGACAAATGCAAACCGCCAGGCGCGCATCGCACGCATCACCAAGGACACCTACAGCCACCTGTGGGAGGTCGCGGGAGGCGGCGGCTATCTGCGCTATCGCTCAGGCGACAGCCTGCAGCGCAATAACGAGGTCACCTTCTGGATGAACGCGACCCGCTATTTCAACCCTAAGTTTGGAATTGTGGGCGGCGTTAGCGGCGCCTACGGCAATGCCAAGATCTACAACATCGGATACATCACGTTCAATCCGCAGGTCTCCCAGTACACCTTTCTGGCTGGACCTACGTACCGCTTCTACGCCAAGGAGAAGACCGCAGTCAGCGTCTTTGCCGTAGGCGGATTAGGACTTGGCAAATTTGACAGCGGCTCGAAGGGCATTCCCTCGTCCCTGCTCGGCACCTGGCCTTCGGGATATCGTCCTGCATTCTCCGTTGGCCTCAACCTCGACTACAACTTCTACCCCAACCTGGGGTTCCGCGTCACGCCGACCTATGTCGGGACGACCTTTGGCGGTTCTTTGCAGAGCAATGCCGGGGTAAACGTGGGACTTGTCTATCGGTTTGGACGAGCTAAGTAAAACGGCTTCAAAGAAATCTTTGGTTGGACACAGGGACGGAATCACATAGTCAGGGCTTTCTGGCGTGTGGTTCCGTCATGTTTTTGGGGTCGAGGATCTCGCCGATCTGCTCTTCGGTGAGGAGCTTCTTCTCGCGGGCCAGATCGACAATCGAACGCCCACTGGCGACCGATTCCTTCACCAGAGACGCAGCCTTCGCATAGCCGATATAAGGATTCAGCGCCGTGGCCAGCGCGATGGTACTGCCTGCATAGTAGGCGCAGCGGTCGCGGTTCGCGGTAATGCCGCGGATGCACTGCTGGTCCAGCTGATGCAAAGCAGTCGTCAGGATAATGATCGATTGCAGAGTATTGTGTGCCATCGCCGGCATCATCACATTCAGCTCAAGCTGGCCTGCCTGCACCGCGAAGGCCGTAGCAGTGTCGTTGCCGATCACCTGAAAGGCGACCATCGCGGCAAGCTCGGGCAGCACCGGGTTGACCTTGCCCGGTATAATGCTGGAGCCGGGCTGCAGGCTGGGCAGGTGTATCTCGTTGAAGCCCGTGTTGGGGCCGGAAGACAGCAGGCGCAGGTCGTTCGAGATGCGGATCAGTTCGAGCGCGAGCGTGCGTAGCGCGGCCGAAACGTCGGCCATGCAGGCGTTCGATTGCATGGCGTAGCGGAGGTCTTCCCCTGGCCTTAGCTCGAGCCCCGAAATACGGCTCAGGTTAGCGATGGCCTTTTGCCGATAGTCAGGATGGGTATTGAGGCCGGTGCCGACGGCAGAGCCTCCCAGTCCCAGCGCGCGGAGGTCTTCGGCAGTACGCGCGATGTGCTGATGGCACTTCTGGATGGCGACAGCATAGGCTGCGAACTCCTGCCCGAGCGTAATCGGCACGGCGTCCTGCATGTGGGTGCGGCCGGCCTTCAGAATGTCTTTGAACTCTGCGGCTTTGGCCTCGAAGCTCGCGGTCAGTTCGCCGAGGACTGGATAGAGATCTTCCAACGCCAGCAGAGTCGCAAGCCGCATCGCAGTGGGGAAGACGTCATTCGTCGATTGGCCATAGTTGACGTGGTCGTTGGGGTGAAGTTTTTTGTAGGTGCCGAGCGGTTCTCCGAGGATCTGACCGGCCCGGTTGGCGATAACTTCGTTGGCATTCATGTGCAGGCTGACTCCAGCACCAGCCTGAAAGACATCGACGACGAACTGATCGTGGTGCTGGCCGTCGATTACCTCCAGCGCGGCCTGCTGAATGGCGCTGCCCTGCTCTCTTGTGATGAGGCTCAGGGACTGATTGGCTTCGGCGGCAGCGTGCTTGATCATCGCCAGCGCGCGAATGAGAAAGGTACTGGCTTTGAGGCCACTGATAGGAAAGTTGGCAATGGCACGGGTAGTCTGCGCTCCGTAGAGGGCTTCGGCAGGGACTTCGATGGGGCCAAGGGAGTCGGTTTCTGTGCGGACATTTGGCATGGGCGTAGCCTCTGTTTGTTATCATAGGAGTGCTAGATGACTTGCGGTGATCTGGAAGGGCGGAAGATCCGATGAGCGATGAAGAACTTGCACAATTTCTTGCAACCATGGCCCGGTTTACGGAAGAGCATGCAGCTACTCCCGAGATGGCCCGTCGCGTTCTGATGGAAGAAGGCGTCGTGGATGAACAGGGCCAACTTACTCCGTTTTATCGATAGCCTGGTTCTGCGTGCATCGACTTTCCTCCTCTTTCGTTCTGGCGTATCACGGCTGCCAACGGTCTGTTGGGGAAAAGCTGTTGGCCGGGGTTCCCTTTGAACCAAGCAATAACGGTTATGACTGGCTAGGCTCCGGTATTTATTTCTGGGAATCAAATCCGAGACGTGCTTTGGAGTGGGCTCAACTTCTACAGGAGAGAAGGGGCCTTGAGGTATCAGACCCTTTTGTGGTCGGAGCAGCGATCGACCTTGGATATTGCCTCGATCTGCTTACGTCTAATGGTCTTCTTGCAGTAAAAGCCGCTCATGCCGCTTTTGAACTTTTAGCTCTCAAATCGGGAAGTGTCATTCCAAGCAATTCGGGGGGAAGCGATCTGTTATTGCGGAGACTTGACTACGCCGTCATCAATCACCTGCACAGTATTCAGGCTGAAACCGGCTCAGGCTTTGATTCTGTGCGTGGCGTCTTTATCGAAGGCGAGCGTCTGTACGAAAATTCAGGATTTCGAGAGAAGACGCACCTTCAAATTTGCGTCCGTAACCCGGCTGCAATCAAAGGTGTTTTTCGCGTTCCACCGGCAGAGTTGAAGTAGAGGAAGACAGAATGGCGACAATTAAGCAGGACGACCTCATCCAGAGCGTAGCCGACGCTCTGCAGTACATCAGCTACTACCATCCGATGGATTACATCACCAATCTGGCCCGCGCCTATAAGATGGAAGAAAGCCCCGCGGCCAAAGACGCGATAGCGCAGATCCTCATCAATTCGCGCATGTGCGCCGAAGGACACCGGCCCATCTGCCAGGACACCGGCATCGTCACTATCTTCGTCAAAGTGGGGATGGAGGTCGTCTGGCAAGGCCCGAACGGCGGGCCCGCAACGATGGACCTGCAGGCCATGTGCGACGAAGGAGTGCGCCGGGCCTATCTTGATCCCGACAACAAGCTGCGCGGCAGCATCCTCGCCGACCCGGCCTTTACGCGGAAGAACACGAAAGACAACACGCCTTCCGTCGTCGAAGTCTCGCTGGTCAAGGGCGGTGAAGTGGACGTGATCGTCGCCGCGAAAGGCGGCGGCTCGGAGGCAAAATCCAAGTTCGTCATGCTCAATCCCTCGGACTCGATTGTGGACTGGGTGCTGAAGACCGTTCCCACGATGGGAGCGGGCTGGTGTCCGCCGGGAATGCTCGGCATCGGAATCGGCGGCACGGCGGAGAAGGCGATGCTGCTGGCGAAACAATCTTTGATGGACCCCATCGACATGCAGGAGCTGAAGCTGCGCGGGCCGAAGAACAAGATCGAAGAGCTGCGTATCGAACTCTACGACAAGGTCAACCGCCTCGGCATCGGCGCACAGGGACTCGGCGGCCTCACCACCGTGCTCGACATAAAGATCCTCGATTACCCAACCCACGCGGCCAATCTGCCCGTGGCGATGATCCCCAACTGCGCCGCCACCCGCCACGCCCATTTTCATCTGGATGGTAGCGGCCCGGTCATGCTCGAACCGCCATCGCTCGATGCATGGCCGAAGCTGACCTACGACGTCAGCAGCGCTCGCCGCGTGGACCTGAACACCGTTACCCGCGAAGACGTAAAGACGTGGAAACCGGGAGAGGTCGTTCTGCTCAGCGGCAAATTGCTGACCGGGCGCGATGCCGCCCACAAGCGGATGACCGACATGTTGAATCGCGGCGAGACGCTGCCGGTAGACTTCACCAACCGCTTCATCTACTACGTCGGCCCGGTGGATGCCGTGCGCGAAGAGACCGTAGGCCCCGCCGGTCCCACCACGGCAACCCGCATGGACAAGTTCACGCGCCAGATGCTGGAGTCAACCGGCCTGCTCGGCATGGTCGGCAAGGCCGAGCGCGGTTCGGCAGCAATTGAGGCCATCCGCGATAACGAAGCCGTCTACCTGATGGCCGTAGGAGGCGCGGCTTACCTCGTCTCCAAGGCCATCAAAAGCTCTCGCGTCCTGGCCTTCGAGGACCTCGGCATGGAAGCCATCTACGAATTCGACGTCAAGGACATGCCGGTCACCGTCGCCGTAGACACCAAAGGAACAAGCGTCCACCAGACCGGACCGGAAGAGTGGTCGCGTAGAATTGCCGGGATTCCAATTTTGCAATGAACTCTGAAGGAGATGCGAATGGTCTCGCAGAATTTTTGGCCTTTTGTAGTTGCAATAGCAATCTTGATCGGTATTCCTTCAACAGCAATTTCACAACAGGCATCCCCTTCTTCAAGGCAGACGATCGGCCTTCAGGCAGTCAAAGAAGTATCCAGTCGATATCAGATTGATCCGACTATTCCAATGCCGCACACAGATAAGCGGCTTCCCTCGAATGGGGTATGGTCGATAGACGCCGAAACTCCATCCGAGTGTCCACAGGCAACAGATCCGTGTGTGCGAATACTATATCGTGTGCCTGCCGCTAATATCTCCTGTGAATGGGTCGTTCTGATAGTTAACGAGAAGCATAAAGGCGTCATTTTGAATCTAAATGAAGACGCCGTACGTTATTTCGCTGGCAACGCATTGGAGAGAAACGAAGTTGAAATTATCTCAGGTTCGCACAAACAACCTGTATACCCCATGGTAGCGAGGGAATCTCATATTCAGGGTACTGTAAAGCTGCTAGTTCATGTCTCGGCTTCAGGAGAGGTGGACAAAATTGTTCCTATTACAGGGCCGGATGAATTACGATTCGCCTCGGTAAATGCAGTTAAGAAATGGAGATATAAACCGCTGATAGTGGAATCCAACACTATTCCCTTTCAAATCCCTGTGGACGTCAACTTCTCTATTTCACGATGAATAGGTTTAGCTATTGAGTGATTACGAAATCCGTGAAGGATTTTCCCTCGCCGGTGCGGCTTTGGCCTTGCGGTTCAGCACAAAGCTCCGCCGCTTCCTGCGTGTATCGCTGACGTGGTCGATCTTCTTCCAGAAGCCGACAAAATAATCCACCGCTGAAATAATCGAGACAATCGCCATCCAATAGATCGCTGTTACTGCGATGAAGTGGACACCCACAATGAAGCCGCTCCAGTTCCAGTAGTCCCAGCGGTGCGCCAGAATCGCGGCCACCACCGACACGATCTGGATCACGGTCTTGAGCTTGCCGATCTCGCTGGCCTGAATGGTAAAGCCCTCCGCGGCGGCAATAGAGCGCAGTCCGGAAACAAGGAACTCCCGGCCAATCACCAGCACGGCGATCCATGGCGGAACAACCCGCGGATTGTAAGCGACGAGAATGATGAACGCAGCGCTGACCATCAGCTTGTCAGCCAACGGATCGAGCAGCATCCCCATCGTGGTGATCTGATGACGCCGCCGCGCAAGGTAGCCGTCGAGCCCATCCGTAATGCTGGCCAGGATAAAGACGATGGAGGCGATCACCTCCTGCTCGCCGCCGCGCAGGCCCACCTCTCCATGTCCGCCCGTCCAGGGAAAGGCGGACGAGAGTATCCAGATAAGAAGTGGCACGCATGCGACGCGGCTCATCGTGATGGAGTTAGGCAAATTCATGCGCTAGACAAGTAGGATTCCGGCGCGTGAGGATACGCCGCCCGATACAGCAATTTTGCCACATCAAGGGCAGCGCCGGCCAAAAGCATTCTGTCATCATCCCTTCATAAAGAAGGATATTCCGCGTCCGAGCCCGCCTTCTCTCTGCTGACAGCAGCGAAATACAGACCTGCCAGGACAGCTTTGCACCAAATCCTTTCCTTTCAGTGCTCTCCTCTCGTTTCCATCGCCGCGCGCCGATATACACACAAGTTTCCAACACGGATTCAGGACGGATCAAGCGTGCTCCCAATGTCGATTCGAAGCTTCGCCCTCAAGACAGCAGCCCTGCTCGCGCTGGCGACGCTGCCGTCCTCTATGCCGGCAAAGCCGCCTCAGCAGGCTTCGGCAAATTCGATAACGGGCGTTACAACCAGCATTGTGCTTATCATCACAACCCCTTCCTCCATCTCCTATGGCGAGGACGTAAGCGGCTATGCGCAGGTCAGCTCAAACGACGGAAGCACGCTGACCGGGACGGTCACGTTCTATGACGGAACGATAAACATCTGCACCATTCCCGTGACCCAGACGACAAGCTGCCCCGCAAGCGCCGGAACCGGATTCGCAGTAGGAAGTCATATGCTGACGGCAGCCTACTCTGGAGACACGACGCATCTGGGCTCAATTTCAAATGGGGTGCCCATCATGGTCGTTCCCGACGCAACGACGATCACCCTGACGAGCTCCGCAAATCCCGGACTCTACGGCCAGAGTGTAGCGTTTACGGCAACTGCCCAGGCAGCCCATGCAACCCCCACGGGGCCAGTCAGTTTTCTGGACGGAAGCACCGTACTGGGCGCGGCAACCTTAAATAGCTCCGGAGTAGCGACCTTCAACACCGCTTCTTTAGAACCAGGCAGCCACACCATCACCGCGACCTATGCCGGCGACACAAAAACTGCCGCGAGTTCCTCCACAGCGCTGATAGAGGCAGTGAACGCCCCGCCAACAACAGGCCAGAATCCATTTACGTTGACCGTAACAGGCTCACCCACGGTCGACATCGGAGATGCAGTCAATCTGCTGGTGACCGTAGCTCCGCAAACCGGCTCTATCCAGCCGGTGCAGCTCTCCTGCGCGGGCCTGCCATCGGAGTCCACCTGCACCTTCGGCACTGCAACGCTTCCCGTCAATGGCGGCACAACCAGCCTGCAGATCACCACCATGTTCCCGCATAGCTGCGAATCGGCTGCATCGTCCTCTCAGAGCGCAGGCCTGCCCTTCGCCGGGCCAGCGCTCACAGGTCTGATGCTGCTGTTCCTCCCCCGCAGAAGACGCAAAGCACTCAAAGGACCGCTGCTGGCCATCATCGCCGTCTGCGGCGTGGCCACCTTGACAACTTTGACAGGGTGCGGAAACTGTACCGACCTCGGCACCCGCCCCGGCGACTACACGATCAACGTCATCGGCGCGTCAACCGGAGCGGCAGCCAACACCGTTATCACAAAGATCGTGCTACACGTAACTGTTCCCTAAGCTGTTGTTTCACCGGCTCAATGCCGCCTCCTACGCATACATACCGCGCTGCTTGGTCGTGTAAGCGACACGATCAATGGCAAGCATGTAAGCAGCGATACGGTTATTGACACTATGGGTCTTCGCATAGGCAAGAACATCGTCAAAGCTGTCGGTCATGATGCGGTCCAGCCGCTGGTTCACCTCGACCTCCGTCCAGAAGTAGCCCATACGGTCCTGCACCCACTCAAAGTAGCTGGTCGTCACGCCACCGGCGTTGGCGAGAATATCGGGAATGATGAAGACGCGCTTGTCCGCGAGAATATCGTCCGCAACAATCGTCGTCGGGCCATTGGCGCCTTCGCAGAGTATGCGGCAGCGCAGCCGGTCCGCATTGCGGCTGGTGATGACGTTCTCCGTCGCGGCAGGGATGAGTATCTCGCAGGCATAAGTCAGCAATTCGACCTTGTCCACAGCCTCCGCTTCAGCAAAGCCAGTGATAGTTCCGGCCTGTCTGCGGTGCTCGATGAGGGCGGGGATGTCGATTCCATTCGCGTTATAAAGTCCGCCGTCATATTCGGCGATGCCGATAATCTTGTATCCCTTTGCCGCAAGGATGCTGGCTGCATTGGAACCGACGTTGCCAAAGCCCTGCACAATAACCCGGCAGCCGTCGACGGACATGCCAAGATGCCTGATCGCCTCATCGCAGACGACAGAGATACCTCGCCCCGTAGCCTCGCGCCGCCCGCGAGAGCCGCCGATATTGACCGGCTTGCCAGTAACAACGGCCGTGCAGGTCTGCCGAGTGTGCATCGAGTAGGTGTCCATGATCCACGCCATGGTCTGCTCGTTGGTGCCCACATCAGGCGCGGGAACATCCTTCTCCGGGCCGATGAACTCGAGTAGTTCAGCGGTGTACCGCCGGGTCATGCGCTCCAGTTCGCCCTGCGACATCTTTTTCGGATCGCAAATGACCCCACCCTTGGCCCCGCCAAAGGGAATATTAACCACGGCGCACTTCCAGGTCATCCAACTGGCCAGAGCGCGCACCTCGTCGAGTGAAACGTCGGGAGCGTAGCGCACTCCGCCCTTGCCGGGGCCGCGCGCAATCGAGTGCTGAACGCGGTAGCCGGTAAATACCTCAATCGATCCATCATCCATGCCCACCGGGATATAGACAGTGACCTCACGGACGGGCGAGTGCAGGACCTTCATGATTCCGGGGTCGAGATTAAGTTTTTGCGCGGCAATATCGAATCGAGCGGCTTGTGCTTCCCAGGGATTCGTCTCCTGCTCGATGGTAAGGGTCTGCATGGTAATCTTCCTCTTCTCTGTCGCTGAAATCAGCGTCTCTCCGGCCATAGCCGTAATGCAAGCAGAATACAGGTTCGGCCAGACCGGTCTGTGGCCAAACCCGAGGAGTATAGGCTCACACAATAAAGTTGCGCAAACAAACACAATGATTAGACGCGAGTTGGAGGCAGATACGAAATCGACCGCGGATCAACGCAGTTATGATGGAGGCAGCCATGCCCACCGCCGATGCCAATTCCCTGCCCTCTGCGAATGACTTTTTGAAGTTAAGTCGCAAGCACACCCTCGTCCCCGTATACCGCACGGTGACGGCAGACCTCGAGACGCCGGCGTCGGCCTTTCTACGCATTGCGGCGGAAGAGCCGGAGGCATTTCTGCTGGAGTCGGTCGAGGGTGGCAAGCATGTCGGCCGCTATACCTTCATCGGCATTCAGCCTTATAAGAAAATTGTGTCGCGCGGCCAGCAGGTTACTGTGCAGGAGGGCCGCCGCCAGCGCAGTTTTACCGGCGATATCTTCAATGAGTTGAAGCACGCATTGAGCGGCCATACCCCCGCAAAGCTGCCTGGTCTGCCGCCCTTTACGGCCGGAGCAGTAGGATTTTTTGCCTACGACGTCGTGCGCCAGATCGAAAAGCTGCCTTCGCTCGCCAAGGACGATCTCGGCGTTCCCGATGCCTGCCTCATGTTCTTCGACCAGGTGCTGGCATTCGACCATGTAAAGAAAGAAATTCACCTGATAGCCACAGTGGACCTGACGCGAGAGTCCCGCGAAGGCGCATACGAGCGCGCAGTCCGCCGTCTGAACCGGATGGAGCGGCGGCTGGCGAATGCCCTGCCTTCAAAACGAAAGAAAAGGCCAACCGGAAAGCTGACACTCGCGCCCCAGACATCGAAGGCAGCGTTTATCAAGTCCGTCAAAAAGACGAAGGAGTACATCGCATCGGGCGACGTCTTCCAGTGCGTGCTGTCCCAACGGTTCGACTGCGTGCCCGGCGTCGATGCATTTGATATCTACCGTGCGCTTCGCATCGTGAATCCTTCTCCCTACATGTATTTTCTGCGGTTCGAAATGGACACCAAATCCGCAAAGAAGCCGGCCGCAGCACACATCGTAGGCTCTTCGCCGGAATTGCTGGTGCGTGTGCATGGCCGCGAGGTAGAATACCGGCCAATCGCAGGAACCCGCCCGCGAAGCGCCGACGAGGTCGAGGACGCAGCCTTCGAGGCTGACCTCCGCGCAGATACAAAAGAAGTCGCCGAACACATCATGCTCGTCGACCTGGGACGAAACGATGTTGGCCGCGTCAGCGAGTTCGGCTCCGTCAAGGTGAAAGATCTGATGTACGTCGAGAAATACAGCCACGTTATGCACCTCGTCAGCACGCTCGAAGGAAAACTGAAGCCGGAGCTTGCGCCGATCGACGCCTTCCGCTCCTGCTTCCCCGCCGGAACGCTCAGCGGAGCGCCAAAGATTCGCGCCATGGAGATCATCGAAGAGTTGGAGCCAACCCGGCGCGGCGTCTACGGCGGCAGCATCCTATACGCCGACTTCAACGGCAACCTCGACTCCTGCATCGCCATCCGCACCCTCTTCATGAACGGCCCAAAAGGGCACATTCAAGCCGGAGCAGGAATCGTGGCCGATTCTGTACCCGAAAAAGAGTTTGAAGAGTGTGCCAACAAGGCGCAAGCCGTGGTCAGAGCGATTGAACGCGCACGAAAGAGCTAGTCTTCCTTCTCATGATGCAGCGCCCACCAGACGCCGCCAATAATCTGCGCTGCGCCAATCGCACGCGTGAGGCCGGGACGATCATGCAGCTTATGCATCAGCTTCTGCCATGCCTTTGGGCCACGCTCCCAGGCCCAGGCATCATGACGAGGACAAACGACAGCCATAACGCCATCTCCAATCAGGGCCATGGCAGTAAAGTGTTTCCAGCGTTTCGGAGTCAGAAGCATTCGCGTCACCTGTGGCATTAGATGTGGCGCCTCAAAAGGCTGTTGTCCAGAAGTCCGAGAGTGACTGATGCAAAGCGGCACGGCGGAAAAGGTAAACTCATCTTCGTGCCGCACACTTATACCCTGAAGCAGCGCCTCGCCCTCGCCATCGTTCCCCGCCTCGCGAGCTCCATGATCTGCTGCCTCGGTGTCACCCTGCGCTATGAAGATGTTTGCGACCTCGGCACGATCCCTGGCAACAACATCCCGCCTCCCGGCGTCTATACCTTCTGGCATCGCTGCCTGCTGGCCTCCGCCTGGCGCTTCCGCAATCGCGGTATGGCCATCCTCATCAGCCGCAGCTTCGACGGCGAGCTCATCGCTCGCACCGTCGAGCGTCTCGGCTTCATCGCCGTCCGCGGCTCAAGCTCCCGCCACGCCGCCTCCGGCCTCCGTAACCTGCATCGCGCCTACCTCGATGGACGTTACTGCGCCGTCACCGCCGACGGCCCCCGAGGCCCCGCGCAGATCGCCAAGCCCGGCGTCGTCCAGCTCGCCAAATTAGCCGACACCACCGTCGGGGCCTTCTACGTCCATCCCCATCGCGCCTGGCAGCTCCGCTCCTGGGACCGCTTCCTCATCCCCAAGCCCTTCTCCCGCGTCACCGTCGCCTGGACCGCCCACGTCCCCGCCGACCAGACTGCCGTCCAGGCCGCCCTCAACCACTCCGTCGAACTGGCCCAATCCAGATATCCGGGTGCCCCATCTTCGGCGCGGTTTTATCGCGCCTAAGGTGGCATTCGCGCAACGCGCAATCCGCTTTCACCCATTCCAACCTAAATAAAATAAAACCAGTGCGTGTAACCGACTTCCATTTCGACCTTCCTGAAGAGCTCATCGCCCAATCTCCGCCGCCGGTTCGCGGCACCAGTCGAATGCTCCGTCTCGACCGCCGCACCGGCGAATACAGCGACGACTTCTTCCGCAACCTCCCCGAAATCCTTCGCCCCGGCGATCTCCTCATCCTCAACGACAGCCGCGTCATCCCCGCACGTCTCTACGCTACTCGCGGAGGGCTGCACACGCAGCAAGGCTCGCCTCATCCCAGCGGCCGCATCGAAGTCCTGCTCACCCAGCATCTCGGCGGCGAAGACTGGTCTGCCCTCGTCCGCCCCAGCCGCAAGGTCCAGCCTGGCGAGCATCTCCACTTCCACAATCCCAACGAAACCGAGCCACTCCTTACCGCCGAAATCCTCAACGCCGGAGAGTTCGGCGAACGCACCCTCCGCTTCGCCCCTGTGCTCGACTTCCAGACCATCCTCGAAAAAATCGGCCACATGCCGCTGCCCCCCTACATTCATCGCAGCGACAACCTGGAAGACCGCGACCGCTACCAAACCGTGTTTTCGCATGAACCCGGTTCGGCAGCCGCACCCACCGCCGGTCTCCACTTCACCCCCCAAATCCTTAGCCAACTCAAACAACACGGCATTCAGATCGAAACCATCACCCTCCATGTGGGCCTCGGAACCTTCCAGCCCGTCCGCGCCAAAGATCTCGCCGACATCCACCTCCACGCCGAGCACTACACCGTCCCCGCCGCCACCGTCACGGCCATCAACTCCGCGCTGGCAGAGGGCCGCCGCATCATCGCCGCCGGAACCACCACCACCCGCACGCTCGAACACTGTGCCAAGCTAGCCAATACCGACCCCTTCGAGCCGCACACCGGGCTTCGCCTTCATCCGCACTCCGGCTCGACAGAGATCTTCATCAGTCCCGGCCACAAATTCCGCGTCGTCAGCGGCCTGCTCACCAACTTCCCCCTGCCGCAATCCACCTTGTTGATGCTGGTAAGCGCCTTCGCCGGAAGGGAGGCCGTCTTAGCCGCCTACGCCCACGCCGTTCGCGAGCGCTACCGTTTCTTCTCCTACGGCGACTGCATGTTGCTCCTCTAAACTTGTTCCGGCGCGCGCAGGACTTTGACAAACTCGATCAGTTCCATCCCGAAGAAATCTGCGATTTTGCCTGACCTTTGAAAACCCTGCTTTTCGTAAAAGCGTATCGCTCGTTGAAGATGTGCAGTTGTATCCAGACTCACCCGCGCACAGCTCTGGTCGCGCAACTCCGATTCGGCAGCACGGATCAGATCTTCTGCAACCCCAACGCCATGCCATGCCGTACGGACTGCCATCCCCCGAATGTGGCCTTCTTCCGGACTGAGGACATGACAGGAGATCGTTCCGGCAATCTCGTCCGATGGACTTGCTGCAACAAAAACACACATCTCTGCGATCCGCTTCTGCACACCCTCGAGCGTTGGCACAGTATCGCGAAAAGCATCGGGGGTATAAAGACCGCGGTAGACTTCAAAAGCTTCACGAAGACACGCAAGAGTATCTTCGGCATCCTTTTGTCGCGCCTTCCGTATCGAAATAATCGAGTTGTCTATCACCATATTTATTAGCCACCTCATTCCTTCAATAAATTTTCCTACACAATCGGTAGAGAATGCCTTATCCCCCGCTAACGCGCTACCATCAAACCACCATGTCCGAAGCGAAAACAGAGAAGACCACCGCCGAAAAGCCCCCCATCTACCTGCTCGACAGCATGGCCTTCATCTTCCGCGCCTACCACGCCATGCAGCGCCAGCGCCCCATGTCCACGCGCACCGGCATCCCCACGGCGGCGACGTATGTCTTCGTCAACATGATCAACAAGCTGCGCAAGGACTTCCAGCCGCACTACCTCGCCGCCGTCTACGACCTCTCCGGCCCTGTCTTCCGCGACGAGCGCGCCAAGGAGATGAAGGGCGTCAAAAAGTTCAACATCAAGACCCAGCAGTTCGAGGTCATCGACTACGCCGGCTACAAGGCCAACCGCGCCGAGATGCCGCAGGACCTTAGTCAGCAGCTCCCCTTCATCCGGCGCGCACTCGAAGCCTTCCGCATCCCCATCCTCAGCTACGAGGGCTTCGAAGCCGACGACGTTATCGGCACACTCTCCTGCAAGCTCTCCGAGCTCGGCCACAAGGTCTTCGTCGTCTCCTCCGACAAGGACATGATGCAGCTCGTCAACTCCGGCGTCTCCATCCTCAACCCCACCAAAGACAACCTCATCCTCGACCCCCAAGGTGTCAAGGACATCCTTGGGGTGGAACCAGCCCGCGTCATCGATGTCATGGCCCTCCGCGGCGACGCCATCGACAACATCCCCGGCGCGCCCGGCATCGGCGACAAAGGCTCCGTCGAACTCATCCAGCAGTTTGGCACCGTCGAAGCCGCGCTCGACGCGGCGAACCAAACTCCAGAGCAAGTCAAACGCAAGACGTATCGCGAATCGTTACAAAATAATCGCGAGAATATTCTCCTCTCCAAAGAGCTGGTCACCATCCACACCGGCGTGCCCATCAACTACAGCATCGAAGACATGCTCACCCAGTCGCCGGACAACGCCGCCTGCCGCGATCTCTTCTCCGAACTCGAATTCACCACCCTGCTCAAAGAGTTGGCTCCCGCCGCCGACAACGCCCCCATTGCCTTCAACACCAAGCCCACGCCGGAACAGATCGCCGCCCTTCTCACCGAAGCCTATAAAAACAGGGACCAGGGATCAGGGAACAGGGAACAGAAAGGCCATCAGCTTAATGGCCTCGCGCTTGCCATCTTCGAAGACGCCCGCGCCATCGCCGAAGAGATCGCCGCCGAACCTACCGAAGAATCCAACGAACCCGAGCCACCTCCCGCCGAAAACCTCTCCCTCTTCAGCATCCCCGAACCAGACGCAAAACCGGGTGCCCCAGGTCTCGATTCTGAGACCTGGGTTTCCGCCACTGCCGCATCCGTAGATGCAGCCTGCCAGTTAGGGCTTGCCGTCAACTCCAATACGGCAGTCGAAGTATCCCTCGACGCACCCGGCATCAAGCAAGCACTCCTCGACCCCACACTCCCCAAAGATGTCCACGACCTCAAAGCCATCCACCGCGCCCTGCAGCCTCACGGCATCACTCTCGCCGGAGTCCGCAACGACGTCATGCTCCTCAGCTACCTCGTCAACCCCACTCATGGCTCCCACACCCTGGCGGATGTCACCGCCCGTTTCACCAACCGCGCCCTCGCACAAGTCACAAAAGGAGTAATCTCGGAAAACCTGCTGCCCGAAGCCGCCAATGCCGTCCAGCGTCTCGCTCCGATCCTCCGCGCCGAAATTGAAACCTCGGAAGTTACAAGTGTCTACGACACCATCGATCTCCCGCTGGTCCCCGTCCTCCTGCGCATGGAACAAGCCGGAGTCCGCATCGACCCCGCCGTCCTCAACGAGATGTCCAACCGTCTCGCCATCGAGATCGACAATCTCGCCGAGCGCATCTACGCCGAAGCTGGCGCGGCAATGGGAAGCGAATCCGGCCACCGTTTCAATATCAACTCCCCCAAGCAGCTAGGCGACGTCCTCTTCAATAAGATGAATCTTCCCAAGCCAATGAAATACGGCAAGGGCAAAGTAGTCTCCACCGCGCAAGACGTTCTGGAAGAACTAGCCGAAAGCCACACCACGCCTGCCCTTGTCCTCGAATACCGCCAGTTAGCCAAGCTAAAAAACACCTACCTCGACCAACTCCCCAACCTGGCCGATCGCGAAGGCCGCATCCATACCACCTTCAATCAGGTAGGCACCGCTACCGGACGCCTCTCGTCCACCAATCCCAATCTGCAGAACATCCCCGTCCGCACGGCAGTAGGCCGCGAGATCCGCGCCGCCTTCATCGCTGCGCCGGACAACGTCCTCATGTCGGCGGACTATTCGCAGATCGAACTTCGCCTCATAGCCCACTTCTCGCAAGACCCCCTGCTCCTCGATGCCTACCGTACCGGCAAGGACATCCACACCCTCACCGCCGCCGAGGTCTTCGGCGTAGACGCCGCCACGATGGACAAAGAGACCCGCAACCGCGCCAAGGCCGTCAACTTCGGCATCGTCTATGGAATATCGCCCTTTGGGCTGGCCGCGCAACTCGGCATCGATCAAAAGACCGCGAAGCAATACATCGAGACCTACTTCGAGCGCTACGCCGGAGTCCGCCGCTTCATCGACGAAACCCTCGAAACCGTTCGCCGCGACCAGGCTGTCCGCACCCACTTCGGACGCGTCCGCCCCATCCCCGACATCCAGTCGCGCAACCCCAATATGCGGGGCTTCGCCGAGCGCACGGCCGTCAATACGCCGCTGCAAGGCACCGCAGCCGACCTCATCAAACTCGCCATGCTCCGCATCGACCAGCTCATCCGCGACCGCAAGCTCAAATCGCAGATGACCCTCCAGGTCCACGACGAACTGCTCTTCGACGTCGTTCCCGAAGAGGCCGAAGAGCTGCAAGTGCTGGTCAAGCACGAGATGGAACATGTAGCCGAATTCACCGTCCCCATCATCGCCGAGGTAGGCATTGGCC
Source organism: Acidobacteria subdivision 2 bacterium RH1 MAG20 (assembly GCA_002197545.1). The sequence goes on along the minus strand of NFUO01000110.1, from coordinate 24,185 downwards.
AGAATTGGCGCGACATCAAATAGGCGCGATCAAGCCCTTCATTCTCGTTTTTCAAATAGCTATCGAGGGATGGAACTTATCTTGCGTCTTTGTCGTATAGTCTTCCGTCCATTGATTTGTAGTGCGAATGAAAGACGGTTGACGGACATCGACTGATCCAATGATGAGAGGAAAATTATGGCTGCGAATGCACTGGTACAGACCCGCATAGACCCTGATGTAAAAGAGAGGGCGGCGGCAGTCCTGGCAGACATTGGCCTTACCGTCTCCGACGTGGTGCGCATCGTGCTGACCCGCACTGCGAATGAAGGCGAGCTTCCGTTCGCACTCCAAAATAACACGGCAGAGCACGATGCCTGGTTTCGTGCCAGGGTGCAGGACGCTCTGAAGAACCCCGTACAGGAGACTCCTCACGACGATATGGAAGCATCGTCTCCCTCCCGACACACCACCGCATCGTGGAGAGCGGAGAAGATCAAGGCCTGAAGGCAGTCTCATTGCGAGTTGGGAAATATCTCCCACCACACTAGTCCCTATTCCCTGTCGTCCCTACTCCACGTGATAATTCGGAGCTTCCCGAGTAATGATCACGTCATGCACGTGGCTCTCACGAAGCCCGGCATTCGAGATCCGAATAAACCGCGCATTCGTCTGCAAATCCGCAATCGTCGGGCATCCCAGATACCCCATGCCCGACCGCAATCCACCCACTAACTGATAGACCATCGCTTCTAACGGCCCGCGATGGGGGACCCGTCCTTCGATCCCCTCAGGCACGAACTTGGAGAGCCGGTTCGACGAGCTGCCTTCACGCGCCGTCAGTGACGGACGCTCCGTGCTCGCCGCCTCGTCAATATCTTCCTTGCCCTGGAAGTACCGTTCACCCGAGCCCTGCGCCATCGCCGAAAGCGAGCCCATCCCGCGATAAGCCTTGAACGACCGCCCCTGATACAGGATCGTCTCGCCCGGGCTCTCATCCACTCCAGCAAACAGCGAGCCAATCATCACCACGTTAGCGCCTGCGGCAATCGCCTTCGCCACATCGCCCGAATACTTGATGCCGCCATCGGCAATCACCGGAACCCCGTGCTGGCTTGCCGCCCGATACGCCTCCGAGATGGCCGTAATCTGCGGCATCCCCGCGCCCGTCACCATCCGCGTCGTGCAGATCGAGCCCGGCCCGATCCCAACCTTGATAGCGTCAGCCCCTGCCTTGATGAGCGCCATCGCGCCGTCATAGGTAGCGATATTGCCCGCCATCAGATCGACGTCAGGAAAGCGCTTCTTTACCTCGGCAACGGCTTCGAGCACCCGCGACGAATGACCATGCGCGGAGTCAATCGCCAGCGCATCGACTCGCGCCTTAACCAGTTCCGCAGCCCGCTCCAGAAAATCCCCCGTAGCTCCAATCGCTCCCGCAACCCGCAACCGGCCCTGGCTATCCTTCGAGGCATTCGGATACTTCAACTTCTTCTGGATGTCTTTGACCGTAATCAGGCCCTTCAGCTCAAAATCGTCGTTGACGACCAGCAGCTTCTCGACGCGGTGTTGATGGAGGATGTGTTCGGCCTCCTCCAGCGTCGTGCCCACCGGAACCGTAATCAGGTTCGTCTTCGTCATCACCGAATCGATCTTCAGATCGGTGCGCGACACAAAGCGCAGGTCGCGGTTGGTCAGAATGCCGACCAGCTTCTTGTTCTTCGTCACCGGAACGCCCGAGATCTTGTATCGCCGCATCACTTCCAGCGCTGCCGCAATGGTCTGCTCCGGGTCGATGGTCACCGGATCGACGATCATCCCGCTCTCCGACCGCTTGACCTTATCGATCTCTCCCGCTTGCTGCTCGATGCTGAGGTTCCGGTGAACGACCCCCAGACCTCCCTGCTGCGCCATGGCAATCGCCAGCCGCGACTCTGTCACCGTGTCCATCGCCGCGGAGACCAGCGGCGTATTCAGAGTGATGTTCCTGGTCAGTTGCGTCTGTGTGCTTACCTGGGTCGGAACGATGTCGCTATATGCGGGGACCAGCAGGACGTCATCGAATGTAAGGGCTTCAGGAATCGGGGAAGTGATCATGAATATCCTCGATTGTAGATTCGCCATCGAGCCAGAGCAAATCAACCTGTCTGCCTTGTCGTTGTCTGCTCTTCTCTCTCGTCGCACGCACGTCATCTCGACCGAAGCGAAGCGGAGTGGAGAGATCCCTATATTTCGGCTTTATCTGTTCCCAAATGGCTAGGGAACACTCATTCCAAAAATCTCTATCTCCTGCATCTCCCCAACTCTCATCCATCGATCCCATTGAAATCCCCATACACTCGATGTATCATCAAATTTGACGATTTTGTTCCGTTGTTCGAACCGCCGTGAGCGCACCGGCAAATTGACGGAAGAGATGAGTGGGTGAGAACCCACTTTTTATTTGCTTTAAAAACGATCCTGAAAAAAACGTTATGTCGCTGAAACTGGACACAATCCGAGCCACCGCGCAGCGCGTCGCAGCGTCGCACCACCTCGACCTCGTCGATATCGAGTTCCAGGGCGGCGGCAAGTTCCGCACGCTACGCCTCTTCGTTGAGAAGAATGCAGCCGAGCGCGCAAAACTCGCGGAGACAGCCAATCCGGATGAGCTGCCCAAGGGTGTCCCGATAGAGATGCTCTCCGGCGTAACTCATGAGGATTGCGCCAAATTCGCCCAAGATTTCAGCACCGTCCTCGATGTAGAAGACCTGATTCCCGGCGCGGAATACACCCTCGAAGTCTCATCACCGGGTCTGGAGCGTAAGCTGTCCAACGCGGAAGACTTCACCCGGTTTCAAGGCAATCTGGTGAAGATCCAGACATTTACGCCGATCAACAACAATCGGCAATGGCAAGGCCGCCTCACAAAATTTGCAGAGAATACCGCGACAATCGATCTCTCAGCTATCAAGCAAAAAGGCAAAGCAAAGAAGGCCGCAACCGAACAAACCGTCGATATTCCGTTAGCGAATATCGAAAAAGCAAACCTGGTCGCGGAGATCTAAAGACCCGCATCAAAGACACCACAAGCAACAAAAGCCCGCAAACCTGGGGCAGCGAAGGACAAGTGACCGATGGCAAGTGTTTTGTATCAATCCATTGAAACGTTAAGCCGGGACAAAGGAATCGAGCCCGAGATCGTAGTGGGCGCCGTCGAGGACGCCATCGCCCTTGCAACGCGTAAATACTACAAAACGCAGGAAAATATGCGCGCCGAGATGGACCGCGAGACTGGCGAAATCCGCGCCTACGTCTACAAGACCGTAGTCGAAACGCCCGAGCAGGTCGAAGACGACGTCAATCAACTGACCCTCGATCAGGCCCGCGAGCTCGCCCCCGAGGTCGAAGTCGGCGGCGAACTCCGCTTCTACAAGGACACCACTCCCCTCGGCCGCATCGCCGCGCAGATGGCCAAGCAGGTCATCTTCCAGAAGGTCCGCGAAGCCGAGCGCGACACCGTCTTCAACGAGTACAACCACCGCGCCGGCGAAGTCCTGAACGCAACCGTAAAGCGCCTTGAGCCCATGGACGTCATCTTCGACCTGGGCAAGGCCGAGGCCCGCATGCCCAAGCGCGAGCAGTCCCGGCTCGAACAATTCGCCGTCGGCGAGCGCGTCCGCGTCGTCCTGCTCCGTGTCGACCGCGCCGCAAAAGGCCCGCAGGTCATCGTCTCCCGCGCCGCGCCGGGGCTGGTGCAGAACCTCTTCCAGAGCGAAGTCCCCGAGATCTACGACGGGACGGTTACGATCAGGGCGATCGCACGCGAGGCCGGCGAGCGCACCAAGATCGCCGTCATGAGCCGCGACAAGGACGTCGATCCCGTCGGCGCCTGCGTCGGCATGAAGGGCATGCGCGTCCAGTCCATCATCCGCGAGCTGCGCGGCGAAAAGATCGACATCATCGAGTTCTCCGAAGAGATCACCACCTTCGCGGAAAAAGCCCTGCAGCCTGCCAAGGTCAGCCGCGTCTCCATCACCGACCTCGCCGACAAGCAGATCGAAGTCATCGTCGACGACACCCAGCTCTCGCTCGCCATCGGCAAGAAGGGCCAGAACGTCCGCCTCGCCGCCAAGCTCCTGCAGTGGAAGATCGACATCAAGTCTGAGGAGGAGAAGCGTCAGGAGGTCGAGCAGCAGATGCAGGCCATGTCCGGCGGCCCGACAACGGCCATCGAACAGGTCACGGAACTCGGCGACGCTGTTCTCGAAAAGCTCATCGCGGCAGGCATCACCACCGTCGAAGCCCTCGCCGACATGACCCCCGAGCAGCTTGAAGAGGTCCCCGGCATCGGCGAAAAGACGGTGGAAAAAATCTCAGTCGCGGTCCGCCACTACTTCGGCCAATACGAAGAAGGCGAGGAACGCCCCGCAATCGAAGCTCCCGCAGCCGCGGAAACCGCATCTGAAGGCGAAGAAGTCGAGGGAGAAACCATGACCAAGACGCCAGAGGCGATTCTCGCTGAAGCAGCCGAAACCGGCACCGCCGAAGAGGTCGACAATACTTCGTCGGAAGAGATTGCGGAAGCCGAAGATGAAGCCAGCGACGCGTTCACCGATGCGGATGAGCGTGAAGAGCAGATTGAAACAGACAATGACGCCGTAGATTCCCTGGTGAACGAGAGCCAGGAGATCTCCGGCGAGGGCATCGACAGCGAAGGACCTGATCGTGGCTAGCCGGTCGAGCCATACACCACAGCGATCGCTGAATCGCCACACCGGCGTTTCAGCGATAATTACAATAAAGATTCCTACCTCAATGAGGCTGATATGAACAGCTAAGGGCGCAGGGAAGCGAAAAGGGACGGATGAGCAAAGTTCGAATCAACGATTTGGCACGAGAACTGGAAGTAAAGAGCAGGCCGATTCTGGACGCGCTCGAAGCAATCGGCATCACTGGAAAGACGCATTCCAGCTCGATCGAAGCCGATCAGGCTGAGAAAGTGCGCAGCTATTTCAAGAACGGAAGCCGTTCTACGAGCGCGAGCAAGCCGGCTGAGGTCAAGCCGAAGTTTGATCTCTCCAAGGTCTCGAAACCGGGCGATGCGCTCAAAGCCATCCTCGAGCGCAAACAGGCTGAAGCCGCCGCCAAGACTGCTCCTCCGCGTCCTACCGCGGTCGTGGCTGCCCCCCCTTCGACTCCCGCGGCATCACGGCCCGCAACGCCTGCAGTCTCGATAACGGCCTCTGCGCCTCCGCCGCCCGCAGCCGCACCGGCGCCGCGTCGCATCGTGCCGCAGCCTCGTCAGGCCGCAAATATTATTCCTCCTACCGCCCCCCCGGCTCCGGCAATCGCCAGCAAACCGCCGGTCGGTCCGGTGATCGCGCGCCCACCCGCCGCAGCTCCCCCATCCGCGCATCCTCCGGTCGCCGTGGCCCCGCCTGCCGTGGTTGCGCCTCCCCCGGCCGCAAAGCCTGCCGCATCGCCCACCGCCGCCGCCACACCGGCGCCAGCTCCGCAGCCTGCCGCACCCGCTGCTCCAAACATTCCGGTCTCCGAAGCCGCACCCGAAACTCCCACCGAAGCCACCATACCGGCGTCCGCAGCACCCGCAGGCCTTCCTGCCCGGCGCGTCATCATGCCGCAGACCGGCCCACGCCCTATCTATACCGCGCCGCCACCAGCTCCCGGGACCCCGGCGCGCAGCCGTCCCATCTTTGAGCGGCCACGCCCGCAAGCTCCCGTAGCTCCCGGTTCACGCCCCACCTCCTCCATGGCTCCCGGCGCGCGCCGCCCCATGCACCCGACACGCACCTATCCGGGTGGCCCCGGCGGTCCGGGCGGAACACCAGGACGCCCCGGCTTCGCTCCCGGCGCTCCACGTCCCGGCTTCGGCACACGTCCTGGTTTTGGAGCGCGTCCCGGAGCCCCCGGTGGCGCTCCCGGCGTAATGCCCGGCCCTGGCGAGGGAATGCGCCCGGCGGCGCGTCCCGGCCAGCGGCGCGGCGGCCAGCGTTACGAGAAGACCAAGGAAGGCCCAATGAAGGGCTTCCAGCCGCCATCGCGTTTTGGGGGAGCGCCCATCTCGCGTGAGCCGCTGCCCATCACCAAGACCATCACCGTAACCGAAGGCATCAGCGTCAAGGACCTCGCCGAGAAGCTCGACGTACGCGGCAAGGACCTTATCGCGATCCTCCTGATGAAGGGCGTCTTCGTCACCGTCAACCAGTCGCTCGAAGGCGAGCTGGTCAAAGACGTCGCCCGCCAGTTCGGCGCCGACGCCACCGTCATCTCCGTCGAAGAGCAGCTAGAAAACGAAGCCATCGAAGGCTTCCTCGAAGACACCACCGGCATGGTCGAGATCGACCGGTCTCCCGTGGTAACCGTCATGGGTCACGTAGACCACGGTAAGACCTCGCTGCTCGACGCCATCCGTTCCACCGATGTAGCTTCAGGCGAGGCCGGCGGCATCACCCAGCACATCGGAGCCTACAAGGTCCACGTCACCAAGCCCGACTCCCCCGCCTTCGGTCGCGAGATCGTCTTCCTCGATACCCCCGGTCACGAAGCCTTCACCCGCATGAGAGCCCGTGGAGCCAAGGTCACCGACATCGTCGTTGTCGTCGTCGCGGCGGACGACGGCGTCATGCCCCAGACCCTCGAAGCCATCGACCACGCCCGCGCCGCCAAAGTGCCGATCATCGTCGCCGTCAACAAGATCGATAAGCCCGAAGCGAATCCGGCAAAGGTCATCCAGCAGCTTGCTGCCCGTGGCCTTCAGCCCTCCAATCAGGGCGGCGACACGGAGTTCGTCGAAGTCTCCGCGAAGAAGCGCATCGGCCTCGATCTCCTCGAAGAGATGATCTGCCTCGTCGCCGACATCAGCGCCCCCAAGGCTGTTCCTGAGCGTCCCGCCGTCGGCACCGTCATCGAAGCCAAGCTCGACCGTGGCCGCGGCGCCGTCGCCTCGATCCTCGTTCAGAACGGAACTTTGCGTCTGGGCGACAGCTACATCGTCGGCAACACCTTCGGCAAGATCCGCGCCATGTTCGACGACCGCGGCCGTTCCATCACCGAAGCCGGGCCGTCCACCCCGGTCGAAATCCTCGGCCTCGAAAGCATGCCCGACGCCGGCGACACCTTCCTCGTCATGGCCGACCGCGACAAGGCCAAGGGCATCGCCCAGTACCGCAAGACGAAGGAGCGGGAGGCGCAACTCGCCAAGAGCTCCCGCGTGTCTCTGGAAGGATTGGCAGAACAGATCAAGCAGGCCGGCATGAAGGACCTGAACCTGATCCTCAAGGGCGACGTGCAGGGTTCGGTCGAGGTGCTGGCCGATTCGCTGCAACGCATGTCCACTGAAAAGGTCCGCGTCCGCGTGCTGCACTCCGGCGTCGGCGCTATCACCGAGTCCGACGTGCTGCTCGCGTCGGCATCGAACGCGGTGGTCATCGGCTTCAACGTCCGTCCCGACCGCAAGGCCGCCGAGATTGCAGAGCGCGAGAACGTCGAGATCCGTCTGCACTCGATCATCTACGAGCTGCAGGACCAGATCACAAAGGCGATGTATGGTTTGCTCGAACCGGTCTACAAGGAGAACTACGCAGGCCGCGCCGAGGTGTTGCAGGTCTTCAAGATCACCAAGGTCGGCCAGATCGCCGGCTGCCGCGTCACCGACGGCCTCATCAAGCGCGACGCCCAGGTCCGCGTCCTGCGGGACGGCGCCGAAGTCTGGAAGGGCAAGATCTCCAGCCTCAAACGGGTCAAAGATGACGTCTCCGAAGTCCGCCAGGGCATCGAGTGCGGTATCGATCTCGCCGGTTTCAAGGACATCAAGGCAGGCGACATCATCGAGTCCTTCACCACGGAAACGCTGGCTGCTGAACTCGGACAGAACTCAGCCGCAGCGCGAAAGGCCGAGAAGGCTGAAAAGGAAAGGGCCGCCGCAGAAGCTGCAGCAGCCGCAACCGAAACCTCAGTCAACGCCTGAAACGACAACTAAAAGCTTCATTCACACCAAAGGCGGGACTTCGAGTCCCGCCTTTTTATTTCACTCTTCAACAGCCTTTCCGGTGGACCTCAGAATGTGCGCATGGCTTCCCTTCCGAGATGTTCCTTGTGAACAAAAGTAAGCCTACGGCTGGGGCCGACAAACGCCGCTGGAATTAGTCAACACAAGGGCGTTTATCAGAACCTATCGTTGGCATCTAGCTCAAGTCAGCGCTTTTATGATTTCTTCGAACAGACCCGCCTTCGTGTTACGGCGACTGATGTGACCGCATCGCGGATTCTTCAACGCTGGAATATTTTGAAACCTAGAGTCAACTCCCGACCAATGCTTTATAGAGCGCATTCTGAGAACAAGCCGATCTGTGAACAGCTTTTTTGCAAGTCCAAATGTGTAGTCTTGTGAGCTACATACACGTTTTGTAGGCAAACCAGAGCTTCTTGAGTGATATGGGAACCACTCGATTGCAATTAGCTTTTTCGAGAGTGCCGCGTCAGTCAAACCTGTTTCTTGCGTCAGTTCTCGAAGACGCGGAATCCACCATTCGGCGCTTGGGGTCGATGAAAACGCCGGGTTCAATGGATAGAAAGGGTAATCTTGGGGTTCGCCTCGCAGATTTCGAAACAAGGCCTCTTTGAATTGTGCATTGGAGTGGGATTTAGAGTCTCTCGGGGAGTGTCCAGGATTGAGTAGTAGCAAGACGAGGGTGGCCGTTTCTGGATTGCCAATATACGGTTCAGGAACCGAATCAAGCATCAACTTGGCGTCGTTTCTCTGTCGGGAGTCGTAATTCTGTATTTCGCTGGCGTCCATCTCAAGGACATACGGAGGTTCGGAACACAGTTTCAACCAAGGGTTCGTCATCCACTCAGGGTACAGCAGACGCTTGATCACCCCTAAAGTAGATGATAATGGATGCGCTATACAGACGGAACCGTCCCCGCACAAGCTCTCGGCGGGTGGCCCGCATCTGACCTTACCACCACCATCGGGTGCCCCATCTTCGCGACACCTTTATCGTCGCTAAGGTGGGCCATTTTCGCGGCAGCGAAAATCCCGACACTCTCCACTCGGAGAAACGGATCGTGCTCCGCACGATTGCCCACCTTAGGCGCGATAAAGCTGCGCCGAAGATGGGGCACCCGGCAGTTGCTCGCTTTCGCGGCGGTCTCCAGAACGAGGAATAAACCCATTCGCTCAGAAGCGTATATCCCGATAGAGGATGCAGTGGGTCTCCAGATACCACGAAGAGAGGAAGAGCAGGAACATCGTGCCCACAGCCCAGCAAAACACTTGAATGGGAAGTGTCGTTGCGAGCCGTTCGTTGTCGGTGGATGGCTCTGGTGCAGACTCGCGAAAGATCAATCCGCTGATGAGTGAGATTCCGGCAGCCAGCGACAACAGTTCGAGGGAGTCCCAGATCCTCTGATGCAGGTCGCTTGCCGGAATCAGGAAGGCCGTATGGAACACGGCACACAAAGAGAGCAGACACAGCAACAGGGCGATCGGCTTGGCGAGCTCCACCAACATGCTTCCAACCTACACGGTGGTCAGTTTACCTCCATTCACCTCCCCGTGGGGACAGCTCCTCCGCAAAGCGTAAAATCAGAGAAACCCTATGGTCTTCGTCCTCGACAACTACGACTCTTTCACCTACAACCTGGTGCAGTATATGGGCGAACTCGGTGCCGAGATGGTGATCCGGCGCAACGACGAGCTCACGCCAGCCGAGGTGGAGGCCCTGCGCCCCGACCGCATTCTGATCTCGCCCGGCCCCTGCACTCCACAGGATGCAGGCATCAGCATCGAATTGATCCGGCACTTTGCCAGAGCAGATCACCGCGTCCCGATCCTCGGCGTCTGCCTCGGCCATCAGGCCATTGGAGCGGCCTTCGGCGGCAATGTCGTGCGCGCCCCCAAGCTGATGCACGGCAAGACCAGCGAAGTCGAGCACGATGGCAGGACGATCTTCAAAGACATCCCATCGACGATGACCTGCACGCGCTACCACTCGCTCATCGTCGCCGAAGACGGCCTCCCTGAAGAGCTGGAGGTCTCCGCACGGACCGTCGATGGCGAAACCATCATGGCATTGCGGCATCGCGAGTTGCCCATCGAAGGCGTGCAGTTCCATCCCGAGAGCGTCCTGACCGTCCACGGCAAGCAGATGATCCAGAACTTTCTGAAGATGTAGAGTGGTGAAGATGAAGCGACCGTTGATCTTTCTGTTCGCGGTGTTATGCGGAGTCGCGCAGGCGCAGCAGCCTATCGGAAGCGTTGCCGTAAAGGACGCCACAGTAGCAGGCGATCTCACTGTCAACAATGGACGCGCCGTTCTGGTGAGCGATACCACCGTGACTGCAAAAGACCACACGGCAGAGGTGACACTAAATCGTGGCGGCTCCATCCGCGTCTGCGCCACCAGCGGTCTGCATATTACCTCTGGGAAGAGTGCATCAGGCGCAGCGCCTTTGCTGTTGTCGCTCGATCGCGGAGCCGTTGAAGTGCAGATGGCAGCAACGACAAGCGACGTGGTCATGACTCCCGATCTGCGCTTCAACATCCGCAGCAACGGCCCTCTCGACCTGAGACTTCGCGTCATCAACAACGGCGACACCTGTGTCGAGAATCGTGGTGGAGACGCTCCCGTGCTCAGCGTTGCCGACCAGTTCGGCGAATCGAGCTACAACCTGCGAGCAGGACAACACGTTCTGTTCGAGCATGGCAGCCTGAAAGAAGTCGTAGATAACGAAAGCGCCCCTTGCGGCTGCCCGCCGACTCCAGTGGTCTCCGTCGCCGACGCAGGCGTTACATCGGCCACTCCTGCCGCAGCAGGCAGCGCGGTAGCAAAGTCGGCATCGGAGCAGCATCCCTTCCCTGCCGCTATCAGCGATGGCCTCGCGCCAACAGCGTCAGTGCCACAGGCCCCCACTGGAACTGTTCATGCACAGGTCGCCACGACGCTGAGCTATGACGCGTCAGGCAAAGGCTCGACTGTCCCTGCGCCGGCGGCGTCGGGAACGGATACGTCAGACGTGGCAAGTCAATCGCAGGCCACCGCTCCAGTAACGCAACCGTCGGATTCGGCGATGGCGCAAGTTCCTCCTCCACCAGCGCCTCCGCATTCTTCCGATGTAGGACATTGGATCGGACGCTTCTTTAAGCGGCTGTTTGGCCGTCACTGAAGACGGACGGGTAGTTCACTGCGCTACAATTAAAGGGTTGTGGGCGAGTCGGCAGCGATGCTGCACCCATTCTGCCAACTTCCAAATACAGCATAGAAATCAGGGGTTTTTCCTTATGTCGATTCCCGCCACGCAGATGCGACCGGGCATGGTTATCAAGTACAAAGACGACCTTCATCTGGTCTTCTCCGTCGAGCATCGCACACCGGGCAACCTTCGTGCCTTCATTCAGGCCAAGCTGCGCAACGTCCGCACCGGAGCGATGTTCACCGAGCGCTTCCGCTCGCCTGATCCCATCGACCGCGTCTTCGTCGACGAAGTCAAGATGGAGTACCTCTACAACGATGGCGATGACTACTACTTCATGGACGAGAGCTTCGAGCAGACCATGCTGAAGCGCGAGAGCTTGGGCGACGCGGTCGATTACCTGCTGCCCAATCTGACCATTGCCGTGAGTTTCCACGATGGCAAAGCCGTCGGCATCGAGCTTCCTCTGGTGGTCGAGATGACCGTAGTCGAGACCGAACCTGGCATCAAGTCAGCTACAGCTTCTTCTGTCACCAAGCCTGCCAAGCTGGAGACAGGGCTTGTGGTGCAGGTTCCGCCGTTCATCAACGAGGGTGAGAAGATTCGCGTGGATACGGCCGAAGGCGCTTACATGAGCCGCGCATAACAAAGAAATACGCTGCCCTTGAGGGCAGCGTATTGATCTTCTTTATCTTCAACTCTGCTATTCGTCGTAGTGCAGCAGGCTTAGCACGTCGTACTCCTGAAACTTGTCGCGCCCCTTCAGAAAGTCGAGTTCTACCGCGAAGCCGAGGCCGGCGATCTCTCCGCCCAATTGGCGTACCAACTGCACAGTGGCTTGCATGGTGCCGCCGGTGGCGAGCAAGTCGTCGACGATGATTACCCTTTGTCCTGGCTTGATTGCGTCGAGGTGAATTTCGAGCGAATCTGTTCCGTACTCGAGGTCGTAGGTCACTCGGGCTGCCTTTGCGGGTAGCTTGTTGGGCTTGCGGACGGGAACGAAGCCCGCGTTGAGGCGATAGGCCAAAGCTGGGCCAAAGATGAAGCCTCGGGCTTCGATGCCGAGAACCAGGTCGATCTCCTTGCCGATGTAGTAGGCCGCGAAGACGTCGATCAGTTGGGCGAAGCCTGCCTTGTCCTTGAGCAGCGTCGTGATGTCATAGAAGAGGATTCCCGGCTTCGGGAAGTCGGGAACGGTGCGCACGAGCGCCTTCAAAGGTTCGCAGTTGTTTGACATCGTTTTTTACCAGGCTCCTTCAATCTCAAATGGGCCGAGATGCGTTGCTTCGCTCTCGACAAGTTCATGTTCGATGACGGCATCGACTCGACTGCCGCGTGAACCCTTGCGGAGTGCGTCTTTCAGCTCTGCTAAATCTTCCTGTTCGCCGGCTGCGAGGACTTCTACGTGGCCTTCGGCGGTGTTACGGACCCAACCCTTCAGGCCGATCTCGGAGGCTTCGCGCTGGACAAACCAGCGGAACCCGACGCCTTGCACGCGGCCTTTTACGAGGTAGTGGCAGACCATTGATTTTAGAGAACCATGTGGTCGGGCGGCATCTGGACGGGGCCTTGATTGTCGGCTGGCAGACGTCCGAGTTCGAGCTCGGGCTGGATATCTTCGTTGATGACGGGGAGGCTGGGCAGCTTGTCGGTGCTGCCAGCTTCGCGGACGACGGCGTCGGCGTGGGTGAGGACCTCTTCTACCGTCATGGTGTACATCTCGCGACCGTTGTCGTAGCCGGAGAGGATGGCATGCTGGAGGTAGCGGCCAGCGGTCTGGGCGGCGAGATAGTCTGTGATGACGTGGCCGTTGCGGCGCTTCTGCTCGACCCAGGCGAGGTTCGGCATCGCAATCCAGACGGGGTTGCCGTTGACGGAGAAGCGGATGTCGGTGGCGTCGGCGTGACGCGTGGCGATGGCGACGACGGTGCCTTTCCAGACGCAGCGGAGTTCTTCTCCGGTCCAGCGGTCGGTTACTTTGAAATCTTCATACATGGCTGGTTCCAGATTAGTTCAGTGATGGCGGATGGGCAAGGTTGGCGGACTGAACGGCTTAAAGAGAGTCTGATTAAATCTCCGAACATTCCCTCAGCGGCTAAAGCCGCATTGCAGGCAAACCACTTGCGGCACGGCTGAAGCCGTGCCCTTAACAAAACCGGACTTACATCAGAAGTTCCTTAACACCGATTTGCACCGATGACACCGATTCAGGATGGCCGACCACGGATTCTCGCGGAGGAACGCGGATTTAAAGTTTGCGAATTTTGGCTCTGTCTCAATCCTTTTTCTCTCCTCTTTCTTCCTTGTTCTCCTGGTTTTCTTCTTCATTGCCTGGTTCGGCTAGTTCGTGGGTGGCTTCGGGGTGGGCCAGTTCGAAGCCCTCTGGAGTGAGGGCTATGGAACGGACGACATCGGGAGGGTTGGGTCCGGCCGGAAGGCGGGCTGCATTTCTGGAGGCGAGTTGGAGACCATAGAGCAGGGCGGTGGCACGCTTGGCTTCCAGATGGCCAGTGGCAAGGGCGTTGATGACCAGCGAGAGGGCGACCTGAACGGATTCCGTGTCTTCGAGGGCGTTGAGCTTGAGATCATGTCCGGGAATGAGGCGAGTGCCCTGATTGTGACAGTAACGGCTGTGGCTCTGGTAGAGGCGGTTATAGTTGTGATGAAGCTTATGAAAACTTTGCTCAGCCACCGCGCTCGTCTTTGTTGTCTTCTTCTGCTGCTGCCGCTACCCTGCTTTGCACAGCAGGTAAGCTTCCATATCACGCCTTTACGTCCTGTACCGGAGTTGCGCGCCGAGGCGCTCAAGGCGCAGCCGCCACACGAGGAAGGAGACTTCCGCAAGCCGGATCTGGTGGAGCTGGTCAAACTCGATCCAACGATCAAGCTCGACATCCGTTACGCGACAACGAATGATTTTCTGGGGACTCCGTTGTACACCCAGGCGCGGGCCTTTCTGCAGCGACCCGCAGCGGAAGCGCTGGTTCGCGCCAATCAGAAGCTCAAGGCGAAGGGATATGGCCTCATCATCCACGATGGCTACCGGCCGTGGTACGTCACGAAGATCTTCTGGGATGCCACGCCTGACGATAAGAAGATCTTCGTCGCCGATCCGGCAGCCGGCTCCAAGCACAACCGCGGATGCGCCGTCGACCTTTCTTTATACGATTTGAAGACGGGCAAAGAGGTGACGATGCCCAGCGGATATGACGAGATGAGCGAACGCGCTTACGCCGATTACCCTGGGGGCACGGCGGACGAACGCGCTCTCCGCGCCGTGCTGCGCCAAGCCATGGAAGAGCAGGGCTTCAAGGTCATTCCCAAGGAGTGGTGGCACTTCGACTATAAGGATTGGAGACAGTATCCAATCATGAATGTGAAGTTTGAAGATCTCGGGCAGTAGAGGTTTCGGTGCTGCTCAGCGTGCGGGAATATTGATGACTGTCGGCAGCTTCCAGCGATTCATGAGGCGACCGTACTCCGCTGCGGGCAGTTGTACCAGCAGCGGTTTTCGCGCTGGGTCGAGCCAGATGAGCAGGGTTTCCAGGTTGTTTTGCGTCATGGCAGTACAGCCGGCCGTGCCATGGCCGGGGCCACCCCAGATATGCATGAAGACACACGAGCCGCCTCCCGGCATAGGAGGATTCGCGTTGCCGGTTGTGACGGTGCCGTTGTGATCCACAACGATGCCCCAGCGATAAGACTCGCCGGTGTTGCGCATGTGCTCTGAGCTGTTCCAGTCGGGAGTGACGGTGGAGCGGTCGACGATGCGGTTATAAAACTTTGAGCCTGCGTCGTCGACACACTCGATCGACGGAGTGAGAGTCAGGTAGGGCAACTTCAATCCGGGCAGGGGCTGCGGGGCGTAGCCGAAGGCGGTGCCAAGGCTGAAGATGCCTGCGGGCGACTTGCCGTCTCCCTCTTTTTTGACCGGGCCGGAAGCGGCGCGGACGCCGGGGCCATCGGTCGCGACGACTCCGATGCCCCATGCCAGGCCACGCTTGCCGACGACGATGGAGATCGGCTGGCTTACGGGTTGCCATGCTTCGTGGGGAGTGCGGCGCTGATATCGCTGCAGCTTTCCATCGACTGCGTCCCAGTTCGGCGTGGTGACGACGATCATCTGGGTGGACTGCGCGAAGGCGTCGGGTACGGCAGCGCCTGCCTGAGCCGGGGCAACACTGCTCCCGGCGGCGGCCAGCGAGAGGCAAAGGAGTAAGGACATAGGTCTCATCAGATGCAGTGTAAGCCAGAGG
The DNA here is from genome assembly GCA_002197545.1 of Acidobacteria subdivision 2 bacterium RH1 MAG20. Next base: position 8,751 of record NFUO01000110.1, on the reverse strand, counting down.
CCGCGAAATGCATCGGCTTTATGAGAGCGGCCTGGCGTTTCGCTTGATGTAGTCGCTGAGATTTGGATCGCCGGGGCCGATGTAGTGAAACTCTTCGGCATAGTCGAGCTTGTATTTCTCTCCAACCTTATGGTCGCGGACTACGAACGATTCGTGGATGAAGGCGTCGAGCGCGGCCTCGGGGTTTCCTGTCATGGCGGGAAGCTGCAGACCGCTTTTTGCCAGCGATTCATTCAGGTCTTTGACCATGTGGACCATCATGGTGTCGCAGGATTTGATGATGGCGACCTTTTGCTGAATGAAGGGTGTAATATCTACGACGCGGTTGACGAGTTGCGGGCCGCGCGCGAAGTAGTATTTCTCGGAGATGCCGTGCGGTTGCAGGCCTACTTCGGCGTGCTCGGGCCAGTCGAGGCGACCGGCGGCCATCCAGCAGGCGGCTTCTACGGCCTGCGCGGTGACATAGTGGTCGGGATTCTCTTCGTAGTGGCCCCAGGGGTCGTAGCTGAGGACGGTATCGACCTTGAGCAGGCGGAAGAGGAAGATGAGACGGCCCCGGAGTTCCGTTCTTGAGACGTCGTCCATGCGGTGGTTGCGATAGCTGAGATCGTAGGATTTTTTGAGACCGGCAGTTTTGACAAACTTTGCGGTGTCGCGCTCGTTGGCGAGGACGGTTTCGCCGAGCGAGAGGTCGAAGGAGTCTTTTTCGTCGTTGCTGGTGCGGATGAAGTAGCCGGTGTAGCCTTCGGCCAGGAGCTTGGCGAGGAGGCCGCCGCCGAAGATGGGGCCGTCGTCGAGATGCGGCGCGATGAGGGCGAATACCTTGCCGCGATGAGGCTGGCCGCTGGTTGGGCGGTCGATGACGAGCTGCTCGGGTGTGGTGGTGACCGTGGTGTTCGTGTTCTGGGCCTGTGCGGTCCCGGAAAGAACGGCTGCTGCCGCTGCCATACCGACAAACTCTCGTCGCCGCATGTCTCTCCCCATGATTCGCAGTGGAATTAGAGCAGCCCCGGAGCTTAGGGGCTGCGCTTGCCGTCCACTATACAGGAGGTGCTAGGCGCCGAGTTCGGTGCGGATGGCGTTAGCGATGGTGTCGGCGTGGTGGCGCATGAGGGGCTCGGATTCGGCTTCGATCATGACGCGGCAGAGGGCTTCGGTGCCGCTGTAGCGGATGACGACGCGGCCAGAGTCGGCCAGCTCCTGCTCGGCTGCGCGGATGGCTTCGGCTACCGGCGGGATGGTTTCGAGAGGCTTCTTTTCGCGGACTTTGACGTTGACGATGACCTGAGGGAAGACCTTGAGGTCGGCGATGAGTTCGCTGAGGGATTTGCCGCTGCGATGGACGGTGTCGAGGACGAGGAGCGCGGTGAGCAGACCGTCACCGGTGGTACTTCGGCCATTGAAGATGATGTGGCCGGACTGTTCGCCGCCGAGTGCGGCTCCGGTAGAGAGCATCTGTTCGAGGACGTACTTGTCGCCCACGGCGGCGCGGAGCATCTGGATGCCGCTGCGCTTGAGTGCGGCTTCGAGGCCCATATTGGACATAGTGGTGGCTACCACAGTGTCGTTGGTGAGAAGGCCGCGTAGCTGCAGATCGCGGGCGGCGAGCAGAAGGACGGCGTCGCCGTTGACGACGTTGCCGTTTTCGTCGGCGAAGAGGGCACGATCAGCGTCGCCGTCGAAGGTGATGCCCATAGAGGCTTTTTGAGTGACGACTTCGGCGGCGACTACGTCAGGGTGGAGTGCTCCGCAGAACTCGTTGATGTTGAAGCCGTCGGGGCTGGCATGAGTGATGACAACTTCGCCGCCGCCGTTTGCATTCAGTTCGGCAAAGAGTTCGGGCGCGACGGAGGAGGCAGCTCCGTTGGCGCAGTCGACGACGATGCGCTTGCCGTCGAGGGAGAGGCCGGGGACGGCGGCGAGGAGGAAGCGGATGTATTCGGCGCGGTCGGCTTCGTTGACGGGGGGCGCTTGCGGGGCGGGATTTGAGGCGGTCCCATCCCACATCTCAGAATCGAGATGTGGGGCACCCAGTTTAGTGGTTGAACTCACACCCGATTTAGTGGTGGCTTCGAGGTGGCGGAAGATTTCGGCTTCGATGGCTAGTTCGGTGGCGTCGGGGAGCTTGAAGCCGTCGGGGCCGAAGAGCTTGATGCCGTTGTCCTGCCAGGGATTGTGCGAGGCGGAGATGACGATGCCGGCGGCGAAGCGGTGGGTGTGGGTGAGGAAGGCGATGGCGGGGGTGGTGATGACGCCGGCGCTCTCGACGGCGGCTCCTCCGGCGACGAGGCCGGCGGTGAGGATGGCGGCGATGGAGTCGGAGGATTCGCGGGTGTCCATGCCGAGAAGGACGCGGGGGGATGGGGTGGTCGCGGCGAGGGAGTGCGCGAGGGCGAGGCCGATGGCGTGGACGGTGGGGGCGTCGAGGGGTGGCTGACCGGCGATACCGCGGATGCCGTCGGTTCCAAAGAGCTTCTTCATGAGTTGCTGGTCTCCGTTACTTATTGTCCGATATTTTTGCGGTCAGTGTGCCTTCTGCGAGGCGGGCACGAATGGTTTGGCCGGGCGCGGTGTCCGCCGCGGATTTTAATAGGATGCCGTTTTCGGTCCCCTCCTGAAGATAGACGAGCGCGTAGCCTCGGGAGAGGACGGCCAGAGGCGACAGGGCTTCGAGGCGGGCGGTGGAGCGGTTGAGGCGGGTTTGGTTCGCGGAGACTGCCTGGGTCGAGGTGCGGAGCAGGCGCTCGGTTGCGGTTTGCAGGCGGCGTTGCGTGGCAGCGATGCGGACGGCGATATTCTGGCGGCGGAGGCGCTCTGTGAGCGTTCCGAGGCGCTGGGTGTTGATGCGGAGGCGGCGGGTGGCGGCGGCGTTGAGGCGCAGGCTTAGCTCGTCGATGCGCTGGTCGCGGCGGCTGATGGTGTCGCGGAGGCGGTTGAGGACGGATTCGGAGGAGAGGCGGGCGTAGCGCTGGCGGGCCGAGATGAGATGGAAGCGTCCGGCGCGGTGGACGCGGGCGGCGAGGGCCTGGATGCGCTCTTCGATGCGGTGCTGGACGGCGGTGACTAGCTCGGCGGCGGCGGAGGGAGTGGGCGCGCGGAGATCGGCGACGAAATCGGCGATGGTGAAGTCGGTCTCGTGGCCGATGGCGGAGACGATGGGAATCTGAGAGGCAGCGATGGCGCGGGCGAGGGTCTCGTCATTGAAGCCGGAGAGGTCTTCGATGGAGCCGCCGCCCCGGGCGAGGATGATGACGTCCACGAGGGCCAGGTGGGCGTTGAAGTAACGGATTCCGGCGGCTACCGTGGTGCAGCAGGTTGGGCCCTGCATGGTCGCAGGGTAGACGAGGAGGTTGAGCCGAGCGTGACGGCGGCGGGCGACGGTGACGATATCGCGGATAACGGCCCCGGTGGGCGAGGTGATGACGCCTACACAGTTTGGGAAGGCCGGAAGGGGGCGTTTGCAGGCGGCGTCGAAGAGCCCTTCGGCCAGGAGGCGGGCTTTGAGCTGCTCGAAGGCGAGCTGGAGGGCCCCGGCTCCGCGAGGCTCGAGGGTCTCGGCGATGAGCTGGAGCTGGCCCCGGCTCTCGTAGATGGAGATGCGGCCACGGACGAGAACGGCGAGGCCGTCGGCGGGTCGGAAGCGGAGCAATGTGGCCTGGCGGCGGAAGAGAACGACGGGGAGTTGGGCTTCGCCGTCTTTCAGCGTGAAGTAGACGTGGCCGGAGGGGGCGGCGCGGTAGTTGGAGATTTCGCCCTCGACCCAGAGGTCGGGGTAGCCGTCTTCGACCTGCTGGCGGATGTCGATGACGAGGTCGCGGACGGTCCAGATGCGGCGTTGGGTGGGAAGGGCGGGGATGGTCGCTTCGAGTTTTTTTGAAGCTGGCTTGCTTCCTTTGAGAGTTGTACTGCTACCACCCACGTCCTCAAAGGCCCGACGTGGGGCACCCGGTTTCGTTGGGTCGGGGGTGAAGAGGAGGCCGGTCTGGGCGGGTGCGCGTTTTGCGGCGCGCGGCTTTCCACGGCCTGCTCGCAGGCTTGCCAGCGTGGGCGGTTTCTCTTCTTTCTCGGCCATATCGCCGAGTCTAGCATCGCAGGCGGGTGAATCGGAGGCCACGCTGTATCGACGGATGAGAGCAGCGTTGGATGGAGAGAAAGTGCTGAAAAAGGTGGAATATTGGCGCTACGAGCAAACCGCAGGTCCTTCGACTGCGCCTCTCGCGATGAAACTGCGAGAGGCCCCGCTCAGGACGGCAATTTATATATAAATCAGCTATTTACAACCCATCGCTATATCGATACCTAGCGGCGGAAGTGGTTTATAGCCCAGAGGAGCAGGCTGAGGAGGACGCTGAGCAGGATGCAGGTTACGAGGGGAAAGGAGACGGACCAGCCTCGGCCGCGCCAGTTGAAGTCGCCGGGGAGGCGGCCGAGCGGGATGTTGAGGCGGTTGAGGCCAAGCACGATCAGCCCCGCCACGACGAGGAGGAGACCAAAGAAGATCAGGATGCGGCCAAGATCAGACATGAGTGAGACGACTAACTTGCGGCGGCCAGCATGGCAGCGGCTTCGCGAAGCAGGTCAGAGGGAGGACAGGGTTTGGTGAGGATACCTACGGGACGGGCGAGTTTGCTGGATTGCTCGCGCACGTCCTTGAGATTGGAGTAAAAGCCAGTGAGGACGATGATGCGGCACGAAGGGAGTTCGCGAGTTACATCGCAGACAAGGGCGAGACCGTCCCTGCCAGGCATGGTGACATCGCAAAGTAGTAAATCTGGGGTGAAGGCACGCACGGATTCGAGGGCCTGATCTGCGGAGTAAGCGGCCCTGGCTTGGAAGCCGCTCTTCGCGAAGATGAGAACGAGGGTATCGGCGACCAGACGATCATCGTCAACGACAAGGACTCGTTGCATAGTGATCTCCTTTTGATACGCTGCTGGAGATTGCAAATCTATGCTCAGATTAGGCTGAGAGATGCGAGTTGTCCAATGAATATCTTATTAGTTTTTCTGACGAACCAGCGGAGGTTTAGTAACTTCCACTGGGGCAGGGTTTACGAATTATGAGGCTGGCTACTGGGGTAGCGCGGCGGCGGGGGTCGGGTTCAGTTTCCGCGCTGCCAGTTGGCCGGCGGCGCTTTTGCCGTCCTTGTCTTTGAGTTTGGCGTAGATCTTCTTCGCGTCTTCGGGCTTGCCCTGGGTCTCGTAGAGCTCGGCCAACTGGAGCTGAGCGAGGCCAGGGGGAACGGAGTTCGTGGGCTTTGCGGTGAGCTCATTGTAGAGATCGACGGCCTGGGCATCGCGTCCGGTCTGGCGATAGAGGTTCGCCAGCGAGAGCTTGGCGAGCGAGGCAAGCTCACTGTTCCAACCGCCGGCGACCTGCTTCAGAGTGCTCTCGGCAGCGGCGTTATTGCCCGCTTCGATGTAAGTGAGGCCGCCAAAGTAGCGGGCTGTCTTTCCGTCGGGCTCCATGCTGTACTTATCGGCGGCGGCCATGAAAAGTTGATTGGCTGCCTTGGCGCGCTCGGCAACGGTGGGGTAGGTCTTGACGCCGGGAGGGACGGGCTGACCGGGTTCGGCGAGCGGGGTCTGGTACTCCTGCATGGCAGCGCCGAAGGCGACAGAGGCTGCCTGGGAACGGTTGTTATAGAAGACAAAGCCGCCAATCACGATGATGAGAAGCGCAATCAGGATGGAGCCGGCGACGATGACGGTGTGACGGTTCTCGCTGGCCCACTCGAGGCCGTGCTGCGTGGTGTCGATGAACTGGTCGTGCTTGAGAGCTTGTTTGGTCTGCTGATCCACTGTGTTGAGTCTTCCTTTGGCTCGCGGCGGTCTATCCGCTTTGAGAGAACTGGTTGCGCGAATGGTCGACGCAGAACTTTAAGTCTACCAGTGGTGTGTGGAGATTGCGATATTTTCGCCGATTTCGGTAGTGGGCGGGTTGGCCCCTGGGGAATACTTCCTCGATAAACGGCAGAACCAGCGCAAACCGGGAATGCCCGCGATGAGCAATAAGGCGTGGTAAAGTAGCCGCCAATGAATATGACCAGACGATCATGCCCGGGGCTAAAGCCCTTTGTATTTTCAGACACTTGTCGTGGGGCTGAAGCCCCACGCTAATCCCAAAAGCACCAACGATGGAGTTTTTCCGCAGCCTGTAAAGCCGCATTGCAGGCAAACCATTTGCGGCACGGCTGAAGCCGTGCCCTTAACAAAACCGGACTTAATCAGAGCTTCCTTGACTCAGGCCAATGTCAGCGATGGTTTGCAGGTTGCGTCTTGTCGAGCACCATGGCTTCGAAGCGGTGGCGGGTGAAGAAGCCCAGTTCTTCGTAGAGCTTTACGGCTTGATCGTTGGCTTCGGTGACGGTCAGGGTGATTGCGCGGAAGCCGGACTCGGAGAGGTGGGCCATACAGTGCTTCAGGAGCGTCTTTCCCAGATGATGGCCGCGCCAGGCCCTGGAGACGCAGAGCTGGGTGATGTGCGCGACATCTTCGGCCACGCGGGAGCAGAGGACGATGCCTATCAGCGCTCCGCTGCCGGTTTCGCTGAGAACCCAGGAGTGCTGGGCATCGAAGACTCCGCAGCCGGGGAAGCGCACGATGTTGTGCAGGAAGCGGAGGGAGCCGTGAAGGGAGCAATACTGGTCGTTGATAAGCGCATCGATGTGGCCGGTGTAGGCCTCGTGGATCAGCTCGGCGGCAGGTTGGTAGTGCTCGGCTGACCAGCCACAGATTTCGACGTTCTCCGGCAGACTGGTTTGGAGATGATTTTGAGCTGGGGCTGCGGGCTCGAAGTTGAACTCCATGAAGAGGCGTGGGTGCATGATGAAGCCGGCCTCTTTGAAGGTCTCATCCACGGCGCCCGCGTTGTAGAGCAGAAGCTGCGACTCGATGCGGTTGATGCCGGGAGAGTGCAGCAACAGATCGAGCAGATGGCGCAGAAGGGCGTGGGTGATCTGGAGGGCCTGGTCCTGATCGCCGGCGACGGCGTAGGCATCGCCGACGACCGCCTTGTTGCCTTCGTAGACGCAGAAGGTGAATCCACAGATGCGGCCACGATCGAGGGCGACAAAGCCGGGCAGGATGTGGGAGTCGAGGTACTGCAGGAGGAGTTCGGTGGAGCCGCGATAGTTCCAGCGGAGACGCCGGTGCCAGACGTCGGCCTCGGACTCAAGCAGAGGACGTAGTTGACGGGCGGAAAAGTGCCGGAGGTCGAGGATCTCGAGTTGGGTTGCTACTTGCATCGGGCGTTAGGGCCGCTGAAGGCTTTTGTCGAGCTTATAGGAATTTTGCGGAGGTGGGGAAACCTTGAGGCTCAAGGAAGATTCCTGCAGAGGCGGTTACTGGTGGGCGTAGACCTTGTAGACTTCGAGGCCCTGGGTGTCGTAGAGGAAGAGGGGTTTGTAGACGCGCCCAGCCAGGCAGATGTTTAGTTCAGCCGTGTCCCTGGCTGGGATGACGAGCAGATGCTCTTGCGAAGGAACGCTGGCGGGGCAATCTTCGCCCTCGTAGTGGACCAGCGGGCTGTTGCGGTAGAAGGCGAGGCCGTAGTCGAGGTCTCGCCGGACCTCATAGAGGGCCAGAAGCTTTTCATCGGGGGCAAGCCGCTGGATCTCCCGCGCGAGCGGGCGGGCAGAGTAGTTGAGGTCGAGGTCTTTGCCGTGGAAGCCGAGGAGAAAGACAAGCGCCACCACAATAGGAATGAAGGTCGCGTTGACGAGCTGCGGAATCCCCCAGCGGCGGATGATGAAGAACACAGCAGCGCCGATAACGAGGGCTGAACTTCCAGCGATCAGCAACCATCGGGCGGAAGGGATGAAGGTCTCATACTTCATGTGCTGGGGAGCGAGGAGCAGAACGAAGACCAGGATGGCGCAGATGGCGGCGTGGGACCAGAGAAGCCACTTTGGCAGGCCGTCGCGGCGGTTGCGGTAGAGATAGTCGGCGGTAAGGATGGTGAGCGGAGGGATGGAGGGCAGGATATAGCCGGGGAGCTTGGAGCCGGAGAAGGAGAAGAAGACGATGGGAAAGAGCGTCCAAAGGACGAGGAACTCGGGGAAGGCGTCGCCGGCGCGGGAGTGGCCGAGGTAGCGTTGGGGATTGTGGCGGACCTTCCACTCGGCGATGGAGACATCGATGGAATCGACGAGAGCACGGATGGCGATGACGGTCCAGGGCATGAGGCCGAGGATTAATACCGCCAGGTAAAACCAGAAGGGCTGATGATGTTGGTAGCGGTTGGTTGCGAAGCGTTCGAGATTATGTTCGAGGAAGAAGAGGCGGTAGAAGGTGGGGTTCTTCCATTGAACGGCGATGTACCAGGGGAGCACCATCACCATGTACAGGAGGACTCCGGGGAACCAGATGGTGCGGCGGAGGAGCGACCACTCGCGACGAAGGCCGGCGAAAAGAAGAATGATGGCGAGGGCGAGGAATGGCGCTACGGGGCCTTTGGCGAGGGTAGCGGCTGCTCCGAAGAAGTAGAGGTCGAAGAGCCAGAATTTTTTGCCGGTCTCATACCAGGCGTACCAGCCGAGCATCCCTATGCAGAAGGGAGCGGCCAACTGCATGTCGGTGGATGCGCCTCGGGCGAAGGCGAAGATGGCGAGGCTGGAGGCGGTGATGAGGGCGGCGTTGAGATGTCCGCCAGGGCGGAACCGCCGCATGTGGAGAAAGATGAGGAAGAAGAGGGCGAAGGCTCCGGAGGACGATGGGAGGCGCGCAGACCAGTCGGAGACGCCGAACTCCT
>NFUO01000011.1 GCA_002197545.1 Acidobacteria subdivision 2 bacterium RH1 MAG20 | reverse complement strand
GTTTTTTGGACCCGCAAACCTTCCGGGAAGTGAGACACATTGTGGTTTCCGACAGCGGCGTCGAAGTCCATGATTTAAATGAGGGCGCACGCCAAGAAAGTGATGGATCATGCGGCCCTGCGTTCTGATCTGCGCTCCCAGAAGTCTTGAAAACGACCACTGAGTTTTGAACAGCGGAGAGCAATGATGGCGTTGGAGCCTTGCTTAGTCCAGTGCATACCGGCGCGTTTGAGGCGCGTGCCGATGGCCACTTTGCATCCGGCCTCTACAACGCCGGTGGAAGTGCACAAGCCTTGGGCGTGGAACTCCGGATAGCGCATACGCTCGCGGTTGGTCTGGAAATAATGGAGACAGCGACGAGCCGCATCGGAGCGAGTGATCTGGCGTCGGATGGCGGTGAGTAGCGCCTGGAATCTTCCGGTGTCGAGTTCTTCCTTGCGGCGTTCAGCCCATTGCGCTGCCCGTGGCGCGGTGAGGCCGTATAGAGCTTTTCCAAGATCGCTCAAGTGCTCCTTGGCGTGATAGCGATCGACGATCTGCGTGGCATCCGGAAACTGATCGTCGGCGATATTCCAAATCCACAGGGCCCCGTCCCCGAGCACGACCGTACGAGACGCTTGGCAGAAGCGGCGGCGCGTAGCTTCTCTCCAGACGCGCTGAGCGAAGGGAGAACGTGCCGCAGCGGTATCCAGCGCACAAGCACTCTCCAGAGCCGCTGAATAGGTGACCGATCCTTCGTCGCGGATCGGAGTGCCTTCATCGTCGAGTGCTTCCGCGCTCCAAATGGTGCAGAGTTTCACCTCGCCGGTCTTGGCGGATCCGTCCGGCTGCTTGCCCGTGCGGCCCACGAGTTCCTCTGCACGTAGCGGAATCCCTGTTCCATCCATACCGAGATACAGGGTCCGCGGCAGAGGAAGAGCATCGGGAGGTTCGCTGTGCAAGCGTTCGTCTTCGGCGATTTCTTTTCCCAACGCTTCTGCCGTTCTTTCCACCTGCTTGGCATCCACGGTCACGCCGGCCAGTTCCGTCAACAGGTCGCTACCTTCCTGGAAGCTGACCATGGCACCCACGGTGCCCACCATGCGCGTGAGGGCTGGAGAGAGCGAGGTGTTTTCTATACCCAGGTGCTCATCGCGAGGACAGAAGCCGTGGCCGCAGGAAGAGCAGTGATAGTAGGCACGCTCGAGTTGTAGGGGGCCGAGTACGCTCTCCACCTGCTTGCTCCGGCGTCCGGCCAAGCGTGCTTCCTGCCC
>NFUO01000109.1 GCA_002197545.1 Acidobacteria subdivision 2 bacterium RH1 MAG20 | reverse complement strand
GGGGGAGCAACTGGTGGTGATTGGCGGTCACCAGCAACTCGTTCATCAATCCGGTAATGTATTGGCCTGCGGAGACGCCCGAGATGGGGCCGGTGAGGATGTAGTCAAACATCAGCGCAGAGACGCTGACCTTGGCAAAGGTGCCGCCGAGGGCTTCCTTGACCACGCGGTAGACGCCGCCGCGGGTAAACATCGAACAGCTTTCGACGTAGACCGCGCGGACCGCGAAGCTGAACAGCATAATGCCGATGATGAACCAGGGCGCCGATGCGCCGATGGCATGCTCGGATATGCCGCCGACATAGTAGGCCGAGGAACCCAAGTCGTTGAGGACGATCGCGGCCGCACGCCAAAAGGAGATGAACGTGAGCATCACGGAGGATGCCACAATCAAGCGGATGCGCTTAGGCGGCGGTGCCATGGTCGTTCGAGTGGATGCCATCGCGAAGAGAGCCGGCGCGGCAGCCGGCGAGCTTTACTTAAAGGTAAGCGAAACCACCGCCGCCCTTCGGTGAGTCTATGGCCCGAATAATCTTCTGTCAATGGGGAAAGGGGGGCGATGAACAGCTGCCGGATTGAGCGCATGAACAATCAGGGAGCGGAGCGCGCTAGTCCTTCCCGAAGAGTTCCTTCCAGTCCTCAATAAAACTGATGACCACCACGACCGACGAACCCGCGAGACCAATGAAGAAGAGGGCTACAACGACGCGCATTGCCCAAATAGCCAGCCACATGTACGCGATTGTAGCGTGATAGAGCGGCCTGGCTCCAGTGCAATTTTGCACGCTGCGGGTTTTTCGGGGCGGCCAATGCATTACACTCGGCCCTGTATGCAGCACGGCAAATGGAGGCTATGGGCAGCGGCGGCGCTTACGGCAGCGCTGCTGGAGTTGCCGTTTCCGCTGGCGGGCCCGATGCCGCCGTGGCGCAGCGTGTTTGCGTGGTTCGGGCTTGTGCCGCTGCTGTGGGCGGTGCTGTCGGCGTCGTCGTGGGAGGCAAAGCGGCCGGTGCGCCGGGGATTTCTGCTGGGGTATGTGAGCGGGATTCTGTGGTACATGGGCAATTGCTACTGGGTGCGGGACGTGATGATGCGCTACGGCGACATGCCTGCGCTTGCGCCGTTGCTGCTGCTGCTGGCCTTCAGC
>NFUO01000108.1 GCA_002197545.1 Acidobacteria subdivision 2 bacterium RH1 MAG20 | reverse complement strand
GACGCCTTCGCCGGCGTCATCAAGTCCGGCGGCAAGACCCGCCGCGCCGCCAAGATGGTCATCCTCAACGTCGACCATCCCGACATCAACGACTTCATCCAGTGCAAAGTCTCCGAAGAGAAGAAGGCATGGACCCTCGTACAGGCTGGCTACGACGGCAGCGGTCCCGACTCCGAGGCCTATAGCTCCATCTTCTTCCAGAACGCCAACAACTCCGTCCGCGTCAACGACGAGTTCATGGCCGCCGTCGAAGCCGATGGCACCTTCACCACCCGCACCGTCAAGGACCGCAAGCCAGTCAAGGAATACCGTGCGCGTGACATCATGCACAACATCGCCGAAGCCACCTGGCAGTGCGGCGACCCCGGCATGCAGTACGACACCACCATTAACCGCTGGCACACCAGCAAGAACACGGCCCGCATCAACGCCAGCAATCCTTGCAGCGAGTACATGTTCCTCGACGACTCCGCCTGCAACCTCGCCAGCTTCAACTTGCTGAAGTTCCTCACCCCCGGCGGCCAGTTCGACATCCCGGCCTACCGCCATGCCATCGGCATCCTCACCACAGCGATGGAGATCATCGTCGACGCCGCGGGCTACCCCACCGAGCAGATCTCGAAGAACTCGCACGACTACCGCCCGCTCGGCCTCGGCTACGCCAACCTCGGCGCTCTGCTGATGGCCTTCGGCCTCCCCTACGACTCCGATGCCGGCCGCGACTTCGCCGCCGTCCTCACCGCCATTCTCTGCGGCGACTCCTACTGGCAGTCTTCGCGCATCGCCGAGACCTGCCCCGCCCTCGGAGCTGCCACCCCGCTCACCCAGCAGGCCGAAATCGTCGGCGGAGCTTGCCCCGGCTTCTACGTCAACCGCGAGCCCTTCCTCGACGTCATCCGCATGCACCGCGCCGAGGTCAACAACATCGGCAAGTCGAAGAATTCCGCCGAGCCTTTCTCAGTCCCCCAGCTCGACCAGCTCATCGAAGCCAGCCGCCACGCCTGGGACGGCGCGCTCGCCCACGGCGAAAAGCACGGTTACCGCAACTCGCAGGTCACCGTCCTCGCCCCCACCGGCACCATCGGTTTCATGATGGACTGCGACACCACCGGCATCGAGCCCGATCTCGCCCTCGTCAAATATAAGAAGCTCGTCGGCGGCGGCATGATCAAGATCGTCAACAACACCGTCCCCTCCGCCCTCATCAAGCTCGGCTACAACGAGGCCGAGGTCAACGCCATCGTCAGCTACATCGACGCGACGGGAACGATTGAGGGCGCACCCGCCATCAAGCCCGAGCACCTCGCCTGCTTCGACTGCTCCTTCAAGCCCTCCAAGGGCACGCGCAGCATCCACTACATGGGCCACATCAAAATGATGGCCGCCACCCAGCCCTTCCTCTCCGGAGCCATCTCGAAGACCGTCAACCTCCCGCAGGACGCATCTGTCGATGACATTGCAGAAGCCTACCTGGAAGCCTGGCGTCAGGGCCTCAAGGCCGTAGCCATCTACCGCGACAACTCCAAGGGCTCGCAGCCGCTCAACGTCTCCGCCAGCGACGGCAAAGCGCAAAAGCAAACCTCAGCCGTATCCCCCGCAGCAGCCGGTACGGTCGAGATCGAAGAGGCCGTCATCGCCGCCAAGGCCGCAGCGGAAAACCAGAAACTGCGCATCGCCGCGCTCGAACAGCAGCTCAAGACCGTCACCGACGCCTCGCTCCAGAACTCCGACTCCGTCGACGCGCAGTCTCCACCCCGCGCCGTTCGTCACCGCCTGCCCGCCGAGCGTGCCTCGGTCACCCACAAGTTCGGCATTGCCGGACACGAAGGCTACATCACCGTAGGCCTCTACCCCAACGGTCAACCCGGCGAAATCTTCATCCGCATGGCCAAAGAGGGAAGCACCGTCTCCGGCCTGATGGACAGCTTCGCCACCGCCATCTCGCTTGCTCTCCAGCACGGAGTCCCGCTCAAGGTGCTCTGCGAAAAGTTCGCCCACACCCGCTTCGAGCCCAGCGGCTGGACCGGCAACCCCGAGATCGGCTACGCCAAGTCCATCATGGATTACATCTTCCGCTGGATCCAGATCCGCTTCCTCAGCGGTCACCAGTTCGACCTCTTCGCCGGCCTCGCCCCGCACGCCGACGGCAGCGTCCCGGTCGAAGGAACCGTCAACGGCCCCGGCAACGTCATCCAGTCGCTGTCGGCCTCAAATGACCAAAGCAATGCTGTCCTTCTGACCCTGAGCGAGCAAAGCGAGTCGAAGGGGAAGAACCCCCGCATCTCGTCCGAAGCGCCACAAGATCTCTCGGAGAGCTTCTACACCACCACCCCACCCCAGCAGGGAATAGCCCCCGACTCCACTGGTTCTTCCTTGTCACCCAGCAGCTCTTCTTTGTCATCCGGTAGTTCTTCGTTGTCATCCCGCAGCGCAGCGGAGGGATCTGCGGTTGATTTCCCCACCACAGAAGACCGAGGCATCTACCACGCAGCCGACGCCATGAAGTCCATGTACGACATGGGCGACGCACCCTCCTGCGCCACCTGCGGAGCCATCATGACCAGAAGCGGCTCCTGCTACCGCTGCATGAGTTGTGGCAGCACCAGCGGCTGCAGCTAAGACGGACCTTCGCCATTCAATAACCAGCGGATCGTGATACGTCCCTGATAGGCTGAAGCTAACAAATGTTCGGAGACCGATGGAATCGCAACTGCTCATTCAGGACAGCGCCGCTACAGATTCGTTCCGTCCTCAGCCGGTTCTGTGCGAATACCTCAGCAACAAACAGGATCGGAGACCTTTCTTCATTGCTGGCGACGCACTCGCTGTGCTAAATAGCTTTCCGTCATCTTCTATTGATTTTTGCATGACATCCCCTCCCTACTGGGGGCAGCGCGAATACGCGGCGTCCGGCATTGGGCTAGAGTCCCATTGGAAGCAATATGTCGACGATCTATGCGCGATTACGCTTGAGTTGAAGCGGGTCCTGAAGCCCACAGGGTCTTTTTGGCTAAATATCGGTGATTCATACTCCTCCAAGTCGCTTCTCGGAATTCCGTGGAGAGTCGCCCTTACAATGACCGACGAGCAAGGCTGGATTTTACGCAATAGTGTGATCTGGCACAAAGTCAAGGGTGGATTAGACAATACAACAGACAAACTCCGCAATGTTCACGAACATGTCTTCCATTTCGTTCGCTCAACCAAGTACTACTACGATACCGATGCAGTTCGCTCCGCACCCAACTTGGCGCGGGTCGAAAATGGTGCGGTAGTTTCCGCAACCGGTGTATCGGGAGTTCGTTACAAACGCCAAATTGAGCTATCTAGCGCATTGAGTGTCGCAGAGAAATCAAACGCGTTCAAGGCTCTCGAAGAGACGCTCGGCGAAATTAGAAAAGGTGATCTACACGATTTTAGAATGATCATCAGGGGCCAGCAGAGGACGACGCATTCGGATTCGGTATCGGTCTCGGGGAGGGCGCGGGAAGTAGCAGAAAAAGGGTTTTATTTTCTCAAATATCATCCGGGTGGCAGTAAGCCGAAGGATGTCTGGGACATCATGCCCGAAGATACTCAGGGGCGATCTCCTCATTTCGCGCCCTATCCAGAAGATCTCTGTAAGATACCGCTCCTTTCGACATGTCCCCCAGATGGTATAGCTCTCGATCCATTCTGCGGAACTGGAACTACCATGCTGGCCGCTATGCATGAGGGGAGGAAGTCAATTGGCATCGACATTGCCGAACAGTATCTTGAATTTGCTCGCGAAAGGTGCCACCTGCTGATATGAGCAAGGTCGTGGAACTGTTTGGGCATCGCGCGACGCTCAACACTGGCAGGAACTGGCCAGCCCTTATCGAGGCACAGCAATGCCCCTATTTAGGACGCAAGTGTCTCAAGACGCGGAAAAGCCAATCTGAGATTGCGATCGGAACCTGTTCCGTCACTTACGGCCGAAAAGCAATGGACATCATCATTTGCCCTTACCGATTGCTTGAGAGGCGGCAGGTCTTTATCGACTGCATTCATTTGCTCACCCTACACGAGCCTGGCAACGAGCTTCATATACTGGGAGAGATCACAATACCGGGCGGCAATGTGGATTATTTTCTCGTTTCGGCGCGTGGCAAGAAGGTGGTTGATTTTGTTGCCATTGAATGGCAGACGATGGACACGACCGGCACAGTCTGGCCCGAAAGGCAAAGATTCGCAGCATCCGCCGGTTTGAAGGTGGCGCAGACCGATATGGCCAACCAGCGAAAATTTGGGATGAACTGGAAAATGACCGCAAAGACGATTCTGGTTCAGTTACATCACAAGGTACAAACATTTGAAACCCTCAATAAGCATTTAGTGCTGGTTGTACAGAATCATCTTCTTTCTTATATGCAACGCGCGTTTGCCTTCGATCATCTCAACACAGCACGCATCGGAGATCCGATGCACATCCACTCCTACAAACTTGCGTTGTCAGGAGCAGACTATCGGCTAAGTCTCGACTCTCGATTAAGCACGGATAGTGCAGGTATTGCGGCTTGTTTGGGGTTACAGGGAAGCTCTAAGGTCGAACTAGATATGCTTATAAATTATTTGGAGACACGTATCAACGACAGCACCCTACTTACTCTCGACGGACCAATCCCGACGATGGCTGACCTTCCGACGGAGTGAACCGCCCAAGAAACAAAGGGTCGCCAAGGTCTAAATTTGGAAACCCGGTCTTTGCGCAATCTCATCAGGTACGCACCGTTACAATCGCCGTATGGCGATTCCCAGCAGAGCATCCCGCCCCGGCACCTTCTTCGTCACCAGCGGAACCTACAACCGCCGCCGCCTCTTTCAAGTCGAACGCAACGCCGAACTCCTCGTCGAAACCCTCCAGCACTACCGCGCCGAAGGACACTACAAACTTCACGCCTTCGTCGTCATGCCTGACCATGTCCACCTGCTTCTCACTCCGCAGGAGACTCTCGAACGAGCCGTCGGACTCATCAAGGGAGGCTTCTCCCACCGCCTCGCCTCCAAGCTCCCCGTCTGGCAACGAGGCTTCACCGACCACCGCATCCGCGACGCAGAAGACTATAGCGTCCGCCACCGCTACATTCATCAGAACCCTGTCACTGCGCGTCTCTGCGAAAAGCCGGAGGCGTATCCCTTCTCCTCCGCCCATCCCACGCTGCGACTCGACCCGTACCTCAGCGGCTAAATGTGGTGTCTCAACAGGTTGTTGTCATCGAGGCCTGCTCGGCTGATGGGTGGAGCTTGGTTGAGGCTAG
>NFUO01000107.1 GCA_002197545.1 Acidobacteria subdivision 2 bacterium RH1 MAG20 | reverse complement strand
CTAAACTCGCGTCACGCGTAAATCGAAGAGAGGTTCTTCGACTGCGTGTCCCGGCGCTTCGCGCAAAAACAAAAGCGCGGGACACTCCGCTTGATTTCATAACGACGTCGGCTCCTTAGACCTGAGTAGACTTGGCGTGATCAACGACCAAGGCTCGGGAGAGAGGAGCCGAACATGAGGATTATAGGGTGTGATTTTCACCCGAGCTATCAGCAGATTGCGATGTTGGACCAGGAGACCGGAGAGTCGGTGGAGAAGGCTCTGCGGCACGACGCCAAGGAAGAGGTAAGGAACTTCTACGCCGCGCTCGAGAGGCCGGTGCGAGTGGGGATCGAAGCCAGCGGGCAATCGCAGTGGTTCGAGCGGTTGCTGACGGAGTTGGGGCATGAGGTGTGGATCGGGGATGCGGCCAAGATCCGCGCCAGTTGTGAGCGGAAGCAGAAGACGGATCGGCGGGACGCCGAACTGTTGTTGAAGCTGCTGGTGGAAAATCGCTTTCCGCGGATCTGGGTGCCGACACCGGGGGAGCGTGATGCGCGGCAGTTGTTGTTGCATCGTCACAAGCTGGTGCGCATGCGCACCCAGGTAAAGAACCAGTTGCAGGCACTGGCCTTGAACCAGGGCCTGCAACGGAAGTGGAAATTGTGGAGCGCGGCGGGACGAGCGCAACTGCAAGCGTTGCCTCTGCTGCCGTGGGCCAGTCGGCGGAGAGCGGAGTTGCTGGCATTGCACGATCAGCTGGAAGTTTCCATCGGCGAACTGGACCGTGCGGTGAGCGAGCAAGCCCACGCCCGGCCGGCGGTGCGGCGGTTGATGACGCATCCGGGCGTGGGACCGATCACGGCGATGGCCTTTGTGCTGACGATGGGACCGGCGCAGCGGTTCGATCGGGGGAAGCAGGTGGCCAGTTATTTGGGACTGATTCCTTCGGAACATTCCAGCGGCGATCGCCGGCAGCGGTTGGGGCACATCAGCAAGCAGGGGAATCCCTTCGTGCGTGGATTGCTGGTGGAAGCGGCGCAGAGTGCGGTGCGGCATGAGCCGGAGTTGCGTCGCCAGTATCAACGGTTGGCCCAGCGGAAGTGCCG
>NFUO01000106.1 GCA_002197545.1 Acidobacteria subdivision 2 bacterium RH1 MAG20 | reverse complement strand
GTGGTCTTGACAACTCTGCAACTGCCGCCCGCGGCTGCGGCGATGGCGATCGCGGCCGCGTCCACGCTCGTGGGCAGCTCCGCAATCAGGATGGTGTCGTAGTCGCCAAACGCCGCCCATCCTCCGATGAGCTTTCCGCCTAGGCGTTCAATAGCCGGGCGAACGGCTTCAGTGCGGCTTTGCGGATTTTTGACCATGGCCTGCCAGGCTTCTGAAGTGTAAGCGGCTTGTATCAAGTAGTGGGGCATAGGGTCCTCCCTTGCAAAGCAATTTGGGGCACTCTGACAGACGATCGTCGCGAAGTCAACGCACTCGCCCGGCTCATCCCGGGGGACCGTCACTCAAAGGGCTGAACGGCGCCGGCCAACTTGCCTGGGGTGCAGCAAGCATGATAGTTTCTGCACGTGGCAGCTGTTGACACTTCAGCTGACCATGTCCTCCTTGAACTCCACTGACTCAAGTCTGGTTACGCCCGTTAGGGAACCGCATCGAGTGCAGGATGCGCGGGACCCGTGTTTTTGGCGCGTCGAGGGCAGCCTGCTGAACTTGACGGCCGTGCGGCCCGTGGCCTTCTTCACCTGGAACGCGCAGACCTTCAGCGAGCGCTGGGCCCGCCGCGGCCTGATGGGAACCATGGCCGTCACGCGGCCGCTGCTCTACATCTCGGACCGCGTATTTGCGACCAGGGTCATGCACTCCGTGCTGCGGGGCGTAAGCCGGGATCGCCTTGATCTTCTCGGCGAGGAATTCTTCCACTACTTTTTGAAGCCTCGCCTGAAGCCCCGCGGCGTCGAAAAGCTGCGTGAAGTGATTGCCTCCGGCGCGGACGTTGTGCTCGTCAGTCAGGCGCTCGATCACAGCATGCGTCCGCTCGCCAATTACCTCGGCGTTCGCCGTATTCTCTCCAACCGGCTGGATTTCCGAGACGGCATCGCCACAGGACGCTTGCTCGATCCCGTCATCCGGCCGCGCGGCCCCTTCGCCAAACTCCGATCCGACGACCGCCCGGATGGCCGGGTGCCTAGGGAAAAATTGCTGTGGGACCTCGGTTTTGGCAAAAAGCCTGACGCGCTCATCGCAACCGTCCGCCCCGCCGCGCGCCCGCCTCAGCTCGTC
>NFUO01000105.1 GCA_002197545.1 Acidobacteria subdivision 2 bacterium RH1 MAG20 | reverse complement strand
GTTTTGGAAAGGTGGGCGTATGGTTCAATCCCTTATAGTTGCTCCAGGCTCACGCGGTATCGACTCGCGTTAAGCGAACGACACCCGTTGATTGCGGCACACAACCTCGGAGCATCTTTCATGAAATATCGGAAAACCATCATCACGTTTGGCCTCGCTACATCCGTCTGCCTCGTTGGCGCCGCGGTTTCCGCCTTCGCCGCGAGCACGGCAAGCTCGCAGCCCAAAATTACCATGACTGAGGCCCGGACGATTGCCCTGAAGACATTTCCCGGCGAGATCGTGAAAGCGGAGCTGGAGCACGAAGGCGGCGGTCTGCGCTATTCCTTCGATATGCGCCAGGGCAAGCAATGGCGGGAGGTCGGCGTGGATGCGATGACAGGCCGTATCGTAGAGAACAGTCGAGAGCACCCTTATCCCAAGGACTAACGGTCAAGTACTGCAAAGGTGGCGCCCCGCCCCTATATCCGGCCACAGGAACTCAACGGAGTTTTATCCAATGAAGCTCCTGGTGATCGAAGACGATCCTGAAATGGCCGCTTACATTAAGGGCGGTCTCGCCCAAAGCGACCACGTCGTAGACCATGCCGCCGAAGGCAGTGAGGGCCTGTTCCTGGCCGTCGGCGGTGGCTACGACGTGGCGATCGTCGATCGCATGCTGCCTGGTCTTGACGGACTCGCGCTGGTGAAGACTTTGCGCGGTGCCGGCGTGGGAACCCCGGTGTTGTTCCTAACGACCATGGGGGGCATTGACGACCGCGTGGAGGGCCTTAACGCCGGCGGCGACGACTATCTCGTCAAGCCGTTTGCGTTCTCCGAGCTGCAGGCTCGGATCGATGCGCTTGCGCGTCGGCCCGGCCTTGCAGCCGCCGAAACGGTGTTGCGGGTGGCCGATCTTGAGATCGATCTCCTCAAGCGCAGCGTTAAGCGTGGCGGCTGCGCAATCGAATTGCAACCGCGCGAATTCAAGCTATTGGAATGTCTGGCCCAGCACGCGGGGCGGGTGGTGACTCGGACCATGCTGCTGGAGCAGGTGTGGGATTTTCATTTCGATCCCAAGACCAACATCGTTGAAACGCATGTCAGCCGGCT
>NFUO01000104.1 GCA_002197545.1 Acidobacteria subdivision 2 bacterium RH1 MAG20 | reverse complement strand
GGCTCCCGCAGTCGGCGTGGGCAACGGGGCCTCTGCACAGACCGTCCAGCCACCGCGCGATGCGGTGAAGGATGCGGAGCGGGAGTTGGAGTTTCGCTCCCGGTTCGTCTCAAATCTGGTGGCGGCAGGCGGTATGCCATCAGAGCAGTCGATGCCTGAGCCTGGCTCAGTGGACAAAGCCGCGCTGCCTGCTCCAACTTCTGTTCATGATGTACCTGCGACTGCGACAAATGCTGCCAAACATGTCCCGGAAGTCAATCTCAATGCCGCGCACGGCCAGCCTTATGCGTTGTTTGAAGGCACGGTCATCGACACAGTGCTGGTCAACAGATTGGTCGGCGACTTCGCCGGGCCAGTCAAAGTCATGATCACCAATCCGGTCTATTCGCACGACCGCCAGCATGTGTTGATTCCGCAAGGCACGTTTCTGCTAGGCGATGCGCGCAAAGTCTCCGGTACCGGCCAGCGGCGGCTCGCCGTGACCTTCCACCGCATGCTGATGCCAGACGGCTACTCGGTCGATCTCGACCAGTTCCACGGTCTCGACCAAACCGGCGCGACGGGCCTCACCGACCAGGTGAACAACCATTATCTCCAGATCTTCGGCGCGTCGATTGCGTTGGGCGTGATCTCCGGGGCCGCCGAGGCGACGACCTACGGCAGCGGCTATGCCATGAACGGTCCGCAGATGTACGAGATGGGCGTGGCTTCGAGCCTCTCGCAGTCTGGGGCGGACGTGCTCGACCGTTTCATCAACATCCTGCCCACGATCACCATCCGCGAAGGGCATCGCATCAAGGTCTATCTCACCCAAGACATGCTGCTGCCCGCTTACGAAAACCACGACATGCCGGGAAACTTCTGAAGTTTGCATTTAGGAAAGGAAAATGTCAAGAAATCCATCAAACTCTTCGCTCCGATCTTTCTACTTGCCGCGCTGCTCGCGCCTGGGTGCCAAGGGCAGTGGGCGGTCTTCGACGCCTCGAACTTCGGCGAGGCCGTGCAGGAGTTCGGCCAGTTGCAGCAGATGTACACCACTGCCGTCGAGACACGCGATCAGATCGTCACCGCCTATGACCTTGCCTACCAGATGTCGCGGATGCCGCAGGATCTGGCCGCCCGCTATC
>NFUO01000103.1 GCA_002197545.1 Acidobacteria subdivision 2 bacterium RH1 MAG20 | reverse complement strand
GCTGGCAAACGCTTAGCTTCGCCGGCTTCTGGCGCATGGCGCGCACGTATTGGCGGACGGGACTGGAGGAGATGTATCGCGACTTCTGGAAGGATGCCTTCGTTCGTGCTCTGCAGCGCTATGTTCCCGAGGTGCGCGGGATAGACCTCCTGCCGGGCCCGGCCGGGGTGCGGGCGCAGGCGCTCGCCTCTGATGGCCGCCTTGTCGATGACTTCACCGTCTCTCAGACGGCGAATGCCATTCACGTGCGCAATGCGCCGTCGCCCGCAGCGACGTCTTCGCTTGCCATCGCCCGCCTGATCGTCGATCGCGCTGAAGAGTCGTTTGCGCTGGCTGTAATATAAGCGCCGCCAGTATTCGCCCCATACGCTTGGGGCCGGGCTAGTTCCCCAATTGTTCGAGCACCTGCCGAAAAGCGTCGGGGCCGACATGGATATCTCCCCGGAAGGGCACATCTATCGCATTAATCAGGAACAGGATGGAGACGATCGTTGCCGTGAGAGCGGCAATCATCACGGCGTGCCCCACCGTATTTTCCAGACCAAACAAATAGGTAAAGCCAACCGCGATGATACCGAGGAAAATCATCAGCGCCCAAAAGCCCCAGCCGAGCGCATCCCGCGCATCGAGCAGCCGAATACGCCGACTGTCGCTCAGATCGTGAAAACGGGCCAACAATTGATCGAATAAGCCTTGCTCCCGACCATTTTGGGGCTGGATTTGCTCGATGGCTCGACCAAGCTGACCGAGCGTATCCCACGCCCTCTGGCTCTCTTCGCCCTTTGCCATTAATGGCCACTCCTCATTCACTACGATCTCAGCATACGAGCGGCTCAGGTTCTGGATTGGCTGGCCTTCTGATGCTGGGAGTTGGCTGCCTATCTGGTAGATGGCTGCGACTTCATTTGCTTCATGTTCGACCGTTTGTTTCGTATTGTCGAACTGCTGCCAGACGATGATAAACATGAACGCGAGCAATGCCGCCTACGCCACGCCGACAACGGCGTAGATAAAACCGGCCACGTCGTTCTGCTGCTTGCGAACATGCAGCGGAATCTGCCGGTGAAGCAGCAACTGGCCGGCCACCGCACCGGCGATCGAGATCGCAATGACACCAATGCCTTGAATCAGCGTGAGCACTTAACTAACCCTC
>NFUO01000102.1 GCA_002197545.1 Acidobacteria subdivision 2 bacterium RH1 MAG20 | reverse complement strand
TTTTAGAACCTAGCCGGATGCAAGAAGCCCATGTTACCTGATGGAGAATGAAGGGACAAGCCGGACAGCATGGCATGGTAGCCACGGCACGATTTGCGTGCCGTGGGCTTTTCTTTTGCCCATCCAACAGCCCACGGCACAAACACCATGCCGTAGCTACCTCTCGACAGAGGGTGACCCATAGGGACGGGCGAGGGGTTCAGTCGCGCGAAGAGTCCTTCGGCAGCCGCAAGTCGAGGCCGTCCATCTCCTTGGGTTGCCCCTCCCCCATCACTCCTAGCAGTGTGGGTGCTACGTCGGCGAGCGCGCCGCCCTCGCGCAGCCCGAGCGATTTGCCTTGCTCAGAAATCAGAATGAACGGAACCGGGTTGGTGGTGTGAGCCGTGTGCGGCCCGCCGGTTGCCGGGTCTACCATCAACTCAGCGTTGCCGTGGTCCGCGGTAATGAGCATCACGCCTCCCTTGGCGCGCACCGCGGTGTAGATTTCTCCAAGGCACGCATCCACCGTTTCGACCGCCTTAACGGCCGCATCGAGCTTGCCGGTGTGCCCCACCATGTCCGCGTTGGCAAAGTTGATGATGAAGACGTCAAAGCTGCCATTATTTACCGCCTTGATCACCGTGTCCTTGATGCCGCCCGCGCTCATTTCCGGCTTGAGGTCATAAGTGGCCACCTTTTGCGACGGCACCAGAATGCGGTCTTCGCCCGGATAGGCCTTTTCCACGCCGCCGTTGAAGAAGTAAGTGACGTGCGCGTACTTTTCCGTTTCGGCCACGCGCAGATTCTTCAGTTTCATCTCGCCCATGATTTCGGCCAGAATGTGCGTGAGCTCCTGCGGCGAAAACACGTAGGGCAGCGTGAACGTGCGGTCGTAACGCGTCATGCACAGGTAGTGCAGTGGCGCGGGGAAATTGCGGCGCTCGAAGGCGTTGAGGTCCGGCTGCGTCAACGCGCGGGTGGTCTGGCGGGCGCGGTCGGCGCGGAAATTGAAGAACATCACCGCGTCGCCGGTATGAATCTTCCCCACGGGCTGGCCGTCCGTCCGGGTAAGGACGATGGCGGGCAGGAATTCGTCGGTGACGCCCTGGTTGTAAAACGACTTGACAGCTTCCACCGCATCCTTGGCGGCGTGGCCTTCGCCGTTGACCATGGCGTCGTAGCCCTTCTGGATGCGCTCCCAGCGGTTGTCGCGGTCCATGGCGTAGTAGCGGCCGGTGATCGTCGCGATCTCGCCCACGCCGTACTCACGCATTTTTTGCTGCAAGGCCGCCAGGTAATCGGCGCCGCGCGTTGGGGCCGTGTCGCGGCCGTCCATGAAGGCGT
>NFUO01000101.1 GCA_002197545.1 Acidobacteria subdivision 2 bacterium RH1 MAG20 | reverse complement strand
GAAAGCTATTGGGCAGAGCGCTTTGGAAGGTCAGCCTCCGCAATTGGCAAGACAATTTCACTCAACGGTATACCGATTACGATTGTGGGTGTAACCCCAATGCGGTTCACAGGCTTGAAATTTGGCAGCGTGGCACAAATCTTTGTTCCGCTGACGATGCAGCCGCTGTTGGCTCCGCGCGCTCAAATCATGAAATCGGGACAGACCTCGCTGCTGGAAAACCCGCAATCCTGGTGGGTTCAGATCATCATGCGTCTACGTCCGGACGTCCCCGAAACACGCGCACAAGCAGCGCTCGATGTCACCCTGCGACAGGCAACGATGGCTACATTACCCCAGGCCAAAGATATGGACCAGTTTCACCTAAAGCTCGAACCAGGTGATCGCGGACTGGACTCTCTGAGTGGCTTCACCAAGCCATCCTATGTACTACTTGCCCTGGCCGGTCTCGTACTGCTACTGGCATGTGTCAATCTAGCGAACCTGTTACTCGCGCGCGCCGCCACCCGACAGCGGGAGATGAGCACGCGATTGGCTCTCGGAGCAGGCAGGGCACACATCCTGCGCCAGGTATTGACCGAAAGCCTCTTACTCTCCGACATGGGCGGAGCAGCAGGGTTAGTACTCGGCTATCTGGGTCGCAACGCTATTCCAAAGCTGATGGGAAACCCGTCGAGCCACTCAACCATACAGGTAAGCTTCGATTGGCAGGTATTGGCATTCACCATAGGAGTATCGCTGGCAACGGGCATCCTTTTTGGCGTAGTCCCCGCATGGCAGGCAATGCGGGCCGATGTAAGCACCGCTGTAAAGGACGCCAGCCAAATGACATCAGGCCATCGCAAAATGTGGTTCGGCAAAGCACTGGTCGTCTTCCAGATCGCACTCTCGACCATCCTGCTCATTGGTGCAGGCCTATTTGTGCGCACGCTCGCCAATCTGGACCATACTCCACTCGGCTTCCGCGCAGACCACATCCTTCTCTTCCAGCTAAACCCACCGCGAACACGGTACACCGATGCGCAGATGAAATCGCTATACCAGCAACTGGAAGAAAAGCTCACCCCAATTCCTGGTGTTCGTTCTGTAACCATGAGCACCATCGCAATCATCGGTGACGGGCATTCTGGAACAACATTTCACGTATCAGGCAGCCCCATACCCAAAGAAGAAGTCCGCGTTCAAATCAACGGCGTCGGCACAGACTTTTTACAGACGATGGGCATCCCCGTCATAAGAGGACGCAGCTTTAATGCCCAGGACACCTCATCCTCGCCCACCGTGGCAGTGGTCAATCGTACTCTCGCACAAAAGTTTTTCCCAAACGAAGATCCAGTCGGCAAAACATTCGAGGCCGACGCCGAGGATGGCGCCGGGCCAGTTCAAATCATCGGTATTGCCGCAGATACCCGGTATGCAGATCTCAGGAGCGAGACACCGCCAACATTTTATCTGCCATACACACAGCGTCCCCTCTCCTCTCGCATGGTCGTCGCAATTCGCACGGCGGCAGAGCCTGGAAGCATACTGAGTCAAGCGCGCGCAGCGGTTGAATCACTAGACCGGGACCTGCCTTTGATCGACGTGCGCACCATGACAGAACAAATCCAGGCCAGCCTCTCCAGCGAGCGAATCTTTGCGCAACTGACCAGCGGCTTCGGCCTGTTGGCCTTGCTGCTCGCCAGCATCGGCATCTACGGCATCATGGCGTACACAGTGGCGCGACGCACCAGCGAGATCGGCATCCGCATGGCTCTCGGCGCGCGCGCTTCGCAGATACTGAGCATGATTCTGCGTGAGGCATCATGGATGGCAGTCACAGGCGTCGCCATCGGAATAGTTGTCGCGCTATGGCTCACGCGATTCATCAGCACAATGCTCTACGGGCTAAAAGCCGCCGATCCGCTTACACTAACGAGCGCGGCAGCATTGCTAATTCTTATCGCGCTGCTTGCGGGCTTCGGCCCGGCTCAGCGCGCATCACATGTCGATCCCGTACGTTCCCTGCGCCACGAGTGAATCAGGCACAGTTGATATGGAGATAACATATCTTCACAATGGAACAGCACCACAGGATCAAAACATGACCGGCCTCTACGCTCAAGCGCAATCCGCAACGAACTTCATCCGCAATAAAATTCCTCTCACGCCCCGCCTCGGCCTCATCCTCGGCTCCGGCCTTGGCAACTTCGCCTCGCAGGTCGAAGCTCCCACCACCATCCCTTACGCCGACATCCCCCACTTCCCTCAATCCACCGTAGAAGGCCACTCCGGCAAACTCATCCTCGGCCACATCGCCGGAGTCCCCGTAGCCGTCATGCAAGGCCGAGTTCACGCCTACGAAGGCTACCCCCTCTCCGAAGTCACCTTTCCCACCCGAGTCCTCGGCCTTCTCGGTTGCAAATCCCTCATCGTCACCAACGCCGCCGGAGCCATCAACACCTCCTACAAACAAGGCTCACTCGTAGCCATCTCCGACCACATCAACCTCACCGGCTCGAACGCCGCCCTCGGCCCTAACGAAACAAACTTCGGCCCCCGCTTCTTCGACATGACCGCCGCCTACTCCCCGCAACTCCGCGCCCTCGCCCATGCCGAAGCCGCCAGGCAAAACATCTCCCTCGCCGAGGGCGTCTACCTCGCCGTTCTCGGTCCCAGCTACGAAACCCCCGCCGAGATCCGCTCCTTCCGCACTCTCGGAGCCGACCTCGTCGGCATGTCCACCGTCCACGAAGTCATCATCGCCCGCCACATGGGCATCGAGGTCCTCGGCCTCTCCCTCGTCACCAACATGGCCGCCGGAGTCCTCAACGAAGCCATCAACCACAAAGAAGTCATGGAAACAGGCCGCCGCGTCGAGCATCAATTCACCAGCCTCCTCACCGCCCTCACCCCCCAGATCGCCGCAGCAAAATAGCCGCAAAGTCGGATGCCCCATGTCCCGCGCCTGGGACATGGGTTCCACCACTTACCTCTCCACAGGTTCAGCCACGCGCTCCAGCGCCGCCACCGCCGCCCGAGCCTCAATCGCTGCCATCTTCCGGTGCATCACGTCACTCGAAAACTTAATCGGTCCCGCCGCAAACCGCACCTCAGCCCGCACCCCGCGCAGTCCAAGAAATTTGAAGATATGCGGCACCATCTTTGCATCCCCCCAGTAGCAGACGTCGTCCGCCACCGTCGCCTCATTCCCCTCCCCGAAGCTGTACCATATATAAGCCGCCGTAACCGGTTGTCTCTCCTCCATGGCCTGCGCCAGCAACCCGGAATGGAACTTCAGCAACCCGCTCCCATTCGTCGTCGTCCCTTCAGGAAAAAACACCACCGGCAAACCCGCATCCGCCGCCGCCTGCATCCCACTGCGGGCCTTTACCGCCGACCCACCGCGTCCCCGCGCAACATAGACCGTCCCCGCCATCTTCGTCATCCAACCCAGCACCGGAACTGTCTGGATCTCCGCCTTCGACACAAAGACACAGGGATGCAACGCCGCAAACACCACAATATCCAGATAGCTCAGATGGTTCGAGATCACCGCTCCCCGTTCGGGAAATGTCCCCACCACATCGATCTGCAACCCCAGCCTGCGAACCGCCCGCGCCGCAAACCGGTGCAGCCAGTCCGCCCTGGCCTCCCGCGTCGCCGGTCTCTTTACCAGCAGTTCCCCGCTCGCCCACGCAAACATCCCCGCCAACCGAACACTCCGCCCCAACGACCGCAGAAAACTCACCAGACCAGTCCCGCCTCTCGCTAACCAACACAACCCTCGTTGCGCAGTCTATCCTGTTATCAGTGAGCCCGAGCGACATAAACCCCGCCAACGCCCAACCCAGCCGACCGCCGCTCCACCACAACTGGCTCTACCGCCGAGTCGCCCTTCCCATCTTCGCGCTCCTCCGCATGGGCGCCTCCCCGCAAAAACTCGCCTGGAGCATCGCCGTCGGCCTCCTCATCGGCGTCAACCCCATTCTGGGCAGCACCACCGTCTTCTGCCTCGCCGCGGCATTCGTCCTCCGCCTCAATGTTGCCGCCTCGCAACTGGCCAACCACCTCGCCTACCCCTTCGAATTGCTGCTCCTGATCCCCTTCATCCGCCTCGGCGACGTCGTCTTCCGCACCGCACCCATGCCCTTCTCCGCCAAAACGCTGATTCACGCCGCCCGCCACAACCCCATCGCCCTCACCCGCCAGCTCTGGACGTGGGAGAAGCACGCCTTCCTTCTATGGTTCTGCCTCGCCGTAGTTCTGGTCCCCATCATCGCCCTCGCCATCACCCCCTTCCTCCGCCGCCTCCTCATCCGCATCGAGCGCCACGAATACCCCATCATTCATCCACCCCATCTCTCCCTCGAACGCGCCGACTCCTAGCCGACGAATCGTATCGACACGTCACACTTCCAACCCAAAGCTTTAACTTTAGCCCTTAGCTTTTAACCACCATTGGGCAAGAGATGAAAATCAACACTGCGGCAACTAAATATTGGGGTCACGGAAAGTTCCCATAAGCGCGTTTATGGTTACCGATTCTCAACGCGCCAGATCTGCGCAGTCATCGCCCACATGCACACCTCGATCTCCTTCAGGCCCCACAGAATGTCGTGTGTGTACTTGAATCCCACCCGCTCCAGCAGCTTTCGCGAGTTGTCGTGTGCGATTCCATGCCCGGCGACGATGACCGGTAGGCCCAGCGTATCGAAGCCATGCGCAAGTACAGCGAGCAAAGCCTCCTCGCCCAGGCGCAGTCCCCAAGCAGACCGCATGAGGTTAACGCCGACCTCGATTGTCTCAGGGTCCATCGACCACGGCCGTAGACCGGCACACCCTGCAAATTCGCCTGTCTCGCGTAAGAATATTGGCCAGTACTGCAGACCGAGACTATTGTCACGTTCACATTCGGCATGAAGTCGATCACGCGCCTGTTCGCGGCTCATAGCGCCGCCGAAGAAGCGAGTCACTTCCGGATCACACCATAACGCTTCAGCCAGCGCGGTATCTTCATCAGTCCAGCTTCGAAATGTCAGACGGGCAGAGGACGGGGGAACCATGTTTACTCCTGTGAAGTCGGCTTCTCGAAAGTGATTTGGTCATTTCCGGGCGACGGTTAATTCAACAATTCTGGATTAAAACTGACCCACTACCTATGTTCCACTGCAAAAGGAGAGGCTCGAGCTATGGAGCGGGATATGTTCTGCCACCCTTATCCATGAAACTCCTGCACCGGGTCAGCACTCCGTAGCCAAGCCGTATAGATCATGTCCCGCAACTCAATCGCTCCCGCCGCCAGTCTCTCCTCCGTAAACGACTTTCCCTCTGGGGTCCCCGCGCCATCAAACCCGCCCGCCTTATCGATCTGATAGGTCTTCTCCACCAGCGAATTCGTATGCCGCAGATACGTCATATAGTCGGCCCACTCATCCGCCAGCGCCTTCGCCTGTGCCGCCGCCACCAGCGGAGCCACATCGGCAGCCTTCACATTCGCTGACACAAACACACTCTCGAACTTCGAGTGAATATGGTGCTCCGTCGTATAGCCATTCGGGTTCGACCCCGTCCACCCGTTGTACTGGATCGACGTATGCAGCGGCATCGACCCATCGCCAACGTAGTGCCCGAGCCAAGCCGCATAATAAACGATGGCCAACTCAGCAGACTTTGTATCTTCATTGTTTGCAATCAATTTTCGATACTCCCTAAACCCAACCTTTAACCGTTCATAGACCTCTTCCACCTGCCACGGCAACATCCCCACCTTCTCCGTCGTCAGCGGCATATTCGGCCGCCCTCGCTGTAGCTTCGCCAGATCGCGAATAAAGTCGTATCGTCTCTTCGGCAACACACCCACCAGATCAGCCCACTCCAAATCGATAAAGTGGTCCGGGGCCTGCTCCGCATCCAGCTCGCTCTCAGCATGGTTCCGCCATCGGTCCGGCTCCGGCCCCAGATAGGCCATCGCATCGAGCGCTCCACCATCTCTCAAAAACGCCGGAACGTCATGCGGCAGGTTCGCCGCCGCCAGCCGATTGATCATCGAGTGCCCATCAGCCCCCCACCCAAACGAAGGCTGCACCGTCATCAAAGGAACCATCGCTGCTGCCACAACAACCCGAACCCAACCACCAAACTTAATCATGCCCGCAGTATATCCGGACGCGATTGTCGGTTCTCAGTCTCTGCTTTCTGATCGACGGCTTATCAAACCAGCAATTTGGTCTGCTGCCCCTGTTTCCCAATCAGGGAGACAGCCTTCTTGTCGAAGGAAACGAAGATTTCGCCACCCAGCCAGCTGCCCTCGTAAGCGATCAGGCCATCGGCAAAGTCTCCGCCTGCGTTCAGAATCGCTAATCCAGCGTCTACAGCTGGGCGATTCACGACAACATTGCTGGCATCGAGCAACGCAGCGAGCGCAGCGGAAATATCCTGTAACCCGAAGTTGTAAACCCGGCGCAGCACCCAAACGAACTCGCAGAGACATGGCAGCGAAACGGCGATGAGCTCGGCATCCTTGAGAAGTCTGGCGGCAGCCTGGGCCTGTTTTTCATCGTCGCGTACCACGGCGCGGACAAGAATGTTCGTGTCCGGGGCGATCTTCATCTCTGCCCAGCCTTTTGTCCAGCCCAGCCTGCGGCTGCCGCCTCATTAATCTCGTCCAAGGTCGCAATCTTCTTGGTTCTGCCCGCGAGCAGCCCAAGGAAGCTGTCTATCTTTCCGGCAGGCCGCACGGCCTTGAGCGCCACCCGGCCGTCCGGCAGCTTGTCCAACTCGATTTTCTCTCCTGGCTCAATGCCAAGATGTTGCAGCACATCCTTGCGGAATGTGACTTGGCCCCGCGCAGTTACGGTCAAAGTGGTCATTAACCTGGTCCTCATATCTCAAATTAAATAGTAATGTAAAAATGCATTACATGCAATGGAAACACATTTGGACACGATGATTTGAATGCAGTATCGATTTCCTCACCGCTGCCTTCCTCAAACCACCACCACGGCCCCTTCCACCTCCGTACTCCCAAACACCCGCCGATACCGCGCAATCTCCTCCGCAGGCCCGGTCGACTTATGCGAATTATCGCTCAACTTCACCGCCGGTCTGCCCTCCACCGTCATCAACTTGCAAACCAGGCTAATCGGCTCCAGCGTGTCCTCGCTCCTTGGATGGCACCCTCTAAAATCATTCGTCAATAGAGTCCCCCAGCCAGCGCTGAACCGAATCCGCCCACGAAAATATTCATCCAGTCGAACGATGTCCTCAACATCCAGTCCATCCGAAGCGATCA
Source organism: Acidobacteria subdivision 2 bacterium RH1 MAG20 (assembly GCA_002197545.1). The sequence goes on along the minus strand of NFUO01000101.1, from coordinate 4,203 downwards.
GCCGCTTCCCTCTCGCATCCCGCCCCCGTCGCATCAACCAGGCAATATACTCATCCCCGGCAACCATCGGATCTTTACTGTCTACCCGCTGTCCCGTCCAGTCCGCCACCCAGTCCGGAGCGCCCTCCAGAAACTGCGTCGTCCCAAACGTATCCGGCAGCATCACCAGCAGAGCGCCGCCATAGCTCTTCTGCCAAAGCTCCAGCACCTTGTACTGCGAAGCCCGCAACTCTTCATCGCTCGTCGCCATCGCCGCCATCGCCATCGGCAGCTCGTGCGCATTCGTCCCCATCGCTTCGAGGTCATGCTTATAAGCCAGCGCCGTATTCGAAGTACCCGTCAGCCGAGTCCCCAGCCCCGCCCGCAGCGCCTCGACCGCATACTCCTGCCACAAAAAACTATGCCGCCGCCGCGTCCCAAAGTCCGACAGCTCCAGGTCCTCCACTCCGCGCAAGATCTCAATCTTCCCCCACAGCCGAGTCTTCGCCCGCGCATACAAAACGTCCAACTCCAGTTCACTCAACTCCGCCAGCGCCGACCGCGTCTTCAACTCGCTCACAATGGCAAGCGCATAGATCTCCCACATCGTCACCTCGGTCCAAAGCCCGCTGAACCGCAGCACCAGTTGCCCGTCCTGCTCCATCACCTCGTAATCGCTTAGTTTGAAGTCCCGCTCCATCCACTCCAGAAACTTTGGCTCGAAGATGCTCCGCGTCCCATAGAAGGTATTTCCCGCCAGCCAAACCATCTCGCTCTTGCGAAACCGCAGCCCGCGCACATGCTCCATCTGTTCGATCAGCGCCGCCGCCTCCACCCGCTCAGCCAGCTTCACCGAAACCGTCCGGTTCACCACCTCGCTGGTCACCTGCACCTGGGGAAAGTTCTTCCAGATGAACTGCAGCATCAGCAGCTTATAAAAATCCGTATCCAGCAGCGACCGCACAATCGGGTCCAGCTTCCAGTTATGGTTATGCGCCCGCTCCGCAAAATTAACATTCATGCCAACAGTCTCCCCCGAGCCCCCACAACACGCAACCTGTTTCCCGACACGCACTCAACACCAGCAGTAAGCCTTCGCTCCTATATCATCGCGAACACGGAGGAATTGCATGAAGCGGAGGTACTGGGTCGGGGGAACGGTTCTCCTCCTGCTGCTCATCATGGTCACAGAAGTCGGGTTATCGACGCGGCGTGAGTCCGCCAGTTGGGACGAGGGTGATCACATCTACGCCGGTTACATGAACTGGAAGCACGGCGAATACAGCCTCAATCCGGAGCATCCGCCGCTGGTTAAGCTCGTCGCAACCCTGCCGCTGCTGCCGCTCGATCTCAAGATCGCTCCCCGGCAGGACCGATACTTCAAGTCGGAGTCCTACTACGGCGGACGCGAGCTGCTCTTCCGCAACGGTCCTCAATACGGCGGCCATTACAGCGCGGACACCCTGCTCTTCCGCATTCACATGACCGTCCTCATCTTCGCGCTCGTGCTGGCTCTGCTGCTCTTTGTGGCAGGCAACGAGATGTTCGGCACCGCTGCCGGGCTGATCGCAATGACGCTCTTCGTCTTCGATCCCACCGTGCTCACCAATGCGCCCTTCGTCACCACCGACATGGGCGCAGCCTGCGGCTTCTTCGCCGCCGTCTATACCTTCTATCGCTTTGTGAAAGAGATGCGATGGCGCCGTGCCATTCTCTGCGGTCTCGCCGTCGGCCTGGCTCTCTCTGCCAAACACTCCGCGGCAGCCCTTCTGCCGCTGCTTGTGCTCCTCGCCATCGGAGATCTCGCAGGCAGATGGAAAGCCGCCGGTGCATTGCCCACCCGTGTCACAAAACAGATGCTCCTCGGCATGGGCGCGATTGCGTCGATAGCCCTCTTTGTCCTCTGGGGGGTCTACAGCTTCCGATACGCCATGCATCCCATCGGCGAGGTTATGCCGCCGCTCGCCCACCAGATGGCCTCTCTCTCTCCGGTCATGAGGGGCCTGATCTCCTTCTGCGCCCACTACCATCTCCTGCCCGAGAGCTACCTTTACGGCCTCGTCGACGTTCAAAGAGTAGGCATGTTCATGCCGACCTACTTCTTCGGCAAACTCTACGCTCACGGCCAGTGGTTTTACTTTCCCGTACTGCTCTCGCTCAAGTGGAGCATCGGCGTACTCGGCCTGTTGGCCCTCGCCATCTACGCCTTCGCCACCGGCAAGGTCCGCCGCCCCCGCGAAGTCTTCTTTCTAACGCTGCCCGCTGTGTTTTACCTTGCTGTCGCCATGGCAGGCCCGCTCAATATCGGTGTACGCCATGTGCTGCCGGTATTCCCCTTCGTCTTTGCGCTGGCAGGCGCGGGCACGGGATGGCTGATTCAGCAACGCAAAGCATGGATCTACGTTGTAGCTCCGCTGCTCCTGTGGCATGTGGTGGACTCGGTGCGGATGTTCCCCAACTACATGCCCTACGCGAACGTCCTCTGGGGCGGCCCGGCAAAGACTCACCTCTACTTCTCCGACTCCGCGACCGAGTGGGGTCAGGAGTTGAAGTGGACCAGGCAGTGGGTCGATGCCCACCACGTAAGGCAATGCTGGTTCGCCTACTTCCCCGCACCCTTCCTTCTTCCCAGCGACTACGGCATCCCCTGCAAGCTCCTTCCAACCATGGACACCATGTCCGAAGGAGACATCTCTCTGCCGCCCGTGGTACACGGTCCCATTCTCATCAGCTTTGGCGACCTGAACGGGTTCGAGTTCGGAACAAAGCTGCGGAATCCCTACCAGGCTCTCTTCGAGCGCAAGCCGGACGACATCATTGCCAACGGTGTCGCGGTCTTCAACGGAGACTTCGCGCTGCCGGAGGCGGCAGCTCTCGAATACGAACAGCAGACGAAAAGAGAGTTGAAAAAGGACCCGCAAGCAGCACTCAGCGCGGCGCATCAGGCCGTGGCACTCGTTCCAAACGGCTTCGACGCCAATATCGCACTGGGCGACGCCTTCGCCGCCAACGGAAATCCCAATGGGGCCCGCTCCGCCTACACCGTAGCCCTTAACCGCGTACCGGAGATGGAGCCAACTTCGCAGGAGCACTGGAGACCCATCCTCGAAAAAAAACTGGCCGCTTTGAGCGCCCCCGGACGGAGCAATTGATTCTCAGACCCCTTGACACCCACTGCTATAATTAACTCAGACAGTCAAACAAGAAGCCCGGCCTCGCGCCGGGCTTTTACATTTAACCCGAAACCAGACAAGGTCTGCCCGAAGTCCACCGGCAGGCCCTTTCTTTTGAAGACTTTAGGACTTAAGTACAGGAGGGGGACACCCATGACACACCAGACCATCGACGCCACAATCGAGCCCACGCAAGACCCATCCAAACGCTACCGCTGCCGCCACATCTTCATCGACGGCCACCGCTGCGGCAGCCCATCGCTGCGCGGCGAACATTTCTGCTACTACCATCTCATGACTCGCGGCTTCGCCGAAGAGAAGCGCCACCGCCGCACCTGGACCGAGTTCGAGCTGCCTCCACTCGAAGACCGCAGCTCCATCCTGGCCGCCATCACCGAGGTACTGCAACGCATTGCCTGCGATCGCCTCCCGACGAAACAAGCCGGACTGCTCCTCTACGGCTTGCAGATCGCCAGCCTCAACCTGCCCGAAACCGACGAAGCCAAAGCCAAATCCGATAACCAGCCACCCGTCGAACAGGTCCTCATCAACCCGCGCTACGGCGATCTGGCGCCTGAGGACGTGGACGAAGCGCCACTCACCCCTCCCCAGTCCTCCGATCCCGAACCCACCATCCTGCCCAACCTCAACGCCAGCGCATTCATTGCTCCTGTAACCGGCACCATCTCCGCACTCCAGGCCCCCGCCTTCTCGACACGTCAAATGCACGTCATCTCGACCGAAGGCGGCGCTTTTGCCGCCGTAGCGGAGAGACCCCTGTATTTCGCCGTTGCCCTTGCCTGTTCTCCCACCTCCACCACAAACCCAACCCACCACAACCCCATCACCCTCTCCAACGTCAACGCATACGCAACCACCAACGGCGCGACCTATACCAGCCTGGGGCGGGGGGATCTCCAGAAAACCATCGTCGCTCGAATCGGGGGCTGAAGTGATTGCCGAAAAGTCTGTTTTGTTAAGGGCACGGCTTCAGCCGTGCCATAAGTGTCCTGTCTGTAGTGCGGCTTTAGCTGTGGTGTCTCAACAGGTT
>NFUO01000100.1 GCA_002197545.1 Acidobacteria subdivision 2 bacterium RH1 MAG20 | reverse complement strand
GCTGTCGATGGCGAGGAAGTCGCCGCTGCGTTCTCGGTAGTACAAGATCACGGTTGATCTCCTGGTCCGGTTTGCCCGTTCCTGTGATGCTTACACCGCCGGTTGTACCTTACGCTTCGGTTCGGTGCCCTCACGGAGGACAGGCGGCGTCGAGGCCCAGGCCGACGACGAACAGTACGGAGTCGGCAAGGTCGCATTGCTGCCTGAGTCGTTGGGGATCGTCGGTTCGGTACTGCTCCGCATGCGCCCTGAATGATTCAGCCAGCAGGTGAAGGACGCTTCCTGGCGTGAAGCTGCGAAGCATGAGCCGGAGTTGTCGTTTCGCCTCACGCTCAGTCATGGTTGAACCCCATAGTGGTGATGATGTCTTCGTCGGGCGCAGTTGTACCTTTCACTTCCCGGTTTTGGCCGACAAAAAAGCCCTGGCGGGACAGCCAGGGCGGGCGACTGTGGATGGGCTTCTACACGGCGACAAGCTCGCCCGCCTCTTCGGTCTCATCCGTGGTTTCTTCATTCACGGAGCGGACAAGGTTGAGCAGATAGTCAGCGACCTTGCTACTTTGCCCGCACGCCTGGAAAATGAAGGATGGCGATTCCTTCATGCCAGCCAGCCAACTTTGCAGGTAAGACGCATGGTTCTGGAGATTCGCCAGAGGCATTCCGAGTTCACTGGCGATGTACGTCGATGCGATCTCCGCAACCAACTCGCCCATGCTGTAGCCGTGCTGCCGATGATCCCAACCGAGACGGATTTCGCTGTGATGAGCGAGTTCGTGGAAGGCGGTCTCGTAGTACGCTTCCGCCGACTCGAACCGCCGTCGTTCCGGCAGCACGATGTAGTCCCCGTCCGTGTGATTCGGCCATGTCCCTTCGGGCGTCGGCCTGGCGTAATATGCCTTGTCGCCGCTGCTGTGGATGATCTTGGCTTGGCTGGCGATCAGCAGTTCATCCGCCGCCGGGTAGTCCGGGCCAGTGACCGGCTGAACGGATTGGTCCTGTTGGAACTGATCGACCGCCCGTCCTGACATTTGTTCCAAGACGTTGAACACCGTGAAGGTCCGCAACACGAAAAAGCTCTTGTCCTTCTCTTCGCCGGTTTTCTGATCGACGACGGCTTTCGTGAACGGGCGTGCCAGGATGATGTTGCAACCCCATTGGCCGGGCGGAACGTGCGATGGCCTTTTCTTGATCGTGAGGTTCAGCACCTTGGCCTGGTTGAACGTCAGCCAGAGGTTGCTGCTGAATCCGTGTTTCATGTTGTGCAATTCGCACAGGCACGGATTGACCCCGCTATAGGGCCGGTTTGTCTGGAAATTCCGATGCCGTCCGCTCCGGTTAGAGGACCACGGCTGTCGCCAAGGCAGGATATTCTTGGACATCGCTTCGATCAGTTGCTCGTTGACACGCTCCCGAATCTGCTGGCTGTTCATCGTTCGCTCCACGAAGGAAGGTTTCTTGATTTCACAGCGGGAGTTGTACCTTACGGGTCCGCTCTCAGGGCAAAACAAAAGGGCGGCTTTCGCCGCCCCGATGGTCATTCGTCTTCCGCTTCAAGAAGGCCCATTTCGATGAGGGCCTCAACCAGCTTCGCTCTCGGTGCCCAGCCGCCTTGATCGTCTCGATTCTCGATGAAGCGATACTCATTGTTGTCGCTGAAGTGCCGGTACACGTCCAACTCCCATCCTTCGTGAAGGTCCGATCTGCAATGACCGATCTCGCTGCGGTAGTTCTCCAGCGTGGCTTCGAGTTCCCGCTCGCTGTACTCGCTTTCGTCGAGGACGGGGTAGTCGTCGAGTTGCTCTTGGATGGCACAGAACTCCGTGAACGCTTCCGTGATGCTGCCGTCCGGCTTGAAGACACGGATCGAACCGCCGTCAAGGTGGC
>NFUO01000010.1 GCA_002197545.1 Acidobacteria subdivision 2 bacterium RH1 MAG20 | reverse complement strand
GATGGCTGATGGAGTGGGCGGTATTAGTGTAAGTTACGATGCGGAACCTGCGGCGGTTGACCGGCTGTTTGCGGGTGGAACAGTGCTGTGCGATGGCGCGATGGGCACAATGGTGTACGCGCGCGGGGTGTTCATCAACCGTTGCTATGACGAGCTGAACCTGTCGCAGCCGGACCTGGTGCGGGAGATCCATGCGGAGTATCTGCAGGCCGGCGCGGAGGTGGTGGAGACCAATACCTTTGGAGCGAACCGGTTTCGTCTGGAGCACTTCGGCCTACAGGACAAAGTGCGCGAGATCAACCTGGCGGGCGTGAAGCTGGCCCGGCAGTGCGTCGAGCAGATTCGGGAGAAACAGGCCAGCGCAGCGTTTGTGGCGGGTTCTATTGGGCCGCTGGGGGTTCGGCTGGAGCCACTGGGCAAGGTCGGGCTGGATGAGGCGCAGGCAGCCTTCGCGGAGCAGATTCGGGCGATGGCTGAAGGTGGGCCCGGGGTTGGGGTCGATCTGCTGATTGTGGAGACAATGACTTCGCTGGTGGAGGCGAAGCAGGCTGTTCTGGCGGCGCGGAGCGTGGCTCCCGGACTTCCGGTCATCGTGATGATGACGGTGGATGAGGAGGGGAACTGCCTGGATGGGGCCTCTGCCGAGACTGCTGCTGTGAAATTGGAGGAGTGGGGCGCGAACGCGGTGGGATGCAATTGCAGCGCGGGACCGGCGACGGTGCTGAGCGTGATTGAGCGGATGCGCGTGGTGACATCGCTGCCGCTGGCGGCGATGCCCAATGCGGGAATTCCACGCGCCGTGGAGGGCCGGACCATCTATCTGACTTCGCCGGAGTATATGGCGAGCTTTACGCGGAAGCTGGTGAAGGCTGGCGCGACCTTTGTGGGGGGGTGTTGCGGAACGACTCCCAGCTATACGCGGGCGATGAAGAGCGCGTTGCGAGCCCTGGATGCGATGGAGACAGGAGCGCAGGCGATGGAGCGAGGCAGCTCTGTCACAGAGGCCACCGTGAAGAGCAAGGTGGAGCCTCCTCCGCTGGCACAGCGGTCGAAGATTGGGTCGATGATTGCTGCGGGCGAGTTTGTCACGTTGGTGGAGATTGTGCCCTCCAAAGGAATTGACTGCAGCAAGGAATTGAACGGCGCGGCTGAACTCCACAAGTTGGGCGTGGACGCAATCAATGTGCCGGATTCGCCGCGGGCCAGCGCGAGGATGAGCGCGCAGAGCCTGTGTGTGCAGATCCAGCAGAACGTCGGGATTGAGACGATTCTGCATTACACGTGCCGCGACCGGAATGTGCTGAGTATCCAGAGCGACCTGCTGGGCGCTTCTTCGATTGGCTTGAAGAATATTCTTTGTCTGACGGGCGATCCGCCAAAGCTGGGGAACTATCCGGATGCAACCGCGGTGTTCGATGTGGATGCGATTGGGCTGGTGAATATTGTTCGCAATTTGAATTGCGGCCTGGATATAGGGAAGAATTCGATTGGTGAGTCTACTGGATTTACGGTTGCCGTCGCGGCGAATCCGGGAGTGCCGGATATTGACCAGGAGGTGCGTCGGTTTGCGTACAAAGTAGAGGCTGGCGCGGAGTATGCGATTACTCAGCCGGTCTTCGACCTACGTCTGCTGGAGGCTTTTTTGAAGAGAATCGAGGGATTCCGGATTCCGGTGATTGCCGGGATATGGCCGCTGACGAGCCTGCGGAATGCGGAGTTCATGAAGAACGATCTACGGGTGAGTATGCCAGAGGAGATTATGGCGAGGATGGGCGCGGTAACTTCGCCTGAGGCTGCAAGGGCTGAGGGTGTGAAGATTGCCCAGGAGATGCTGGCTGAGGTCAGGCCGATGGTGCAGGGAGTTCAGGTGAGCGCTCCGTTCGGCAAGTATGCGGCGGCGGCGCAGGTGCTTGGGCTGGTGGAAGTGGAGGTGGCGTAATGGCCAACTTTGAAGAGAAACTGGCGGCACTGGAGACGGTGGTGGAGAAGCTGGAGCGGGGAGACCTTCCGCTGGATGAGTCGGTACGGTTGTTTGAAGAGGGTGTGACACTTTCGGATGCCTGCAAGAAAGAGTTGGAGGCTGCGGAAGGAAAGATTCAGATGCTGGTCGAGCGGGGGAGCCGGATGGTGGCGACGGATTTGGATGTTGAGAATGTTGAGATGGAAGAGGACGAGGAGTAGGGTTTTTGTCGTGGATTCCACCCCGCTCTGGATGACGTATGCTGAGCGTTATGGAGTAAAGATCAAAACGAACATTACGGTAGTTTGATGCTCTGAGATATCTAAGGCAATGTTGGGGTAGCACGGCTGATATGGCAGAAGGCTGACCGAGTAAGCTGTCGCTGTCGAGCTAATAATGATGTTGCCGAGGGCCATGCAATGATGAAAGATCGAGCCGCGCTCTCGCTTGCATTGCTGCTCTGCCTGTTGATGTTCTCCGGATGCGGCGGGTCTTCGGGTTCGACTCCGGTGCCGACACAGCCGCCGCCTGGAACGCCGCCTCCCGTGGCGACACAGAACGGTGCGGTGACGGTGGCTCCACAGTATGCCGCGCTCGGCCAGGGTGCCAGTCTCAAATTGCAGGCTGCGGGGGGAGGGAGCGGCGGCGTGGAGTGGTTCGTTAATGATATCGCTGGGGGCAATGCGACTGTCGGCATGGTGGATGCAAACGGCAACTATACCGCGCCCGCGCAATTGACGCAGGCGGAGAACGTTGTCGTAACAGCGGCACTGGCCGGTTCTTCAAAGACAAACTATGCGACCGCGGTAATCTCTCTTGTACAAAACGGCGCAGTCAGTAAAACCGCGAATCCGCAGGTTGCGAGCTATTCGATCTATCTGCCCGCGCCGGGTAATGTGCATATCGAGTTCGGGGACACCCAGCAGTACGGGCTGCCGACTTCAGAGCAGACGACGCCTTCACAGAATGGGGGCCAGGTGGCGGTGCTGGTGGCTGGGATGCGGGCGAACACGGCATACCACATGCGCGCGCAGGTGGCTTTGAGCGATGGGGCCACCTTTTCCGATGTAGACCAGACGTTCACCACGGGAGCTGCGCCATTCAGCGCGGCGGTGACGGCGACCTCTACTGCGGGCAGTACGCCGCAGCCAGGAATCGAGATGTTCGATACGCTGGTGCCGCATGAGCTGGCACAGGCATTTGCCACGGACCTGAGCGGAAAGGTGATCTGGACATACACCTATTCGGCCCCGAACATAGACGCTGTGCAGCCGATCAAGCTGCTGCCCAATGGCCATTTTCTGGTGCTTATCTCCTATGCGTCCTCGCTCCCGCTGCAGAAGGGAGCGACGATTGCACCGGGCACGCTGGACGAGGTGCGCGAGGTGGACCTTGCGGGAACTACGATCCGTTCGATTACCGAGGCGCAACTGGCGAGCGATTTGAGCGCGCAGGGTTTTGGGCTGCAACTGGGAAGCCTGCATCATGACGTGCTCTTGCTTCCCAATGGGCATCTGGTACTGCTGTCGTCGGTATACAAGAGTTTCAACGATCTGCCGGGATTTCCAGGGACAACGAACGTGCTGGGGGATATGCTTATCGACCTGGATGAGAACCTAAAGCCGGACTGGGTGTGGAACTCCTTCGACCATCTGGATATAAACCGCCATCCGTACCTCTTTCCCGACTGGACCCATGCGAATGCTCTGTTGTATTCAAGCGACGACCATAATCTGTTGCTGTCGCTGCGTCACCAGGACTGGATTCTGAAGATCGATTTCGAGGACGGAAAAGGATCGGGGAACATACTCTGGCGTCTTGGGGAAGGCGGGGACTTCCGGCTGGTGGGGGGGACGGACCCGACGGACTGGTTCTATGCGCAGCATGGGCCGAATTACTTCAGCACGAATACGACGGGTGTGTTCACCCTGGGCGTATTGGACAATGGCGATGACCGCCAGTTTCCCGCAGGCGTGATGTGCGGAGTTGGCGGAGCGCCGCCGTGCAAATATTCGACCGCCGCTGTGCTGCAGGTAGATGAGACAGCGAGGACAGCGACTCTCGTGGAGCATTATGTTCCTCCGGCGTCGCTGTACAGCTTCTTCGGCGGCAACGTCGATCTGCTGGCCAATGGCGATCTGGAAGCGGATTTTTGCGCGACCGCGACGGGGACTGTGGTGCAGGAGTTGAAGGGGCCGGACGGGTCCCAGCAGGTGGTGTGGCAAGCCACGGCTAAGGGATCGAATCAGTATCGTACGGAACGGCTACCCAGCCTCTACCCTGGGGTTCAATGGTAGGGTTTGCGATTGGGTGGGGCTGGCTGACAGCCTCTTCATCCGTCGAGCAAAGCAGGGTACGGCTTCGCTATTTTTTGACGTTGGCCTGTCTCTTCTGGGCGTCGAGAAAGCGGCGGACGCGGTCAAGTGTGCGGGCTTTGCCGAAAACTACCATGCTTTCGAGCAGTGGTGGAGACATGGTGCTGCCGGTGAGGATGGCGCGCAGGAGCATGAAGTTTTCTTTGACGGACCAGGATTTTTCTTCGCCTAGTTTTTTGAGGGCTGGCTCGAGGGCTTCAATGGTCCAGTCGGTGGCTTCGAGCGTGATGAGTTGCTCGGCAGTGAAGGCGAGGGTCTCTTCGAGTGTGCGCTTTTTGGGCAGGAAGACTTCCTGTGCGGGGAGGACATCGTCGCGGAAGAAGAAGCCGGTGAGGTCGCCGAACTGACCGAGGGTTTCGACGCGGGTTTGGATGAGCGCGGCGATTTCGCGGAGGTAGGCGTCGGAGAGGACAGTGCCGCAGAGGGCGTTGAAGAATGCTTCTGGAGTCATGGCGCGGAGGTACTCTCCATTGAGCCACTTGAGCTTAGTGAGGTCGAAGACAGGGCCTCCGAGACGGATGTTGGTGAAGACAAAGTGCGCGACCATCTCTGCGAGCGTGAACTTTTCCGTGCCGCCATTGAGGTCTGCCGGTACTCCGCCGCCCATAAGGCCGAGAAAGTTGATGAGAGCTTCGGGCAGAAATCCGGCCTGTCGATAGTAGATGAGGGAGACGGGGTTTTTGCGTTTGGAGATTTTAGACTTGTCCAGATTGCGCAGGAGAGGCATGTGCCAGAAACGGGGTAACTGCCAGCCGAAGGCCTTGTAGAGCAGGACGTGCTTCGGCGTGGAGGAGATCCACTCCTCGGCGCGGATGACATCGGTGATCTGCATGAGGTGGTCGTCGACGACGTTGGCGAGGTGATAGGTGGGGAAGCCGTCGGACTTCATGAGGACCTGGTCATCGACGTTATTGTGGTCGAAGGTGATGTCACCGCGTAGCTCGTCGCGGAAGGTGGTTGCGCCTTCTGTGGGGACGGCCATGCGGATGACGAAAGGTTTATTGGCGGCGAGGTTTTCTTCGACCTGGACTGGCGTGAGATGGCGGCAAGTGCCGGGGTAGCGTGGCGGCAGCTTCGCGGCCATCTGCTGTTTGCGGGCGGCGTCGAGTTCTTCGGCGGTGCAGAAGCAGCGGTAGGCCGTGCCGTTGTTGAGCAGGATGTCGGCGTGCCGGCGGTAGATTTCGGTGCGCTCGGACTGGCGGTATGGGCCGTGGGGGCCACCGACGTCGGGGCCTTCATCCCAGGTAAGGCCGACCCAGCGGAGCGTGTCGAAGATCATCTGTTCGGAGGTGGCGACGAAGCGAGCGCGGTCGGTGTCCTCGATGCGGAGGATGAATTTGCCGCCGCGCTGGCGGGCGTAGATGTAGTTCAACAGGCCGATATAGGCGGTGCCTACGTGAGGGTCGCCGGTGGGGCTGGGAGCAATGCGGACACGGATGGGGGCTTCTGAGTTGGGAGTCGTCATGGTATGGGCCAAACTTTAATGCTAGCAGAGCGGGAGGAGTGAAGTTCGGGCCGCAATTTTGCGACGGCTTGAAACTAAGATCGTTACATGGGCTTTGACTGTTTACAAACTGTATTGACTCGTGTAGAGAGTGCTCCTATAGTGAGTTTCATAGAAATTGTCTCGCGTGCCGGCCCCCTTTCTCTTTCCCTCTCTGTAATTTCACGTGGGACCCCAGAAAGATAAAATGAAGGAGTCCACCATGAGAGTTTTTCACTGCCTGGTTGTAATCGCGGTTATCTGCGGGTTCACAGGTCTAGCCAAAGCCGATCCTGTCGACTTTCACATGAATATTTTAGATCCACCTCCATCCTCTTATCCGACTTTCCCCATCTTCTCAACCCCTTTTGCCATCTCATTCACAGCCTGCGTTGCAGGTGAATTGCCGGACGGGAATACCGGGGAAGGTTGCTTTGCGGGACACAATGAGACGGGGCAGGATTGGAACAATCTCCAACTTACCTTTGCGGACAATACGGCGTTGGCGAGCCAGTTAGCGGATTGCTCTCCGGCCCCTTCCGACAACATCTTCAGCACGGCGAACTGCTCGCTGGTTGGTTCGACGTATGTGCTTAGTTTTTCAGATGGCGTTGTGTCTAACGGCGACTACTTTTTCATTACGGAAGATGGCGTCGATCCAGAGTCGTTCGGCACCGGCACCGGCACAGTTCTAACTCCGGAGCCTGCATCGATTCTGCTGCTATCCACTGGGTTCGTCCTGTTTGGGTTGCTGGTCAATATGAAGCGGTGGCACGCGGTCCGCTCATTACTGCTTTCCTAGCTGCTTTTCAGGCGATCGTTTCGGGAAAATTGCCTATGCGTCGTCTTTTGGTCTGCGCCGTATTATTGTGGGCACTGAGCGCCGTTACAAGCGCGGCGCAAAGGACTTCTGTTGCTCCGACGGCTTCACGGACAGATTCACCGATGCAAATCATGCTGGGTGATGCTGCCGTGGAACTGTATGGGCCGTGGAAGTTTCATACTGGCGATGACATGGCCTGGGCGCAACCGGATTTCAACGACTCCGGTTGGGGCACGATGGACATGACGCCGCCGCCCGGCACGGCGGATGCTACTTTGGGCAGCAGTGGATATATTCCGGGGTGGACGACTCGCGGATATCCGGGCTACGCAGGGTATGCATGGTACCGGTTGAAGATCGATATTGAGGGAACACACGATCCGCTCGCGCTCAAGATGCCGGACAATGCCGATGATGCCTATCAGGTCTATGTGAACGGTCAGAGCATTGGAACGTTTGGCAGATTCACCGCGCATGGGGTGACCGCTTACAGCACGCTTCCGCGTGCTTTTCGTCTGCCTGCCAGCGTTCACAGCGGCCTGGTGACGATTGCAATTCGCATGTGGATGGACAGCGCAACACCTTTCAATAGCCCGGATGCGGGTGGGATGCACGAGCCTCCTGTGTTGGGATATGCCTCCGTTATCGCAACCCAGATTCGCCTGGATTGGGACGACATCGCGCATGGTGTGGGTAGCGGATTTCTCGAAATACTGATCCTCTTCTTGGCCCTGACGGTTGCCTTGAGCCTCTTCTGGCTGGACCGCAATGAAGCAGCCTATCTCTGGCTGGCATGCGTCTCCCTGGTAACCTTCGTTGGCGTTGCTATCATTCTTCTGGTCAACTTCACGGCGTGGATCGGTCAGACACCAGGAGTTATTTTTGAGGACGTTCTTTTGACTCCGGCCCGCATTGGTCTATGGGTGCTCTTCTGGGGATACTGGTTCCGCTTGGGTCGTTTGGTTCAACTGCGTCGCACGGTGTGGAGCCTGGTGGCGCTGCTGGCTGTCGGGACCGCAATGTTGCGCCCTCCGCTCTATGGACAGATGGTTCCTGTCCACGGCGCGAGTTATCTACTGCCGTTTTTGCTCATGATTAAGCTGGGCCTTGCGGTGTTGCTGTTCTGGGTGACGTATCAAGGCATCCGACGACACAAAATGGAAGGATGGATGGCGCTGCCGGCGGTACTGTTGGCTGCGGTTTCTCAGTATCAACACGAGCTGAGCCTGGTTCATGTGCCAATAGCTTTCTCGATCTATGGCTTTCAGATATCGCTTGGCACTGTATCGATGATGCTGTCGTTACTGCTTGTCACCGTGATGCTATTGCGGCGCTTTCTGCACTCGCAGCGCAAGCGAGAACATTGGAAGCTGGAGATCGAGCAGGCGCGGCATGTGCAGCAGGTATTGATTCCGGAGGAGCTGCCGCGAGTAGCGGGACTGACCATCGAGAGCGAGTATCGTCCCGCGCGCGAGGTTGGCGGCGACTTCTTTCAGATCATTCCTGGCGATGGAGATGGCAGCGTACTGATCGTGGTGGGCGATGTGACCGGCAAAGGGTTGCAGGCTGGAATGCTCGTCGCGTTACTTGTTGGTGCCATCCGCTCCGCAGTGCAACATGATCCCGATCCGTTGATGGTGTTGAACAGACTGAATGAGGAGCTCTACGACCGCGAGCATGCCAGCGCCACATGTCTCATACTGCGGATCGTCTCCACTGGCATGGTGACGCTGGTGAATGCGGGCCACCTGCCGCCGTATCTCAATGGGAGAGAGATGCGAATGGAAGGCGCGTTGCCACTGGGCGTCGTTGCGGAGACAGAGTTTCCGGTCTTATATTTCAAGCTGGCGGAGGGCGATACGCTGATGCTGATGTCGGATGGTATTGCCGAAGCACAGAATGAGCATGGCACTCTTTTTGGCTTCGAACGTATCGACGAAATGCTCCGTCGACCAATGACCGCCGCGGCGCTGGCAACGGCAGCCCAGAACTTCGGTCAGGAGGATGACATTCTTGTCTTGCGGATTGAGCGCAATGCTGAACAGGAGATCGTTTCAAGGACCGAGCCAGCGCTGGCTGCCACATAGTCCGCGCGCTCGAAAGAAGAGTTTGTGTCAGGCGGTAAATGCGGCGCAGGCGGTCTGCTCGTCAGGGTGAAGGCTGGTGTATTTTGTGATGCCGACCATGGTGAAGACCTTCTGAAAATGCGGCGTGAGGCCAAAGGTCTTGATGGTTTGAGCATGTTTGCTGGCGGCGATCATCATCTGGATGACGAGAGCGATGCCGCTGGAGTTGAGGTATTCGACTTTGGAAAAGTCGAGAAGAATGCGTTTTGTGCCCTCCGGCAGACCCTGATAGGTGCCGAGCACGGAGGCCTGCGAGGCGCTGGTGATGTCGCCTGCAAAGCGGAGAACGGTAATGGGAGCGCCAGAACCGCACTGCACTTCTTCCAATTTAACCTGTGTGCCTTTTTCCTGCATCGCCTATCTCCTTTGGCTAGTCGTTGGTGTGATGAAGATGGATCACCATTCGTGCGTAGCTGCCTGTCCGAGGTGAACTGACCCATTCGGCCTCATCGACAAGCGACTGAATAAGAAACATGCCCATGCCGCGTGCTTGTTCTTCCTCGTGCATCTTCCTGTCAATGTCTGGGGCAACAGTATGACCCTGAGCGCCAGCGCCCGTATCGAGCACCTTGACTTCAAGCGAGTCAGCGCTCATGGAGAGAATGAGCCCAACGCTGAGAGACTCGTCGAACTTGTTGCCATGCTCCATCGCGTTGATGCAAGCTTCGGCTACGGCGGTTTTCAGGTCTTCGATGCGTTCATCCGAAAATCCCATCAGCCTGGCAGTGCTCGCAGCCGTGTTCATGGCTATCTTTTCGTAGCCGAGACAGGACGGAATATGAAGTTCGATGATGCTCGAATTCTTGTCCATCAATGGCACTCTCCACTAGGAAGTTCTGAACATTACGAGCGCAGTCATGTCGTCGCACTGCGCTTGTCCATCCGAGAAGGTCTCCAAGGTGTTCCATAAGGAAGTCAAAGTGGCCTCGGGCGTAGGCTCTTTGCAGTCGCAAAATGCCTGGAGAAGTCGAGACTCGCCAAACTCTTCTTCGCCGCGAAATACCTCGGTCATTCCGTCTGTGTAGACTAGCAGCCGCGCCATGGTTCCAAGCACATATTTTTCGGCAAGATAGCTGGAGAAGGGGAGCATACCTATCGGCGTTCCGGAGGCCGCAATCTTATGCTGAGCGCCGTCGCCGGCAACTAAAAACGCAGGGTTATGCCCCGCGTTTACCACCTCGATTGTGTTAGTGGCTGGGTTGAGCCGGAGCAGAAAAGCAGTGACGTAGCGGCGGCGAGATTCGGCGCCTTCGCTGTAATGGAGCAGGTTCATTTGCGTGGCGATATCCACCAGAGGGAGACCGGAATGAATCATCGCCCGGAAGGCCGAGCGAAAAGACATGCCTACCAGGGCGGAGGTGAGGCCCTTGCCGGCGACATCTCCTATGACGATCACGATGTCGCCGGTTGGCATGGAAACGATATCGAGATAATCTCCGCCAACCTCATAACAGGTAACCGACCTGGCGGCGAGCGCATAGCGCGGGATCTCGGGCATCTGCTGCGGAAGGAGACTCTGTTGAACGAGACGCGCAGAGGCAAGGTCGCTCTCAAGCCGCTGCCACTGCACTGTGCGCTCGTGGAACCTGGCGTTCTCTATGGCGACCGCGGCTTGCATGGAGAGGGCTTCCAGAAAATCGGTCTCGTCCATCTCCAACTGGCGACCGGGAGGCAGAATGGCGACGAGGTCTGTAAAGGAGTTTCCGCTCTTATCGCAAAGAGAGAAGCGGAGGAATGAAGTGCCAGCTAGTTCAGATGCTGTAGATGCGGAACTGGAATCTAGAAAGCTTCTTAGATCGACCGGGACGTCACCGTAGGAATGCTCGAATGCGCTAAAGAATGCGCCAGTCAGCTCAAGCTCGCGAACGACAATCTGGAGCACGATGCGAAGGACTTCATCCAACTCGATTGTCGAGTGTATCTGGCGGCTTGCTTCCAGCAATGCCTGCAGGCGAATGACTTGCTGCTGGGCGAAGAGGGTTTCACTGAGTTCCATCGAGGCGATTCCTCAATTTGCGTGGCCCGTTGTTGGGAGAAGTATATTGCGAAAGGGGTATTTTGAGGAGGATTTCCATCCTAAGCCCTTCGCTTTTGAAATGGTTGGGCTATGCACCTCCGTTTAGGGCACGTAAGTCAGTGGAAGGTCTATCTTTCTATGGAAAGAAGAGCGACGTTACAATATACACAGTGATGGATTCCATAAAACTGATTTAGCGAGTCTTAACAAAGATGGAACCATTCACAGAAAATAAGCCCGCTATTCTGCACGTCTGCTGCCGCGAGATGTTGCGGCCTCTCCGGGACCAGATTCTTCGCATCTCAGGCTTTGACGTCGACTCGACCCTCAGCCCTGCAGAGGGCCTATCTATGTTCTGGACGCGACAGTACGATCTTGTCCTAATCGATGTAGAGGGTGAGTTAGGCATAAAAGATGCGGAACATCTTTGCTCCGAGATTAAGACTGCTCAGCACGGCCAGCTTATAGCTTTTGTCTGCAACTGGCGCGTTGCCATCCAGACCGATTGCCCCGGCGAGATTGTTCGTACAGAGTTCGATCCTGCAGCTTTTGTTGATGGTGTGCGTGACATTGTTGGCAAGCAATAATGCCGCGTTTCCGCGAAGTCAGCGTTCGCGCGAGCTCTAAAAAAGAAGCTATATTCGGATATAACGCATCTATTTGTCAGCTTGTCAGCAGTTGTATTTGCAACAGCATTGTTGATGTGCTAAAAATGAGTTATTCCAGTTTGCCTTCGGGCAAATTTGAATTTCATGCAGAGTGGTTGAGGGACGAGCCCTGTGACACCACGACAACCGGACAGAACAAAGGCGTACCGGTGTCAACTCTCTCCTGGAAACAGGGAACATGAGATTAGGAGCACGCAGCCGGAATTCAGGGTTGCATCCCATTTCACCTTCCTGGCCGTTCGCGGCGTCCCCCTAAGAGAGTACGTCGCAAACTCAAAACTCTCCTCCATTCGGAGAGAGCGTAATGAACTATTCCTGTACGGCGTATGAGCTGAAATGCAACGAGTGCGGAAAGCGGTTTGGCAACCAGCCACTGTCTGCATGCCCCGATTGCCTAGCCCCTCTCGAAGTGGCCTACGATCTGGAAGCCGCACGCGGCGTCTTCACCCGCGAAGCCATTGCAGCAGGACCGCCCACGATCTGGCGCTACGCCGCACTGCTTCCCATCCCGGAGGGCTACCAGCCCGATCTGCCGGTGGGCTTTACACCTCTCATCAAGGCAAACAATCTTGGCAAGCGCATCGGCGCGACCAACCTCTATATCAAGAACGACGCCGTCTGCTTTCCAACTCTCAGCTTCAAAGACCGCGTCGTCTCCGTCGCCCTGGCGAACGCCCAACGCTTCGGCTTCGATACCGTCGGCTGCTCTTCTACCGGCAATCTCGCCAACTCGGTAGCTGCACAGTCAGCCCGTCTCGGCATCAAGGCTTGCATTCTTGTACCCGCGGAACTCGAAGCCGCCAAGATCCTCAACACACAAGTTTATGGAGCGCGTCTTGTTCGCATCGACGGCAACTACGACCACGTCAACCGCCTCTGCAGCCAGATCGCCGACGAATATAATTGGGGCTTCGTCAATGTCAATCTTCGTCCCTACTACGCCGAAGGCTCCAAGACTGTAGGCTACGAGATCGCCGAGAAGCTGGGCTGGCGGCTACCAGACAACGTTATTGTTCCCATGGCAGGCGGCTCACTGATTCGCAAGATCCGCAAAGCCTTTCAGGAGCTCATTTATCTCGGCCTTGTTGAAGAGAAGCATGTCCGCTTCTTTGGCGCACAAGCCACCGGCTGCTCGCCGATCTCTCAGGCGGTCAAGCTGGGCAATGACTTTATCGAACCGCAACGGCCGAACACGATCGCCCGCTCACTTGCCATTGGCAATCCGGCGGACGGTCCTGCCGCATCTCAAATGATCCGCGCCACTGGTGGATGGGCCGAGGACGTCTCCGATGTAGAACTTGTTTCCGGCATGCAAGAGCTCGCCGAGACGGAAGGCATCTTCACGGAGACTGCAGGCGGCGTCACCACGGCTGTCACCGCTCGTCTGTATGCTCACGGACGTATCTCTCCCGACGAACTCACCGTTGCCTGCATCACCGGCAATGGTCTCAAAACAACTGACGCGCTGGCCGGACACTACCGGGAAGAGCGTGCCGTTCGCCCACGCCTGGCTGACTTCGATGCCTATCTCCGTGAGTTGGACGGTGCTGCCGAACCCGAGTTGGCTGCCGCAGGAGGCTCTCATGGCAATTAAGGTAACTCTTCCCGCCGCTTTCACCCGCCATACCGATGGCCGCAAGCAATTCGACTCTGCCGCGCCGAATCTGCCCGGCCTTATCGCAGATATTGACCAGACGTTTCCTGCTCTCGGCACGCAGATCAAAGGCGAAGATGGCAAGTTACGCCGCTTCATCAACATCTATGTCAATGACGAAGACATTCGCTTTCTCGGTGGCGAAGCGTACGCCTTCAAGGAAGGTGACGAGGTAATGCTTATCCCCTCCATCGCTGGAGGCATTGTTTAGCTCGGTCGATCCGAAGAAATAGCTATGAAAGATAAAGGCGGCCAGAGATCTCTGGCCGCCTTTATCTTTTCTTATTCTCGTCTTTATTTCTTTGTAGATACAACGAATACAGATGATCGCATCTCTTATGATTTGTAACTCTCGCGCCAGCCACGACGACTTCCACTAAGAAAGTAGGTTCCAAATGTTTCTCATTCTGGCGGTCGTATTGGTCCTGGTTTGGCTCGGCTCCTTTACGGTGTTGCACGTAACCGGATTCTTGATTCACCTGCTTCTTATCTTCGCAATCATCTCGTTGGTTATGCACTTCGTAACGGGAAAACGCGCAGCCTGACACCTCAATTTGCAAAGCAAAGGCCGAGCTATAGGCTCGGCCTCCATCTTAATCGCGTTGAATATTATTGATGAGCAACTGGCTGCGGAGTGTCGATAGTTGGCGGCAACACATTTCCCAGAGCGCTCGGCGTCTCCTCCTGCAATTCGGGAAGCTTTTCCTCGAGAGCGATTTGCAGCACTTGATCCATCTCCTCCACAAAATGCAGCTTCATCGAAGTTTTCAGCAACTCCGGCAGTTCCGCCAGGTCTTTTCGGTTATCTTCCGGAAGAATAGCCTCAAAGATGCCCGCGCGATGTGCCGCCAGCAGCTTCTCCTTGAGCCCGCCAATCGGGAGTACCTTGCCTCGCAGCGTAATCTCACCGGTCATCGCGATATCGCGTCGCACCTTGATCTTCGTCAGCGCGCTCGCAAGACCCGTGGCGAGAGTGATGCCAGCCGACGGACCATCCTTGGGAATAGCACCCTCTGGTACGTGAACGTGAATATCGACGTTCCGGTAGAAGTCCTTTGCCAGTCCCAGATGATTCGCTCTCGACCGTATATAGCTCAGAGCGGCCTGTGCGGACTCCTGCATCACATCGCCGAGTTGGCCGGTCGCCGTCATCTTGCCCTTGCCGTCCAGCACCTGCACCTCGGTCTGCAGAATCGTGCCGCCCATCTCGGTCCATGCAAGACCGGTTACCAATCCGACCTCGCTCTTTTCATGCACCTGAGAATCGCGGAACTTCGCCACACCAAGAATCTCACCGAGGTTCTCAGCGGTGACCGTCTCCTGATGTTTCGCGCCGTTCTTGACCACACGCCGCGCCACCTTGCGGCACACATTGCCAATCTCGCGTTCAAGGTTTCTCACGCCGGCTTCACGCGTGTATCCGCGAATAATCTGACGCAGTGCATCATCTTCAAAGACGACCTGTTTTTCAGTCAAACCCGTCCCCTCGCGCTGCTTCTTTACCAGGTATTGTTTGGCAATCTCAAGCTTTTCGAGTTCTGTATAACCATGTAGACGTAGAATCTCCATCCGGTCCTGAAGCGGGCCGGGAATCGTATGCAGTACGTTTGCCGTCGCGACAAAGAGCACTTGCGACAGGTCATACTCCACATCGAGATAGTGGTCCTGAAACGACGTATTCTGTTCAGTATCCAGAACTTCAAGCAGAGCACTGGCCGGGTCGCCGCGAAAGTCCGAAGCCATCTTGTCGACCTCGTCCAGCATGAACACCGGGTTCTTCGTTCCCGCCTTCTTCATCGACTGAATAATTTGGCCCGGCAACGCTCCGATATAGGTGCGCCTATGACCGCGAATCTCCGCTTCATCTCGCACACCACCCAGCGACATCCGCACAAACTTGCGCCCCGTGGCCTTGGCGATCGACATCCCAAGCGAAGTCTTACCCACGCCCGGAGGCCCAACGAAGCACAGAATTGAGCCCTTGGGGTTTTTCACTAGTTGCCGCACAGCTAGAAATTCGAGAATCCGTTCCTTGATCTTTTCCAGCCCGTAGTGGTCTTCATTAAGGATCTGCTCGGCGTGTTCGATCGAGCGAATCTCCTTCGAGCGCTTCTTCCACGGCACCGCAAGCAGCCAGTCAAGATAGTTCCGCGAGACGGTGGACTCAGCCGACATCGGCGGCATCGCTTCCAGCTTCTTCAGCTCCTGCAGCGACTTTTCGAGCACGTCCTTCGGCATTCCCGCTGCTTCAATCTTCTTCTTCAGCTCGTCGAACTCGGACTTTTCGCCACGGCCAAGTTCCTTCTGAATCGCCTTGATCTTCTCGTTGAGGTAATACTCTTTCTGCGCCTTCTCCATCTGTCTCTTCACGCGAGACTGAATGGTGCGGTCCATGTTCAGCTTTTCAATTGCGACGTCGAGCACGTCAGCCACCCGAGATAGTCGCAGTTCCGGATTAAATACTTCCAGCAACTGCTGCTTCTCTTCGATCGAGAGCTGCAGGTTTGCGGCTATCGTATCCGCCAGCTTTGCCGGCTCATCCGCGCGCACGCTGGCTGCCATCGTCTCGTAGTTCAAAGACTGTTGCAGCTTCACATACTGCTCGAACAAGGTGTGTACCCGTTGCATCAACTGCTCAACCTGTGGCGTCAGGTCCAGGTGGGTCTGCCCCGTGCGTACCGTCGCCACAAAGAAACCGTCGACGTCGTTGATAATGGTCGCTCGTGCCCGCTCTACGCCTTCAACCAGTACTTTAATGTTTCCGTCTGGCATCTTCACGCTTTGGACAATGTTGCCGATAGTGCCCGTCTCGTAGATGTCATCAATATTCGGCTCATCGACGGAGGCATCATGCTGCGTCGCCAGAAATATCTTCCGGTCGCCCGACAACGCCTCTTCGAGAGCGCGCACGCTGGATTCGCGGCCCACGACAAATGGCGTCATCATGTGAGGAAAGATGACCATGTCACGAATGGGCATCATGGGCAGCTTGCGTACTTCGCCGGTCAACGTCTCTTTGGTTGGATTGGTCATCATGCTCCCTATTAGACGTCCGCCCGCACGCAACGGTGCACAACGCAGTACGGGCTTTGAGTGATTGTAAATGGCTTCGGGCGGGTCAACGTACCATATTTGAGGGACAGAAAATTAGAACAGCATCCATCCGGCGCATGTCCTATCCAGCTTTTTCCAGCAACATGGGTAGCGTGAGGCTGTGTTTCTTCACCATCTCAGCCGTGATGGACAGCTCCTTGACCTTCTTATTGCCTGGGACGAAGTACATCAGGTCCAGCATCAGCTCTTCCAGAATCATCCGCAGACCGCGAGCGCCAACCTTCCGCTGTAACGCTTCGCGCGCAATCTCCCGCGCCGCCTCGTCTGTAAACGTCACCTTCACGCCCTCGAAGTCGAACAACTTCGTGTATTGCTTCAGGATGGCATTCCGCGGCTTGGTCAAAATCTCAATCAGCGCCGCCTCATCCAGCTCGTCGAGGATTCCCATCACTGGCAGGCGACCTACAAACTCAGGAATCAGGCCATATTTCAGCAGGTCTTGGGGCTCGGCCTGCCGCAGCAACTCCGCATCGCGCTGTGCCCGGATCGGCGTCACATCGCCATCCTTCGTCTCCGGATCGACAACCGCCTTGAATCCAAGCGCCTTCTTGCCGATGCGCCGCCCAATCACTTTTTCGAGGCCGACAAATGCGCCGCCGCAGATGAAAAGAATGTTCGTCGTATCCACAGCCGTAAACTCCTGGTGCGGATGCTTGCGCCCACCTTGCGGGGGAACATTGGCTACGGTGCCTTCCAGAATCTTCAGCAGCGCCTGTTGAACGCCCTCGCCTGAGACATCCCGCGTAATGGACGGGTTCTCGTCCTTGCGCCCGATCTTGTCGATCTCGTCGATGTAAATAATTCCGCTCTGAGCCCGGGCCACGTCTCCCTCGGCCGCCTGTAGCAGCTTCAGAATAATGTTCTCCACGTCCTCGCCTACATACCCGGCCTCAGTCAGAGTCGTTGCGTCGACAATCGCGAATGGCACATCCAGCATCTTCGCCAGCGTATGCGCCAGCAGCGTCTTACCCGATCCCGTTGGTCCCACCAGCAGGATATTCGACTTCGCCAGCTCGACATCGTTGCCGCGAGTCTTGTTCATCTGGATGCGTTTGTAGTGGTTGTAGACTGCCACGGCCAGCTTCTTCTTCGTCTGGTCCTGCCCAATTACATACTCATCCAGAAATGCCTTGACCTCCTGCGGCTTCGGCAGGTGGGCAGGCGCTGCACCGGGCTGCGCCTCAGAGCGGTCGTCTTCGAGGATCGAGTTGCAAACCGCCACGCACTCATCGCAGATGTAGGCCCGCGGATAGTCCGATGGAGAAGAGATGAGCTTGGCAACGGCATCCTGTGACTTATGGCAGAATGAGCAGCGAAGTGATTCGTCCGAGCCTCGTGACGTTTTCATAGGTACGGCAACTCCTGGGTAATCCGTGCAAAGGTATAAGCAGAAGTTTACACCCGTTTCATCTTATAAATTCCGAACAGGTGCCTGCCTCTATACATCGAATTGGTGATAGGCAGGAGAAAGCCCGGACCACCGGTCCGGGCTCCCTTTACCCTACTGTGTCCGATTACGTCCGGGGCCTATCGATAATGTCGTCGATAATCCCGTACTCCTTCGACTGCGCGGCCGTCATAATGAAGTCCCGTTCAACGTCGCGCTCGATCCGTTCCAGCGTCTGCCCCGTGCTTGCGCTCATCAGTTTGTTCGTAATCTCACGAATACGCAGAATCTCCCGCGCATGAATATCGATATCGGTGGCCTGCCCGCTTAATCCGCCCATCGAAGGCTGATGAATCAGAATCCGCGAGTTCGGCAAGGCAAACCGCTTGCCCTTCTTGCCCGCCATCAACAGGAAAGCCCCCATGCTGGCCGCCTGTCCAATGCAGAACGTTACGACGTCATTCTTGATGTACTGCATCGTGTCGTAGATAGCCAACCCTGCCGTGATCGATCCACCTGGAGAATTGATATAGAGCTGGATGTCCTTCTCCGGGTCCTCGCCGCTCAGAAACAGCATCTGCGCAATGATCACATTTGCAATGTTGTCATCGATCGGCGTGCCCAGAAAAATAATGTTGTCGCGCAGCAGACGGCTGTAGATGTCGTAGGCGCGTTCGCCCCGGCTCGTCTGCTCAATCACCATCGGTACTAATCCCATAGCGCTCTCTCTTTCCCTTTTGTGATTCCTTGTTTGTGATCGCCCATTTGATTGTCATTCCGCAGCAACGCGGAGGAATCTGCTTCTGTGTTTTCTAAGGGCAACCAGACGTCTACGCGCTCAGCTTCTCATACAGCACGCTTCCCGTCTTCTCGCGCCGCATCTGCTCACGAATCCGGTCCAACCCGCCATCCTTCGCCAGTCTCTCCCGCAACGTCTCCAGCGGCTCGCGCGATTGAATCGAGAGCATCAGCAGTTCGCGGTCGAGGTCCTCGTCGCTCACCACCACGCCCTCCGCCTCGGCAATCTTGTCGAGAATCATCGAGACCTTTACTTCATTGACGGCCTGGTCACGCTGAGCGGCGCGCAGCCTGCTGAAGTCCAGCTTACGCATGTCCTCAGCCTTCATGCCCTGCTGCGCTAGTGCGCGGAGTCCACGATCCAGCCTCGCGTCGACCTGCTGCTGCACAAATGATTCAGGAACAGGGAAGTGATATCGCTCGATCAATTCTTCGAGCATCTTGTCTTTGGCGCCGTTCTCGAGCGCGTCTTTCTTACGGTCAGAAGTATGCTCCCGCAGCTTGTTCTCGAAGTCATCCCAGCTCTCATAATTCCCAAGCTGCTTGGCCAACTCGGCATCCCGCTCCGGATAGGTCTTTCGCTTGATGCTCTTCACGGTCACGTCATAGCTGACCGTCTGCCCCGCCAGCCGTGCATCGCCAAAGTCCGATGGATAATCCACTTCGAACTTCAACTCCTGGCCCGGCTTCGCACCGCGCAGCGCGTCATTGAATGCAGCCAGCGTGTTCTTCCCGCCAATCTCGATCAATACATCTTCGCCGGTGATAGGCGCTTTTTGAGATGCGTTCTCAACACCGTCTTCCGTCACAGTCTGCGCAAGGTCTTTTACCTCACCGCGAAACTGAATCTCTGCCCAATCCCCATCGACCAGCGGACGGTCTTCATCCACCGGTTCAACCGTGGCATGGCCATCCAGAACCCGGGCAAGCTCCGCGTCGAACTCATCGTTGGTCAGTCCGACCTCCGGCTTGGCTACATGAACGCTGTCGTAGCCGGCAATATCGAACTCAGGCGCAACCTCAAACGCAGCCTTGAACTTCAGCGGCTGGCCATCAAAAAGCTGCATATCCAGCAACTGCGGCTCGGACACAGGGCGCAGTTTCTGGTCGTCGATCGCCTTGCGGAACGGAGCCGACACCAGGCTCTCCAGTACCTCTTGCCGGACCTCCTTGCCAAACTTCGACCGGATCAGAGCTTCCGGCACCTTGCCCGCGCGAAACCC
This sequence comes from Acidobacteria subdivision 2 bacterium RH1 MAG20, assembly GCA_002197545.1. The sequence continues at coordinate 39,107 of NFUO01000010.1, read as the reverse complement.
AGGGATACGTGCCAGCTTCTGGTAGCGCTTCACAACCGTCTTGAAGGCCTTCGACACCTCATCCGCGGGGACTTCTACTTCAATCTCGCGCATCAACTCCGGGTTCAGCGAAGGGGCATGTTGATGCTCGTGTTCATGATCATGGTCGTGATCGTGGGTATGCGCCAGTTCAGGCTGCTGCTCGGCAGTCTCATTCGTCTCTGTCATCTCAGTCGGGGTCAAATCTATGCCTTCCGGGGTCGGGTAAATGTGCCGTGCCACTCGCTCAAGGAGCTGATTGGGGCACGCGCCTTCTTACTACTGTACGAGTCTTCGTCGTGGAGGGTCAAACCTTCGGCCGCACCATCAGATATGCGCGGTATTACTTCAGAGGAAAACTTCGCAACGCTACAAGGGAGCAGATCCATTGCCAGTTAGTGAAAATATCTCCAGCCTGATCTTCCACTGCGCCGTCTGTCCCGGCTGCAGCACTGTCATCCCAGTATCTTCGCCCTTCGACCACTCTCGCCCAAACGGATCGTCATAGTTGAACTGCGGGTCAATCGAAACAAACGCCGAGTTCGCCGGCGCATACACTCGCATAGCCTTGATAGCTAGACTCATTGCCGTGATCCGCAGCCCGTAGTTGCTCCTGGGATCACGCAATTCCGCTATCGGACCATTGTCCAGCAGCCCTGGCTTCAGGTGTACAAAGGTGTCATCCAGACCTGTCATACCCAGTCGGGCTCCGTCACGCCCGGTAAAGTCGTACGCTGTCCCCTGGACCGGCAACAGCTTGCCGCTGGGCATTCCGCTACCGCGGTCCGCAGCCTCTGCATGCAACGCATTCGGCAGCTTCAATATCTCCTGTTTGCGATCTCCGCTCAGAATCGCAAACCGAGGGTGCCAACCGATGCCTATCGGCTCGGCCTCGCTGCCGGTATTGCGTGCTGAGAGGGTCATATCGAGCGCCCGGCTACTCAGTTGCACTGTCGTCGTTATTTCCGTGTGCGATATCCAATGCCCGTCAAAGTCTCCCGCATCGTAGATCGCTTGTGCCTGGCCGCCATCCGGCAACACATCTGTCTTCACCGTGTCAGCAGGCCGCTTCAGCAGCAATCCTCCCACTGAGGCAGCTTTTGATGGGCGATTGCTCTCCTGCGAGTCCATAGGCAGACTAAGATTGTGCCCTTGCCATGTCGCAGTCAGGCTCGTCCCATCCGGCGACTTCGCGCCCCATATCCGACTCGCCCACGGTGCTTCAATGGCCGCGCCCATTGTCAGGCTTGCACTCCCGTCGGCATCCTCTCCGGTCCCGTTCAGCCGCTTCGCCGCATCTTCCAGTGGAGGAGAAGCCAGCAGATTCACCTCGCCCATCCCCGGAACATAAGCCTTGATCTGCAGCACATTCATTCCACGACCCGGTAGCAATGTCGCCGAAAGAAGCTCTGGTTCATCCGTCTCGGCCATCTGCGCATGTTCCAGGACAACTGCATCCTGGCCGCCGGGCCGCACTGCCATGGCTTGAATCGGCGTCCGGTGAGTAACTCCCAGTTGGGTCTTCAGGTGCGAGAAATGTCCCCGTCCGCGCTCTTTCAATCCGAAGGCAACTAACAGCAATACGACCGCTACACCAATGATGATGAGCAATCCTGATCGCTTCACTGCTGTTTGCCATGCATCACGCCGTAACTGGGCAATTCTGCGCATCAGTAGCGCGGCATACATTCGACTAAGTCTCGGATCTTCCAACGAACCCCCACTTCAATTTCTTCTTTTCACGCAAGGATCATCTTACGTTTAGAGCACGACAAAACCTACATGACCATTTACAGTTCCTGCAACTATCATGGAGACAGTGACCCGCTCCAGCCCTCAGCAGACCTCTCCGGTCTTACAGCAAATCCGCGAATCCATCATCGATTGCGACCGCTGTCCCCGTCTCCGTGATTATTGCCGCGGTATCGGCGAAACCAGACGCCGCGCCTATCAGGACCAGACCTATTGGGCCCGTCCCGTCCCCGGCTTCGGAGACCCTCGCGCCCGCGTGCTGATCCTTGGCCTCGCTCCCGGAGCCCACGGAGCCAATCGCACAGGCCGTCCCTTCACCGGCGATGGCTCGGGATACTTCATGTACCCCATCCTCCACGAATTGGGCTTCGCCAGCCAGCCTACGGCCGACTCCCGCGAAGACGGCCTCAAACTACGCCACGCCTGGATAGCCTCTGTCGTCCGCTGTGCTCCACCCGGCGACAAACCCACGCCCCAGGAGATTCGCAACTGCGCCACCCATCTTACCGACGAGATTGAAGCCCTGTCCCGGGTTCGCGTTGTCGTCTGCCTCGGAAAAATTGCCTTCGACGGCTACCTGGCCCACCTTCTGCATACAAAAGTCATCACTCGCAAATCTGCCTACCGCTTCGCTCATGGCGCACAGTACACCCTTCCCAACGGACTGCATCTTCTCGCCAGCTATCACCCCTCTCTGCGCAACACCAACACCGGACGTCTGGATTGCCCCATGTTTACCCGAATCTTTCTGCGGGCAAGGGAACTGGCCGGTCTCGCCGTTTAGCCTCGATACCCTATCTTCAATGCAAATAGTTGAATCAAATAAACTTACGCGTAATAACCTCTCAGGGAAACTTCGGCGAGGAAGACAAAACCAACCGGCTTCCTCTTGATTGAATCCAAACAACAGGAAGAGAAGAGACAAAATACAGACGAGGTGTTTCACATGTGTGCAAAAAACTATTGGTTAGCCTTTGGCATCGGCGTTGGCGCAGGGGCCGCAGTAGCGCTTCTTTATGCGCCACAATCCGGAGTCAGGACTCGCAAGCGTCTCCGCAAAGGTGTTGAAGGCGCAGGAGATTACCTCGTAGATGCGGGTGACTATCTCAAAGATCAGGCGGAGAGATTTAGCGAGGAAGCTCAGAAGGCCATGAAGCGCACCAAGGGAAAGGTTGAATCTGCGGTAGATAAGGCAGGCGATGCCGTCCATAGTGCGATCAAGTCCGCACAATCATTCGTATAACTCATTTCGTTATACTTCTGCTCCAAGCGAAACCCGCCATCCATTGGATGGCGGGTTTCAATGGTTCTTATACTAAACGGCGGTCAACGCAAGCCCTGCCATCTTCTCTTCGCCATCTGCCGCGATTGGTCGATAGAACAGCGAATTATTCTCCATGTAGACCTCAAGGAACGCCGGTCGCTGCACAATTCCGCCACCGATCAACGCCTCCGAGAGAGGGTCTTCGACATACCGCTGCAGAGCGCGGCGCAATGGACGAGCGCCATAGGTACGGTCCGACACTGTCTTCGCGAGAATCCACCGCTTTGCCTCATCGGTCACCGAGATCGTAATCGCCTTGTGCACAAGGTTCACGTTGAGCTGCTGCACCAGCAGTTCGAGAATCTGCATCAGGTCGGCATCCGACAGCGAAGTAAAGATAATGATCTCGTCAAGACGATTGAGAAACTCAGGATTGAAGGTGCGCTTCACTTCACCGCGCACCAGCTCTTCCATCTTGTCCATCACCATATCTTCCTTCTCGCTCTGGAAGCCAAGCCCCTGCCGCTTCTGCAGGTGCTTCGCTCCAATGTTCGAAGTCATGATGATGATGCAGTTCTTGTAGTCGACCGTGTTGCCGAGCCCGTCCGTCAACTGCCCATCCTCAAACACCTGCAGCAACAGATTGAAGACATCGGGATGCGCTTTCTCGATCTCATCGAGCAGCACAACGCAGTAGGGATTGCGCTTCACGCGCTCCGTAAGCTGACCGCCCTCTTCGTAGCCAACATATCCCGGAGGCGAACCGATCAGCTTGCTCACAGAGTGCTTCTCCATGAACTCCGACATATCAAACCGGATCAGCGCCTTCTCGCTGCCGAACAGAAATTGCGCGAGACTCCGCGCCATCTCCGTCTTGCCGACGCCGGTAGGCCCAAGGAACAGGAAGCTGCCAATCGGCCGCGCCGGATTTTTGAGGCCCGCGCGGGACCGCCGAATCGCCCGCGCCAGCGCGGAGATTGCTTTGTCCTGCGAGATCACGCGCTTGTGCAGCTCTTCCTCGACGCGCAGCAGCCGTTGCGTCTCTTCTTCCTTCAGCGAGGTGATCGGAACGCCGGTCCAGCGGCTCACAACGTCCTCAATGTCCTCGCGCGTCACAATGCCCGCCGAAGAATCATCGAGGTGATACTTATCGCGCAACGTCCGTAGGTTCTCCCGCTCCTTGCGTTCCTCGTCCGAGTAAAAGCGCGCCTTCTCGAACTCGTGGTTCGCAATGGCGTTCTCCATCCTATGCACGATGAACTTGATGCGCTTCTGAACCTCGGTCAACTCTTCGGGCAGGGAAGTCTGACGCAGCTTCACCCGTGCGCCAGCCTCATCGATCAGATCAATCGCCTTGTCGGGCAGGAAACGGTCAGGAATGTACCGGCTGGAGTGCGATACCGAGAACGTAATCGCATCGTCGGTATAGCTCACCGCATGAAATTTCTCGTATTTTTCCTTGATCCCCATGATGATCTTGATCGCATCTTCCTCGTTCGGCGGAGGCACTTTCACCGCCTGGAATCTACGCTCAAGCGAGCGGTCCTTCTCGATTGACTTGCGATACTCCGCCGGAGTCGTCGCTCCAATGCACTGAATCTCGCCGCGACTCAAGGCAGGCTTCAGAATGTTCGCCGCGTCGAGCGAACCTTCAGCCGAACCCGCGCCGACCAGCGTATGCAGCTCGTCGATGAACACGATGGAATTCTGGTTCTCCATTAACTCCTTCATGATCGTCTTCAGCCGTTCTTCGAACTGTCCGCGATACTTCGTGCCCGCAACAATCAGCGAAAGATCGAGCGCCAGCACGCGCTTATCAGCAAGGAAGCTCGGCACCTCGCCATCGGCAATCTTCTGTGCCAGTCCTTCCACGATTGCGGTCTTGCCAACGCCCGGCTCGCCGATCAGCACAGGATTATTCTTCGTCCGGCGGCACAGAATCTGGATGACACGATCGACCTCGGCGTCCCGCCCAACCAGCGGATCAAGCTGCTGGTCGAGAGCGGATTGCGTCAGATCGCGCGAAAACTCCGCCAACATACTCTGTTCGCCGCGCTGGGCCTTGCTCCCGCCTTGCGAAGCAGGCACCTTCTCCTGTGTCGTTCGCTGTAACTCTTCGCGAATTGCCGGCAGCCTCAGCCCGCGTTCGGTAAGAATCTCTGCTGCAAAGCATTTCTCCTCGCGCAGCAGACCCAACAGCAGATGCTCGGTCCCAATATGTTTGTGCGAAAGCCGCTCGGCCTCTTCCGCTGCATAGGCGAGCACCCGCTTGCACTCATTCGACAGCGGCAGATCGACCGAGGTCGAAACCTTCTCCCGAATTGTCGTATGTCCTTCAATCTGCTTGCGTATCGATTCTACCGAAGCGTGCGACCGCAAAAAGCGGTTCGTTAACGCCTTGTCCTCACGCAGCAACCCCAGCAACAGGTGCTCTGTCTCGATGTAAGGCGATCCGAACTGGCTGGCCTCATACCGAGCAAAGAAGATCACCCTCCGCGCCTTCTCCGTATAGCGTTCGAACATGTTCTCCCCTTCAATGCCGGCCACCACCCAGCCCGAAGGCCGCATAGCGCCGTTGGTACCGTACCGTCTTCGTGCTGGCTGCTCACAAAGACCACATCAGGCTACTTCAGACTGCGAAGCATCCATCCCACTTCTACCAGTGTAGTCGCCTGCGCAACACATCCGAAAATCCCTCAAAAGTTATGCAATACCCTAGCACTGTCCATTAGATGAAACCTGTGTAAAAAAGGCACCAAACCCGGTGCATCATGCCCCAGCTTCTACCAAACGCCCCTCCCGCAACCGTAGCATTCGTCCGCAACGTCCTGCAAATTCAAGGCTATGCGTCACAATCACACTGGTCAGCCCGTGAGCTGTATGGAGCCGCTGAATCAACCCAAACACCGCCTCCGCTGTCTTCTGGTCGAGGTCTCCGGTAGGCTCATCCGCCAGCAGAATCGTCGGTTCCGTCACCAACGCCCGAGCCAGCGACACTCTCTGCTGTTCCCCTCCGCTCAATTCTCCGCTGCGATGCTCGGCCCGTTCCGCCAGTCCAACCTCACCCAGCCAGACGCGTGCCCTCTCCAAAGCCGAGGAACGCCTCATCCCTCTTGCCAGCAATGGCATAGCAACATTCTCCAGCGCGGTAAACTCCGGCAGCAAATAATGGAACTGCCACACATACCCTACATCTCTGTTCCTGAAATCCGCTGCCTGACCCGCCGAAAATGAGCTCAACCGGCTCTGTCCACACCAGACTTCGCCAGCGGTAGGCTTGTCAAGCGCAGCCAGCAGGTGCAGCAGGGAACTCTTGCCCGCGCCACTTTCGCCAACGATTGCCACCATCTCACCGGCATGAACCGCTAGGTCCAGGCCACGAAAAAGTTCCAATTCGCCTCGCCCGGCTACTCCAGGAACAGCGGCATACGTCTTCGTCAATCCTTCGGCACGCAGCACCACCGTCCGCTCGATCGTCCCCAGCAATGGCTGTAGTGTTCTCTCAGAGTCTCCTTCAAAAATGTCATCTCGACTGGCGGCGTTTTTGTCGCCGGAGTGGAGAGACCCCTGTATTTCATCCTCTCGCTCAGCCACTTATCTCTCCACCGATCCGGTTACTGTACCAGCATGGCCGGGATAAGCTCCCAGCGAAATCGCAATCCGGTTCCACGCATTGATCGTCGTAATGGCCAGCGTAAGGTTTACCGTCTCCACATCGCTGAAGTGAGCATGGACCTCGTCGTACACCGCATCCGGCGCGTGGCCATCCTGAATATTCGTAACCGCCTCAGCCCAGGTCAGCGCTGCCCGCTCCCGCTGTGTATAAATGTCTGAATTTCGCCACTCAGCCAACCCATCAATCCGTTCCTTCGTCTCATTCAGCTTCCGAAGCTCAGCCGTGTGGAGATGGATGCAATATTCGCAACCATTTATCAACGACGCTCGTAACCTCACCAGATTCAACAGCGACGCCTCAAATCCCGTTTCAGTATTCAAATAATGCTCAAGGGCCCGCATCTTCGCCATGCCATCTGGCGCGAGGTCCATGTACTTCAATCTCGGTTCACTCATACCGCAAAGCCTCCGCAGGTAACACTCTTGCCGCCGACCCGCTCGGATACAGCGTAGCAACCAAACTAACCCCAAGGCTCACCGCCGCCACAACCACTGCATGCCAAACCATCGGTGCAAACGGCAGATAATCAATCGAATAAACTGCCGCATCCAGATGGATAAACCTGTAATGCCCGCCCGCCCAGCTCAGCACATACCCGGCAATCAAGCCCAGCACCGTCCCAATCACACTAATCAGCAACCCCTGCAACAAGAAGATCCTTCGCACCTGCTCGGCCCTGACCCCAAAGCTCATCAGTACGGCGATATCCCGAGTCTTCTCCATCACCATCATGGTCAGAGCAATCAGGATATTCAGGGCAGCCACGCACACAATCAGCGCCAGCACGATAAACGTCACCACCTGCTCCAGCTTCAGTGCGCGAAACAGCTCGCGATTCTGCTCCATCCAGTTCGTCGTCTGAAACCCCGGCCCGGCCATCGCTTCGATCACACGCCCAATCCTGTCCGCATGATTCAGATCATCCACTTTGAAGCTGATTATCGAGATCAAATCCGGCTCACTAAAAAGCTTTTGTGCATCCCTCAATCGGATAAACGTATAGCTCGAGTCGTACTGATAAAAGCCCGACTTGAATATTCCCACCACCCGAAACCGCTGATACCGCGGGACCAGCCCCAGCGGCGTCAACTCTCCCTGCGGACTTGTTACCAGGACATCATCTCCAACACTCGCGCCAATCGCTTCTGCCAAGTCCTTCCCAATCACAATTGGCGGCACTACCTGAACTGGCACAGAACTGGGTGCCCCACGTCCCGATTCCCGGACGCGGGTTTCCGCAGCGTCAACCGGCTCTAACCCCGCAGCCGACCCTTCTACAACAGACTGCAACAAATCCCCCACCCTACGTTCATCCGCAGGAATCACTCCTTTGATTAAAGCGCCCCCACTCCGCGCCCCTCGCGAGATCAAAACCTGCCCATAAAGCCCCGGAGCAGCTGCCGTCACATGCGGCAGTTTACGCAGCTTCTCCAGCAGCGGCCTCCAATCCCGAATACCGTCCGCCTTCACCCGCATCAGATCTACATGAGAGGTTGAGCCCACTAGCCGCGCCTGCAGGTCCTGTTGCATCCCATTCGTAATCGCCATCGCAATAATCAGCGAAGCCACCCCAGCCGCCACCCCAACGACAGAGATCGCCGTGATGACCCCCACTACAGCTTGCCGTCGCTTGGCCCGCAGATACCTCGCCGCAATAAATAATTCAAATCGCATCGAACCTCAGCTTACTATCCGGTGAAGCTCAACTCACGCAATCTCTCTGGAGCAGTTTTGTAAACGTTATAGAGTCAGCAAAAACGTTGTGTCATTCTGAGCGAAGCGAAGAACCTCCGTATTTTGTCTTTGCTTTTGCTGTTACCTGTTCTTAATCCTCTAAACCTACGACAAAACTGCTCTAATGCACCATCACCTTCGGCAAATTCCAATGCTGCCAGACCGCAACCATGCGTAGCGTAAAACACACACCCGCTCCCAGGCCCATTGCCAGGCCGCGAGGCATCTTCATTCTCATTCCCACCACCACCACCACCGCGCCTGCCAAGGCAGCGGCGGCATACACATCCGTCCGCAGCACTCCTGGAACCTGGGTCAATAGCACATCCCGCACCGTGCCGCCGCCTACTCCGGTTACTCCGCCCATCAGCACCGCAATCAAAGGATTGATGCCAAACTCGAGTGCCTTCTCCGCCCCGGCCACCGCAAACAACGCCAGCCCTGCGGCATCCAGAGTAATCATTAACGGCTGCGGCACACTCTGGAAAAATTGATAGAAGAAAAATACTGTGCCGCCCCCGGCAAATGCCGTCGCGCCATATCGCCAGTCCCGAATGCTGTTCGGTGGCACCGCGCCAATCAGCACATCGCGAATCACTCCGCCACCGAGCGCCGTTGCAAACGACAGCACCAGCAATCCCAGCAGATCGAGGTCCGCTCGAATTGCCGCCATAGCGCCTTCCACCGCGAACACGTATGTCCCCAGAAGATCGACGACCAGCAGCAAAAAGTCAGGGTTATATCTGGTGAACCCGCGTCCCACTTCCGTCATCGATCCTCCGAAATCCGAAAAGAAAGGCGAAAGCCTAAGCTCCCGCCTTCTCTCAACCCGCGATCAAGCCACACTAGTTGGCCAGAACCGCCCGATACCGCACCTGGTTCTTCTTCACTCTAGCCACGGCATCATTGGCCTTGTTCATCGCGAAGCGTTCCGTAATGGCCTTCACGCCATGTCGTGCGGCTACATCCAACATCTCGTGAAGGTCGCGCGGGCTTCCGCTCGGACTTCCCGAAACTGCTCTCTGCGCTCCAATCAAAGAAAACGCATTAATCTGCATCGGCGAGGGGGAAACCCCAACCACGCAGAGCATCCCCTTAGGCCGCAAAGAATTCACATACCCCTGCCAGTCCTGGTCCGCGCTGACCGTCGAAAGCAGAAAATCAAACGATCCCGCAACCTTCTTCAAAGCGCCTGTATCCTGCGTATTCAAAAAATGATGCGCGCCAAGCTCCCGCGCCTCTGACTCTTTGTCCTTCGAGGTCGAGAAGGCCGTTACCTCCGCGCCAAACGCCTTCGCAAACTGCACACCCAGATGCCCCAGCCCGCCAATTCCGATCACACCTACGCGCGACGATGGACGAACCCCATGGTTCCGCAGCGGGCTATAAACGGTAATCCCCGCGCAAAGCAGCGGAGCCACATTCTCACTCTCCAGCACCGCAGGTACCGGAATGGCAAAGCGCGAATTCACACGAATCCGGTCCGCATATCCGCCGTTCCGTCCCACGCACGTCGGCTGCGACTTTGCGCAAAGATGCTCATCGCCCTGCCGGCACCACTCGCATACGCCGCAGCTATCCGCCTGCCAGCCCACGCCAAGCCGGTCGCCCACCTTTCGGTCGAGTACGCCGCTGCCCAGGGCCACAACCGTCCCAACGATCTCGTGTCCTGGAATGAACGGATACCTGCTGAATCCCCAATCGTTGTCGATCAGGTGAACATCGCTATGGCATACCCCACAGTGTGAGATCTTGATCTCGACCTCATTCGCCTGCAACTCACCCGGATCATATTTATAAGGCAGCAAATGCGCACCGGCCGCGTGCACACCTAAACCATGAATTTCACTCATTTTGAAATCTTTCCTTTAGGTGCCTGACGTACTCGTCCGCACCTGCTGTTTGATGCTATAACATCGCCACGCGCAAAAATGATCTTCCATACCGGCCGATATATTTTGCAATAGTCTGCAACATAAGCTCTTGCATTACTTATTCGGATAGAGTGTGAGTGGGTCTTTCATCGCGGGCCTGCCGCCATAAGGATCGTCGATGGAACGACTTTTCTCACAAGTATCGATACACTCCGTCAAACAGTACGGAGTAAAGTTTGAAATGATGACCACCCGCGCGAACCGATCCCATCTACGAACTTCCATCCTCATCCTCGCGGCCTTCATACTGGCTCTGCCTGTTGCGCAGGCGCAGGATGCCCCTGCAACTCAGGCTCCGCCTCAGCAGCAGACCAAGCCCGACCAGGCCCCCGACTCTGGCGGCCCCCAGACTGACTCCGGTTCCATCATCATCCGAAAAAAGCAGGAGTCTCAAGAGCCTCCGCCGCCCCCCGCGCCGGCCGAGCCTAAGGTTAAAAACCCCAATAACGAGACCTTCTCCCTCCGTGTTGATGTTCCCATCGTCAACCTCGACGTCAATGTCATCCTCGACAAGACTCACCAGTTTGTTCCCGGCCTGAAAGCGGGCAACTTCCTCGTCCTCGAAGACGGCGTTCCCCAGACCATCACCAGCGTCCGCACGACCCAGACTCCCATCACCGCCGTCATGCTCCTTGAGTTCGCTGCCAACAGCTATTACCTCATCTACGACATGCAGAACGCCTCGTACAGTTTCTTCCAGACATTACGCCCGGACGATTATGTGGCCGTTGTCACCTACGATCTCCGCACCCACATCCTCACCGACTTCACCAACAACAAAGATGTCATTGCCCAGGCCCTTCAGTCCCTTGTCATTCCCGGCTTTTCCGACACCAACGTCTTCGACGCGCTCTATGAGACGCTCGACCGGCTCAGCCGCGTCGAAGGGCGCAAGTACATCATCCTCATTGGCAGTGGCCGGGACACCTTCTCCAAGATCACCCTCGACAAGATCCTCGCCAAGGTGAAGGCCACACCCAATGTCACCATCTTCACGATTGGCACCGGGGCCCTCCTGCAAGAGATATATGGCGATCGCGGGGGAATGTCCGGCGGTATGGCAGACCTGAACTACCTTCAGGCAGAAAACCAGATGAAAACCTTCGCCTCCATGACGGGCGGACTCAGCTTCAGCCCGCTTTTCCAGGGAGCGCTCCCCGACATCTTCTCCCAGATCAATAACTCCATCCGTAACCAGTACGTCCTCACCTATCGCCCCACCAACACAAAAGACGACGGCTCCTACCGCAAAATCCAGGTCCTGCTCGTAGACAACGAAGGTCACCCCTTGCAGATGCAGGACGAAAAGCACAAGCCTCTGAAGTATTCCATCATCGCCCGCGATGGCTACAAAGCCAAGCTTCCCGTCGAATAGCCGTGAGCACGGGGCACTGAACTTCAACGAGGACGAGGTATCGTCAAATCCAGGTCCGTCCCTGTCATCTGCTTGGTCAGCAGGATCACCTGTCCCACATGCTGTTCTACGTGCGCAACCACCTGATAGATTGCCTCCAGCACGCTGACCTCGCGCTTCTGCGGCGTGGTCTTCTCGATCAACTGGCCAGCCGGCAGCGAAGCGATGACCGCGCGCGCCTCAGCCACAGTAGAAGCAAACATTTCCATCAGCGCCGCTCCGCCCAAACTGCCATCCGCATTGAACTCCGCGTCTCGGACCCTTACATCCTTCGCGCCGCCAACTCCATGCATGATCCACTGCCGCATGTTCCCGCAAAGATGCAGCACAAGATTTCCTATTGCATTTTCATGCGCCTTGCCACGGGCCCAAATTTGTTTGTCGGTTAGCTTTCCCAGGCAAACCCTAAGGTTCGTCGTCATCGCATCCAGCTTGCGGCACGAAACATCCAGAAATAAACCAGCGATCTCGTTGTCCATTCCCGCATTCTAGTCCAGGAGCTAGTCCAGGAGGCGTTGACCGGAATCAACCCCGCACCGTACACTCTAAAAGGCAGTCAGCGAGCAGCAGTTCGCGGCGCCCGCATCACCGTTGCCCCCTCGTTCAATGGTAGGACTGCCGACTCTGACTCGGCCAATCGGGGTTCGAATCCCTGGGGGGCAACCAATAAATCCAACAATCCAAAGCGTTATCGCACCCAGGCACTCCGCAAATAATCAAAGTTCCCCGATGCCTGTGGCCGCACGCCCTCCACCCTGCGTGTGTGAATCACCTCATTGTTCGGATACCAAAGCGGAATCCCCGGCAGATCCTCCGCCAGAATCTTTTGTACCTTGACATACTCCGCTCGACGTTTTTCCTGGTCCCTCTCCGCAATGGCAGACTTCAGCAACGCATCCAGCGCAGGATTGGAATACCGGCCCCGATTTGCTCCCTTCGGCGGAAAGCTCCACGAAGCATACGCATACCGAAAGATGTCCGGGTCTTCATTACTCCCAATCCATCGCAGCGCGTATATCTGAAAAGCCCCCTTCGTCACGTCTGCATAAAACGTCCCAAACTCGGCCGGCCGTATATTCAGCCGAATCCCCGCTGCCCTCAGCTGCTGTTGCAGCACCATCGCCATCAGCCGGGTGGACTCATCCGTGCTCGTCTTCAGCGTAAGCGTCAGCCGCACTCCATCTTTCCCCGCAGGAAAACCGGCTTCATCCAGCAACCGCTTCGCCCTCGCTACATCATGCGAATACTGCGCCATCTCGCCGTCGCTGGCCGCCGCCCAATGACCCACCGGCAGTAAAGTATTTGCCAGCCTCGCCTCTCCCCGCCATATCGCATTCACAATCGCCTGCCGGTCTATCGAACAGGCAATCGCCTGCCGCACCCGCTTGTTCTTCAGCAGAGGGTCCGTCACGTTGAACGTCAGGTAATTCACTGGCGCGCCAAGCCCACTCTCCACCTTCAAATTCGGCACGCTCCGAAGCTCATGCACCATATCCAGCGTCACCACATTGCTGGCCATATCAGCCGAACCCTTCTGCAACTCCAGCGCGCTCGTAATCGTATCCGGCACCACGGCAAATCGAACTCGCTCAATCCTGTGCGCCCCCGCCGGAGGCGCCGGATACGTCATCCAATAATGAGGATTGCGCTCCAGAATGACGTCCCTGTCCTGCACCGCACTCACAAACTGGAATGGCCCGCTCCCTATCGGATGCAACCCAAAATCTCTCCCCGCCCCCTTCGGCACCACTCCAAAGAGCCCATCGCTGACATTGAACAGCAGCCCCTCATCCGGCCGCTTCATATGCACCACAACGGTCAGCCTGTCCCGCGCCTCCGCCTTCGATACTGACGCAAAGTTTCCACTCTTTCCCGACACCAGCGTCCCGTTGATCAGGCTGTTGATCGTATAAGCCACATCCTCAGCCGTCAGCGGCCTGCCGTCCTGAAACCGCACTTCATCCCGCAGATGAAACACCCACGTCAAAGCATCCGGCTGCTCCCAACTCGTTGCCAGCCACGGCTGCAGGTTGTAGTGGTCATCCTTCCGCACCAGAGCATCGAAGATCAGCCCGCCAACCCGCTCCGACTGCGCATCCGTCCCCTGCCGCAGATCGAGATTATTAGGGCTGCTCTCAATAATCATCGTTACGGTCCCGGGATATTCCACCCGTCCCCGGCACCCCACCAACCCCAGGCAAACCCCCATTATCAAAGAGCCAACAAACCGGGTGCCCCATCTTCGCGCGCTTTTTGCGCTAAGGTGGGCATTCGCGAAGCGAACCGCTTTTCTCAACCCAGCGACATCGCTCATCCGTGCGTAACCTTCCCCAATACCACACCTCTCGCAGCCCCAGTCGCTGCAGGAACATTCCCCGGCAACCCAAACCAAGTCAGCCACGCCAACAGGGCAAACGCCACCGCCTCCTTAGCCTGCCCCGGAACCCCCAACTCCTCCATCAATCGCACCTTCACGCCAAGCGGTTCCAATCCATTACGCAGCATCCCCATCAAAGCGGTATTCTTAGCCCCACCTCCAGCCACGACAAACTCTGTCTTAGCCAGTGGAGCGGCACTCCCCAGATGCGCCCAGACAAATCTCCGATACCCCTCCACCACCGACTCCGCCGTCAAAGCCGTAGCCGTAGCCACCATATCGGCATCACTGGCTCCAGCTTTTCTGCACAAAGAAATAAACCGCGAAACAAAGTCAGCCCCAAACTCTTCGCGTCCGCAACTCTTCGGCGGCAGGGCAGAGAAGTAGGCATCTTCCAGAACTCGCGACACCACAGCCAAAATCGCCTTCCCTCGCCGCGCCACTGAGCCACTGCGATCAAACGCCTTCCCATAAAGCCGCTCCATACAGGCATCGATCACCATATTCGCCGGTCCCGTATCGAACGCCATCACACCATCCACGCCAGCCCCTGCGGGAATCGCCGTAAGGTTCCCAATGCCTCCAAGATTCTGCAACACGCGGCTCACCTTCGCCGACCGAAACATCACGTAATCCAGCATCGGCACCAGCGGAGCACCCTGCCCGCCAGCCGCCATATCCGCCGGACGAAAATCGCTCACCACCGGAACCCGCAGCCGTTCCGCGATCACACTGGCCTCACCCATCTGCCAGGTACACCGCATATCGCTGCCGAGATATTTAACAGCCACTCCCTGGTGATAGATCGTCTGCCCATGACATCCCACCAGCCCTACCTTCACCCCAAACTTCGCCGCCGCCTTCTCCACGCAATCGGCATAGATCGCGCCCAGCCGCCAGTTCAACCGAGACAGCTCCGCCACCGAAATCGACTTTGCATCCATTGCGGCAAGCACAGCCGCTCTTACCGCCTTCGAATAACCTAACCCAGCATGTCCAATCAATTTCACCCGAGGCATACCACCCTCGTCCCGTGCGGGAGAGATCCGGCAAAGCGCCACATCCACTCCATCCGCCGAAGTCCCGCTCATCACCCCCGCCACCACCATCGCGCTTTTCATCTTTGATACCTTCTACCTGCTCTCCAAAAATTGTCATCCGCTTCAAAAAGTCTGTCATTCTGAGCGGAGCGAAGAACCCCCGCATTTCGCTTTTGCAGTTGTATGTTTTTTGCCATCTTCACCCCTTCAACTACGAAGAATTGTCATCCTGAGCGGAGCGCAGCGCAGTCGAAGGACCTGCGCTTGTTCTTGCCGCTGCCTGTCCTCTGCCATCCTCACCCCTTCAATTCCCGCTGCAACTCCGCCAACAGATTCAACGCCTCACGCGGAGTCAACCCATCCACATCTACCTCGCCCAGCCGATCAACAATTCTCTGCGACAGTGGCGTAAACATCGTCATCTGCATCTGCGGCATCGGAGCAGCTTCGCGGACTTGCTGCGTCTCCGCCCGCTCATGCACCTTCAACACCTCGCGCGCCCGCGAGATGACCGCCGCAGGTAAACCCGCCAGCCGGGCCACTTCAATGCCGTAACTCTTGCTCGCCGCTCCCGCCTCCACCGTATGCAGAAACACGATCCCCGACGGAGTCTCCTTCACCGTCACCCGCAGGTTCGTCAGCCGCGAAAGCCGCTCCGCTAGCAGCGTCAGCTCATGGTAATGCGTAGCAAACAACGTCCGCGCACCAATCCGGTCATGCAGATGCTCCACCGTAGCCCACGCCAGCGAAAGCCCATCATAGGTGGCCGTTCCACGCCCCATCTCATCCAGCAGCACCAGCGACCGATTCGTAGCTGTATTCAAAATCGCTGCCGTCTCCGTCATCTCTACCATGAACGTCGACCGCCCTCGCGCCACATTGTCGCTCGCTCCAATCCGCGTATAGATCCGGTCAACCAGCCCCAGCCGCATCCGCTCAGCCGGAACAAAACACCCGCACTGCGCCAGCACCACCAGTAGCGCAGCCTGCCGCAGATAGGTACTCTTACCACCCATATTCGGCCCGGTAATCAGCAGCACCGCAGGCCCAACATCTGCATCGAGATACACCGAATTCGGCACAAACCGTCCGCCGCCACTCTCCTCCAGCCGCCGCTCCACCACCGGATGCCGTGCTCCCACAAACTCCAGCAAGCCGCTTGCATCCACATCCGGCCGCACCCACCCACGCAGTGCAGCCAGATGCGCAAAGCATCCCAGCATATCGATCTCAGCCACCCGCCGAGCCGTCTCCCGCATCCGCTTCGCTGCATCCAGCAACTGCCGCCGCAGCTCCGCAAAGAGCCTGCGCTCGATCTCGCCACTCCGTTCCTGTGCCGTCAGAATCTTGGTCTCATACTCCTTCAGCTCAGGAGTCGTAAACCGCTCCGCATTCACCAGCGTCTGCTTCCGTTCATAGTCCGCTGGAACCGCCTTCGCGTTCGCCTTCGTCACCTCGAGGTAGTACCCAAACACTGAATTGAACCGCACCTTCAGCGACCCAATCCCCGTCCGCTGCCGCTCGCGCTCTTCAATCGCCGCCAGCGCATGCCGCCCGCTCCTCGACAACTCACGCAACTCATCCAGCTCCGCATCCACGCCCGCACGAATCACTCCACCATCCGCCAGCGAGACCGGAGGCTCCTCCGCAATTGTCCTCACGATCATCTCGTGCAGGTCTTCCATAGCATCGAATCCGGATGAAGCAGAAGAACTGGGTGCCCCATGTCCTGTATCTGGGACATGGGTTTCCGCCGGATTCCCCATCTTCGCGACGGTTTCATCGTTGCTAAGGTGGGTCTCGTGCGAAGCACGATCTTTTTTCGTATCAACACCTCCCAGCCTCCGCCACAACTCCGCGTTAAATGCCCCCACTGCAGCCCGAATCCCCGGCAAACACCCCAGCGTCCCCGCCAGCGCCATCACCTCTCTCGGACCAGCCGAATCGAGCGCCACCCGCCCCAGCAGCCGCTCCAGGTCGAGCACCCCACTCATCGACCGCCGCAGCTCCTCGCGCTTCCGCAGGTCCGCCGCCGTCTCGCCTACCGCCTCCAGCCGCGCCTCAATCTCCTCCAACCGGCTCGAAGGCCGCAACAGCGTAGCCCGCAACAATCGCTTGCCCATAGGCGTGCAGCAGGCATCCAGCGTATAAAACAAAGTTGTCTGCGCGGACTCCCCCGAAAACAGCGGCTCTACCAGCTCCAGATTCCTTACACTCACCGCATCCAGTTCCAGACACGTAGACCGCTCATAAAACCGCAGCCCATCGACATGTTCCAACCCACCCTGCTTCGTCGCCCGCATGTAATGCAGCAGCGCACCCGCCGCGACAGCCGCAGTCTCGTGCCCACCCAACCCCATCCCATCGAGCGACTGCACGCGAAGATGATTCCGCAGCAATGGCACCGCATAATCGGCGGTAAACACCCAATCCTCCACCGGCGTCTTCGTCCGAATCCCATCCAGTCCCGCCAAACTTTCTTCTTCCACCAAACCGGGTGCCCCACGTCCCGTTTTTGGGACGTGGGTTTCCGCATCGGCATCACTTCTTGTGCGGCCCCGTAAAGCGTTGTCATCCTGAGCGAAGCGCAGCGAAGCCGAAGGACCTGCGGTTGAACTCCCGCCCAGTCCCAAACCACCCTGCGCATACAACAACTCCACCGGCCTCACCCGCCCCAACTCATCGACCGCCTCAGCCCACCCGGCAAACTCTGTCGCCCGAAACTCCCCCGTCGAAAGATCCAGCAGCGCCACACCAACGCATTTGTTCAGCACCACAACACTGGCCAGATAATTACTCTGCTCCGCGCCCAGCGCGGGATCGACCGCCGTCCCCGGCGTCAGCACCCGCGTCACCTCTCGCCGAACAATCGTCTTCGTCTGCTTCGGGTCCTCCATCTGCTCGCAAACGGCGATCCGATACCCCTTGCGCAGCAGCCGCTGAAAATAGCCTTCCGCCGCATGGTAAGGAACACCGCACATAGGCTGCTTCTTCTCTTTGTCGCGAGCCGTCAGCGTCAGTTGCAGCTCACGAGAAGCCGTAATGGCGTCCTCATAAAAGAGCTCATAGAAATCCCCAATCCGGCAAAACATC
The DNA here is from genome assembly GCA_002197545.1 of Acidobacteria subdivision 2 bacterium RH1 MAG20. Next base: position 20,805 of record NFUO01000010.1, on the reverse strand, counting down.
AAGCAATCCGGATACTGCTCCTTCGCCGCAAAATACTGCCGCATCACCGGCGTCAACCCCGCCGCATCGCCCATCAAACCAGTTGCTGTCTCATTCGTCACTCGTTGTTGTCTCACTGTTAACAGAACCGCCAGAATAACGCACCAGCCTTGACCTTGCCGATGTCTGCTTTTTGAACCGCCTCGAATCTGCGGGTGCCCCATCCATCGCGCACTTTGCGATGGGTGGAATTCGTAACCGTTCCAATCACTCGCATTAGGTATTTATTTTGAACCCGCTACATCCGGCACTACCTTAATCTCAAACAGCTTTGGCCAAAGTTTTCCCGTCACAAATAGCCGGTCGTTCTTCTGGTCATATGCGATGCCATTCAGCACAGCATTCCCATCCGTCCATTCATCTGCCGCTAAAAGACCACTCAGATCAATCCACGCGATCACCTCTCCCGTCGCCGGAGAGATTCGCGCGATCCTGTCTGTCTGCCATACATTCGCATAGATCTCTCCATGGATATACTCCAGCTCATTCAACTCCTTCACCGGCCTCCCACCATCCAATACCGAAAGCGTCCGCACCACCTTAAACGTCACCGGATCGAGAAACCGCAACACAGACGTCCCATCGCTCATGATCAGATGCTGACGATCATGCGTTAGTCCCCACCCTTCTCCTTTGTACTCAAACGTCCTGACCACACGCATACTGAAGCGGTCATACACAAACCCGCGATGTGCCATCCACGTCAGCTCCATCAGATCGTTGCCCCAGTCCGTCAGGCCTTCGCCAAAATATTTGTCTGGCACTTTTACCGACTGGATCACGCGCCCCGTAGCCAAATCCACCGCCCGCACCGAAGACCTTCCATTCAACCCTGTCCCCTCGTAGAGCATCCCATCCACCATCACCAGCCCCTGCGTAAACGCCGAGCTGTCGTGCGGATAGGTATGCACCACACGATAGCCCTCTGTCGGAGTAGTCCCTTTGATCGAGCGCGCCCGAGCACCGCTGCCATGCAGCAAAGCCACTGCAAAAATCAGCAGAAATGCGAAACGAACACATCGGTACATGTCATATGTGTCAGAGGAGGTGCAACCAGGTCGCATCTCTACAAAATACGTGAGATTTACCTCATTCTCCAGCCATTGCAGGTCGGTTCCCGCGCTGTTTTCACCCACACAACCCGTTATACTTAGCTTTACGTTCAAATTACCGAACGAATCTACCCCATGTCCCTCCTCTGGCTCAGAGTCGCGGTTCTCTTTTATGGCATTGCCTCGCTCGCCGTCCTTCCGGCGGCGCTGTACGACCGTCCCCGCTGGCGCCACATCGCCATTCCCGCGACCATTGCCGCCATCTTCTTCCACTTCGTCTCGCTGGTCGAGATGCTCAACGCCGCCCATCACCGTCTCCCCGTCGATACCCACGAGACGCAATCCTTCCTCGGCCTCGTCCTCGCCCTGGCCTTCCTCTTCATCTACGGACGCTACAAGACCGTCTCCCTCGGCATCTTCATCCTGCCCATCTGCTTTCTCCTCGGCCTCATCCCTGCCTTCCGCCCCGGCGAAGAGGCAACATCCTTTCCGCACCTCCACACCGGCTGGATCTTTCTCCACGTAGCTCTCCTCCTCGCCGCCTACGCAGCATTATTTCTCTCGCTCCTCGCCTCTCTCCTGTACCTCATTCAAGAGCGCCGCCTCAAACGGAAATCCCCCACCCTCACCTGGCTCCCGCCTCTCGAAACCACCGACCAGATTGCCCTTAAAACCTTGCTCTTCGGCCTGCCCTGCATGACTGCCGGCCTGCTTATCGGCTCCGTCATTGCCCAGCAGACTATCGGGCCGTCTTACTTCCTCGATCCCAAAGTCCTGCTCTCCTTCGCCATGTGGCTGGCCTACGTCGCCATGATCTTCATCCGCCGCCACTCCGGCCTCCGCGGACGCCGTGCCGTCTATCTCTCCAGCTTTGTCTTCCTCGTCGTCCTCGCCGTCTGGGCCGCGAATCAACTCTCCGTCGTTCACAGGTTCGCCGCGCCATGAAGACAAATCCCACAGCGCCGGGCTCAACCGTTGTCATCCTCCTGGGCATCAACCACAACACCGCGCCTATCGAGGTTCGCGAGCGCCTCGCCATCGCTCCCTCGCGCCTCGCCGATGCTACCCGCGCCCTCGCCCACCAGCCCGGTATCCGCGAAGCCATCATCCTCTCCACCTGCAACCGCGTCGAACTCCTCACCGTGCAGGACGCCGCGCAGTCTGAAAACCCCGGCACCCTCAACTTCCTCTACGAGTACCTCAACATCCCCGCGACCGATCTCCAGCCGCATCTCTACGAGTTCCGCGAACGTGAAGCCATCCGTCATCTCTTCCGCGTCGCCAGCTCACTCGACAGCATGGTCGTAGGCGAGCCCCAGATCCTCGGCCAGGTCAAAGAGTCCTACACTGTGGGCCGCGAAGTAGGCGCTGTCTCCACCACGCTCGAAGGCCTATTGCAACGCGCCTTCACCGTAGCCAAGCGCGTCCGCACCGAGACCCAGATCGGCTCCAGCGCCGTCTCCATCGCCTCGGTAGCGGTCGATCTCGCCCGCAAGATCTTTGACTCGCTCGAAGGTAAGACGGTCCTTCTCGTCGGAGCCGGAAAGATGTCCGAACTTGCCGCCCGCCACCTCATCCAACAGGGCGCGGCCTCCATTCTGGTAGCCAACAGAACGCAATCGAGGGCCGAGCAGATCGCCCAGGACTTCAACGGCCAGGTCATCCCCTTCGATCAGCTCTACGAGCAGGCCGACCGCGCCGACATCGTCATTACCTCGACCGGAGCACCACAGAAAATCTTCGGCCGCTCTCACGGCCAGCACTTCCTCCACCGCCGCCGCAACCGCCCCATGTTCTTCATCGACATCGCCGTCCCCCGCGACGTCGATCCCGGCATGAACGAGGTCGAAGGCTGCTTCGTCTACGACATCGACGACCTTCAGCAAGTCGCTCAGGCCAACCTCGCCGACCGCAGCCGCGAGGCCGAAGCCGCCGAAACCATCGTCACCCGCGAAGTAGACAAGTACCTCCAGCGTCTCCAGACTCTCAACGCGGTTCCCGCCATTCAGTCGCTTCAGCAATACGCCGAAACCATCCGCCAATCCGAACTCCGCCGCTCCCAGTCCAAGCTGGCCACTCTCACTCCCGCCCAGCGCGAAGCCGTCGAAGCCCTCACCCGCTCGCTCACGGCAAAGTTCCTGCACCATCCCCTTACTGGCATCCGCCAGGCCGCCCAGCAGGGCGACGCCCAGGCACTCGCCGATCTCGAGCGCCTCTACACCGGACAACCCAACCCAAAATCAGACCCGCCCACCGATGACTAGTGTCCTGAATGCACACCACAGATTGTCATCCTGAGCGTAGCGTAGCCGAAGGACCTGCGGTTTGCTCGCAGCGCAAACGTTGTGTGTATGGCAATGAACTTTGCCGATCGATATTCGACACATTGAGATGACAACACGGAAACACGAAAATAGTTGCGCCCGATAACCGCGCTATCTCTAAGCATTGCAACGCTTTTGCCAGCCTCCCTCCTGTGACCTTTCGGTCATCTCCGCATCTAAACATCAGAGGTTGTTACGATGTCGATGCCAAGGTTGAAAGCGCTGCTCTTAGTTCTCTCCCTGGCGACTCTGTGCGCACCCGCCTTCGGGCAAAACGCGAACCCAGCCAGCCCAGGAACTCTCAATTACGTTGAAGGGCAGGCCTCTCTGGAAGGCCGTCCCCTCTCTTCAAAATCCGTAGGCAGCACCGAAATGCAGGTCGGCCAGGTCATTGCCACGGCCAACGGTAAAGCCGAAATTCTCCTTACTCCCGGCATCTTTCTTCGGCTCGGTGGCAACACCACGGTGCAAATGGTCTCTACCGATCTGACCCATACCGAAGTCAAGCTCGAGCGAGGCCGCGCCAACGTCGAAGTCGATCAAATCTACAAACAGAACACCATCCTCGTCGACTTCGAGAACGGACAGACTCAGTTGCTCCAGCACGGTCTCTACGCTTTCGATGCCAACGACTCCATCGTCCGCGTCTTCGATGGCAAGGCCGCGGTCTATCCCGGCTCGGATCTCCAGAGCAACATCAAGCCCATCCAGGTCAAAGGCGGCCATCAATTTGTGCTCACCGGCGAAGCCGCCAAGCCGCAACGCTTCAACAAAGATCGGGCGAAGAACGACGACCTCTATAAATGGAGCAGCCTCCGCTCCGCATATTTGGGTGACGCCAACGTCGATCTCGCCTCGGAGTACGCCGGAGATGCTGGCTTCGATCCGGGCTGGTACTGGGCTGGCAGCCCCTACGGCTACACTTGGCTGCCCGGTGCGGGCCTTGACTGGAGTCCCTTTGGCTATGGTTTCTACTCGCCTTATTACCTCTATGGCGGGGGCTTGATCTATGGTGGTTACGGCTACGGCGGTGGTTACGGCTACGGCGGCGGTTACGGCTATGGCGGTTACGGATACCGCGGTGGCTACGGCTACCGTGGCGGCCACCCCATCCGAGGTGGCTATGGCGGGGGCGGGTACGGCCACGGCCCTGTCGGTGGACACCCCACAGGCGGCTTCCACGTCAATAGTGGCGGAGGTTTCCGGGGCGGCGGTGGCGGAGGTTTCCACGGCGGTGGAGGCGGCGGCTTCCACGGCGGCGGTGGGGGAGGCGGTTCCCATGGTGGTGGTGGTGGTCACCGCTAACCGCAAAGCTAAATCTGCCGGCTGATCTCTCAGTCGGCAGATCTGTTTTGTTCAGCGGACGTTCCCTGCATAGAGGTAAGAAAGTTGACAAGTCCAGCCCACAGAGAAAGGTTTTTTATACGATCCGAGAGGGGAGGTCCGTACCGAAGTCCAGACCTAAAGTCTCTACTTGGAAGACTTTGGGTATTTAAGTAGGGGAGGGGGTGACCCTCTGCAAACCCGTTGGTTGACGGAATTTTGACGCGCTCGCCTACAATCAGAACAAACCATATGAGCAGCGAATTCAATCATCCGAAGAACCCTATCCGCATCGGTTCTCGAGGCTCCCAGCTTGCCCTCTGGCAAGCCAATCACATCCTCTACGCGCTCCGCGACGCAGGCTATCACGTAGAGTTGGAGATCATCCGCACCATTGGCGATCGCATGCAGCAGCCCGGTTTCGTCCCGCCCGCGAACCTTGACGGCAAAGGTGTCTTCATCAAGGAGATCGAAGAGGCCCTCGAAGAAGGCCGCATCGACCTCGCCGTTCACAGCCTCAAAGACCTGCCCACAAAACTCGCCCCGCAGTTCACCCTCGCCGCTATCCCCAAACGAGCCGACGCCCGCGACGTCTGGGTCTGCGAGCCCTACTGGTCGCTCAACACCCTTCCCATGGGCGGCAGCATCGGCACCACCAGTCCTCGTCGCCGCGCCCAGCTCCTCGCCCTCCGTCCCGACGTGCAGTTCGTGGAGATCCGCGGCAACATTGACACCCGCCTCAAGAAGCTGGACTCCGGCCAATGCGACGCCCTCGTCCTCGCCGCCGCTGGCCTCGACCGCCTCAAGCGGACCGAATCCGTCCACCACCGCTTCTCCCCCGAAGAGCTCTGTCCCGCTCCCGGCCAGGGAGCGCTGGCACTCGAAACCCGCAGCCCCGAATATCCCGCCGACGAAGCCCGCGACAACTACATCCGTCAGGCCGTCGCCTTCTTCAACCACCCCGAAACCCGCTTCTGCGTCGAAGCCGAACGCGTCGCCCTCGACGCCCTCGGCGGCGGCTGTTCCATCCCCATCGGCGTCCACTGCGTCCCCGAGTTCGAGAAGTGGCGGATGTTTGCCCAGGTCCTCGCCCCCGACGGCGAAGCCATGGTCCAGATCGATACCGAAACCACCCTAGACGCCACTCCTGAATGCTTCGGCCAATGGGTAGCCGACGACCTCAAATCCAGGGGCGCGCTCGACCTTCTCTCCATGCCATAGACGAATCAGCAAGAGTCGGGTTGATTCATCACGCAGCAAACTACAATCATCCGAGTGCTTCCTCTTACCAACAAACGCATCCTCATCACACGAACTCGCCACCAAGCCTCGGACCTTGCCGCCCAACTCAAGGCACTCGGCGCGACGGCTATCCTCATCCCCACCATCGAAATTATCCCCCCCGAAACCTACGTCCCACTTGACGCAGCCCTCGCCCAACTAGAAAGTTACGATTGGCTCCTCTTCACCAGCGCTAATGCCGTCGAGGTCTTTCACCGGCGCCGCAACCCATCCCTTATTCCCAAACGAATCGCCGTCATAGGCCCAGCCACCGCCAAAGCGGTGCAGTCCATCGGCCTGCATGTAGATCTTGTTCCCCCCAAGTACATTGCCGAATCCCTCGCCAAAGCCCTCCTCTCCGAAGCCCCCGGCAAGTCCTTCCTCCTCCTCCGCGCCGCCGAAGCCCGCGACGCACTCCCCGAAGCCCTCACTGCAGTCGGCGCCACTGTCACTATCGCCGAAGCCTACCGCAACCAGATTCCTTCCAACTCTATCCCCGCCCTCCAATATCTCTTCACCTCATCCGAACACTACCCTGACGCCATCACCTTTACCAGCGCCTCCACCGCTCGCAACCTCATTGCTCTCCTCGAAGCTGCCAGCATCGCCCTTCCCGCCACGATCACCCTCGCCTCCATCGGCCCCATTGCCTCTCAGGCCCTCCGCGACCTGGGTCACTCCCCCACAATAGAAGCCACAGAGTCCACCATCTCCGCTCTCGTCCAATCCCTGGCTACGCATTTCATCCAAATTTAGGCGTGGTACATCGCTTAGGGAACTGCCATTATTTCCGTGGCGCCAAGGCCCTATGGTGACGTTCGATTAGGTTGTGATGCATCACGAATATCGACCTCTTGTTCAGCTTTAAGTTTGCCAGTGCGCAAATTTGCAATCATTTTCATCTTGCGCTTCAAAAACAGATGTAGTAGAAAGTAAAACATTCGTAGGAGATGCACACTTGGCGTACACCACCAAACTATCGAAGCTTGAGTTTCAAATCATGGAAGCCTTGTGGAGCCGGGGCAACTCGTCCATTCGTGAGATACAGGAGACGTTTCCGGCCAGGCGCATGCCAGCCTATACGACGATCCAGACGACCGTGTACCGCATGGAGACGAAGGAGATCGTTCGGAGGGTAAAGAAGGTGGGCAACTTCCACATCTTTGCGGCCGTCATCTCTCGCGAAGCGGCCCAGCGCAGATTGATCGACGACCTCTTGGGATTTTTTGGCGGACAGAGTCAGCCGGTGATGGCGCACCTGATCGAAGCGGGCAAGCTGTCGCTCGAAGATGTGAAAGAAGCGGAAAAGACGCTGCAGAAGATGGCGAAGAAGGGGAGGCAATGATGGTCTTTCCTATGCACTGGGCGGCGCCGCTGATCAACCACCTTTGGCAGTCTACGGTATTTGCCATGGGTGTATGGCTGCTGACGATTGTGTTGCGCCGCAACCAGGCGCGCACGCGGTACCGTTTGTGGGTGCTGGCTTCGGCGAAGTTTCTAATACCGTTTTCGATTCTGATTGCCGCAGGAGAACACCTGCAGATGCATATGGCCGCTCCTGTTGCACAGCCGACGGTTTCGATGGTGATGGAAGGCATTGCTGAACCTTTTTCCGCGAGCGCAGGCGTTGCGAAGACAAGCGCGGCGATCTCTCAGCCCGCTGCCGCTCCCGTCTCTGTCAAACATGGAGGGTCAACTCGTTACGAGAACTGGCTTCCATTTCTGCTGATGGGCGTGTGGGGTTGTGGATCGCTCCTTTTGTTAGCACGCTGGGGGCGAAGCTGGTGGAGGATTCATGCCGCAGTGCGTACGGCTTCGCCGGTGATGGTTGTCGATGGGATGCCCGTGCTCTCGACCAGGATGCATCTGGAGCCGGGTGTCTTCGGAATTGTGCGCCCCGTGCTGCTGTTGCCGGACGGAATCAGGGAGCGGTTGACTGCACCCCAACTGGACGCGATTCTGGCGCATGAGTTGTGCCATTTGCGGCGGCGCGACAACCTGACTGCAGCGCTTCAGATGGTGGTGGAGGCTATGTTCTGGTTTTTCCCGGCGGTGTGGTGGATTCGGACGAAGCTAATCGAAGAACGGGAGCGGGCCTGCGACGAGGCGGTCCTCGCGTCCAGCCGAGAGGCGCTCGTATACGCAGAAGGCATTGTGAACGTTTGCAAATTTTATGTGGAGGCACCCTTGAACTGTATGTCGGGAGTGACGGGATCGGATTTGAAGAAGCGAATCGTACGCATCATGGCGGAGCAGGTGGCGCACAAGCTGGACCTGGGCCGGAAGCTGATGCTGGGCCTTGCAGGCGTCCTGGCAATCGGCGCCCCTGTGACCTTTGGCATTATGCATGCAACCGAGGCACGGGCGCAGACTGCGGCTCAGAAGACCGGCATTGACGATACGTGGCAGGGAACGCTCCACGCTCCCCAGAAAGATCTGCGGACCGTGCTGAAGATTACCAAGACGGACACGGGCGCTCTGAAGGCTGTGATGTACAGCATCGACCAGGGAGGGAAGGGCATTCCTGTCACAAGCGCCACGTTCGAGGGTTCGACGCTGAAGTATTCGATCGAGATGATCGATGGCACCTATGAGGGCAAGATGTCTCCGGATAATAAGTCCATCACGGGCACGTGGAAGCAGGGCCCGAATCCGATGCCGCTTGTCTTTGAGCGAGTGACACCGGCGACGGCGTGGGCCATTCCGGAGCCTGAGCCGAAGTTGCCGCCTATGGCCGCTGATGCCAATCCGAGTTTCGAAGTGGCGACCATCAAGCCGAGTAAGCCGGATGAGCCGGGCAAAGCATTGCTGGTGCGCGGGGACCGGTTCAAGACGATAAATACGACTCTGCTCGACTTAGTCAGCTTTGCCTACGACGTTCAACAAAAGCAGGTCGTCGGAGGACCGGATTGGATGTCCTCGGAGAAGTTCGACATCGACGCGCAGCCCGATGTACCAGGTTCACCGAACCGGGACCAGTTGAAGACCATGATCCAGAAGCTGCTGGCTGATCGGTTCCAGCTCAAGTTCCACCGGGACAAGAAGGAGCTTTCTGCATACGTGCTTTCCGTGGCGAAGAACGGACCGAAGCTCAAAACGAGCCAGGGGGATCCGAAAGGCTTGCCCGGTCTGTTCTTTCGAGGATTGGGTGTGCTGACGGTGACGAATGCCACGATGGGAGATTTCTCTCACCTGATGCAGTCGGCTGTGCTCGATCGTCCTGTGGTGGATCAAACTGGTCTTCAGGGCAAATACGATTTCCTGCTGAAGTGGACCCCGGATGAGTCGCAGTTCGGCGGCATGGGCATCAAGGTGCCGCCGCCCAGCGATGCTGCCGATGCGCCGCCACCGCTGTTCACGGCACTCCAAGAGCAGTTGGGGTTGAAGATGGGAGCGGGGAAAGCGCCGGTTGAGGTTCTTGTACTCGACCATGTTGAACAGCCCTCGGCCAATTAAACGAATGCTACTGCAGCGGCGATGGATAAGATTGCAGTTTTTGTTTGCTTGCGCTCTCCTGTGCGCAGCACACGCGGCAATCGCCTCGGAGTATCACGGGCAGGTTCTATTCGGCGGCGTGCCCGTACCCGGGGCGACGGTGACGGTGACGCAGGGCGCAAAGCGATTCACGACCGTCACCGATCAGCAGGGTGTCTATGAATTTCCCGATCTTGTGGATGGAACCTGGAAGGTCCAGATCACGATGCGGGGTTTCTCGACATTGGATGGCGAGGCGCTGGTGGCGCCGGACAAGCCGCAGGGTGCGTGGGAGTTGAAGATGCTCGGGCTGGAGCAGATGCTGGCTGAGTCGCGGGTGACCAGGCCGGAGAGCACGCTCCAGGCACGAGCCGCTGGTAAAACCGAAGCGCCGAAGCCGGAAGAAGCGCCTCCTCCCCAGGCGCCCCGGCCGCAGGATGAGACTGCCGATCGATCGGCTGATGGATTGCTAATCAACGGCAGCGTGAACAACGCGGCGACCTCGCAATTCTCTTTGTCGCCTGCGTTCGGCAACCGCCGGCCTGGAGTGAAAAGTCTGTACACGGGGGGAATCGGCGCGATTGTGGACAACTCCGTGTTCGACGCGCGGCCTTATTCACTGACCGGGTTGCAGATCCCCAAAGGTTCGTATAGCCGGGTGACGACGGTGGTGACGCTGGGCGGCCCGCTGAACATTCCGCACCTGATGTATCACGGGCCGAATTTCTTTGTTGCGTACCAGTGGACGCGCGACCGCGATGCGGAGACGCTGCCGGGGTTGGTGCCGGACCTCGCGGAGAGGAATGGCGATCTGTCAGGTCTGCGAGATCCGCAAGGACAGCCGGTGACGATCTACAACCCCGCGACCGGCTTGCCGTTTGTTGGCGCGATTCCGGTGAGCCCGCAAGCCCAGGCTTTGCTGAACCTGTATCCTCTGCCAAACCTCGCCGGTGCTTCGCGCTATAACTATCAGACTGGCGTGTTGAACAACACACACGCGGATGCACTGCAGTCTCGACTGAGCAAGACCATCGGACGCAGGGACCAGGTGTACGGCGGGTTTGGATTTAAGAGCTCGCGGGCAGACAGCGCCAACCTGTTCAACTTTCGCGATACGACGAATATTCTGGGCCTTGATAGCCATGTGAACTGGTCGCACCGATTGCGGCACCAGCTCTTTGTGAATGTGGGATATCACTTCACCCGTTTGCGCACGGACGTGCGGCCTGAATTCAAGGGCAAAGAGAACGTGTCGGGCAACGCCGGCATCAACGGCAACTCTCAGGCGCCTGCGGACTGGGGACCGCCGACCCTCGCATTTTCGAGTGGAATAGCCTCTCTCACCGATGGACAAAGCGAGTTCAATCGCAACCGCACGGATGCATGGTCGCTGAATGTGTCGACCACGCATGGGCGCCATAACGTCATATTCGGCGGCGACTTTCGGAGACAGCAGTTCAATGAGCTTTCGCAACTGAACCCGCGTGGGACGTTCACGTTTACCGGAGTGGCAACGCAGGGCAGTGCGGGCGGTCCGTCGTCAGCAAGCGGTTCCGATCTGGCGGACTTCCTGCTGGGAGTTCCCGATGCGAGCCAGCTTGCGTTTGGCAATGCCGACAAATATTTTCGGCAGCCGGTGTATGACGCCTATATTACGGACGACTGGCGGGCACGGCCTGAGCTGACGATCAGTGCAGGGATACGCTGGGATTATGGAGCGCCTTTGAGCGAGCTGTTTGGGCGGCTGGTGAATCTCGATATTGCGCCGGGATTTTCTGCCGTAAGGCCAGTGCTCGGGAGCAGCCCGACGGGTTCGCTGACCGGGCAACATTATCCAGGCTCGCTGGTGAGGCCCGACAAGCGTGGCTTCGAGCCGCGCATCGGTATCTCGTGGCGGCCCCTGCCGGCATCGACGCTGGTCGTGCGGGCGGGCTATGGCATCTATGACGATACCTCGGTATATCTTTCGAGCGCGGAGGCGATGGCCCAGCAGTCGCCGCTCTCCAAGAGCCTGAGCGTATCGAACAGCGCAGACTGTCCGCTAACGCTGGCGAACGGATTCCGCAACTGTGCGGGCACGACTGCGAACACCTTTGCGATCGATCCGAACCTGCATGTGGGCTACGCGCAGATCTGGCAGTTGGCGATTCAGCGTGACCTGCCGGGTGCGCTGGTGATGACTGCAACGTACCAGGGAGTCAAAGGCACGCATGGGATGCAGCAGTTTCTGCCCAATACCTATCCCCTCGGCGCAGTGAATCCTTGCCCTGCCTGCCCGGTTGGGTTCGTGTATCAGACCTCCAACGGTAATTTAGCCCGCGAGTCTGGACAGATCCAGTTGCGGAGGAGATTGCGTAGCGGATTGGCAGCGACACTCCAATATATGTACGCAAAGGCCATCGATGACGACGCGCAGGTGGGCGCCCAGGGACATGTATTAGCCGCAACGGAAACGTCCACGGCGACGGAGAGCCAGCCGAGCGCGGCGGCGCCGATGATTGCGCAGAATTGGCTCAATCTGCGCGGTGAGCGTGGGCTTTCGAGCTTCGACCAACGGCACCTTGTGAAGGCGCAGATACAGTACACGACAGGAATGGGACTGCGGGGTGGGACACTTCTGGGCGGATGGCGCGCAACCTTATTGAAGGAGTGGACCGTGATGAGTCAGATCTCGGCCGGCAGCGGGTTGCCGGAGACGCCTGTCTATCTGGCGCTGGTGCCTGGTACGGGAGTATCAGGGCCGATCAGGCCTGACCTGACAGGCGCGCCGATCCATCAAGGCCCCGCAGGTTACTTTCTGAATGCAGCGGCATATCGTGCTCCAACCGCTGGGCAGTGGGGCACCGCGGGGCGCAATTCGATTACGGGGCCCAATCAGTTCAGTCTCGATACGTCGCTGTCAAGGACATTTCGTTTGCGTCCGCCGTTCAATCTCGACATTCGCCTCGACGCCACGAATCTGTTGAACCACGCCGTTTTCACTACATGGAATACGACGGTAAACAGCACAATCTTTGGGCTGCCCGCGGCAACGAATCCCATGCGCAGCCTTCAGTTGACGGGAAGGTTGAGGTTTTGACGATGCGATGGCTGATCACAATCCTTCTTCTCGCAACCTTGGGCGCCAGCGCTCAGAAGATCGGTACAAATGCGGCGGGGCCTGGTCAGAGCGCGACCTACACGCTGACCGTGAAGTCGCAGTTGGTGGTCGAAACAGTCGTAGCAAAGGACAAGAAAGGCAACTTCATCGGGGGACTGACTGCGAAAGATTTCACAGTGACCGAGGACGGCGTGCCGCAGACGATCCGTTTCTGTGAGCACGAGACGCTGCCGACGACGGCTACCCCGCTGCCGGCGACTCCGGTAGATGAGGAGCAGGTCACGATCTACAAGCGGTTGACCCACACGCAGATTGCGCCTGAAGACCCCGAGCATGCACGGTACAAGGACCATCGTTTGCTGGCGATGTATTTCGACATGACCGCGATGCAGCCGGAGGACCAGATGCGCGCTCTGGCTGCCGCGGAGAAGTTTGTAAGGACGCAGATGACCTCCGCGGACCTCGTCTCGATCCTGCGCTTCGCCGGCGGATCGGTCGACGTGCTGCAGGACTTTACTGCGGACCGCAACCGGCTGCTTAGCATTCTGCAAACATTGATTGTCGGTGAAGGACAAGGATCGGCTGACTCGATCGACGACGCCAGCAGTGCCGACACGGGCACCGCCTTCGGGCAGGACGACAGCGAGTTCAACATCTTCAATACAGACCGGCAGTTGTCCGCGTTGCAGACGGCGGCGAAGATGCTTGAGGGAATGAATGAGAAGAAATCGCTGATCTACTTTGCCAGCGGACTAAGGCTGAATGGGGTGGACAACCAGGCGCAATTGCACGCAACCATCGATGCGGCGGTGCGGGCTGGGGTTTCGTTCTGGCCGGTGGATGCGCGCGGTCTGGTGGCGCAGGCGCCGCTCGGCGATGCGACTCAGGGCTCACCAGGGAATGCGGGAATGTATTCCGGGACGGCAGCGCAGGCGGTGACCGACAAGTTCCAGCAGTCGCAGGACACGATGTATGCGCTGGCCGCTGACACGGGCGGCAAGGCGCTGTTCGATAACAACGATCTGACGCGCGGCATCGTGCAGGCGCAGCGGTCGATCTCGGATTACTACATCGTGGGCTACTACACGACGAATACGGCGCAGAATGGGCGTTTTCGGCGAGTGAAGATCACGGTGGATTCGGAACTGGCGGCAAACCTCGAGTACCGGCAAGGTTATTACGCGAATAAGGAGTTTAGCCGGTTTACCGCTGTCGATAAGGAGCGACAGCTTGAGGATGCGCTCATGCTGGGCGACCCCATCACGGAGCTTACGATCGCGATGGAGATTAATTACTTCCAGCTCAATCGGGCAGAGTATTTCGTCCCAATTGTGGTGAAAATTCCAGGGCGGGAACTCGCGTTGGCAAAACGGTTCGGAGCGGAGCACACGCTGATCGACTTCGTCTGTGAGATTAAAGACGAGATCAGCGGCATCACTCTGAGCAATGTTCGCGACAACGTAAATATTAAGTTGAGCGATGCCACGGCGGCCGAGCTGGCGCGGCGGCCTGTCGAGTACGATACCGGTTTTACCCTTACACCCGGCAGGTATACGATCAAGTTCCTCGCGCGCGATGATGAGACGGGAAGGATCGGAACCTACCAGACCACGTTTGTCATTCCAAACCTGAACAAGGAGACGAAGCGAGTTCCTATCAGTTCGGTGGTGCTGAGCAGCCAGCGTGTCGACCTGAAGGATTCGCTCTACAACGCAGTGACGGGCAAGGAACAGGCCAAGGATTCGGCGGCCAATCCGCTGATGGAGAATGGGAGCAAACTGATCCCTAGCGTTACGCGGGTGTTCAACATAGATCGCGAGCTTTATGTCTATCTGCAGGCATATGACGGTGCCTCGGCGGGCGGCGCTCAAGCGATGACTGTGAAGGCCGCGCCGCTGGTCGCCTTTGTGAGCTTTTATCGGAAGCAGGAGAAGGTTTTTGAAACATCACCTGCCGCGGTGACACCGCAATCAGGGAGCCGGTTGGGTGCAGTACCGTTCCACTTCAAAGTTAGCCTCGGTAAACTTGTTCCCGGCGAATATGAGTGTCAGGTGACCGTTCTCGACGCGACCAAACATAGAGTTGCATTTTGGCGCGGTTCGATGATGCTGGTGCGGTGACAGTTCCAGCAGAACTCATGAGCTGGTTGTTTAGCTTGATGGGCTCTTATAGCAATTGAATGGCGCGGGGTTCTGGAAGATCTCCGCGCCATTCGTGTCTTATAAGAACCACTTTTAAAAAGGGATGTCGTCGTCGGTGATGCCGGTGTCGGCGTAGTCGGGTTGAGATTGAGATGCGGGGGTGCGTTGGTCGAAGGTGGCTGTGTTGGATTTGGTATAGCTGCCGCCGCTCGATTCGCCGCCCTGACGGCCCGATCCGCCGCCCAGCAGTGTCAATTCGTTGACTATGATTTCAGTTCTATATTTTTTCTGGCCGGTTTCTTTATCGTCCCAGGACCGTGACTGAATTTTGCCTTCGATAAAGAGCTCCTTGCCTTTTTTCACATAGTCCCTGACGATCTCCGCGGTGCGACCATAGACGACGATGTTGTGCCACTCGGTTGTGTCCTGCCAGTTGCCCTGTTGATCTTTACGGCGGTCGGCAGTTGCGAGACCGAATGTAGCGACTAGCGTACCGCCGGTGGTGGAACGGATCTCGGGGTCTTTGCCTACGTTGCCGAGGAGGAGGACTTTGTTGACGCCTTTTGCCATGTTTTTTGCTCCGGATTGAAAAGTTGAGGATAGCAGATGAGGCGCTTTAGCGGTGGCGGTCGCCGATGACTTTTGCGATGGCGAGGATAAGGGTCAGCAATCCGGTGGGAAGGCAGCCCATGGCAAGCATCAGGGAGAGCCAGCCGGCGTCGGTGTGTGGACCCTGATGGCTGACGCCGCCGAAGAGCGTGAGGGTCAGCAGGGCGGCAAGAATTCCTGTCGAGAAGATGCCGATGCCGGAGCGTAAGAGCGTGCGTGTGTCTGGTTGCATAAGGACAGGGAACAGGGATTAGGGAACAGGTTAGTGAATCAGGGATTGCATGGCATAGACGATGACTCCGGTGACGGAGACGTAGAGCCAGATGGGAAAGGTGTAGCGGGCGAGGCGTTTATGAGACGGGAAACGGCCTGTGAGCGAGAGAAAGAAGGTGATGAGGATGAGCGGAAGCGCGATGGTGGAGAGAAGGATGTGCGAGGCGAGGAGCTTCCAGTAGAAAGGCCACCAGGGGCTTAGGCGGTTGAAGTGAGTTTCGCCATGGAGGGTGAAATTCACAAGATAGGAGACGAGAAAGATGGAGGAGAAAAAGAAGGCTGCGAACATGGCCGTGCGGTGTTGGGCAATTCTGCGTGTTCGTATGAAGCGGTAGCCGAAGAGCAGCGCGATGGTGGAAAGCGCGTTCAGAACAGCGTTGACGAGCGGCAGGGAACGGAGATGGGTTCCGCTGACATCGGTAGGGGTGTGGAAGTAGACGAGCCAGCAGATAAGGGCGCTGGCTAGTGCGCTGACGGCGATAATCGTGGCGATCATCGCGGGTGGGGTTCGCATATTGTTGCTCGTGGGTAGGGCGCTTTGTGTCGTTGGAGTCATAGTCATTAGAAGAGGAGTCGTCCTTTAGCGTCCAGCATTAATGCGGCCATGAGCAGCGGCAGGTAGATGACTGAGGCGCGAAGAAGATCGCGGGCGTAGATGCGCGATTCTTCGGTGAGCGGGTTGCGGGTGATGCGGGCGAAGCGGATGGTGTAGTAGAGATAGCCAGCGCTGAGAATGATTGCGGCGATGGCGTAGGGAATGCCGGTGACGCCGAGCCAGGTCGGCCAGAGGCTGACAGGAATCATAAGGATGGCGTAGAAGAGCGACTGGATGACGGTGCTGCGGGCGGCGTATTGCGCGTCGGACTGGGTTGGCGTGAGGCGAATGCTGGCGCGGGCGTAGTCGTCGCGGTACATCCAGCCGATGGCCATGAAGTGAGGAAACTGCCAGACGAAGAGGATGGCGAAGAGGGCGACGCCGGGCCACTCGATGACGCCGCGGGCGGCGGTCCAGCCGATGAGCGGCGGAAGCGCTCCGGGGAAGGCGCCGATGAAGGTATTGATGACGGTGAAGCGCTTAAGCGGAGTGTAGATTCCGACGTAGAGGATGGCGGTGAGGAGGGTGAGCGTTCCGGTCAATAAATTTGTTGTGTATGCGAGATAGAGCGAGCCGAGGAAGACTGCGGCGAAGCCGAGGATGAGGCCGTGGGCGAGGCCGATTCGACCGGCAGCCATGGGCCTTTTTGCGGTTCGGCGCATGAGGTGGTCGGTGCGGCGCTCGAGGGCCTGATTAAGGGCTGCCGAGCCGCAGGTGACGACGGCGATTCCGGCGAGGGCCTGGATGAGTCCAGCGTGGAAGGGGCTGATTCCGCTGTGCAGGCTACCGAGGTAAAAGCCCGCTCCGGCTGTGATGACGACCATTGCGGAGACGCGGAGCTTGAAGAGGATAGCGTAGTCGCCGAGCAGGGAATGTGGCTTCGCGGGGGCGAGGACTTGATCGGTTGTCGCTGAGGTTGCCACGTTTTTAGGATACAGCCTATGGTGCGGATTGTTTGGTGCGATAGAGTTTGGGCGTTGGGTAGAGTTTGTGAAGCCATTGGCCGGAGACTAGCCGAGGTGTTGGCAGGCCGGCGTTTTTTGGGCGGCGTGGCTTCGCATTCGATGCTCCCCTTTCTGAGGGGGTATCCCCCCGGTGTACCTTTGGTCTCAAAGTATTCCATCTAAAGGCTTTATTTTCAAAGTATTCATTCTAAAGATGGTGTTGGTAAAGTGTTCATTTTGTTTGGGTTGCGTCCGGGCTTCATCTCCAAAGGAAAAAGCCCCGGTCGGTTCACCGGGGCTTTCTTTGACTCTAGTTTTATTCTATCGGATTGGTGGGAACTAATATGCAAAGTTCGGGCATAATTTATTTGCCTTGTTATGTGCCAGTTAGAGGGTTTTCAACAGGTTTAGGGGCTTGACAGATTTTGAGGGTCCCACTTGAGGACAACGATTTCCGATTTCGGACAAAAATTGTATTTGGGTAGTGTCTCTATGAGCGTATTTCCCTGCAAATGAATCGCCTGCATACGAGACGACAGGGCTATATAAGTGCAAGCAGCAGAAAGCATTCTCCGTAGGCGACCGCATCCAGTTCACGGCGCTTAGCCAGGAGCTTAAGATCACGAATCGTGACTTGGGACCGTAGAGAGCGTCGCGCAGGATGGAACGATGCGGTTGCGGTTGGAAAACGAAAGCAGCATCGATTTGAATCCTTTAGAAGTGGCTAGAGGGGACATTTATTTTTTTTGCGCAATTAGAAAGAAAGCACTCAAGTTGCGAGCACGGCTCCCGTGCAAGATCGCATCAATAGCTCGCTGTTAGCGCGACCAGCGCGGCCTGCATGCCACATTAGATTTTCTTGACCAAACCATACATATGTAGTAATTATTACTATGCTTGTATAGGAGGACCTTGTGGCTGCTCCGAAATTGTCGAAACTGGAGTTTCAAATCATGGAGGCGCTCTGGGCCAAGAGCGAGACTTCGCTCCGTGAGATTCAGGACTCCTTTCCAGCCAAACAGCGGCCCGCCTACACCACCATCCAGACCACCGTGTATCGGATGGAAGCGAAGGGGATTGTGCGCCGCGTACGGAAGGTGGGCAATTTTCATCTCTTCGCTCCTGCGATCACACGGGACGCAGCACAGAGCCGATTGATCGATGACTTGTTGGCGTTGTTTGGTGGCCGCTCGCAGCCGGTCATGGCGCACCTGATCGAGTCTGGGAAATTGTCTCTCGCGGACGTGAAGGAAGCGGAGAAAGTCTTGCGCCAGCTTTCTTCGAAGGAGAAGTAGCGATGACCTCATCACTATGGAATGAAGGCTGGTTCGTATCGATCATCAATCATCTGTGGCAGTCGACGCTTGTGGTCTTGCTTGCGTTGCTTCTTACATGGGTGTTGAAGCGCAATCAGGCACGCACGCGCTATTGGGTTTGGATGGTCGCATCGGTAAAACTTCTCGTGCCGTTCTCGCTGTTCATTGCGATCGGAGAATGGCTTCGCCCGGCTGTCGCGCTCCCGGCGCAGAGTCCTGAGTTTGCCTCTGCAATCGTGAATATGGCTCAGCCTTTTTCGGCGAATTCGCAGAATAATCAGCCTGTCACCGTTCATCTCCCCGAGGCAGCAATTGCTGCCTCCAATCCGTACCATGTTCATCTGCTGCCAGCACTTTTCCTGACGGTGTGGCTTTGTGGGTTTCTATTTTTGCTAGTATGCTGGGCGCGCAATTGGCGGGCGATTCGTGCGACGGTGCGATCCGCTTCCCCAATGCCGCTATCGATGGATGTTCCAGTTCTCTCCTCCTCGCTTCTGCTTGAGCCTGGGGTCTTCGGCATCTTCCGTCGGGTGCTTCTGCTTCCGGAGAAGATTCTGAACCACCTTTCAGTTCCGCAGCTTCGCAGTATCCTGGCGCATGAAATGTGCCACGTCCGCCGCCGCGACAACCTGACGGCTGCGATCCACATGGTGGTCGAAGCGATCTTCTGGTTTTATCCACCAGTATGGTGGATTGGGGCTCGTCTGGTCGAAGAGCGTGAACGGGCCTGCGACGAAGCAGTGTTGCAACTAGGCAATGAAGCGGAAGTATATGCGCAAAGCATTCTCAACGTCTGCAAGTTTTATACAGAGTCTCCTCTGGCATGTATGTCGGGCGTTACGGGTTCGGACCTGAAGCGTCGAATCGTTCGCATTATGACGGAGCAGACCGGGCGGAAACTTGACCTGAGCAGAAAACTGCTTCTGAGCCTGGCTGCAGTAATGGCCGTCGCATTGCCGGTCACCTTCGGTCTCGTCCATGCCACGCAAGTCCGCGCTCAATCCGCCCCCGCAAATCCAGCCAGTGATATCGCCGCCACTTGGCAGGGGATATTGCACACCAATCGGGACCTACGCTTCGTGGTCAAAATAACGAAAGCGGGTGATGGGACCCTGCGGGCGACCTTTTACAACCTCGACGGGGCGTCTGGCGGCATATCCGCTATTTCCACAATGCTTAATGGTTCTTTGCTGAAGCTTGAGCTTCCCTTTGCCACATATGAAGGTACTCTGAGCGAGGATGGCAACTCCATTACAGGAACGTGGAGGCAAGGATCGAACCCGCAGCCGCTCAATTTTGCGCGCGCCACGTCCGAGACCGAGTGGACGATTCCTCAGCCTCCGCCGCGCATGGCTCCCATGGCTGCGGACGCGAATCCGGCATTTGAAGTCGCCACCATCAAGCCAACCAGGCCTGATGAACACGGGCCGAGATACGACTTTCGGGGTCGCCGTTTTTCAGTCATTCACGCTTCTCTGAGTGACCTCCTCAAGTTCTCCTATGGACTTCAACAAAGCCAGATCGCGAAGGCGCAGGATTGGGTCAACTCAGAGAGCTACGATATCTCCGCTGTGCCCGACGGAGAGGGTGAGCCAAGCATCAAGCAGTGGGAATCGATGGTCAAAAAGCTGATGGCGGATCGGTTTCAGCTCAAATTCCATTTCGAGAAACGAGAACAATCCGTGTACGTGCTCACAGTCGCCAGGACCGGTCCCAAACTCACGAGGAGTAAGAGTGACCCGAGCGCATCTGGGGGGATGGGATTCGGACCACCTGGAAACTTTGGCGCGACCAACCAAACGATGGCGGATATTGCCGATGCGCTGGGGCAAGGCGTTCTGAACCGACCGGTAGTGGATCAGACCGGACTCACAGGAAGGTTTGATCTCCGGTTGACGTGGACACCAGATGGGTCGGTGACAGCGACGGAAAATCCTAACGACCTGCCGGATTTCTTCACTGCGATCCAGGAGCAGTTGGGGTTGAAGCTGGTATCGACCAAAGCTCCCGTCGATGTTCTCGTGATCGACCACGTCGAAAGGCCTTCTCCGAATTAAGAGAGGTTTCCGTTTTGCTGCTAACCAATAAAATGATAAGGATACGGCCAGCGAAGCACTCGATGATGAAAGGCTTCTTCATGGGCGGAGGTGGACTATTCAGGGTTTGGGGCGGAGTTGGGTGAGGAGGGCGGCGGCGGTGGGTTGGGTGTTGAGGATGTCGGCTGCGGTGAGCCAGGCGCGGCGGAGTTGGGTGATGCCGTAGCGCATCTGGTCGAGTTCTTCGGTGGCGTGGGCGTCGGTGTTGACGACGATTTTGCAGCCGTGTTGTTTGGCT
>NFUO01000001.1 GCA_002197545.1 Acidobacteria subdivision 2 bacterium RH1 MAG20 | reverse complement strand
GCAGCGCGTTTTCCTGGTTGTAGACCAGCGCGTTGCCGTTGATATCGATGAAGGGCAAAATTTGCAAAACGGGAGACTCTTTGACAATCGTCTCGACGACGCCCTGCAGAACCACATTGTTGGAGAGCTTCGCCGCCTCTGTTAAGGTTAGTGCCACCGCATAGACTCCTTTCTTGAAGCCATCAGCTTTCAGCCATCAGCTTTCAGTCCGCACGCCCGGCCGGCCTTTTACGCCTGGGGCGGATAGCTGTGTCGGCGCATGGATCTGGCTCGGGGGCCTCATCCCTCCTCAGATGAGACTGATCCGGCGTGAGTGGCAGGCCGCAGTTGTGGCAATGCGTGGCCTGTTGATGCACCCGCGCGCCGCAGCGGGGGCAATCCGGCATTGGTATCGGTATCACTCTGGCTCCCTTCTTTAACTTTCAGCATTGAGCCAACAGCCATCAGATCCACCTCCGAATCCCGGTGATAGCGGCTGACGGCTGAACGCTGACAGCTTATCCGCTCCTCGTCACTCGCTGAGGCCATACTGCACCACCACGGCCGCGTAGATATCCTTGGCGGTGTACGTTCCGCCGGTGGTCGTGGTGTAACGCAACCCGATCAGATCGCCCTGGCTGAACTGATTCGCCGCCACGTCCTTGCCGAACAGCGCCACGGCCGACGCTTGGGCGTTGCTAACCGTGAGCACCACGCCCGCGACGGCGCTGCCATTCTTGTACGCCTGCACGTTGACCGTGTCGCCCGAGGCCGGCGCTCCCGCCATGATCAGACCCGTGACCGCGCCCTGCTTCAGCATCGGCACGGCGGCCACATCCGCGGTGTCGGGCATCCCCTCCAGCACCAGCGCCGCGGGCGTACTCGGAGCCGCCGCGCCGTCGGCGATGGTGAAGGCAAACTGACCAATCGAAAGTGGTAGATCTGCCATTGTCTTTCCTCTCTTTTCTTGAGCGCTTCTCTAGCGCTTGTCTGCCTGCGCCTCCCCAGCCCTCCCCACGAACCTAACCTCCGGCCCCTTCTCCGGCAGGGAAGGGGAGAAAGAAGAAAATTGGGGGACACCCCCAAGCCCCCGGGCAGGGGCTTCG